>CAKPAG010000001.1 GCA_934132895.1 uncultured Clostridia bacterium
TTATCAGTTCCGGTTGCTGCAATAAAAGTTAGATATTCAGCAGCACTTGATCTAATCGTAATACTATTTTTTTTCATAAAATGACCTCCTTTATTTATCATAAATGTTTCTTTATGTCGTTCTCACCTGATTTTCCTTATAATTTTTATTGATTTTTTTGGAAAAATGTAAAAAGGAATTTAATTAAAAGTCTTATAAAGTAAGGGCTTAAACGAATGTTTATATAAGTCGTTCTTTACCAGTTGATACTCGTTGATGGTAAAGTTTTTGTATCTTCGTTCATTTTTTTATTTTTTCTCATTTTTCTTTTTTGATACATATTCATTATTTTCACTTACATTCTAATCATTTTTGCTTCATTTAAGAAATTATCAAAGTATAATTTAGCTATTCATAATATTCAACAATTTGTTCTCTATCTTTTTTTGTCCGTAGTTCTCTTTCAAAAATAACATTAGCACCTGCACATGCTATTTTACTAACTTTTATATAAATTATGATTTTATCTTTTGAACTTATTTTTTAAATTTCTACATACAAACAAATATAATACAATTAAGCTAGAAATCCCTATTAGAACAAAACCTATATTATCTAAGTTATGACCATTTTCCTTAATATATCTTTCTAACTGTCCTAATTTAAACTTTCCCTCTGTAATATACAATGTTTCTTTTTTTCCAAAAGAGTGATAAATTGTCAATTTACCAGAATTCCAGCCTTCCCCTAATATAATTTTAGTAACATTATCTGGATTTTCTATTTCTCCATTTAAAGACTGGTAAACAAACTCTTTGTTTTTGGAATTTACGTCTATTGCAATACCTTCTTTAATAAAAAGGAAAAATGCAAATACTATTCCTAATATTGCAATCATTATCAATAGGTAATTTATCTTTTTCATTACTCTCCTAACCCCTATATTTTTATTTCTTTAATTCCTCTATCAATAGATAAAAAGTCGACTTATACAGTTTATCTTGTTTTATTACCATATTTTTCCTCAAAAATTATTTTTGCTTTTTTTACGAAATAATTGCTTTTGTCGTAATTAATTCCTGTATTTTCTAAAGCGTCAATCATTTTTTCTATGGTATTATACTTTTCACTTTCTTCTATTTCAATAAATAAATATTTATCATTAACTTCTTCAACACAAATTTGCAATCCATTCTTTTCATAAACTTCTATATGGTCAACTATTCTTATTAATTCTTTATACTCTATTATTTTTAAAAACGATTTGGCGTCTTCCTTACTAATAACTTGTACTTTTGATTTTCCTTGCTTAATTATATTTTCACTATCATCATATTCTTTGTATTTATACACAAGATAATGCTTTTTATTATCAATACTTCTAACTAAAACACATCTCTTTAAAACATCCAATGGATTTGCATTTAAATCTACACCATTTAAAACATAATATATATCATCTACGACATAATCATCTACTTTTTTATAATTATTAACTTCAAAAAAATTTATTAAGTCTTTTTTTGAAATATTGCTTGTTACAGTTATTTCCTTTTCAAACTCCACTTTTCCATTCCTCTCTTTCACATAAACATTTCCAAATATTCTATATAATTTATACAACTTTCTTCGCTTTAATAATCAAAAAGAATGGTCTATCTAATTGATTTATATATTTTGGATTTTTATTTAAAGCATCTTGAGTCGCAACAGGCTCTTCTATTCTTTCAACATAAAAACCATTTTTTACAAGCCCATTAATAATTTCAGAAAATGTTCTATGGTACTTTATAACATTTTTTTCAAACCATTCCTTAGTTCTCATACCAGGCCTATTGTAATCCGAAAATAATCCAAAATATTTATTATCAATAATTATATGTCCCTTCTTAACATTTTCTGTATATTTTATACATGTTTTAAATGGATGTTCCTGTGAAAATATTAAATATCCATCTTTATTTAGTAAATTGTAAATATCTTTTAATAATTTGTTATAGTCTTTTATATAGTGAAATGCAAGCGATGATATTACTATATCAAACTTATCATTAATTTGAGATATATCTTCCATAGCCATCACCTTATAATCTATATCACTTAACTTGTTATATTTATTTGCAATATCTATCATATGCGTAGAAATATCCAAACCTAATATGCTTTTTGCACCTAATTCTTTATAATATTTATCATTTTCTCCATATCCACAACCTAAATCTAATATTTTTTTACCTGTAACATCAGGCATAATATTTCTAAAAGCTGGAATTTCAATTAAATCATTTGCATTTAAACCTCTTTTTTCAATTCTAAGTTCATCATACTTTTTGAAAAATTCTTTATCGTCATAAATATTTTGTTTCACAATAACCTCCTAAATTATTATTTACATTACTTATTTTCTATCAGTAACAACTAATCTGAATATTTTACTACAAGTCTTTAGATAAAATACCAACTTCACTTGGTAATAAAGCTTTTATTCCCATATTTTTAAATCTAACAATATTTTCTTCAAGGTCGTCTACAAATAGTATTTCATTTAATTTACATTCATTTAATTTACCTATTATTTTAATAGCTTCCACTTTTGATTTTTGAGAGTTAGTTGAAATAACTTCTATTTTATCACTATAATGATTATGCACAAAAGCCTCTTTAGCTTTAATATTAAAGGAAAACTGCATCCCTGTTACGCAGTACATTTTAACTCCACTTTTTTCAAAAAACTTTACCAGCTTATATAAAGGTTCCAATACACTACATGGTTCAATAGTGTCATAAAATGAGTTTGATTTTGTATATGCATTTATAAAATAACTTAAAAAATTACTTTCACTTTCATTGCGATGCTTAAAGAATTCCTTATCTTGATGAATAGCTAATGTATCATCAAAATCAAAAATTGCCACTTTTATTTCATTTAATTTAATAATTTTTTCTTCCATTTTTAAATAACTCCTATATCTTATCAATAGTATCTAATTATTTTTAATATACTTTTCAATTAATGGTATTCTTGCTTTATCTTTTTCTCTATTACTTTCTTTTAAGAACTCATAATATTTTTGAAGACTTTGTAAATTGTATTCTCCATATTTTTCTATTTTCCATGGTTCTTTTTTATCAAGAACACATTCTATTTTATCGCTTACTATATACCAACCATTATCTTTTTTCTTTAAGTTATAGTTTCTTTTTAATTCTTGCAATCCTTTTTCAGTAACAGCTATATCTAAATCTCCAGCATCTGGATATATACCACGCATAACTAAAGCACCACTAGATAAAATCCAATATTCTTCTTTGTTTAATTTTAAACTTTCAATCAACTCAATTAATTCTTTTTTGTTCATTCTTTTTTCCATATTACACTTTCCCTCCATTAAACTATACAAATGATTTAATTTTCTAAATAATTAACTTTTTTTCCATGTATTTTAGCATACTCTATTTCAGATTTTGTACTTTCTCCTATATAACCACCAACATTTACAACAAAAATCTCATCAGCCATATCTATTTTTCTCTTATGCATATCATCTAACATTTTTTTAGTATTAGTTAAAGTACCTTCATCCATATTTTCCCACACTTCGTTATCTCCAGAATGTCCAAATAAACCTAATGAAATTACTATATTTCCTTTTAAAGTTAAATCTTTTTGGACTTTAAAAAAATCTTCTTTAAATCTAGATGAACCACATAGTGTTATCACTTTATAATTACCTATCATAATCATTCCCCCTTAATTATTTTATAATCAAATTTTTCATCACTTTCTATAACGAAATCATATTTATCTTCATTATTTAATATATTTACCCTATATTGACTACTTCTTTTTTCATCATACATCTCAATAGGATCTCTACTTAATTTTTTCGTTCTTTCTTTTCTTCTTTTTATTTCTTCTGCCAAACTACATTTTAATAAGAGAGTTAAAGAATCTTTTTTGTCTTTTTCTAAAAATGCAGTTCCCATACCTTCAATTATTGTTAAAAAATAATCTGAGTATAGCTTTCTAATATTATTATTTTCTTTATATCTTCTGGGAAAATAATACAAATCAATTCCATTATCTATATTATATAAAATTTCATAAATATTTTTTAGAAAATATGATTCGACATTGGAAGAAGTATATCTTCCAGTGTACTGTATACCATCTTCCATCCATTTACAAATAGAATTTCGTTTTAAATTTTCGTCAACCATAAAATCATCTGTTGAAATCAAATTAACATTTCCATACTTCAAAGCTTCCTCTTGAATTTTTTTGCTAAATGTAGTCTTTCCACTGGTACCATTTCCACAAATATATATTTTATTTAAATTGTTATTTTTACAATAATCTATAACAAATGAAGCTAACTTAATTATATCCATAATTTTTCTCGCTTTCTATTTTTTAAATTTTATAATATATAATAAAAACTCATTTAATTTAAAATAAATTAACTAAAATATCCATCTATATATTCTTTTAGTTCTTTTTTTATACTTTCTTTCGAATCATCTATATTTTTAGCATAATTTAATACATCCTCTTCCATTTCCAAACCACTTTTATCAATTCCAAATTTTCTTAGTATAGGCAATATTTTACTTTCCATATGAGGATAATATTTATATAATGTATCATATGCGTTTAATGGCTTGTCTGGCTTAGTGTATCTTGCACTTTCCCAGTCCAGTACCATTTCTACATAATCTATATATGTTTTTTCTTTTTCATTATCATGATGATTAGATAATGTTCTATGAATTTTCGATATATCTTTTTTATCATAAAACATATATATAAATAATTTATCTATATCATGCTTTTTAATTTGATTTAATACCATTTCTTCTTTAATATATTTTTCTGCTAAATATATAACAATTTTTCTATGTTTATATGTATATTTTATATATTCTTCATTTTTCATGTTAAATCACCTATATTATATTCCCATAAACTTAACTTTCCGTTAACTTCAATATTTTTAATTTTTTTCACATTTTCAAGTTTAAATCCAAATTCAATACAATCTTTATTATTCAACACTCCTGAATAAACTAATTCATTTTCTTCTTTTAAAACTTTCTTAAACTCATCATCTACTTTTATGCAGTCAGTCAAATTAGCCTTTGCAATAATACAACCTGTCGGATACTCTAAGTTATATCTTTCAAATTTCTTCATTGCCTTTTTATCTATAGTTTTTCCAGCATGAATTAGTATTTCCCCTCTATAATTTGTTTTCCAAGTTCTAAATTCATATTCCTTTAATCCTTCGGCAATTAAACTAGCAAAAGGTTGTTTTATAGTTATACATTTCATAGCATTCTCCTTTTCATTATATAATCTTCATTTATATCATTACTATTTTTAACTACAATCACTTTTTCTTGGTACTTTTTTAAAATATCTTCGAAGTCTTTTCTTTTACTTTCAAATTCTTTAGTCCATGTATACATATTTTTCAACATTTTATAACTTGGCTTATATCCACATTTCTCAATTCCTAATTTTTGTTTTATATATCTAGTTAGAATTCTCTTCTTTCTTATAATTAGAGGAGTATCCACATAAATTATATTATCAGCCATCTCTAATAGATTATATAAATTCCTTCTTAAGGTTCCTTCAATTATCCATTCTTTTTGATTATCTATTTTCTCTATTATTTTTTGTTGGTCTTCATTTTTTCTTTTTATATTATTTACATCATCATGAACAATTGAATCTATCTCATAACTCTTAATATTAAATTTATTTGATAATTTCCTTGCTAGAGTAGATTTACCACTTGCTACACTTCCAATTATTAAAATCTTCATAATGCTATCACACCTAGATTTTACTATATTTTTACATTTTTTTCAACAAATACGAACAAAACAATTTAGTTTTATTATACGTAATTTTTTTAAGAGAATAAAAGAAATAAAATTTTAGAATTAAAACTAAGAAAAAAACTTTTTAATTATATACTAGCATACTTTTAAAATTTGTAAAGAACTTTTTAACAAATATTATATAATCGACAAAAATAGAACTAAAAATGTGTAAAAGTTACATTCTTAGTTCTATATTCTTACCAAGTCACTTCGACTTTTGACTTAGATAAATAATTTGCAAATGTATTAATGCTCATAGAACGATTAGCATAAATTCTTGGAATTTTATACAAATCCGTATGTATATTAGAGTAATACATGCCTCCTGTCATTGCCAATCCATATTTGTATTCTTCTTTGGCTATGTTAATTGTATTCCCATCATAGTCACCTACTGGATAACAAATTGTTGAAAGCTTAATTCCATAGTCTTTTTCAAAATTTTTTTTTGACTGTAAAATTTCTTTTCTTTCTTCTTCATTTGAAAGCGTTGTAAGCTTTCTATGTGTCAATGTATGTGATTCAATTGATACTAATCCACTATTTATCATTTCTTTTATTTGTTCATTTGTTAAATAATTCTCTCCATTAATATAATCATATATTAAATTTAAAGTAACTTTTACATTATACTTCTTCACTAAAGGGAAAGCATTATTGTAAAAATAAACAAAGCAATCGTCAAAAGTTAGCATCACAGGTTTTTTATATTTGTACAACTTTTCTATTTCATTCACAAATACAGTTTCATATCCGTTATCCACAATATATTTTATTTGTTCTTCTAATGTTTCAGGCTTTAAAAAGTTCTCCACATCTGGATAGTTTCCATAATCATCCAAGATAAAATGGTACATAAAAATAGGAACAGTTGCAATTACATTAGATGGTGGCACTTCTTTTTCATCTTTATTATCCAATACACCATTTAATTTATCTTCTATGATTGGAATGGATACTTTTGATTTTTCTTCTAGTCTAAAAAATATTATAAATATTACAAAACATATAATTATAACAAACATTAATCCAATTAATATATTGTTTTTTTTCTTTAAATCAATTTTCTTCATACATACCTCTATTTTTTAGATAAGATTTTTTTGAAAGTTCCAAGTATCTCTACACATATCTTCTAATGTTTTTGTAGCTTTAAATCCAAGCTCTTCTTCTGCTTTTTTAGGATTAGCAAAACATGTAGCTATATCTCCTGATCTTCTTTCAGTTATTTTATATGGTACTTTTATATTATTTGCCTTTTGGAAAGCATTTATCATATCAAGTACACTATATCCTATACCCGTACCTAAATTATATATATATAATCCTTCACTTTCTTTGTTTAATTTTTCTATTGCTTTTACATGACCTATTGCTAAATCTACAACATGAATATAATCTCTTACTCCTGTTCCATCTTTAGTATCATAATCGTTTCCGAAAACAGATAATTCTTTTAATTTACCAGCTGCTACTTGTGCTACATATGGCATTAAATTGTTAGGGATACCTTTTGGGTTTTCGCCTATAAGCCCACTTTCATGAGCTCCTACTGGATTAAAATATCTAAGAATTACTATACTCCATGAAGGATCGGCTTTGTATAAATCTTTTAGCATTAATTCAATCATATATTTTGATGTCCCATAAGGATTTGTTGTTCCCCCAATCTTTGACTCTTCTGTTATTGGTACAACTTCTGGATCTCCATATACGGTAGCTGAAGAACTGAATACAAATTTCTTAACTCCATACTTTTTCATTGTATCAAGCAGTATTAAAGCTCCTGATACATTATTTATATAATATTCTATTGGCTTAATAACAGATTCTCCCACTGCTTTGAAACCAGCAAAATTTATGACTGAACCGATTTCATTCTCTTCAAATACTTTTTCTAATTTTTCTCTATTCAAATAATCCATTTCGTAAAAAATAAAATCTTTTCCAGTTATTTTTTTTATATTTTCTAATACTTCTGGTTTACTATTTGAGAAGTTATCTATTATAACTAATTCATAGCCTGCATTAAGTAATTCCACACATGTATGTGAGCCAATATATCCTGCTCCCCCTGTTACTAATATTTTTTTCATACTCAAAACATCTCCTCTTTATCACTACTATATTATATATAATACATAATTTAAAATCAACATTTTTATATTATTTTAAAATAATTTTTTCCACATTGATATAATTTTATCTGGATAAAATGCTTTAGCTCTTTGAAATGCATTTTCTCCTAATTCTTTTCTAATATCATAATTATTTAATAATAGTTCTATTTTTTCCTGCATTTTATATATATCTCGATTTTCTATTAAATATCCATTTACTTTATCAAATATAATTTCCTTAGGTCCTACATTTATATCAAAAGAAACGCAAGGAAGACCGTAATTCATTGCCTCACATAATACTAAAGAAAAACTTTCACTTTTAGAAGTAAGAACAAAAACATCTGATTTTAATAACTCTTCATTAATCTCTTCTTCTTGAAGTCTTCCTGTAAATATTACTTTATCGTTTATTTTTAGTTTATTTACTAATTTTTTTAATTCTTCTCTTTTACTTCCATCTCCTATTATTTTTAGAATTACGTTTTTATTTTTCTTTTGAATATTGTAAAATATACTTATTAATGTAGAAAAATCTTTAATATCTTCTAATCTTCCAATAGATATAATTTGATTATAATTTAGATTAGATTTTCTTTTTTCATTATTTGGGTTTATCATATTTGGTATGACTACCACTTGTGGTTTATTAGTAGTATCTTTTAACCAAAATTCATATTCTTCTTTAGCTTTGTTTGTCATAACAACTAAATAATCAATTCCATTAAAAGATTTTTTTACTTTATTTATATATTTGTTATTGTCTATATATGAATGTTCTTGTGCAATAGTTATGGCTCTTTCTTTTTTTATTTGCCTAGAAAATTCTATTCTTGAAGATATTATTATATCTGTATTAAAATTTTTTAATATCTTTTTTATTCCGAAATATTTTGTATATAATATTTGAATAGATTTATTTAATTCCTTAAAAAAGCTAAATACTTTTAACTTTTTCAAAGCATCTTTTATTTCTTCTTTATTGGGTCCAAAATCAAAAATATATTTTACTGTAATTTTTGGATCCAAAGTATAAAAAGACTTTCCATTTAACAAATTATATAGCGATATTATCTCAATATCATAATCATTACATAAATTATTTGCAAGTGTTGTTACTTGTCTTTCTATTCCCCCATAATTTAAATGTAACATTAAAAAAGTTATTTTTTTCATAATTTTAATGCCTTTCATTAAACTTGCGCCTTATTAGGCTTTTTAATATTCATAATTATAATTCCAATAATTATTAATCCTATCCCAATTATACTTTTTATAGATATGTTCTCATTAAAAAGTATAATTCCAGCAATTAATGAACCCAGTTGAGTTATTCCAGATGTAACAGGAGATATATAACTCAAATCAAATTTTACTATAATACTTGTATATACTAAAAAGCTTAATATATAGCATATAAGTCCTACTAAACTAACTATATTAAATGAAAATGACAAATTGCCACTTTCAATAGACATAGTTCCAGCATTTCCACCTAATTTCATTAATATTAAACCTGAAAGTGTAAGTACTAAAAACAAAAGTACTAATAAATATTTTTTCATATTTAAAAATCTCCTCTTTATATATTAAAATTCATAACAAATATCCCTATTATTACAAAAGCTGCTCCAATTATAGACTTAGCACAAAACTTCTCTTTAAATACTATTTTGGCTAAAACTAAAGTTAACACTTGAATAATTCCTGTCACAAGTGGCATTATATAACTTAAATCAAATATTACAACTATTCTTGTAAATAGTAAAAAACTTCCCAAATAACATATCCAACCAATAGCACTTATCAAATTCATTGATAAACTTACATTTTTTTTATCAAGTTGAATTTTTCCTGGATTACCACCTAATTTCATTAACACTACTCCTAAAAGTGATAGTGTAACATAAATACAAACAAAAAATATCTTACTCATTTTACTTAAATCCTTTTCTTTTTATTATCTTATATACATTAAGTTAAAAACTAAATCTTGCTTTCAATTATGGCTTTAATTTCTTTTTCTAAATTCTTAATTTTAGTAATTGATTTATCAAGCGAATACTCTTTTACTCCCATATATATCTTGATTTTTGGCTCAGTTCCAGATGGTCTTACGCAAAACCAACCATTATTTTCCAATTCATAATATAAAACGTTTGACTGTGGCATATTCATTTTTTCTGTTTTGTTTTCAAGAAGGTTCTCCCTTTCATCATTTAAATAATCTCTTATAGCAATTATTTTTTCATCCGATACATTTAACAGTTTATTCTCTCTTAAGCTTTTCATAATATTGTTGATTTTTTGACTTCCGTCTATACCTTTTAAAGTAAAAGATAATAAGCTTTCTTGGTAATAACCATATTTTTCATATAGTTCTATCATAAGATCACATAGTGTTTTATTTAAGCTTTTAGCATAACATGCTACTTCACAAAGAAGCATAACTGCTGCAATAGCATCTTTATCTCTTGCATAAGTACCAGCCAAGCAGCCATAACTTTCTTCATATCCAAATACATATTCATATGAATTTTCTTTTTCAAATAATTTTATCTGTTCACCTATGTATTTAAAGCCTGTTAAAACTTCTATTAAATGTAAATTATATGCTTTTGCCATATCTATTGCCATATTTGAAGAAACTATTGTCTTAACAATAGCACCATTTTTGGGTAAAATTTTCTTTTTGCTTTTTTGACTTAAAATATATTCTGCTATTAGAAGTCCTGACATATTACCATTAAATGATTGATACTCTCCATTAAGTTTATTTTTAGCATACACTCCAACTCTATCTGCATCTGGATCTGTTGCAAGAACAATATCTGCATCAACCTTTTTTGCTAATTCTAAAGCTAATTTAAACGCTTTTGGATCTTCAGGATTTGGATAACTTAAAGTAGGGAAATTTCCATCTGCTTCTATTTGTTCTTTTACTAAATAAAGATTTTCAAATCCTAAGTTTCTTAAAATTTTAGGAACCAATGTTCCACCTGTACCGTGTAAAGGAGTGTAAACAATCTTTAAGTCTTTACCAAAATTTTGTATAATATCCCTATTCAAAATTAATTCATTTAGGGCTTGTATAAATTTAATATCAATCTCTTCCTCAATTTCATTATATAATCCTTTATTTAAAGCCTCTTCTTTAGATATTATATTAATTTCAGATAAATCTTTTATTTTATTTACTTCTGTTATTATTTCTTTATCATATGGTGGTACAATTTGTCCACCATCTTCTAAGTATACTTTATACCCATTATATTCTGGAGGGTTATGACTAGCAGTAATAACAATACCTGCTATTGCTTTTAACTGTCTAACTGCAAATGATAATTCTGGTGTGGGTCTTAAGTTCTTAAATAAATATGTCTTTATTCCATTAGCATTTAAAACCAAAGCGGTTTGTTCACTGAATTCTTTAGAATTATTTCTTGAATCATAAGCAATCACAACACCTTTTTCTTGAGCATTTTTTAAGCATATGTAATTTGCTAAACCTTGCGTTGCTTTTCTAATAGTATAAAAATTCATTCTATTAGTTCCTGCTCCCATTATTCCTCTTAATCCACCAGTTCCAAAAGACAAATCTTTATAAAATCTATCCTCTACTTCTTTTTCATCATTTGAAATTTCTTCTAATTCTTTTTTAGTCTTATCATCTATTATTGAACTATTTAACCATTCATTAAACTTTTCTTTATATTCCAATATATCTCACTCTCCTAATAACTTATAATTTATTTATTACTACTTAATAATTCTTCATAGAATGCATACATTTCTTTTCCAATAGTTTGGCTAGAAAAATCTTTTTTCTGTTTTTTATTAAACTCAACTTTTCCTAATATAACATTTTTTAAAATATTTGCTAAAGATTTGCTATTTCTATTTTCAAATTCCAATACTTCGCCAAAAGTAACTT
This sequence comes from uncultured Clostridia bacterium, assembly GCA_934132895.1. GTDB lineage: Bacteria > Bacillota > Clostridia > TANB77 > CAG-465 > CAG-465. The sequence continues at coordinate 11,926 of CAKPAG010000001.1, forward strand.
CTGGAAGCGAACCTCCACTACTATGAATCAATTTTTTCCCCATTTCACAAGCTTCAACCGCCGTCAAACCAAATCCTTCTGTTATTGATGGAACAACAACGTAATCACATGATTTTATATATATTTCTAGGTCACTTCTTGCAACAGGATCTTTAACAATGACATATTTTTCTAAATTACATTCTTTAATCTGTTTCAAAAATTTTTGCTTTTGATCCATTGGATCATTAGCCATTATAAAGCAAAACTTAATGTTTTTTAGTTCTTCCTCAGATAATTCTTTTACAACATCTTTTATAGCATCTAAATATACAAAAATCCCTTTGGTTTTTCCAGGTCTTCCATAAGACAAAAATGCTTTATCATCCTTAGAAATGTTAAAAAATGTATCAAATTTTTCTCTATTAAATTCTATATGATCTACATCCATTTCCACAATATTGTTAATTTTTTTGATATTAGCTTTCCTAATAATATTCTTTTCTAAATCTCTTGTTGTAGCTTCAGAAACAGTATGATAAGAATTACATTTTGTATTTACAACTAATTTTTCATACATTTTAAACATTAAAGCTTTTATAGGATTTTTTTCTATCCAAAACCATTTTTCATTTAAAGATTCATAAGCTGTTACAATAACTGGTTTATTTAATTTTCTACATACACTTGCAGTTACTCTAACAGGACTATAAACCGCTGTGTGTACTATATCAGCCCATTTTATATGTTCAATGATATCTTGTTTTTTTACAATAGGATGTCCACAAAAAGATTTCCAATCATAATAATAAATATCTATTCCTTGATACTCTTTATGACCAACCACACCGCCAGATGAACTTGTTACAACCCTAACTTCTATATTGTACTTTTTCATTGAAAGAATATAATCCATCATAGCTTTTTCTCCACCACCGACATGTGGATAAAAATGTGCTAAAACATAACAAACTTTCATAACTTCCTCCTTATTACAGATACTTTTCTGTTTTATTATTTTTTAATTTTTGTAGCATTTTCTTTATATCCTGAGATCTATCTTTATTCATAATTAATATTGCATCTTCAGTATTAATTAAAACCATATTTTCTACACCCACTAAAGCCATTAGTTTTTTATTTGAATTATTAATAACAATATTATTTGTAGAATCATAATCTACAATATTCCCATCAAAAATATTATTATCACTGTTGACGTTTTTTAATCTTTCAACAGCAAGCCAACTTCCTACATCATCCCAACCAAAATTACCAGGAATAACATATATATTATCCGATTTTTCCATAATACCATAATCTATTGATTCTGATTGCATCTTATTATATTCTTCTTTTAACACTTCGTTATATTTTTCTGTATCAACAGCATCATATATTTTAGTTATACTTTTAAATAGTTCTGGCATATATTTTTCAAAAGAAGAATACATTACAGAATTTTTCCATATGAACATTCCGCTATTCCATAAATAATTTCCGAGAATTACAATATTTTTTAGCCGTTTCATAATCAGGTTTTTCAACAAATTTTTCAACTTGATATACAAGATCATTTTCACTAACTTTATCACTTAATTTAATATAACCATAGCCTGTTTCAATATGTTCCGGAACAATACCTAAAGTTACAATATGACCCATTTGCGCATATTTTATAGCTAATTCTAAGTTGTTTAAATATATTGTTTCATTTTTTATAGTGTGATCAGAAGCTAATACAATAACATTTGCTTCTCCATATCTCTTTTTTATAACTGAAGTAGCTAGTCCAATACAAGGAGCTGTATTTTTTCCATAAGGCTCAAATAATATATTCTCTTTTTTTATTTCAGGCAACTGTTTATACATAATATCTTTATATTTTTCATTTGTAACAATAAATATATCTTCTACATCTACTAGTGGTAGTACCCTATTAACAGTAAGCTGAATCATTGTAAGTGGTGAATCTGTTAATTTTAAAAATTGTTTTGGCATATTAGTTCTACTCATTGGCCAAAATCTCTCACCTTTACCACCAGCCATTATTACAACAACGTTCTTCACTCTATATCTCCCCTTTTTATTTTATATTTTCTTTTTTAATTTCATCTTCATCCGCTTTTATAATAGCTAAATTTTGTGCCAAATCGGTTATTTTTTCTTCTAATTTTCTTATTCTTTTTACTTGTTTAAAGTTTAATCCTATTAAGGCAATAATAGCAAGCAAAAATAATAACGACGGTGCATATTCTATTCCTACAAAATTAGAAATATATATTATTATGTTTGGAAATATAGACAATATAGCAATTACTAAACAACCAAGTAACCAAAACATACTATCAGAGACACTTAATTTTTCTTTTCTTATTTCATATAATATATATATAATAGAAATAATTGCAACTACAACAAAAAATATATTTACACTCATTTTCTTTTCTCCTTTTTAAAAATATTTTTTAACAATATAATATTAACTTCATAGAACATTTTTATCATATATTTAATTGGTTTTATTATACCTCCATGCATACTTTCTCCAAATTCTCTAAGTCTCATACTTACAGGAATTTCAACTATACTATATCCTTCATAAATCATTTCTAAAATCAAATTAGCATCAGGATACTCGGGATATTTTCCGCAATTTACTATATCTATCTATTACTTTTTTATTTAAACATTGAAAACCTGATAGAGGATCTGTTATTTTTTTACCTGAAAATATTTTTATTAAAAAGGAAAATAAATCCGCACCAATTTTTCTAAAAAATTTTATTTCATATCTACCTTTTTCCAAATATCTAGAACCTATTACAATATCCACCTTTTCTTCTTTCATTTTATTTAGCATTCTAACTGCTTCGCTTGCAATATGTTGACCATCTGCGTCAAATTGTATAACATAATCATAATCATGTTCTTTAGCATATTTAATACCAGTTTGTACTGCCCATGCATATCCTAAATTGAAAGGAACAGTAATACACTTTATATCATTATTTTCTACAATTTTTTTGGTATTATCTTTTGAACAGTCATTTATCACCACAATATCTGCATACGATACATCTTTTTTTATTTCTTTTATTACTTTATCTATGTTTTCTTCCTCATTATATGCAGGAATAACAAATAAAACTTTTGACATTTTCTTCTCTCCTTTTAATAAAAACCAATAAGTATAGATATTGCAAATAAAACTTGCACTATACTTAAAAGTATAGTATAAAATTTATATTTATTATTTACATTTAGTTTTAGCATATTATTAGAAATAGCTATATAAAATAACGGTAATATAGGAATAAAATATCTAGATTGCAAACCTATTATTACATCAGTTCCATAATTTGTCCAAGTATATGCTACTGTATAAAGCATTGCAAATATACTACTAAATACTAATAACAATATAATTCTATCATTTATTTTTAAATCATTTTCTTCTCCTATAAATAACATTATAATATATATACTAGAAATTGTCCACAAAATAATAGAATAATGATATTTAGTAGACCAAGCAAAACCATCAACTAATCCTCTAAATAAATCTAGATCACATCTTAAAATAAAAGTTTTAATACAAACTTTTATAAAATGAACTGGTTCTTTTATTATGTTTGCTATTGTATAATGTTCATAATTACTATTTGTATCTGTTTCTTTTATAACAGTTAAGTTCATAAAACATGTAAGTATTATTGGTATTAATATAATAGCAACTTTCATAAATATAGCCATTCTTTTTCTTTCAAATTTTTCATTCGGTATTAATATAACTAATAACAATAAAGGAAAATATCCAAACTTACATAATGATAAAGCAATTCCTAAAGAAAAAAGCAATACCATATTTTTTACTGTTATAGTCTTTTTCTTAAATTTATAATTCAATACGTAGGCAATAAACAACAATGCAATTGAATTCGTTAAAAAATCTTGATTGATTCCAAATGATTGTTGTAAAAATATTGGAAATAAGCTTATTAATACAAAAACCTTTTTAAAACAAGGAGTAATTTTTATTGCATAATAACAAAGTATTATACTAATTGTTATATTTACAAGTCTTGCTATTAAAAACAATAGCAAAGGTGATACATTAAATATCCTGCCTACAATATTAACAAAATTAGATGGCAAATAAGTAAAAAAGCTTAAAAATTTTGTATTATTATAATCAATTTCTTTATCAGAAACATCATTAAAATCATGATTAATTGTTAGTCTTTTTATAAAATCTTTCCCACTAAATTTTTGCTCTTTGCTATGTACATTACCAGAAAATGTATCAAAAACATCACACACACTATTAGGTAATTTTGCATTGCCATCACTAGTTTTTAAATTATTATCTATATCCACATAACTTCTTAAATAATGTGAAGGTTCATCAGGTACTTGTCCAGGTGGAAATATTAATAATATATATATTCCAATAACACTTACAAATATCAAAAATATATTATGCCAATTATTAAGATTATTCCTTACATTAATCAAAGCGATTGTTAATAATGTGATTAAAGGAAGCAAAGCTAATAATTTATTGATAGTTATTAATAGATAAACAGTTGAAATATATATAGTAAATATTGATATAGCAAATAATATAAGATCATAAATTTTTATATTATTTGCTTTAATTCTATCTATAACAATTATAAATAAATATATCATAAGAGTAGATATAACTAATGAACAAATAAATACTCCAATACTTCTAAAGTTGATGCTTGACTTTATTATATCAAAGAAATCATTATTTATAGAAAATATATTTTCTACTACATCTAATTTATCTCCATTTAATTCAATAGAAGTATTATTAACATTTTCAAATTCAATATATACATTATCTATAGTAGAAATGCTATATTGTAATTTGCAACTCTCTTTACAAACTAGTATTTCATCTTTATATTCCAATTCTGAATTACTATCTGTCAAATATTGCAAAGAGCTTTTTATATTGTTTATATACATATTTTTAATTTTGCAACCTGGTAGCATATTAATTACCAAATTTTCTGAAACTTTAGAATATATGGCCACACTATAAGTAATAGTCATAATAATAGCTAGTATAAATATTGCTATGACAGTATAAAATATGTTTCTTTTGTTAATAATACTTTTCATAAACCTTCTCCTTATTAGCTCATAAAGGTATATACACTATATATAATTGAAATTATATATATAGTCAAAATTAATAGTACAAATTTGACTTTTTTACTTTTTATGTCTATTTTTAATAAATCTTTATTAATACCTAATGAAAATATAGGTAATATAGGAATAAAATATCTACCTTGTACTCCAATAATATAATTGCATTGTGCAGTCGACCAATCTATATAAAGAGCTACAAAAACACTTAAAAATTCTAATATTGATATAATAATTAAAACTACTTGTTCAATTTTTGTAAATTTGTATTTAGTGTCTTCTTCATCCTTTTCAAATATTACAGCTAGTAATACTATTGCAAGTACTATAGATAAAATTGTAGGTGTATTCCATCCCCCTACTAATTGAGTTAAATAGTCTGTAGAATATATACTCAAAGTATATATAAAAATTTTAACACAACGAATAGGATTAGATATACAATAAATAATCTGTTCTATTGGATTTTTCTCTATTGGTTGTGGTACATCACCTCTTAACCAAACATTAAACAAATAATATAAAACCACAATTCCTAATAATTGTAATACAAAGTATAATGCTCTAGAATATTTTTTATTAAATTTATCTTTTTGTATAAAAAATATAAATCCAAAAAGAAATACATACACGACCTTACAAATAGTCGGTATTAATGCTAAACATGAAAAAATCAAAATATGTTTAACATTAATTTGTTTTATGTTTTCATCAAATTTTAATTTCAAAACATAAGCTATAGCAAGCATAGTAAAGCCATTAATAACAGTATCTGGCGAATAAGAAGCTGCTAAATTTAAAGCCATTGGAAATAAAGAAATTATACCAATTATTTTTTTGTATTTTTTTGACGGTACAATCTTAACTGCAAAATATATCAAAATTGAATACAGAAAAACATTAAACAATCTTCCAACATAAAATATTAGTACTGGGCTTAAACCTATAACTCTTGCAATTAATACGCCAAACAACGTAGAAATATAATTAAGTACACTATAACCACCAGTTACGCCTGCTGGGAAAGCTATTGTATCCTCTGCATTAAGATTTTCTTGAAGTTTTGTTGCTAAAGTATTATAATTAAATTCTCTATTTGGATATGTACCATCATCTCTAAAAAACAAGTTAACTATAGATTTCGGAAACTCATTTTCAGGATCCGTTTTTAATTTTCCTTGTGATAATTCATAGGCTCTCCAAAAATGTGCATGCTCATCATATCTAATTAAAGGAACATTAATAAAAGTATATATTATTCCAAAAATCAATACAGCCCCACCAAACAATTTTTCAAGACTAATATTATTAATTTTTTGATATATCTCCTTCCTAGTTACAATTAATACATAAATTAATAATTGAATTATAAAATAAACTACACATCTTGTGAAAGAAAAAGTATTATCTTCAACAACATAGTCTAAATTAGTATTTAGCTGTATAGAAGAAATATCTTCAACCTTTACACTATCTTTAGGAAATACTATTTCTAGCTTTTCAGTAGTAATTCCTTCTTTATAATATGTTTTAAATTCTGTAGATGGATAATTAGATTTTGGTAACAATTTTTCACCATAATCTGTTCTTATTCTAACATACAAATTACTAGAGTATTCCTCTTTCAAAGTAAATTTAAAATTGTATATTTTTATATCTTTGGGTGATTTTAATTTTAAGACTTCATATTCTTTACTTTCTTCTTCTAAAATAGCGTTGCTCATGTCTAAATCAATAGTTTTATTTTCGATAAAATTATACTTTTTAAATAGGCTATTTGTAATACTATTATAGCAGTACACGCCAGTTTCTATTATTAATGCAATTAATATAAAAATTATAATCCATTTAATATTCTTTTTCATTTGGTATTCCCCTTACTCTATTGCAAATTCTCTTTATTCTTATTTTAATACTTACACAAATATCAACTGATTTCATCATGAATTTCATATTATGTCTTCTAAAAAATAATTTTGCTTTTTCTGGCTTACTAGCCCATGTAGCATCATATCTATGAACCATGCAAGATTTTTCTGTAAATTTATTATTTTGATAATCATAACTTAAAGGATAAAAGTATTCTCTTGGATAAACTTTTAAGTCTCCATCAAAAAATATTTGAATTTCTTGTTTATTTTTATCAAATCCCAATGGCTCTAATATTTTTGTTATTTGCCTTGGAATAGTCATAGCATATATATCTTTTTCATCAAATTTTTCTAATTTATCATAATTTGCTATCAAACTATCAATAAATTTATTATGGGGCTTTTTGGCACCAATTACAGCTGCATTAACAAGTCCAGAATCTTCGACTCCTAAAAAGCATTCATTATCCAAAATGTGATGAATATCTTTTGTTATTTCCATATCCGTATCTAAATACAATCCGCCATATTCAGACAGAGCTTTAAGTCTTGCATAATCTGCTACAAAAGCCCACTTTTTATTTTCATAAGCTTGTTTTACGAATATATTTTGATTAAAGTCAAAATTATCTTCATTCCATAATTTTATTTCATAATCTGGTAAAAATTTTTTCCAACTAGCCATGCATTTTTTGGCAAGCTTTGATAATGGCCTGGGTCCAAACCAACAATAATGTATTATTTTTATATTCTCCATTAATCATTCTCCCTTCAAATTTAAATTGCTCTCTAAAGAAATACAATCTAAATATTTTACATGAAAAAATTTATAATATATCCTTTTATTTAAAGATAGTGTAAGTAACAATACACATTTATGGTTAATAAAAAACTGAAGTAACTTGTTTAATTTCTTTTTAGATATGCATTTTTTATAATACACATTTTTATTCATTTTTATATTAATCATTTGTATTTTATTACATAAGCTTTTCAAAATTTTATATTTTCTAAAAAAAGGTTCTTTAGCTATATTTTCAAGTAAAAATTCATATAATCTTCTAGTATATATCATATACAAGCAACAATCTTTTTCAAATTTTGAAATTTTCAAATTTTCTAATCGTTCATTAAGTATATTAAAAATGTCAATTATCTGAAGATTTCTTTCATCAAATTTAATTCTCATAATTGAATTTGGAGTTAAACAATATTTATAATAAGGTTTGTTTATGTATTTTATATTCTTTGCTTTTAATAACACTATTAAAGTAGTTCCCAGGTCTTCATATCTTAATCCTACTGGAAATTCTAACCCTTCGAATAAGTTCTTTTTTACAATTTTATTACAAGATGATGGCATTATTGAAACATCAATACACCCCCATTTATCATTATTATATTTATCATTTTTAGCTGCAACAATATACTTGGTATTATTTACTATATCAATTGTTTCCCAATCATAAATAATCACATCAACATTTTTTTCTATAATATATTTTATTGAATCAGCATAAAAATTTTTATCAATATAGTCATCGGAGTCTATGAAGCTTAAATATTTTCCTTTTGAATATTTTATTCCAACATTTTTAGTATCTGCCAAACCTGAATTTTCTTTTTTATAATATCTAATTAAATCTTGATACTCATTTTTATATTCTAAAATTATTTTTTCAGAATTATCTTTTGAACCATCATTTACAATTATTATTTCACTTTTTATATCTATACTTTTTAATGCTATAATCACAGACTCTAAACATTTATTTAAATACTTTTCTGTATTATATACTGGAATGATAACAGACAATAATATTTCTTCGTTCATAACAAACTCCTAACTATTAATAAAATCTTGAAGTAGATTTTTGGATAATATATTATACTCTTTTTTCCATTCTTTATATAAATTTATTATTTCTTCTTTATTATTTAAACAAAAATTTATTTTTTCAAATATTTCATTTATATCATCTTCTGCTTTTACAACTAAATAATCTTGTAACTTAGAATTTTTAAAATATGAATGATTATTTCCTGTAACACAAGGTACACCTAATTCTAAACTTTCAAGTGGTATTACAGGTGAACATTCTGTAAAAGTAACATATAAATTAACATCATTTAAAGCCATCCTATTTAACAATTCTTGTCTTGTCAAATAGCCTAAATGATCATCATTTATTTTCAAATTAATTGTATTACAAAATTCTTTTATTAAATTTGTTGTTGGTATAACATCTACTACTGCATTTTTTAACATTGCAGCTGCACTTAATTGATTAGCTGTATTTTTCCCCCAGCGATCGCCCGCCGCATATGAGCCTAAATATATATTTCCTTCTTCCTTTTTAAATGCTTCTAAATTTGTAGCTTTTACATTACTAACATTATTGGTTACAAAAAATGCTTTATAACCTTTTAATTTGTAAAACTCGGCCATACTTTCTTTAAAAAAGCCGACACTGTCAACTATTTTTCTATCCATAAGTTCCATTATACTATATAGAAAATATGACTCATCTCTTTCTACGAACATCGCATGAGAGCCATGCCATAAAAATTTTATCTTTATATATTTATTCAACTCTTTTATTCGTTCAGCTAAAGCTTTCCATCCAAATGTGATTGAACTAAAAATTATATATTTTATGTTCAATTTAGAAATTTCTTGGGCTATTACTTCAAGTTGCTTTTTATTTAAAATTTCTTTAATTGCAATATTTTCTTTAAATAAATCTTTAGTAGAATTCATAATTCCAAGACATTCTGGGTTATATATTGCAAATCCTTCTTTATCTTTAAATTTTTTTATTTTTTCTAATATTACCATTGTTTCTTTCTTTGGATAAAATAAAATACTTTTTACTTTTTTAAAATGTCTTGACATTTTTCTCCCCCGCTATTACATATCTAAAAAATCTTGTACACTTTTTTTACTACAAATATCATAGTCCTTTTTCCATAAGCCATATAACTCAAATATTTTTTCTTTATTTTCTAATGCATATTTTATTTTTTCTGATATTGCGATTACATCATCTTCTCTTGACACAACTAAATATTGTTCTAGTGCTGTATTTTTAAAATAATGATGATTATTTCCTGTTAAACATATTGTTCCACATTCCATACTTTCTATTGGAAGCATAGGGGCACATTCAGAAAAAGTAACATACAGATTAATATCATTACTTGCCATTCTTTTCAAAAGTTCTTCTCTTTTTACTCCCTTAGTTAAACCTGTCATTTTCAACCCTATTTTTGAAGCAAAAACTTGTCCTTCAAAATTTAATGGTACACTGTCTACTATTGCATTTGAAATTAAAGACGCCCCTGCAATTTGATTGAACATATTTTTTCTCCAGTCCATTCCAGCTGCATATAGTCCAATTTTTATATTTTGCTTCAAATTATTTATTTTATTATTTTTTAATAAAATAATTTTTTGCTTTAAATTCTCATCAAGATTTACTGTATTTTGTATAAAGGCTGTTTTAAATCCTTGTTTTTCATAAAATTTAAGCAAACTTTCTTTACAAGTTCCAAATACATCTATTATTCCAGCTCTATGTAGCTTAATAACCGTTAAATTGGTTTTCCAATTCATAATATCTACAAGTTGACCATTAATCTGAGAATGACTACTATGCCAAAAAAGTTTTATTTTAATATTTTTATTCATTTCTTTTATTTTTTTGGCTAATTTATCAAAACCAAACTCAAATGCACTAAATATCACTTGTTTTACATTCAACTCTATGATTTTTTTAGCTATCAGATCTACTTGAGAAGAAGTATATGTTCCTTGTAATGGTACTAAATTATTAAAAAGTTCTTTTGTAGCACTGGTAACTCCCATCCATCTTGGATTATGTAAAATTATGTATTCTGGTTTTATTTTTTTATATTCATCTAATACTTTGGCTGCTTCTAAAACAGACTCTTCGATCTTTTTAGAATTTTCAAATTTTCCTTTAGTCTGTTTCTTAATATATTTTTTGGCTCCTATTTGATTCCTAACAGAATCAGTTAATGTTAACAAATATCTTAAAGTATATGGCCCATATTTTTTATATACATTATATTTTATTCTAGCAAATTTTGAAAGGGGAAAATTTTCATGAAATATAGTCTTTGTATTTTCGGATATATTTTTGCCATGCCTTTCATAATCTAAAGGATAAAAAAAATCATAAGGATAAATGTATAACTTATCATCAACGTTTACTAAACTATTATACGTCTCTTTTAGATTTTTATTTGTTACTTGGGATAAAACATCTGTTATACTATCATATTTTCCTTCTTCAATTAAATCAAGTATTTGCTTTAAATAACTATTGCCACTTGATTTAGCAAATATAATATTAGTAGCAATTTCATTTTCTGTTTTATATCCTAAAAAAACTTCATTTTGCAAAAAATTATTTAAGCTTTCCCTAAGTTCAAACTTACCATCTAAAAGAAGTCCACCATTTTTATATACTATATAGATTCTTAAATAATCTAAGTATAGTTTGTTTTCTTCTTTTAGTCTTATTTCTTTTTTTAACCTTAAAATATCATCTTGTTCTAATACATTTAATTGGGTATTTTTGATATTTTTATTTATACTACTAATATACTTATCTTCATTATTTAAAACAAATACTTTAATCATTTTTTCTCCTACTCAATTTATTATTAAAATTGTATTCAAAAAAGTCATAATATTTTTGAGATATATTATTAATTGAAAATTTTTTAATACTTTCTATGTTTTCTTTAGATAATTCTTCACATATATCATAATTTTTTATAATATATTTAATCTTAGATTTTAAAGCCTCGACGGTTCTTTCTTCTAAAATTAATTCTTTTTGTTTTTTCCCAAAAGCTTCTTTAACTATACCTACATCAGTAGATATAACAGGTAATCCTGAAGCCATAGCTTCTAGAACAGGCATTGGAGTACCTTCAGTTGAAGAAGTGCAAATATATACATCAATATCTCCATAAAATTTAGGCATTTTTTCATTAGGAATAATTCCTTGCGCTGAATCTAACAATTTTAATTTTATATTATATCCTTCCTGTTTTAGTTCGTTTATTGCTGGTTTTAATATATAATTTACACCTTTTAAATCTTCCTCTCCATTAGGTCCTACAAAGTTACTATTTCCAACCCAACCAAAAACAAATTTATCTTTATTATTATACTTTCTCCCTATAACAGGCTTAAATATATTTAAATCAACAAAATCATTTATAACACCATACAATTTTTCCTTGTTTATATTTTCATATATATCGTAAAGTTTTTTAGAAGTAACAAAATACGAATTAATATATTTAAATACTTCATTTGTTCTCCACTTTTCTTTTTCATCAAGATATAAATGATCACAAACTGATGTTGTAATAATTTTTGAATTTATAAATTTGGTATAAAATTCTTCTTTTTCATATCCCATAGACAAAATATAATTATCCATGTTGTTATTATCAATAAGCGATAAATATCCTCTCCAAAAGAAATGAATTAAATCATATTTATTTGTAAATATAAATAACTTAACCATATTTCCTTCAAAAAAGCTGCCTGGTAATATATCAATTTCATAAGCGTCATTTAAATTTTCTTTCAATTTATTTGCTAAAATTTCAAAAGTCCATCCTTCAACGTCAATAATAAAGAGTATTTTTTTCTTTTTCATCTATTTTTTCCCCTTTAAAAATTTTCCAATTTTATCAGCATATCTAAAAGTCCTAGAATTAAGAATTGTGTTAATAACATTCTCTTTATTTTCTATATCATTTTTTAAAATATTAATTTCGTAACTAAAATTTTCGTTTTTCATTTTAATTTCATTTATTTTTTCCTTTAGAATGTTATTTTCTATTTCTAATTCTTCTAATAAAACATTTTCTTTACTTAAAGCCATACTTAATTACCCCTAATTTTTTTTAATATTTTCATAATCCCTGTCTTTTGCAAGAATTTTATAAAGCCTCTCCAAACTCTATATCTCCATAATATGTCTTTAAGCTTAGGTGATTTATATACTACTTTATTTTCACCAAATTCAGGTAAATAAAAAGATGGATTATTATATAAATAACTTGGCCCATTAGCTGAAATTATATTATAAATTTCAGTGCCATATTCTTGATATATTTTTCTATGATTTTTAGTAATAATTTCAGTCAAATATAATAAATTATTAGCATTAAACCCTCTTGCCATTGAGTTTTTTCTTACTCTATAGTATGATAAAAATTCTGGTATACAAACCCCTAAGCATTTTTTCTCAGCTAAAGATATCCACATATCATAATCTTCCATTCCATATTCCATTTCTGGTCTATTTAGACCATACCTTAGGAAATCTTCTTTTCTAACTAAAGTATTAGCATTAAGCATATTATGGCAAAGTAAATATGGTAATTGAATATCAAAAGTTGTCCATGTGCCATTACTTCCTTCGAAATATTTAACCCAGCTATAAACATAAGAAACATTGTCAAATCTGTTTAAAATATTAATTGCTTTATTATAAAAAGATTCTTCTACTAAATCGTCAGCATCTAAAAATGCTATGAATTCTCCATTAGCTTCTTTTCCTCCAACATTTCTAGCGTTAGCAAGACCAGCATTTTCAATATTAAGTACTTTTACCATATTGTCTTTTTCATACTTTTCTAAGGCCTTAATACTATCTTCTTCATTTGAACCATCATTTACAATTATTATTTCTTTTTTACTATATAAAGATTTTTTTATGCTATCTACTGTTTCATCTATATATTTTCCCATATTATAATATGGAATTACTATAGATAATAATCCTTTATTATTTCCTACTTTTATTGCTTCATATTCATTATTATCATTTAAAAATGGATATTTTTTACTTTCTTTATAGTTGTCTATAATTTCATTAAAAAACTTTTTCCTTTTAACATAATTATCTTCTACATTACAAAGTTTTGTTATCCTTTTTTTAGCATTTTCTCCAATAATATCCAGCTTACTTTCTTCAGTGTTTAAAACCTCTATGATTTTTTTATCTAAACTATATTTTTCTTCATGATCGAAAATAAACCCATTAACGCCATCACTTTCAACCATTTCAGCTTGCCCACCTTGTTTTGATACAATAACAGGCTTAGCTAGCCACATTGACATAATGCATGTATTTGGAAAATTTTCATATAGTGAAGGAATTACTGTAGCCTTTGCCTTTTTAATGTCTTTTATTAAAATGTCTTGAGGGGTATTTTTTTGGAAAATTAAAATTCCTTCTTCTACCCTATTACAATATTTTTTCTTTAAAATTTCGCCTAAATACTCATTTTTAGGAAAAAATTTAGTATCTCCTCCAATTAATTTTAATTTACATTTATATCCTTTTTTCCATAGTCTTTCAAAAGCTTCTACTAGTTGCTCTACTCCTTTTCTATATTCAGTTCTTCCAAAATATACAAATAGATTATTATCTTTTTCTGTATTTTTATTATCTTCTTCTAAATCAAAGGGTAGATTTATAACTTTTATTTTTTTATTAGGATTTAAATATTGCAATTTGTCAGCTAAAAATTGACTTGGACATAAAAGAGCGTCTGCTGCTTTTATACAAAATTTTTCCATTTCTCCAACCCAATAATCAGGTAATTTAAAATTAATATTTTTATTTACACTATACAAAGCAAATTGAGGAGTATGCAAATGTATAACAACAGGAATATCTTTTAAATAATTCTTATCTAAATATTTACTTTGCAATATATAATAACCAATCGCATTATATTCTTGAATTTCAATAATATCTGGTTTTTCCTCTAATAACAACTTATTTAAATATTCAAAATATTGATATGCCATGGATTGAATTTCACCCATATACGAATATTCATTATCATACTTAAGCAAAAATCTACATACTTCTAAATTTTCGTTTATTTTTGTTCTAGCATTTTCACTATCTCTTAATATTACTTTAACGCTATCTCCTTTTTGTGAATACATTTTTGCAACATTTTCTACATAAGTTCCTATTCCCCCTCCAAAAGCTGGAGGATATTCTGTAGTTAAGATCCATATTTTCATTTCAAATTATTCTCCTTTAAAAAACATATAATATATACTAGCCTTGTTCAGCTAAATATGCTTTAGCAACCTCTTCAGTAGAACCATCCATCTTTAAAATGCCATTATATAACCAAACTGCTCTATCACAGAAACTTTTAACTTGATCCATACTGTGTGAAACAAATACCATTGTTTTACCTTGAGCTTTTAACTCTTTCATCTTATTTAAACACTTATCTTGGAAATGTGCATCTCCAACAGCTAGTATTTCATCAATAAGCAAAATATCTGCTTGTACATTTACTGCAATTGAAAAAGCAAGCCTCATATACATACCTGATGAATATGTTCTAACTGGCACATCAATAAACTGACCAAGTTCAGAAAAATCTATTATTTGATCTATTATAGGATCAACATCTTTTTTTCCTAATCCATACATAGATGCATTAAAATATATATTTTCTCTACCAGTAAAATCGGTATTAAATCCTGCTCCAAGTTCAATCATACTAGATATTTTTCCATTTATTTCAATTGTTCCCTTTTCAGGGTATATTATTTTATTTAAGAGCTTTAAAAGTGTAGATTTACCAGATCCATTAACTCCTATAAGAGCTACAGATTCACCTTTTTTTATATCCAAATTTATATCTTTTAAAACAACATGTTTTGTTTTTTTATTTCTCTTTAAATTTGAAAGCCTTTCCTTAAGGAAGTATGCTTTATCTTCATATATTGTAAATTCTTTATACATGTTTTTTACTGATATTGCTATGTCATTATTATTTTTCTTAGCCACTTTAATTATACCTCCTCTGCGAAACGTCTTTGCAATTTGTTGAATACTAAATAACCAATTATAAGAAATGCGATTGAAACTAAGAATACAATCCCAAGATTTCTAAAATCAGGTAACGTTTTATTGTACAATATATTTTGATATTCTTGCATAATTAATGTCATTGGATTTAACTTATATAATTTTAAAAATTTTTCTGGTACCATTGAAATACTATATAATATTGGACATGCATACATCCAAATCATCATAACTGGATTCATAATATATTGTACATCTCTAATATATACATTTGCTGCTGATAATATCATAATAAGTCCTAGACTAAAAATAGCTTGTATCAATACAATCAAAGGTAAAAATATTGCTACCCACGAAATACCTACACCAGATACTAGTAAAGCTATAAATATTATTACTGCACTGAAAAAATATTGTATTGTATTACTTATTACAACAGCTAAAGGTAACACCTCTCTTGGAAAATACACTTTTTTAAGTATACTTGCATTGTTAGATACACAGGTAGTTCCAACTGCAATGGTATTTGCAAAAGCATTCCATGGCATTAAACATATAAATAAATAAATCGAATAATGCTCTATTCCAGTTCTAAATACAAACTGAAATACCAAAGAATATACTGCAAGCATAAGTAGAGGATTTAATAAAGTCCAAAGAAATCCGAAAAATGATCCCTTGTACCTACCATTTATATCTTGCTTTACTAAAGTCTTTAGCATATGTCTATAATCATATACTTCTTTTATTTTATCTATAATCTTCATTTAACTACTCCTTTTATAATTATTATTTCCTTACTTTAATAAACTCATAAACTCATTTTCTATTTTTTTCATATCTTCTTCAGTCACGCCTTCAAATCTTGCTGTTATATTTGGTCCTGTATTAGATGCTCTAACTAAAGCCCATCCATTAGAAAATTCAGCTCTTACACCATCTATATCATTAACTTTATACTCTTGAGATTCACAATAAGCTTTAACTTTTTCAACAACTTTAAATTTTTCTTCATCAGTTGATGTAATCTTTATTTCAGGTGTAGAATAATATCTAGTTACTCCATCTAATAACTCTGAAACATGTTTATCTGTTTTAGTTAATATTTCAGCAAGTCTCAAACCTGCATAAAGTCCATCATCAATATTCGGCCATTTATCATTAAAGAAAACGTGTCCTGAAAGTTCACTACCAAAAGCAAAGTTTCCTTCTCTCATTTTTGCTTTCATATATGAATTTCCAGTTCTATAGCAAACTGGATTTCCTCCTAATTTTATTATTTCATCAGGAAGAGATTTTGAACATTTTACGTCAAATAAAGCATTTTTATTTGATACTTTGCTCATTATATCACGCCATATAATAATTGCAAAGAAATCAATAAATACCATTTTTCCATTTTCATCTATAACACCAATTCTATCACCGTCACCATCTATTCCTAGTCCAAAATCAGCATGCTCTTCTAACACTTTTTTCTTTAAGTCAGCATTATTCTCTTCAACACTTGGATCTGGATGATGATTTGGAAAATTAGAATCTGATTCCATATATAATGGTACCATTTCTATTTTATCCTTAAACATATCGAATATGTCTTTAGCAATTATTGAAGCTGTTCCATTTGCAGTATCAACTACTACTTTTATTTTTTTATTACCAAGCTCAATGCTTTCTTTTATTAGTTTTAAGTAATCAGCTTTTATATCTTTTTCTATTACGCTACCATTACCATCAACAAATTCACATTTACTTGTAAAATCTCTAAAATCTATTATCATTTGGCCACAAGCATTACCAAAATTACTAACAGACATTTTAAAACCGTTGTATTCTTTTGGATTATGACTTGCTGTTATCATAATTCCCGGCATTATTTCGTCTTTATCATTTAAATTAATTTGTGCAAAATAGTACATTGGTGTTGTAACTAGTCCTAAAGCTAATACATCTATACCAGTTGAAACTATTCCTGTTATTAAAGCATCATATAATGCAGGAGATGAATCCCTATTATCATGTCCTATAACACATTTTTTATATCCATTTTCTCCTATATATGTACCATATGATCTACCTATTGTATATGCTATGTCTTCATTTAGATCATTTCCATATATTCCACGTATGTCGTATCCTCTAAATATATTAGGATTAATATCCTTAACTATTTTATATTCTTTCATTACATATCACCCACGTATATTATACCATAGTATGGAAAAAAAGCAAATAAAATGGAAAAAATCACTTGAAAATTTTGTGCTTTTTGAATATCAATAAAATTTTCTCACACTAAAAAATAACCTAAACATCAACTTCTTGTTAACATTTAAGTTATTCATTATAACTATAACAATTTTACCTTATATCTTTTTTTATAAGTTTTGCTTGAATTACTACTCTGTAATTATCATCTTTAGCACAAGTAGAAAGTGTTAAAATACTATCATTTGCACTAAATGCTGTACCAAAATCATATATGCTTCTACTTTTACATTCATTTAAAAAGTTCAAATAGCTTTCGTCATTTGCAAAAGATGTAGTTAAGTAATTAGTTTCCTTTGGTGTAGTATATACAGAAAATACTTGCCACATTGTATTATACTTTTCAGTAGAAAGATATACCACTGTATTATTTCTATTGTTACACCAAGAAGTATTAGTTACTCCAAGTAAACTTCCAAACATCGTATTATTTCTTCTACTGTGTCCATATATTATATTATTTTTACCGAAATTCATCTAAATTACTTCTATAATCTGCAAAAAGCCATCCAGCTTCATTTACCGTTTTGTCAAAAGCATGTGTCAAATAATAATCGTTATTATTTGTTTGAACTACTGGATAATTTACTTTTGTTCCAGCAACTTTTAACCATGCAACTGTATCAGAGTTTTTGGCATTTAGTTCATCAAATCCCACTGAAAGAAATGGTAGTGACATATAGTAAAAGTAATCATTTGAATATTTTGTATCTTCTTCAGCTGGTGGATTAACTTTTTCTACATTTTCGCCATCAGTTTCTTTTATATCTGCAATATCTATAGTTTCATCTAAATTCTCTTTTGATTTTTTATTATCTCTTAACCATAGAGCAATTTTTATGCCAGAAAAAATAAATAGTGCTATAGCAAATACAAGTAATATATTTATATATATTTTTTTATTTTTTAGGTTAGAACCTTTTCTATTCTTTTCCCTCTTCATCTTCATCATCCACTTCAACATTTTCTCTTGGTTTTAGCAATGGATAAAGTACTACGTCACGAATATTATAGCTATTTGTTAAGAATTGCAAGAATCTATCAATTCCTAATCCCCATCCTGAAATAGGTGGCATACCATATTCCATTGCTTTTATATATTCATGATCAAAGCTCATTGCTTCATCATCACCATTTTCTTTTAACTTAGCTTGTTCTAAGAATCTATTTTTTTGTTCTACTGAATCAACAAGTTCAGAATATCCATTTATAATTTCTTGTCCATTTACTATAAGTTGGAACCTATCTGTAAGTGAATTATTTTCATCATTTGCACGAGCAAGTGGTGATAAGTCAATTGGATGTTTTATTAAAAATGTTGGACGTATAATATTAGGTCTGCTTACTTTTTTATATAATTGATCTATTAAATTACCTCTGCCTAAAGCTTCTAAATTTTCTACTTCAAGTACTATATTATTTTTTCTTATTTCAGCAAGTAAATCAGCAGCAGTAGTAAACTTATCTATATCAATTCCACAGTCTTTTATAAGGAGGTCTCTAAATGAAACTACATCCCAATCTCCTCCGAAATCTATTTCATTTTCACCAATCATCACTTTTAGATTTCCATTAAATAAATGAGAAATTATATATGTAACCATTTCTTGCATTAATTTCATATTATCTTCAAAATTCCAATATGCACTATAACCTTCAACCATTGTAAAATCTTGAAGATGGTTTACACTTATTCCTTCATTTCTAAAATCTCTTGCAATTTCAAATATATTAGTAAATCCACCAATTATTAGTTTCTTTAATGTAAGTTCAGGTGAAATTCTTAAATATACATCTGTATTATACATATTATGGTGAGTTATAAATGGTCTTGCAGTTGCACCTGATGCGGTATTTTGAAGCACTGGAGTTTCAACTTCTATAAAGTTCTTTTGCCATAAAAACTCTCTCATTAATTTAATAAATTCTGAACGAAGTAAGAATCTTTTTTTAGTTTCATCGTTCATTATTAAATCAAGATGTCTTTCCCTATATAATGTTTCTGTATGTGTAACTCCATGGAATTTTTCTGGAAGAGGTCTTAAAGATTTACCTAAGAAAGTATATTCTTTTACTCTAATTGTCTTTTCTCCTGTTTGAGTAACGAAAGTTTCTCCCTCTACTCCGATAAAGTCACCTACATCTAAAGTTTCATGAATTAGTTTATATTTTTCTTCTCCAACTTCATCTTTTTTTATACAAAGTTGAATTCTTCCTTCAACATCTCTTAAATCAAGGAAGCTTATTTTTCCCATTTTTCTTTTAGACATAACACGTCCAGCTACTTTTACATTTTGAACGCCTTCCTCTAAATTTCTGGCATCCTTTAATGAATGAGTAACTTCAAATCTATCTGGTCTTACAGGTATTCCTGCTTCTTTTAGCTTGTCCTCTTTTTCTTCTCTAACTTTTCTTAACTCGTTTATTTCTCCCATTTTTTCCTCCCATACTATTTATATATAACAAATTATTATAATCTTTTTATTGATATTACTTTATACTTAGACATTCCACCTGGTGTTTCAACTTCAAATTCTTCTCCTTTTTTTCTTCCCATTAAAGCTTTTCCAACTGGAGATTCATTTGAAATTTTGTTTTCTGCCATATTAACTTCGGTTGCACCTACTATACCATATGAAACTTCTTCATCAAATTCATAATCATAAACTGTAACTAAAGTTCCAACACCAACTTTTCTTGTTGATATGTCGTCATCATCAACAATTTTTGCATGTCTTAATGTATTTTCTATTTCTAATATTCTTGCTTCAAGTAATGCTTGCTCATTTTTAGCATCATCATATTCAGAGTTTTCAGACAAGTCTCCAAATTCTCTTGCAACTTTTATTCTTTCAGCCACTTCCATTTTTCTTGGCCCTTTTAACTGTTTTAATTCTTCATCTAATTTTTTAAAACCTTCTTCGGTTAACATTATTTCTCTTTCTTCCATTTTTTATACCTCCCTATATTTTAAAGCATAACACTAATATTATACTACATATGTCAAGTTATTTTAATTATATAATTTTCCTAAATCTACTTTACAAAATTCATTTACATCTAACTTCATTCTTTTAAATATAGTTTCTATATATGATTTATTTTTTTCATATATTTTATATTCTTTACTAAGTATATCATCATCTACATTTGTGATATCTAAAATATATGCTTCTCTTTTTAACACATAATGTGATTTAAAATATTCTTTTTGATTTTCTGTATATAGAATACAGAAATCATAATTTTGCAAATTTCTTTTTTGTATTATTTGCACTGAAGAACCATATTCATTATTTATGTTTTCTACTACTTTAGCCAGTTTTTTATAATCGTATTTATTTATATCCTGCATCTTAAGTATATCTACACATTTATATTTAAGTATATATTCTAAAAACTTTTCAAAATCAAAATCTAATATATCATCTATTGCTACAAGTAATTTAAATCTATCTGGATTTATTTTTTTAACAGTCATATACCTTTCTATATAGCTGATATCTAAAGTTTTTAATTTATTTAAAGAATCAATATATCTAAAATCTAAACCTATTTGATCAAAAAGTTTTTTTATACTATCTTCTAATCCTATTGTATTTTTTATTTTTCTACTAAAGACTACAGTTATATTTCTTTTATTTTTTAACAGGAATTTTAAACTTCTTTTAAATGCTTTTTTATTTTTACTTAAGTCTAAAACTTTTTCTTTATCCAAATTCAAGAATATATTTGAACTTGTTTTAGTTTTAAGAAGTTTATCCTCCTTTAATATATAACCAAAGGTTTTCAGCAACATTTTATTTGTTACTGAAGTCAGATTTAAAGATTTATTTTGAGATTCATATATATCGACAAAAAGATTATTCATATATTTTCCTCCATATATGCATGAACTTTTAGTTCATATTTTATACATATATTTATATATGAATAACTTTTTAATACTATGAATTATTTTTCATAATGTTTTTTATTGCGACACTATTTTTAGTTTTATCCATTTTTTCTAGAAGTAATCCTTTTAAAGTATCACCGCTTAAATTTCTTGTAAGTTTACCATCTTCTGCTAGTGATATAGTACCTGTTTCTTCTGATACAACAACAACTAACGCATCAGATATCTCTGTTATTCCTACTGCTGCTCTATGTCTTGTCCCAACATTTTTAGGTATTGAAACCTCAGAGGCAAGTGGTAATATACATTTAGCTGCCAATATCTCTGTTTTATCTATAACTATTGCACCATCATGAAGTGGCGTTCTTGGCATAAATATATTTTGAATAAGTTCACTAGACACTTTAGCAGAAAGATTTACTCCTTCTTTTAAAACATCTGTGATTTGCGTATCTCTTTGAATTACAATTAATGCACCAATATTTTTAAGCGACATTATTTCGACTGCTTTTACAATTTCAGATATTGAATGTTTAACCAAAATGTTATCATCCATATCGAATACATCAACTATTTTACTTCTTCCTAATTTTTCAAAAACATTTCTAAGTTCCGGTTGAAATACAACAATAAGAAGAATAACTCCATAAGTTAAGAAATTGGTAAGTATAAAATTTAATATTACCATATTGAATACTTTTGCTATTACAAATAATATGCATACAAAAAATATTCCTTTTACTATTTGACCAGCCCTTGTCTTTTTAACAATTCTAAATAAATAATATATTATAAAAGTTACAATCAAGATATCTGCTATAAATACAAGATATCTGATTGGACTGGTAAGATCGAAAACATCTTTTAATTTGTACATTATAGATACAAAACTTGATCCTATTTTATCCATACTAATCACCCCATTTTGTGCGTATTTTTATATTATATACTTCCTTGAACTGCAGATATTAAAACTGCAAACATTGAAAATACCATAGAAAATATAAGGATACCTACTACTGTATATTTAACAATACTTTTTTTCTTTTCCATAAAACTTTACCTCCCTTAAAATTCAATTTTCTCATTAATATAGTTTTCAAGATCAGATATTTTTATTCTTTCTTGTTTCATTGTATCTCTATCTCTTACAGTAACACATTCATCTTCTAAAGTTTCAAAGTCCACTGTTACACAGTAAGGAGTACCTATTTCATCTTCTCTTCTATATCTTTTTCCAATTGAGCCACTTTCATCATAATCACACATAAACTTTTTAGAAAGTGCTTCATAAACTTCTTCAGCTTTTGAGCTTAGTTTTTTTGATAAAGGAAGTATTGCTACTTTATATGGTGCAAGTGCTGGATGCAAATGTAGAACTACTCTTGTATCTGTATCAGTTATTTTTTCTTCTTCATATGCATTGCATAAAAATGCAAGCATTACTCTATCTGCTCCAAGTGATGGTTCTATTACATATGGAATATATCTCTCATTTGTTTCAGGATCTAAATAACTTAAATCTTCTTTTGAGAATTCTTGATGTTTAGATAAATCAAAATCTGTTCTATCAGCTATTCCCCATAATTCACCCCAACCAAAAGGAAATGCAAATTCTATATCTGTTGTAGCATTTGAGTAATGAGATAATTCTTCTTTTGAATGATCTCTTAAACGAATATTTTCTTTTTTCATTCCTAGGCTTAATAACCATTTTTCACAGAATTCTTTCCAATACTTATGCCACTCTAAGTCAGTTCCAGGTTTGCAGAAAAACTCTAGTTCCATTTGTTCGAATTCTCTTGTTCTAAATATGAAATTTCCTGGTGTGATTTCATTTCTGAATGCTTTACCAATTTGAGCAATTCCCATTGGCATTTTTTTCCTTGAAGTTCTTAGAACATTCTTAAAGTCAACAAAAATTCCTTGTGCTGTTTCTGGTCTTAAATATATTTCTGCCTTAGCATCTTCTGTTACACCTTGGAAAGTTTTAAACATAAGATTAAATTTACGAATATCTGTAAAATTAGTTTTTCCACATGTAGGACATGGTATGTTATTTTCATTAATAAATCCAATTAACTCTTCATCACTCATACCATCTGCTATCATATCTTTTCCTTGAGCATGTGCCCATTCTTCAATTAATTTATCTGCTCTATGTCTTGTTTTACATTCTTTACAATCTATTAGTGGATCAGAAAATCCTCCAACGTGTCCTGATGCCACCCAAGTTTCAGGATTCATAAGAATTGCCGCATCTAATCCAACAATATTTTTTTGCTCTTGAATAAATTTTTTTCTCCATGCTGCTTTTACATTGTTTTTTAGTTCATTTCCTAAAGGACCATAATCCCAAGTATTTGCAAGTCCTCCGTAAATTTCAGATCCTGGATAAACATATCCTCTAGACTTACATAAACTAACTAATTTTTCCATTGAATCTAACACTAAAATTACCTCCTAGTAATTGTTTTAATTAACTGGTACTTCTATATCAAGTACACCAAATTTTTTATCAACTAGTTTTTCTTCATTAAATATTATATGAAAAACTCCATCTTTTATATAGAAATCTTCAAGTCCTGTTATAGCATAAGTAAATTCTGATTCTTTCATCATACCTTTTTCTACAACATAATCTTGAACTTTACCTTTTATTATACTTTTATAATCTTTTCCAAGTATACTAGATGCTACTGAGAACTCTGTTATCTTCTCTTTTTTGGCAAGATCTATATTGTATGATGTGATTTTTTCTGTTGTATTTTTCTTAGCAGTATCATCTTTTACCCTTTGATAAATAGTTACTGATAATATTTTATCTGAACCTACCATATTTTCATAAACATTATATGATACAATATATGTATATTTGCTATCCACATCTTTCATTTGATCTTTTAGTTTAGAAAATATATCTGTATATTCTTTATCTATTTCACTATTTATCTCAGTCAATTCTTCTCCATCAACTGTTATTTTTGGTACAGTAATTTGAGATTTAATTTTTGAATTTGAAGAATCATTATGTGTTACATCTTTTACTTCATAAGTTATATTTGCATTTTTATTTTTAGTTTCTTCTTTTTCTTCTTTTTCCATATCAACAAGTCTTTGAATATCTGTTTCTTGGGAACCAACTACTACTGGTTCATTTTCATTAGACATTGCAAATATAATAATTGCTCCACCAATTAATACAAATAAAAAGAAAAATATAACAAAACCTTTTGAACTTTTTTTCTTTTCACTATAGTGCATTGTTTCCATATTAAATTCACCCCTTATTTTTTATTTTGAAATTGATTTTACATTTATATTTATTCCAAACAAATTAATTCCTGTAGACATATCAACAGCATAGATTACTGTATTACGAATTTCTTGAGAAAGCTTTGGAATATTTCTTCCAAATTTTATCTCTATATCTATTCCGAAGTTTCATTCCATCAATATATTTTTCAGTAACTACTTTAAATACTTTTGATACTCCATCAACTCTTGATACTACATGAGAAATAATTGCATTAATAACATTATCTGAAATAGTATAGTTACCAAGATAACTATATGTTGGCCTTATTATTGTTTTTTCCGAATTATCATGTACACTATCATCATCTCTTCCAAAAAAGTTAAATGATTTTAATGAATCAAGAAAATATCCAGAAAACTGTTTTTTAATTTCTAATGTTGGTACTGGTACTACATGTTTGCCATCTTCTACTCTTGATCTTCTTGCTTCTTTTATCTGTTCATCTGTAGCAATATCTTGAATATATATTGTCTTATATATCTTTCCTAGCTTAAGATTAGCAGCTATTTTTTCTACCATATCATCAGATGTACCTAGTATCAATATTTTTTCTGGATTTTCTTTTTTTAGAGCTTGTATCATTTCAGCTCTTCTATTTTCATCCAAAAATACTGCTGCCTTTACAGAAGCAATAAAATTTGCTTCTGTTTTTGCAGATCTTCCAGCTACTACCTTAGTATTTTTTATAAGGATAGCATCATCTATTATATAATTTATTTTATTTTCTTTTGCTACCCTTTGGGCATTATAACTCTTACCTGTTCCTGTTTTTCCTACAAATGCATAAACTTGCATAAATTACGCACCTCTATATTTCTTTCATAAGAGCTTTTGCACTTAAACTAAATTTACCATCGTCTTTTGAAATTTCAGTTACCTTTACTAAAATTTCATCTCCTACTTTTAATGCATCTTCAACTTTAGCTATACGTTTTGTTGATATTTGTGAAATGTGTAAAAATCCTTCTTTTCCTGGTAATACTTCCACTAAAGCACCAAATTGTAATATTTTAGTTACTTTACCAAGATAAGTTTGATTTAGTTCTACATCTTTTGTCAAAGATTCTATTATTTCTATTGCTCTATCAATCTTTTCAGCTTCAATTCCTGAAACAAAAACGCTACCATCGTCTTCGATGTCTATTTTTACACCTGTTTCATCAATAATTTTATTTATTGTCTTTCCGCCAGCTCCTATAACATCCCCGATTTTACTTGGATTTATTTTTATAACTTCTATTTTTGGAGCATATTTTGAAAGATGATCTCTTGGTGCATCTATAGCTTTAAGCATAACTTCATCTAAAATATAATTTCTTGCTTTATGTGTTCTTGCAAAAGCTTCTTCTATTATTTCATATGTAAGTCCATCAATTTTAATATCTACTTGAATTGCAGTTATACCATTTTTTGTTCCAGCTACTTTAAAGTCCATATCTCCAAAGAAGTCTTCTATTCCTTGAATATCTGTAATCATTACATAGTCGGAAGTATCACCATTTTTTGTGAATAATCCTGTTGATATTCCAGCTACTGGTTCTTTAATTGGTACACCAGCATCCATTAATGCAAGTGTTGAACCACAAACACTTCCTTGAGATGTAGAACCATTTGAGCTTAATACCTCAGATACAACTCTTATTGTATATGGGAACTCTTCTTTTGATGGAATAACTGGCTCTAAGGCACGTTCTGCTAAAGCTCCATGTCCAATCTCTCTACGGCCTGGGCCTCTTGCTGGTCTAGCTTCTCCTACACTGTATGGTGGGAAGTTATAATGATGTATATATCTTTTTGTAACTTCTTCATCAAGACCATCTATTTCTTGTTCATCTGATGATGAACCTAATGTTACCATAGAAAGTACTTGAGTTTGTCCACGAGAAAATAGTGCGCTACCATGTACTCTTTCAAAAAGTCCTACTTCAGCAGAAAGTGGTCTTATTTCATCATCTTTTCTTGAGTCTACACGTTTTCCTTCTTCTATTATTAAACTTCTTACAGCTTTTTTCTCTGTTTTATATAAAGCTTCACCAAGCATTGATTTATTTTCATTATATTTTTCTTCACCAAATTTTTTAATATATTCTTCTTTTACAAATTCATCTACTTTATTTACTTGCTCATCTCTTACAGTTTTTTCCTTTGTAACAACAGCTTCTTTCATTTTATCAAGAGCTACTTCTTCTACAAATTCAGCCATGTCTTCTGGCACAGCAAAAGAAAAATATTTAGCTTTAGGTTTTCCTACTTCATCTCTTATAGTTTTTATAAAATCACAAAGTTTCTTAATTTCCTTATGGGCTTCTTTTATTGCTTCTAACATCTTATCATCTGGAACTTCTTTTGCACCAGCTTCTATCATACATATTTTTTCTAAAGTTGCTGATACTGTTAAATCTAGTATTGATTTTTCTCTATCTTCAAGTCCAGGGGTTAAAACTATTTTATCATCAACAATTCCAACTTTAATTGAACCTACTAACGCATCAAAAGGTATATCTGATATATTTAAAGCAATCGATGCTCCAATTGATGCTGGTACTTCTGGAAGTACATCAGGATCAACTGCTAATACCAAGGCATTAATAGATGTATCGTTTCTATAATCTTTAGGAAATAATGGTCTTATTGGTCTATCAATCACACGTGATACAAGTATTGCTTTGTTTGAAGGTCTTCCCTCTCTTTTAATAAAACCTCCTGGTATTTTACCAACAGCATATAATCTTTCCTCATAATCTACTGAAAGAGGTAAAAAATCTATTCCCTCTCTTGGCTCTTTTGACATTGTTGCATTTACAAGTACTGCTGTTTCTCCATATCTTACAAGACAAGAACCATTAGCAAGCCCTGCCATTTTACCTGTTTCTATAACAAGTTTGCGTCCTGCGTATTCCATTTCAAATTTTTTATACATAAAAATCCTCCTTAAAATTTGATTTTTAAATAAAAGGCCGTAATAATAATTTCTAAACATAAATTTATACATTCACAAATTATTACTACTTAAGCCCTTTTATTCAGAAATATTATACTACAAAACATTTTCTTATTCAAGTAAAGTTAAAAAGATTAACAAAAAAAGTAATATACCTATAAAAAAAGGCCTAAACAAAAATTTAAGCCCTTTTCCTTTATTATTTATTTTCTTCTATTATTTTTTCTAAAGCTTTAGCTATTTGATCAGGACATGAAGTAGATCTCATACCACATTTAATTCCTTTTAACTTAGATATAGCTTCATTTACATCCATTCCTTCAAGTAATTTTGCTAGTCCTATTGTATTTCCTGGACATCCTCCAATTACTTTAATACTCTTTATTTTATTACCGTCTAAATCTATTTCAAATTCTCTTGAACACACACCAGTAGGTGTATATGTATATCTCATAATTTATCTCCTTTTTTAGGCCTTACCTGCACAACCAAGTACATCTTCAATCTTATGTTTAACCATATTTTTTACAGCCTCTCTTGCTTTTCCAAGATATGTTCTAGGATCAAAAACTCCTGGTTCCTCTACAAAACATTCACGAATATTCGCCGTCATTGCAAGACGAATATCACTGTCAATGTTTATTTTACATACAGCCATTGTTGCAGCCTTTCTTAACATTTCTTCTGGTACACCTTTAGCTCCAGGAATTTGACCACCATATTCATTACACATTTTAACAAATTCTTGTGGTACAGAAGAAGCCCCATGAAGCACTATAGGAAAACCTGGTAATTTTTTTCCAACTTCTTCTAATATATCAAATCTAAGTTTAGCATCTCCTTTAAATTTATATGCTCCATGACTTGTTCCAATAGCAATAGCTAAAGAGTCACACCCTGTTCTTTTTACAAATTCTACTGCTTCATCAGGATTAGTATACATTGCATCTTTTTCTTCCACATTTACATCATCTTCAACTCCTGCAAGTTTTCCAAGTTCTGCTTCTACAACTACACCTCTTTCATGTGCATAGTCTACTACTTTTTTAGTAAGTTCTACATTTTCTTCAAAACTATATTTAGAGCCATCAATCATTACTGATGTAAAACCACTATCTATACACGCTTTGCATGTTTCAAAATCTGGGCCGTGGTCTAAATGTAATACTACTGGAATCTCCTTTCCAGATTTTTCATTACATTCAATTGCAGCCTCTACTAATTTTTTTAAATAAATTGGATTAGCATACTTTCTTGCTCCTGCAGATACTTGCAATATAACTGGTGCTTCTGTTTCGTTTACAGCCTCCATTATTCCTTGAATAATTTCCATATTATTAACATTAAAAGCTCCTACTGCATATCCACCTTCATATGCTTTTTTAAACATTTCCTTTGTTGTAACAAGTCCCATAAATCATTACCCCTTTCTATTATTTAATGTTGGTACATACTCTTCTTTTTGAAAAGCTTCATTTCTACTTCTTTTTACATTTAGCCTTTCTTCAACCAAGTTGACACGTCTTTTTCTATCATTCTTATCAGCTTCTATTTTTGATACTTCTTCTTCACTATTTGTAGCGCTCATTCTAGGATCATCAAAAATCCCACCTTTTTTAGGTTTTTCTTTTTCTTTTGCATTATCTATTTCCTTAGGTTCTTTATTTTCTTCTTTTTGACCATTTGTAATTTTTTTATCATCATATTGCACTCCTGATATCATTTCAAGCGATTGAAGAATTTCTTCCGCCTTAGCATAATTTCCTCTTTCCTCTGCCTCATAATATTTATCTAAAAGATCTTCTATAGATTTATCTTGAAGTTTATCACTTTTTTCATTTATTTTATTTAAATCTTCTACATTATCTTTAAAATCAAAATCATTTTCTCTTTCTTCTTTTATTACTCTTCCACCAAGTTCTCTTTCATGTACTACATTATATCCTGACATAGTATTTCTCGCTCTTTCTAGGTCATTTTTTTCATCAATACTTTTTTGCAATTCAAATGGGTTTGGATTTATGTTATGAAGTTTACTAGAAATCTCTATATATTCTTTTTGATAAGCATCCATTTCCTTTTTAAACTTCTCAGGTGACATATTTGCAGCTTTTGTACCTAAATATGCAATATCTGTTGCAAGGCTATTTCTTTTCTCATAAAGTCTATATACTTCTTTTATATCGTTTTCATTTCTATTTAAAACATATTCTTCATTTTTAGCGGATCTTACTGCTAATTCTTCCTCATATTCTTTGATATCTTCGTCATCACGTATAACGGATTTTTTAGAAATTCCCCTATATCTTTCATCAATGCTTTTTAAATACTTTTCATAAAGTAAAAGTTCTGTTCCTTGCTTTTCTCCTACACTTATATCCCCAGTTTCAATTTGTCCTTTTCTTCCCTCTTGAAGGTTTAATTTTAGATTATAATATTTTTCTAAAGTTGTCTTATACATAGCTTTTAGTACTGTAGCTCTTAAATTTTCTTCGGTTATTTCCTGAGGCTCTTTTTTCTTTTTTTCTTCTAGTTCTTGCTCAACTTCTTTTTTAGTATTACTATCCATTCCAATTCCATCTTTAGAAACAGAAGAGATAGTAGTTTCAATTTCTTTTTGTTCCTTTTCTTTTATTTCTTTGATATCTTCACCTTCTATACTGCTACGTACCTTTTCCATAGTAGTTGGTTCTAGATATGCTCTTAACTGTTTCTGGATATCAGTGTTATATTTTTTGTTATACGAATTTAATATTTCTTGCATAGCATTATCTGAATATATTTCTCTTACATCCATTTCTACTGCATTACTATTATATTTTTTTGGTTTTCCCGCTAAATCATATTCATTTTTTATCATTTCTTGTATATTTTCTTTTTGAATTTCAGTTAATTTTCCCATATTAAATATCACTTTCCTTTACATACATTTTTTATTATATCATATCTTAAACTTATTATTTTTTTATAGAAAGTCTTTCTTGTATCAGAAATACATGAAATTTCATCTATAAAGCTATTAATTTTATTGATATCTATTCTTTCAAAAACTCTATCTACTGCTTTATTTAGTTCTTCATTTTTTCTTGACTTAATATATGTCATATAATTTATTTTTTTTCTATTTATCATTATACAAGAATAACAATTTATTGCCAAATTTTTAATTTCAGTTTCATTCAGTAATTCTATATCTTTATCTTCCAACATAGGATTTAAACAAGAACCACAATCATATATTGGTGCGAAGCTTATCTCATTTGACTCATCATTTACCAAAAACCCCCAATTTCCATTATGTCTATCTGTATTTCCAATTATACTATCTATAACGAACATATCCCAAAAGTTATTTTTTGTATACGAAGTATCTATCAGCTTAGACTCTTCAATTACACCCATAATATCTTCAAGTTCGGTACCTATTTTTTTATCTGGATTTACGCTTAATGCTATACTTTCAAATTCATATAAAATATTATGCTCATCTGTAAAATCTTCACATCCACAAACAATTTTTTCTTTTTCGTTATATATATATTTTCCTAATACAGTATTTTGTGTATTAAAACCTGATATCTTAAATATATTACTTCCTATATACTCTGAAAATGCATTATTTATATATGATATATTTTTATTTTTTTCTCTTACTGGATCTGGAAATTTTACCAAATACTTTTTATTATTAAACTTTAAAGTTTTTTTCTTTTCTGAGCCTTTATATCTATTAAATTCTTCTATACAATTTGTAAAATCAATCACCGTTAATCTCTCCTTATAACTATATTTTACTATATTTATGTTAGAACTTCAAGTGTTTAAAAAAAATTACAAAAGTTATATATCTATTTCAAGTCCTATTGGACAATGGTCACTTCCATAGATATCAGAATAAATAGTAGCCCCTTTAATTTTTTCTTTTATTCTATCTGAAACTATAAAATAATCAATTCTCCAACCTACATTTTTTTCTCTTGAATTTCTCATATATGACCACCATGAATATGCATCTTTTTTATCTGGATACAAATACCTAAATGTATCAATATATCCACTATTTAATAACACACTCATTTTGTTTCTTTCTTCATCAGTAAATCCTGCATTTTTGTGATTAGTAGATGGATTTTTTAAATCTATTTCTTTATGAGCTACATTTAAATCTCCACAATATATAACTGGTTTTTCTTCATTTAAACTATTTAAATAATCTAAAATTTCTTCTTCCCATTTCATTCTATAATCTAATCTTTCAAGCTCTCTTTTAGAGTTTGGAGTATAGCAATTCACAAAGAAAAAGTTATCATATTCTAAAGTTATAACCCTCCCTTCAGTATCATGTTCTTCTTTACCTATTCCATAAGTTACACCTAGTGGTTCTTTTTTAGCAAATACTGCGGTGCCAGAATAACCTTTTTTAATTGCACTATTAAAATACATATGATAACCATCAAATATAGCTTTTGTTATCATATCTAATTGATCTTCACTACATTTGGTTTCTTGCAAGCAAAAAATATCTGCATTACTACCTTTAAAAAATTCTTCAAATCCTTTATTTATACACGCTCTTATTCCATTTACATTCCATGATATACATTTCATATTTTTTCTCCATTCTATATAATCTATATACTATACAAATTTTTTGCAAAAACTTGGTCTATGTATTGGTGTAAGCCCATATTTTTTTATAGCCTCAATATGTGCTTTAGTACCATATCCTTTGTGTTTTGCAAATCCATATTCAGGATACAACTTGTCATATTCAATTAGCATTCTATCCCTTGTAACTTTAGCTATAATAGAAGCTGCTGCTATTGATTCGGACTTAGCATCTCCAGATACTACTGTTTCTGCATCAATGCTAATATCTATCATTTGATTTCCATCAATTAAACAATAATCTGGTTTTACTTTTAAATTTTCGATTGCTTTTTTCATAGCAATTTTAGTTGCATTTAATATATTTACTTTTTCAATTACATCTACCTCAGAAATACCAACACCTACTGCTACAGCTTCATTCATTATATCATCGTATAACATTTCTCTTTTTTTCTCTGTTAATTTTTTGGAATCATTCACACCTTCTATTTTCTTATCTTTAGGCAAAATTACAGCTGCTGCAACTACAGGACCACATAAAGGTCCTCTTCCAGCCTCATCTATTCCTGCAATATTTATATATCCTTTATCATATAATCTATGTTCTATTTCTAACATGTTTGTTAATCTTTCAATTTCTTTTTCTTTCATAAAAAAACTCCTCTTTTCTTTGTTATACCATATAACAGAAATAAAAACAACAAAATATTTTAAATTTTAATTGACTGCATAAAAAAAGTATGCTACAATGATCTAGGTTATATATTTAAGATTTGATTGCAAATGCAATAAATGTTATATTAGTGATTGGAGGATTTTTTATGCAACAGTTAAAACTTAAAACTCTCACAAGGCAAGGAGATGCTGACCCTACGATTGATAACACAATAATAGTAACACATGATTACTACTCAAAGCTTCCCATACTAAAAGATGAAGAGTTAGGAGATTGCATTACAACAAAAGGTACTTTTGAAGAAATATATAGAGGGCACAATAAAGATGAAGCTTCAAAGCATATTGCTTTAATTATACAGACAAGTGAAAATGACAAAATGCCATGGAATATTGTATGGGTTGAAAATGAAGCTTTATGGATAGCTTTTAAATATGCCAATATAATTGATCCTGATGAAGCCTACGGTAGCACTGTTGAAGTAGCTAATCCACAAAGGGGACAAGTCTACAAAATAAGCAAATACGTTGCCGAACTTTTAAGACAAGCGTACAATATTAATGTGCCTCTTGAAGAAGTATACTGCAATTCCCCAAGATATTAATTCCATATTTTTATATATTGAATTCTACTTACCATATATATAAATATATATAACCAAAAATAACGTTACATTTAATTTTGTAACGTTATTTTCTTTTAATTAGTTATAATCGATTTCATGCTTCTTTTCTTTTAATCTTTGTATAATATTATAATCATCTATACATAAATTATTATCTATTCCGGTTCCAATTTCTACATCTCCACCTATTTTATGAAAGTCAGATCCTACAGTTGGAATTAAATTAAATTTTTTACAAATATCTAGGTAAAACTTTCTTTCCTCTTCCTTATTTCTAGGATTATACACTTCTATTCCAGAAAGTCCAGCTCTAATAAGCTCAAATATAAATTCTTCAAAACTCTCAAAGTTCATTTTTAAGCTTTTTGGATGTGCAATTATCGGTACTCCTCCACACTTTACAATACTTTTAGTTAATTCTACAGGTGACATTTTTTTCCTTTCTATATGTGCCATTTGCCCATAATCTAAAAATTTTGAAAATGCATCTTCTGGAGTATATGCATATCCATTCTTGCTTAAAAAGCTTGCAATATCATATCTTCCAAAACTCTTTTTCTTTGTATATTTTAGCATTTTACCATAAGTAATGTTTATTCCTTGATTTTTCAATCTTTCTATTATTTTTTCATTTGTCTTTTTTCTATCTTCTTCGTACTTGCTAAGAATTTCATATATCCGCGGAGACACAAAATATGCTAGTATATGACATACATGATGATTTGAAAGCCCTATATCTTGCATATTAGCTCCTATCTCAATGCCAGGTATTACTTCAATCCCATTATATTTAGTGTTTCCTTTTACTAATTTTTTAGCTACCCTCAAAGATGATAAATTATAATGTTCGGTAAAAGAAATAACTGAAACGTTATTATTGCTAGCTATCTCAAGTAAATCTTTTATATCCATTTTTCCATCAGAATATTTACTGTGAACATGTAAATCTATATATCCCATTTTATACTCCTCCTATTTAGAATAAGTTTTAATACTATATTTATTTACACATATTATACATTTTTTTATGATTTTATACAAGTAGTAATTCCTTATATTTTTATAATAATCATTAATACATTATAACTAAAGTCCTTTTTATCATTTTATAAGCTATTTTAATTCTAAACATTCTTTATATACGTCATTTTTGTTTAAACCTTTTAATTTGGCTACTTTTTTTATAGCTTCTTTTTTATCTAAACCATTTTTTATTTCGTTTAATACAAGTTCTCTACTTGTCACAGATTTTAAATATTCATTTTCTTCCTTTTCTTTTAACTCTTCTGAAATTCCTTCTATTACTAAAACTATTTCTCCCTTTATTCCATTTAAAGAAATTTCTTCTATTTCTTCAGCTATTGTAGTATATATGTACTCTTCATGTATTTTAGTAAGTTCTCTTGCTACACAAATATTTCTATTACCAAAATATTCTTTCATATCTTTCAAAGTAGCTAAAATCTTATGTGGTGCTTCATAAAATATCATTGTTCTTGTTTCATTTTTTAACTCTGAAAGTCTTGCTTTCCTTTGTTTTTTATTTATAGAAAGAAAGCCTTCAAAAGTAAATCTTGTACTATCAATACCACTTCCAACTATTGCTGTAGCAAGTGCTGTAACACCAGGTATTACTTCTACATTATATCCATTTTGAACTAAATACTTAACTAGATTTTGTCCTGGATCAGATATAACAGGCATACCAGCATCAGAAACTAAAGCTAAGTTTTTTTTAGTATTTAAATACTC
Organism: uncultured Clostridia bacterium; assembly: GCA_934132895.1. Taxonomy (GTDB): domain Bacteria; phylum Bacillota; class Clostridia; order TANB77; family CAG-465; genus CAG-465. The sequence goes on from CAKPAG010000001.1 coordinate 47,956, forward strand.
AACTACTTTTTCTATTTTTTCATCTTCATTATGTCTATGATAGCTTATCATATGTTTTTCTATGTTCAAATGATTTAATAACTTTAAAGTTTGTCTTGTATCTTCAGCTAAAATCATATCTACATTTTTTAATGTTTCTATTGCTCTTAACGTTATATCACCTAAATTCCCTATAGGTGTTCCAACTATATATAATGTTCCTTTTTCAGTATTTTTAACATTCTTATTCTTTTGGCTCATAATATCCTCTTTTCTTTCTAATTACTTTTTAGATATTTTATCTCTTAAACTCCTATGATATGTTATTGCAAATCTATGTACTTCATCTTGCAAAAATGTTAAGAAATTAAGTATCTTTTTTTCTTTACTTAGATCAAACTCTGTACCATTTAAGTCGATTAATCCTCTTGTTCTATGTTTATCATTTTTTACCATTCCATATATATTGGCTGTTTCATTTGAGTCTTCAAAGGCCTTTTTTACCATCTTAAGCTGATTTTTTCCGCCATCGATTAATACGACATCAGGAAGCGGCCACTCTTCAGAGTGCTTAAGTCTTCTAGTTATAACCTCATACATACATTTAGGATCATCTTGAGTTAAAGTACTTTTTATTCTGAATTTTCTATACATCTTTTTGTTTAGTTTTCCTTCTTCAAATCTAATCATACAGCCTACTATGTAATCGTTTCTTAAATTTGATATATCATAACACTCTATCGAATCAATTGGCTCTTTAAATCCTAACATTTCAGATAACTCTTCAACTACATTATTTTTCTTATCTTCAATGTTTATGTTTATATTATTTTCAACCATTTTAACAAGATTAGATTTCTCACCTCTTTTTGGTGAAAATACTTTTAATACTATATCTTTTTCTTTAAAAAATTCATTCAAAAGTTCTACATCTTTTTCTTCTAACTTAGCATACATTTTTTTAGGAACATCTTTTTCATTAATATAGTAATTTGAAATTATTTGAATAAAAGCTTCATCTTTTTCGTCTTTATCTACTTCATCAATTTTTACATTGTCATGTAATACCACTTTATAATTACGTATTTTAAATACTTGTATGTATAGTGTACCAGAAAGATAAACATATCCCCATATATCACTACTATTTTCATTAAGGTTTGCAACAGTTTGTTTAGCACTTATCTTTTCTATTTCTTCTAATCTCTTTTTTAAAATTGCCGCCCTTTCGAATTCTAGGTTTTCTATGCATCTTTCTATATCTTCTGTTATTATTTCTTTTATCTTATTATTCTTTCCCTCTAGGAAAAGTACAACTTGATTTATCATTTCTCTATATTCTTTTAAATTTAAATCGTTAATACATGGACCTAAGCATCTTCCTATATGATAATACAAACATGGCCCTACATTTTTGTTTTTTTCTAAATTATATTTGCATCTTTTTATTGGAAATATCTGCTTTATTGTTGCAAGTACATCTCTCATTGATGATACACTAGTATACGGTCCAAAGTACAAAGAGCCATCTTCTTTTTTTGTCCTTGTAACAAATATAACTGGATATTTGTCTTTTATTTTTACCTTAATATACGGATAGCTTTTATCATCTTTTAACATAACATTAAACTTAGGATTATATTCTTTTATATAATTACATTCTAATACTAAAGCCTCTACTTCATTACTTGTAACTATATAGTCTATATCTCTTACTAAAGATGCCATTTTTTCAATTCTTGCTGTTTTATTATTTTTTTGGAAATACTGTCTTACCCTTTTTCTTAAATGTATTGCTTTTCCCACATAAATAACTGTACCATTTTCATCTTTCATCATATATATTCCAGGATTTAATGGGATTTTTGAAACTATATCTTTAACATATGGATTATTCACATCTTACCACCTAACTAAACAAAATTATATATACTAATATTTATATTATACCATATTTTTTCAAAAAAAGGAAATTCTGTACGTATTTTAATATAACACATACAGAATTTCTAGGTATTAAAAGAGGGAAAAGTTCGTAAATTATATCCCTCTTAGTTTTCTAAAAAATTTCTTAACTATTCAGCCTCATTATACTTGTCAAGAATTGCTTTTAAAAGCATTTCTCTAGTTTCAGTATTAATTGGATGAGCAATGTCTTTAAATTCTCCGCTTGGAGTTTTTCTGCTAGGCATAGCTATAAAGAAACCATTATCGCTTTCAATAACTTTAATATCATGTATTACGAATACATCATCAATAGTTATAGAAGCTATAGCTTTCATTTTACCTTGAGAAGCTATTTTTCTTACTCTTACGTCTGTTATTTGCATTTTACACACCGCCTTCCTGTTTAGTACAACTATATTATTGCATAATATTTTTTTAATGTCAATAGTTTGTTTACAATAATTTCCAAATTTTTTAAGTTTGTTTTTAGAGGCTTTTTTATTGTAAAATGTACTATATTATATATTTTATTTATATAGTATTTTTGTTCTTTTAACGTTATATTCAATAGTAGGTTCATCTATATATTCTCTATACCCATCCATTATAGTACTAGGTTTAAGATTAGAGTTAGAACCTGCAAGTACTGTTATTTCTAAAGAATTATCTAAAGAAAAATCATATGTAATTATTTGTTGTTTTATATCTATTCTTTCCATTCTATTTTTAGATTTTTTTAATACTAAGATATTTTTTTGTTCTAAATAACCTTCCATTTTTCTTTTATATTCATTTTTTATATTTTCAATTTGAGCCTTAGTTTTGTCCTTAAATATTTCATCATTATATACTAGTGTTATAACATAAGTAGCAGCATATACTTTAGCCATTATGCTTCTTTTATCATCATTTACATATTCTGCTGAAAGAATAGTAATACCATTTGGCAACACTCTATTTAATTGTTTGATTAAATAAGGAGTTTCAACTTTTTCTGTAAGTTTTGCTTCTAATATTTCTCCTGTACTTTCTATACCTACTGATAATGGATGTGCAAATACAATCTCAGCTCTAGGATTAAAGCCATTTGAAAAAGCAATTGGTATATCTGCTCTAGAAAAAGCTTGTTCAAAAATTTTTACTATATCTAAATGAGAAAGATATATGGCTTCTTGTGATTTACTATATATAATTTGCAATTTTTCCACACTATCACCCTACCTTCTTTTAGCCCAATTATACCACAGTAAGGTTCAAAAATCAAAGTTTTTAAGTAAATATTTTAACAAATCTTACATATTATTTAATTAAACTGACTTTATTCTTTCTATTTCACATATTGGAATATCTATTAAACTAGATATAACCTAGCACTTCCTGTTAGTTCATGACATATTAATACTGCCTTTTTTATTTTCTCCTTTTCTTCCACTGCCCTTTTCATTCCTTTAATATTAAAGCAAACTTATTTTTTTAACTTTACTTACAGGCATGTCTATTAAACTGGATATTTTCTCAATATTCATTCCAGACTTGAGTAGTTTTTTTATTATTTTTATTCTTTCTTCTGTTTTTCCTTTAGCTTTTCCTTCTGCTATTCCCTCTGCTTTTCCTTCGGCTATTCCCTCTGCCTTTCCTTCGGCTCTTCCTTTAGCTTCTCCTACTTCCTCTCCTCTGGTATATTCTTCTGTTAGAAAATCTTTTCTCCATTTTTCATTTAATTCTCTTACTCTTTTAGCTCTAGCACTTCCTGTTAATTCATGACATATTAATACTGCATTTTTTATTTTCTCGTTTTCTTCCACTGCTCTTTTCACCCCTTCCTTATTTCTCTTAGCATCTAAAAATGCTAACCACATATCAAATTCATTATACTCTTCTATTTTTTTATCTCTAAACTTTTCTAACTCTATATAACATACCTTACAATTTGAATTTAACTCTTTGTTTCTATTATTTTTTAATACCGTTATTCCTTCTAGTATATAATCTTTTTCTTCTTTCATTAAACTTTTATCTAATATTGAAATCTGCATTACTGGTTTTAGTTTATTATATATGTCTCCTTTTTTTAATTGCTCAGCTATTAATTTTGCTGCATAATATGTTGTCCTTTTTAAGATTAACTTATCTTCTTTTACTTGCATTTCTATATCACATATCATTTCTTCATCTATTATTGCCTTTATATCTATTCTTCCTACTTTTTCTCTTACGTCATCTACATCTAATGATACTTCATTTGCTACCTCTAACTTTTTTATTTTCCTTTTTAATAACTTCTCTAGAAAATCTTGGAGTAAGTCTTCATTTCCTTTTTTAGAAAATAACATCTGAAATATTATATTTTCTCTCGGGTCTATTCCGGCATCTATTATTTCATATAATTTGGCTTTTTCTAAATCTTCATTATTATATTTCAATATATCTCTTCCCTCCTTATTATATATTATTTTCACATGTTAGTCAACGCATTAAATGTATTTTTGCACTTTAATTGTGTTTAAAATCACATGTGAAAATAGTCTATTTGTTTTTACTACTTATCTTTATTACTATTTTTTCTCTACTTGAATTTTAAGATTTAAAATTAAGATTAAATTATCTTTGAATTAAAATTTTGAACTTAATTATTTAAATTAACTATGTTTTTAAATTGTATATACAAATAATTTTAAAATTTTATAACAGTGATATTATTATACATTACGTGATGCTTTTTGTAAATACTTTTACCTTAAAAATCGGTCGTAAAATTTCGACAAAAAAAGAGAAGATTTCATCTTCCCCAATATTTAAATATCATCTATTTGCCAATCAATTTCTGCCATATTATGTTCTTTTAAAAATTTATTTGTTTTTGAAAAATGCGAACATCCTTCAAATCCATACTTTACAGAGAATGGGCTTGGATGAGAACTTGTAAGAACTAAATGTATAGGATTTGTTATAAGGATCTGCTTTTCTTTTGCAAATTTTCCCCATAACAAAAATACGACAGGTGTATTTTTGTTATTTATTTCTGTTATTATCCTATCAGTAAATATTTCCCATCCTTTTCCTTGGTGAGAAGCAGGTTTATCCTTTTCTACAGTTAAGACACTGTTTAAAAGAAGTACTCCTTGTCTTGCCCATTTTAGTAAATATCCATTATTAGGAATTTTATATCCTAAATCTCTATTTATTTCTTTATAGATATTTTGTAAAGAAGGTGGTACTTTTATTCCTGGATTAACTGAAAAGCACATTCCATGAGCTTCCCCTTCTCCATGATATGGATCTTGTCCTATTATAACAACTTTAACATATTCATAAGGAGTATTTTTTAGTGCGAAAAAAATGTTTTCTCTTGGCGGATATATTGTTTTAGTTTTATATTCATTATCTATGAATTCATGTAGCTTTTTATAATAGTCTTTTTTGCTTTCTTCTTCAATTATTTCTTTAAAACGACTCATATTATTCCTCCTAAAGTGTAACTCCTTTTAATGATATAAGTAACCTTATTCTTCTTTTTGCACTATCTAATTTTACTTGCTTGTCGTGTCCTGGATAAATCATCACATCATCAAATCTATTAAATATTTTTCTTAAAGAATTTACCATATCACTAAAACTTCCTGAATAAAGATCACATCTTCCATAACAGTCACAAAATATAGTGTCTCCTGTAAATAATATATTAGAGCTACTCTCATATATACATATACATCCCGCAGTATGACCAGGAGTATGTATAACTTCAAATTGCATACTAAGGACTTCAAATTTGTAACCGTCTTCTACTTCTATTATATCTTCATCTTTTATATTTTGTAAATTAACTCCTAATTCATGCGAATAATTTTCATCTGCATTAGTCAAAGCCTCTTTATCATTTCTATGTATTAATATTTTAGCATTTGTATTTTTTCGCACTTCTTCTAATGCTCCTATATGGTCTCCATGAGCATGAGTTACAACAATATATCTTACTTTTACATTTTTACTATTTATTTCATCTAATATTTTTTTAGCATCATCAGCGGGATCAATTAATATGCCTTCTCTTTTACCATCTTTTTCATCGAAAGCAAGATAGGTGTTAGTAATATGACCACTTGATGCAACATCTATTTCTATAATATCTACTTTCATTTTAATACTTAATACCTTTCAATAATTACAACATAAAGTTATCACTTTTTTTAAAGAATATTTTCCTTACTGCTTCTTTTATCTCCTCTTTATTAACTGGATAAAGAGTTCCTCCAACATTTTCGTATACTTCTCTATTTGCATCAATATAATACACTACTCCATCTACTGTCACATTTGCTATAATATTTTTTCCACTAGTAAGTATTTCTTCTCTTAAATTATCTTCTTCCATATATTTCATATTTCTTCCTCCTACACTCTAATGAATACGTTTTATATCATAAACACTATCTATTCTTTTTAATAGCTTGATTAATTTTTGAAGTTCAATTGTATCAGAAATCATAATTTCTACAACTATATCGATTTCTCTATTTTGTTTTTCCTTTGTTACAACTGAACTTAAAGTTATATTACTATTTCCTATTTCTTTTAACACATCATTTAATATGTTTTCTCTATTATTTGCCATTATAACTAATTTAACTTTAGAATTTATTTTTATCTTTTCTTTCCATGAAACTTCTATTTTTCTAGATTTCATATCTAAGTTTTTTAAATTTTTACAATTTTTTCTATGTATAGAAACACCATTTGCATTAGTAATATATCCTACAATTTCATCTCCAGGAATTGGCATACAGCATTTGGCAAGTTGAGTTTTACAATTTTTTATTCCCTCTACTATTACAAATTCCTCTTCATTTTTTCTCTTATTTTTTTGATTTATATCTTTTATGCTTGGTAATTTTTCTTTATTTTCTTCTTCATAAACTTCAATAATTCTATTTACTACTTTTAAAGCTGAAATGCTACCAAAGCCTATATTTTCATATGCATCATCTAAGGTCTTAAAAGAAAACTTTTTAAGAGCTTTATCAACATATTTATCCTTTAAAAACTCCTCTTTAGATATTTTTTGTTTCCTTATAGCTTTTTGAAAAAGTTCTTTTCCTTTTACAATGTTTTCTTCTTTTCCTTTATTTTTTAAAAAACAAGTTATTTTATTTCTAGCATTTGATGTTTTTACATATTTCAACCAATCTCTGCTTGGTCCTTTTGCATTTGATGATGTTACTATTTCTACTACATCTGTATTTTCAAGTTTTGTATGTAAAGGAACCATTTTAGAATTTATTTTGGCTCCTATCATTTTTTCAGCAACTTTTTGATGTATCAAATATGCAAAGTCAATAGGGGTAGAGCCTTTTGGAAGTGCCTTTATTTCACCTTTTGGAGTAAAGACAAAAACCTCTTCGCCAAATAATTCTACTTTCATTTTTTTAATATTTTCAGAGGTATCTTGAAGTTCCTTTTGAATTTCTAAAGTTTGTCTTAACCATACTAATTTTTTATCTGCATCTGTCTGTTTTGTCTTTTTTTCTTTGTATGCAAAGTGAGCTGCTATACCATAGTCTGCTACTTTATGCATATCCCAAGTTCTAATCTGTATTTCAAAAGGACGACCTCCCTCTCCAAACACAGTAGTATGAAGTGACTGATACATATTTGTTTTTGGCACTGCAATATAGTCTTTAAATCTTCCTGGCATTGGTTTGTACATATCGTGTACAATTCCAAGTGCTGTATAACAATCTTTAATAGAATCCACTATTATTCTAATTGCTAAAAGATCAAACAAATCATCAGCATTACAGTTTTTTGCTTTCATTTTTTTATATATACTATAGAAATGTTTTGGTCTTCCGTAAACTTTAGCAACTATTTTTTGTTCACTTAAAGCTTTTTCTATTTCCTCAATTCTTCTTTTTATATACTCTTCTCTTTCTTTTTTCTTTTCATCAATTTGTGATTTAACTAGTGCATACTCATCTTTCATAAGTATTCTAAATGATATATCTTCAAGTTCTGCCTTCATTTGAGACATTCCTAATCTATGTGCTATTGGAGCATAAATAGTTAAGCACTCTTTTGCCATATTTATTTTTACTTCATCACTATCTACATTTTTTATATTCTGCATATTGTATAGCCTATCTGCTAATTTTATAATTACTGTTCGTATATCTTTAGCTATGGCCATAAACATATCTTTTAGCTTATCACTATTTAATTTTTCTTTACCTTTTAAATTAAGATATGAGAGCTTATCTATTGTAAGTACCATGTCTAATACTTCTGAGCCAAATAACTTTTCAAATTCTTTTTTATCAAATTCTTCACATTTTACTACTCCATGTAACAAAGCAGCATAAACCGATACATCATCAAGTCTTAAAGAAATTACTAAACTTGCAACACCTATTACATGGTCAATCATGTCTATATTTGCTTTTTTCTTTCCATTATACATTCGGTTTGCATATTCAAAAACCTTTTGTAATTTCTTTTTATCATATTTTATCTTTTCTTCATCTAAAAGTTTAGCTATATACTCTAAATTTTTATTTTCATCCATTTTTTAAGTCCACCTCCTAAAGTTACTCTATTTTACTACTCTACTAAAAATTACTTTTTATCTTTTAATCTACAGTTTTCTTAAAATCTTGTAATATAAGCTGAATAGTTCTTGGTGTATTATATGAGTTTATTTCCACATTACAAAGTACATCTATTTTATCTCCAAGTCTTACATCATCTCTTCTTGCACCTTGTGAAAAAGCTAAAGCTTCTAGTAAGACTCTTTCATCTTGAAGTGTAAACTTTAGATGTTTTTCTTCTTTTAATGTTCTAATAGAATGTATTTTTAGCCCTTTATACAAAAAGAGTGGAGTGTTATTTGCTTGTCCATATGGTTTTATTCTATTTATATCTTTTAATATTTGAACTCCTAAATCACTCTTTTTTATTTCCATATCAACATCTATTACTTGTACTAAGTCTTTCATATTTTGAGTAACTATTTTTTCAAATTCTTCTCTAAATAAAGGTATGTTTTCTTCTTCAATACTCATTCCTGCGGCAAGTTCATGTCCACCAAATTGTATTAAATACTCTTTTGACTCAGTTAACGCATCATAAAGTGAAAAGCCATTTGGACATCTTCCAGAACCTCTTACCACATCATTTTCTTTTGTAAATAGTACAACTGGTTTATTATATATATTTACAAGTCTTGAAGCAACAATACCTATTACTCCATTATGCCAATTTTCATTATATAGTACAATACTATTTTTTTGTGTATATCCTTCATTTTCAATTGTATTTACTGCTTCTTCAAATATGTTTTTTTCTACTTCTTGCCTTTTTATATTCAAACTATCTAATTTTTCAGCTAATTCTTTAGCATTTTCTTCAGATTCCTCTAATAACAATTTTACTGCAATAGATGCATCTCCCATTCTTCCACAAGCATTTATTCTTGGAGCCATACCAAAAGATACCATTGTACTATCAATATCCTTAAAATTAATCACTCTAAGCATAGCTTTTATACCTTCATTTTTGGTATTAGCTACTTGTTTTAAACCTTCTTTAGATATAATTCTATTCTCATCTAAAAGAGGTACTATATCTGATATTGTTCCTATTGCTACTATATCTAAATATTTAAGGTAACTTTCACTTTCCATGTTTAAACTAATTGCAAGTGCACTTAAAACTTTAAATGCCACTCCCACTCCTGCAAACATTTTAAATGGATAATTATCATCTTTCTGCTTTGGATTAATAATCGCAAGTGCAGTAGGTAAATTTTCTGTACATTCATGATGGTCTGTTATAGCAATGTCAAGTCCAAGGCTTTTAGCATATTCCACTTCATCTATAGCTGTAATTCCACAATCTACAGTTATAACCAAAGATACGCCTTCTTTTTTTATTTTATCTAAAGCTTCATTATTAACCCCATAGCCTTCTTGTAACCTATCTGGTAAATAATACATCACATCTAACCCTAGGTCACTTAAGAACTTATACATTATTGTAATACTTGTTATACCATCTACATCATAATCACCGTATATACAAATTTTCTCTTTTTTATTTATTGCAAGTTTTATTCTATCTACTATTTTTTGCATATCCTTAAGTAAAAACGGATCTCTTAAATCTTTTAACGTTCCATTTAAATACATATCTATATCTTCTACTTCTCTTGCTTTTAGAAGTTTAGCAAGACATTTAGATATGTTATATTTATTACTTATCTTATCAATTTCTTCTTCGTTATATTTTTTTATATTCCAAACCTTTTGCATTTTTCCCCCTCTAAAAAATTAAACTTATTTACAGTTAATATTTTACTACAAATAATGCAAAAAATAAAGTGAAAAACTAAAAAGAAAATGTATTTTGTATTTTTTTGTTACATTTTAATTAGAGCTTTCATTTAATATATTAGAAGTATTTTAGAAAATGGAAGGAGTTAAAAAATTGTTAAATATAATATCGTGTATACTTTTTAGTATATCTGCTAATTTTGATAATATTATTATTGGTATGTCATTTGGCTCAAAAAATATACATATTCCAATAATCAAGAATATTATCATTTCAGTATTTACTACCATAATCACTATACTTTCAATGAAATTTGGTGAAATATTATTTATACTTTTTACTCCAAGAATTGTTAATTTGTTAGGTTCTATTTCTTTAATAGCTATTGGAATTATTGGTATTTTAAAAATATTATATAATAAATACTTAAATAAGAATAATGAAAATGATGATAATAGAAAAATACCTTTAAAAGCTCTTAATATAAAAGAACTGATAACAATTATTTTCACTTTATCTTTAAATAATGTAGCTACAGGTATTGCTGCAAGTGCAGCTGGAATTAATATACTATTTTCTTTTATTTCTACACTTGTGACAAGCTTTTTATTTATATATATAGGAAATAATTTAGGAAAAAATGTTATAAATAATTATTTGAAAAAAAATTCTGAATTTATTGGTTCTATTTTACTAATAATTTTAGGAATTATAGAATGGATATTTTAAATAAAAAAGATATAGCTTACAATCAAAACTATATCTTTTTTCTAATTATTTTTTATTTAAATTTTCTCTTAAACATCTTTCTTTATTTTTCATTCCGCCATGTTTGCTTCTTTCACGCTTATTTTTATCAAGTACCTTTCTTACTTTTAAATATAGAGGATAATCAATTTGAGGTAAAATAATCACTAACCGATTATACATTGTTGATTTTGAAACTTTTTCTGCATTCGCCAGTTCTCTAACTGTTAAGTTCCATACTACAAAACTATTTGCCTCTCTTATAATCATCGCCCTTTCATCTGTTCCTAAGTCATTATAATTCATAATAAATCTCCTTCTAATTAATTAATTTGAATAGTAAAACCATACATACTAGTATTATATCATTTAAGTCAAGTCCTGCCATTTTAAAATCAAAAAAGCATAGATAATCTTTAATCTACGCTTTAAAATACTATACTATACTATATTATTTATTTGCATCTACAAATATTTTCTCATAAGGTTTTACATAACCTAATGTATCTCTTGCAACATCTTCTATATACTCAGTACTCTCTATATTATTTTTTTGTTCATTATAATAAGTTGTTAATTTATTTTTATTCTCTATATCAGCTTTATATGTTTCAATTTTAGAATTGTAGCTATTTATTTGTACTTGTTGATCATAAACAGTATATACAAAATATACAAAAAATATAAAAACTACAACTTTAAATATACTTATTTTCTTTCTTCTCTTTGGTTTACTATTTTCAGCATTAACTGCTTTTCTCATAATTTATACCTTCTTTTGTTTTCTTAACTTTTAAGCTAATTTTAGTGATTTTTAGCTTATCTATAATAAATGTTAACATATTAAAAAACTTTTTGCAACATTTTTTTACGAATTTTTTTAATATTATACAATTTTTTAGTATAATATACAAAATTAGATTTAAAGGTAGTAGAAAAAAGTCAATAATTTCTTTTGATGTCTTAAAAAGAAACTTATATACTTTTTGGCTATATTTACTAAAAAAAGTAAAATGTAAGGCTGAGCCTAAAATAATAGCTATAAAAATATACAACCTAATACTTGAATCTAATATGTTTATTATTCCCCATAATATTATAAATGTCGAAACAAAAAAATATATTATATCTTGAACAATTACTTTCATACTAGACACTCTTTTTAAACTTCTATATGTTCTAAAAAAGTCGAAAATTATAGCTATTATTATTCCAATAATGAAAAAGCCGAACAAAATCTGAGACTTGAGTTGCAATAAGCATAATTCTTCCTCTTTCTATTTAAATAATTTATTCATAAAACCAGATTTTTTTGCTTGATTTGCATCACTGTATGCTACTGCCATAATTTGTCCTTCAATTACAAGTTCATTATTTTCTAAATTTAGCTTATTCATTTTTAAATCATCGCCCTTAATTGTAAGTATACCTAAATCAGTTTGTGCAAGTACCAATTCATCATCAAAACTATGTATATCTATAACTCCTGTTACAGATATTTTCTCCCTGTTCTCCATGATAATGTTTTGGTTTGTTATTATTTTAGATAATTTTTTATCTTCCATCTTATCACCTCTCATATTTATTTATCATATATACTATATATTAATATATATTCACATACCTTGAATTTTATTACAAAAAAGGCAATTAGATTTGTTTTTCTAATCACCTTTTTTCATTATTAAAATTCTATTTTTTGTTCTTTTGCAAGTTTATCATTAAGATAAATCTTTAAAACAGCATTGTTATATCCGTTAATTGTAAAGCTAGTAGATTTTTCAGATGGATCAAATGATTTTTCAAATACAGTATTTGTTGCACTAGAATCTATACTTGCAGTTACCTTTACTGTTATTTTATCTGCTGAAACTGGAGTTCCTCCTTGTAATTCTAACAAATCAATTGATACTGTCTTACTAATCATTAATTTATTTACAGTTATATCAACCATATCTCCTTCTTTTAATTCTTGATTTTGAGGATAACTTTGTGATAATACTACACCGTTTGTTTTAGAATTATCATCAGAATATTTAACATTTACTTTTAGTTTTAATTTTTCAAGCTCAGATTTTGCGTCAGCTTCAGTTTTTCCGACTACATTTGGCATTAGTACTGACTCTTTTCCATCACCTTTACTTACTACAAGTTTTATTGTACTACCATATGGTTTTTGTTCTTTTTTAGGATCTTGTGAGATTATTATTCCAGCAGTAACTTTTTCGTTTATAACTTCCTCTGTTTCAACTACAAAGCCTAATGTATCTTGAAGTTCATATTTTGCTACTTTTATATCTTTTCCTGTAACATCTGGAACATCGACTAATTTTTCACCTTTGCTTACTACTACATATATTTTCTTATCTTTTGTTTTACTTCCTTTTTCAGGAGTTTGTGAAATAATATGTCCTTCTGGTTGGTCGGAACTATATTCTGATTTATCTTGAATAACCTGTATTCCTTGTTTTGAGTACTCTTCAACCACTTCGTTAAAATCACGTCCAACTACATTTGGTACTTCAACTTCAACATTTGCTGCTTCTTGAGCCTTAACTTTCTTAGCTATTTTTATTCCAAAAAATATTCCAAAACCAATTACTATTACAGCTATTATACTGCAAATTATAATTATCTTTTTCTTGTTTTTTCCTTTATTTTCTTTTTCTGAACTATCATTTTCCCCACTATTTCCCTTTTTGTAATCATATTCTGTATCTTCTTCAATAGCTTCATTTCTTTTTCTTGGAGTTGAAGTTTGAGACGTTTTTGAATAGTTAGAGTAATTTGAATTATTTGCATTTCTTGTTCTTAAATTTGGCACTAAGTTATTTTCCTCTTCATCTTCAACGTGAATTATTGGTATAACTTGTGTTTCTCCTGCTTCTACTGATGCTACCTTACTTGGTATCAATGAATTTGGTCTTGCAAGAGCAATAGATATATCATTTAAAAGTTCTGTTGCACTTTGATATCTTAAAGCTGTACTTTTTTCCATAGCTTTCATTATTATTTGATTTAACGCAACGCTTACTTTTGGATTTAAAACTATTGGTTCTACAGGAGTTTCTTGAATATGCTTTAAAGCAACTGATACAGGTGAATCTGCATCAAATGGTAGTTTACCTGTAGCCATTTCATACATTACAACACCTAATGAATAAATATCTGATTTTTCATCAGTATATCCACCTTTAGCATGTTCTGGTGAAAAATAATGTACTGAACCCATAGTACTTCCAAAACTTGTTATTGTAGAACTAGGAACATTTGTTATCTTGGCAATTCCAAAATCTGTTACCTTAGCTACCATATTTTTATTTAGTACTATATTTTGAGGTTTTATATCTCTATGAATTATATGTGATTTATGTGCAGCTTGCAAAGCTGAAGCTATTTGAGCTGCAATCTTTAATGTTAATTCACTATCTAAAGCACCATGTTCATTAATATAGTCTTTTAAAGTTTTGCTTTCTAAAAGCTCCATTACTATATAATTTATACCATTTTCTTCCCCTACATCATATACAGATACAATATTTGGATGTGTAAGTGCAGCTGCTGATTGAGCTTCTGCTCTAAATCTTTTAACAAAGGTTTCATCTTTGGCATATTCGCTTTTTAACACCTTAATAGCTACATACCTATTTAAAAGCTTACATCTTGCTTCATAAACTGTAGCCATGCCACCTTCACCAATTTTTTCTAGTATCTGGTACCTAGAGCCTAATTCTTTTCCTATTAAATTGTCCTCCATACTCTTTACTTCCCTTCTTTAACTAATATTAAAGTTATATTATCAACGCCACCATTTGCATTTGCATTTTCAATCAAAACAGTAGCTACATTTTCAAATTTATTGTTTTTTGCTATTTCTAGAATTTTATTATCTTCTACCATATTTGTAAGTCCATCAGAACACAAAAGTAAATATCCAAAAGGCATATCTAGTTTATATACTTTAACCTCTAAATCTCTCATTATTCCAACAGCCTTTGTAAGGACATGTTTTTGAGGATGATTTTTGGCCTGTTCTAAATTTATGACTTTAGTTCTCAATAATTCATTTACATATGTATCATCTTCTGTTATTTGTTTTATGTATTTAAAATCTTTTGGAATATAATAAAGTCTTGTATCTCCTACAGAAGTATAATATACATTTTCCATTACTTTTAAAACTGCTACAACAGTTGTCCCCATTCCTTCATATTTTGCATCAGTTTTTTCTAAATTATATATTTTTTCGTTTGCATTAAGAACTGCATTTTCTAATATTTTTTCTATATCTTCTTCTGATTTTACTAATATATCATTTAAATTTTTTTCAATGTTTGAAGAAATAACTTCTGTTAGTAATTTACTTGCTACTTCACCACTTAAATATCCACCTAAGCCATCAGCAACAATAAAAAGAGAGACATCTTCACTAAACTTCTTTACTATAAAGCTATCTTCGTTATTAGTTCTTCTTTTTCCTATATCAGACTTTGCTATAACTTCCATTTATTCACCTCGAATATTTTCACACTATATATTATATCAAAACAGAAATATATTTCAATAGTTTTTATTACATTTCTATACAAGTTTTCTAATATTTAATTGTATGAATTGGGTTGACATAATTTTAAAAACATGATATACTATTATTAGATTTTATATCTATTTAAAAATTTCTTAAATTAAAGGAGTAAAAAAAATGACTAATGTAAAAAAATTCAAACTATTCTGTTTTGAGGCGATTGACAAAAATGATTTTGATGATTTTTCAGAACCAATAATTGATATTTTTGAAGCTAGCAGGCTCATTAATAAAAATTATGAACTTTATGCTTATGGTAAAGTTGATGAGAACACTCAAACTACAAGGACAAGTAAAGTTAAAGAAATCATTTTTAAATCCAATGAAATTCATATTATAACCCAAAACTCGGATTACCTTTTAAGCCAAATGTAATTCGAGTATAAAAGCACAAAAAATCATTGAATATTGTATATTTACATTTTCAATGATTTTTTCTATTCATTATTTATTGCTATTATTTTCAATATACTTTTTTCTAAGTTGTCCACACGCAGCATCTATATCAGAGCCTAATTCGCGTCTTACGGTAGTTACAATTCCACAGCTATTTAAAGTATTCATAAAGTTTTCTACTGATTTTTCAGTTGCCTTTTTATATGCACCATTTTTTATTTCATTTACTGGTATTAAATTAACATGTGCTATCATTCCACGCAATAATTTAACAAGTGCTAGGGCATCTTCTTTACTATCATTTTTACCATAAATTAGAGCATATTCAAAGCTTATTCTTCTTCCTGTTATCTTGATATACTCTCTACAAGCATCAAGTAATTCTTGAATAGTATACCTATTTGCAATAGGCATTATCTCTCTTCTTTTCTCATCAGTAGTTGCATGCAAAGATATAGAAAGAGTACACTGAATATTTTCTTTTGCTAACCTATATATATTTGGTACCAAACCGCATGTTGATAAGCTTATATGTCTTGCACCAATTCCGTAGTCCTAATGGATCGTTTATAAGGCGAATAGAGCGAACCACATTATCATAGTTATCTAGAGGCTCACCAATACCCATATATACAACATTTGAAATCTTTTCTTTAGTATATCTTTCAACTGTTAAAATCTGACCTTCAATTTCTGAAGCTAACAAATGTCTTTCAAATCCTTCTTTTGTGGAAGCACAAAATTTACATCCCATTTTACATCCGACCTGAGTTGATACACATAAAGTATTTCCATGATGATATCTCATAAATACAGATTCTATTGCAGCGTTATCATTTAAAAGTATAAGAAACTTCATAGTCCCGTCTTTCTTTGATTTTTGACACTGTAATACCTCAAGTCTAGTTATATATGTATTTTCCTTTAATTTTTCTCTTAAGGATTTAGAAATGTCGGTCATTTCATCAAAATCAGTAACGCCTACTCTATGTAGCCATTTATATATCTGAGTTGCATGAAATTTTTTTTCACCCAATTCTTTTTCTATGTAGTTTTGTAACTCTTCTAAAGTTAATTCATTAATATTTATTTTTTTATTTTTTATTTCTTCTTTCATTCTCTTCTCCATTTTATAATCCTAATATATATTTTACTATATTTTTTTTATGTTTTCAAGTATAGAAAAAAACTTTGAAATCAAATTAATGATAACAAAGTTTTTTCATTATTAGTTGCTTTTACTATTGTACACTTTATATTTTTTATTTTTATTATATATATCCTTTACTAAAAATATATATGTTAATATATATAGCAAATATCTAATATTAAATCCATTAAAAGAAGCGAAGATATAAAAGATAATTGCACCTATACTTCCAAAAATATTAAAAGTAACTAATACTATTTTATTTGGCCGAATTTCTTTTTTATACGAGCTTTCGATTGCCATTTTTAAAGCTTGATACACAATAAAAACAACACAAAGAATTACACTCATAACCATATTAAATTTACCTCCTTAAGTCACTTTACATTCCTATTACCTGTATTTTTTTTACTCCAAGCTTTTCCGCCATATCTTTTATATTTGTTCCACCTTTTCCTATAATTTTTCCAACAAGATTTTTAGGTACATTAACTGTAAGTATCTTGTTATTATCATCTTGTTTAAGACCTACAATATATTCCCCATATTCATACACAAATAGTTTTTTAAATTCATTGCAATGAAAAAATATCTGTTCAAGATATGGGTAATTACTATGCAAAAGATACGCAATACCATTTCCCTTTTCTAT
Organism: uncultured Clostridia bacterium; assembly: GCA_934132895.1. Classification (GTDB taxonomy): domain Bacteria; phylum Bacillota; class Clostridia; order TANB77; family CAG-465; genus CAG-465. The sequence goes on from CAKPAG010000001.1 coordinate 65,737, forward strand.
AGCTTTGTATAACTTAGAAATTTCTTCTTTGTGCTGAAATCTAAAAAGTTCATCTTCCATGGTATAATACATATCACGCGCCTTTTTTTTGGTTTCTTCGGTAGGAAGTTTAAGCGTTGTTCTTTTTTTAGTTATTGTTAATTTATCAAAAACTTTAACTAAAACAGGAAGTTCATATTCTGTGTACTCTTCTTTAGACTTATCAAAAATCAAAAAAGCATCTCCATAAGCCTTGTATCCGAAGTTGGGAATATTTAAGTTTTTTGTTACTTGAGTAAGAGTTTCCAAGTTAACTCTTAAAAATCCCGTGTCATTTAAGTCGGCTCTCCACTCAAATTTTCCATCCTCATTAATACAGCCATACTCATACTCTCCATATTGGAATAAAGCTACATATTTCATTTTTTTCTTCTCCTTTAAAATTATTTTAGAATTAAAATACAATCTATTAATATTATACCAAATCCAGAAGGAAAAGTCAATTTTTATGTAATCTTTTTTGTACCTTATTTTAATATTGTGTATATTATACGAACTTAAAACCTACATCTATTTTACTACCTGCAAGAAATGCTTTAACTTCCATTTTTTTACTGTTTTGTGGTTTTATTTCAAGAATTGATACACTGCCATCTTTGCATTTAATCTTTAAAGAATTCTTTGTTCTTTCTACTACCTCACCATTTTCTCCTTGCAATAACTGGTCACATGTATAACTTACTTTATATACCTTATATATTTTTCCGTCTACATCTTCCATATACGCACCAGGAAAAGGTGACATTCCTCTAATCATATTAAATATTTCTTTTGAAGACTTATTAAAATCTATTTTTGTCATTTCTTTAGATATCATAGGTGCAATAGTGCCTTCAACTGGTTGCTTTATTCTTTTTAAATCTTCCATTTGCAAGCTATTTATTGTTTTTACTAAAAGATTTGCTCCTACTTCTTTCATTTTATCATGAAGCGTTTCAAAGTTATCTTCTTCTGTTATCTCCACCTCTTCTTTTAAAAGCATATCTCCTGTATCCATTCCCTCATCCATAAACATAGTGGTAATTCCAGTTTTTTTATCGCCATTTATTAACGACCATTGCATTGGAGCAGCTCCTCTATATTCAGGAAGCAATGAGCCATGAACATTAATACATCCTAACTTTGGAATTTCTAATATTTCTTTTGGAAGTATTTTACCATAAGCTACAACTACAATTAAATCAGGTTCCAATTCTTTTAAAGTATCTATCACCTCTTCATTTTTTCTTAATTTTGCAGGTTGAAATACTTTAATATTATTTTCTAAAGCAACTTCTTTAACTTCAGAATATTTTAATTTCATTCCCCTTCCTGATGGCTTATCTGGATTAGTAAAACAAGCAATTACATTAAACTTTTCTTCAATTAATTTCTTTAGTGAAGCAGCTGCAAAATCAGGTGTTCCCATAAATACAATTTTTAAATCTTCTTTCATAATTTTATACCTCCATATTAGCTAATAATAAAAGACATAAATTATGTGTTTTTATGCCTTCTATTATAACTTATTATTATATTATTTTTTTATTTCAACTTTATTATACTCTAATTTTTGTTCATCATTTATCTTAAATATAGTTTCAACAGTTCCTTCATTTTTATTCATTTGTTTTTTATTATCATTTAAGTATAATATATTTTGCACTCCTACAAGCTCTAGTCTATTATCTCCATCTATATCCTCTAATTTAAATGAACAAAACTTATTAGCAAGATATGTTGCTCTATAATTATCTTTGTTTATAGCCTTATCTTCAAATTCTAACTCAGTTACATCAGCTACTTCATTTAAATATGATCTAGCATAATTATCTAACTTTACTTTTATTTTTGAAGTATTTTCCTCATCAAATGTTACATTTATAGTATATCCATTAAAATCTGCCTGTATTGAATCTTTTACTATATTTTTTAATTCATTATCCTTTAGTACTAGAAGAATAACATTTCCACTATTTTCATCGCTAGCAAAAATATATTTATTTTTTTCATCTTCTTTTATTTCAAATTTCACTTCTTTATAAAAAGACATTTCTGTTGCATATTTTTTAGGTTCTTTTGTATTACCATCAATATATACAACTTCTACATCTTTATATAATTCAATATTTGAATCTGAATCTTTAAATAAATTTTTCTCTTCATCATGATATTTTTTTATTCCAGTTATTCCCACATAATCTTCTGCTCCATCAGCATTTAGATCATATTTTTTAATTGAAATAACAACTCTTTTTTCATCTAAAGGAAGTTTGTCTTTTATTTCCTCATAAAACTTATTTGTTTTTCCTTTTTCTGAAGTTTCATATAATTCTTTAAAATACATAACAGTTGCAATTATTCCTAGAATAACAACTACTAAAATGGTAAGTAATATTTTCTTTTTTAAACTTATCTTCATTTTATTTTCCTCTTTTTCTTTCATTTTCTTCTGCTCTATCTAAAAATACAACCCCATCTAAATGATCTGTTTCATGTTGAATAACTATAGCTTCCATTCCCTTTACGCTCTTTATTCTCTTTTTTCCATCAAGTCCTATATATTCAACTTTTACTTTTTCATATCTTTCTACATTTTTAAATACATCAGGAAAGCTTAAGCAACCTTCTTCAACAAGAACTTTTGTCTTTGATACCCAAGTTATCTTTGGATTTATCATAACAACTGGTTTCTTTTTAGCTCCCTCTTCTATATACGAAACATCATATGTAATCATTCTTTTAAGTAAACCTATTTGCACTGCTGCAAGGCCTAAACCATCGAACTTATACATTGTGTCCAACATATCTGAAGCTATTTTTTTAATATCTTCATCTACATTTTTTATTTCTTCTGATTTTTCTCTTAAAAGTTCATTACCATTATATACTAAGTTTAAAACTGACATCTATATTTTTTTCTCCTTTATCTACTTTTATAATTCAATATCATATTTTGATTTTTTTACCTCTTCATTTTGCATATCCATATTTTCCTCTATAACAGGCATTGTTGCTACATTAAAGTTTTCATTTCCTTCACTACTTTCTGTAGTACCACCCTGATTTCCAAGTTTTATTTCTTGCCATTCTTGTTTTGATACTAAAACTTGTCTTGGTTTGCTTCCTTCATAACCAGATATAAGACCACGAGCTTCCATTTGGTCTACTATTCTTCCAGCCCTTGAATATCCTATTTTAAATCTTCTTTGTAGCATAGAAGCAGAAGCCTGTCCCATATCTACAACTAAATCAATAGCGTCATTTAATATTGGATCAGCATCATCTTCACCATTTTGGTCATCTCCGCCTTTAGAAGATGTATTTGCCTTTTCTATACTTTCAATAATTGCTTCACTATATGTACTATTTGAATTTGATTTTATATTTTCAACTATCTTTTCAATTTCTTTTTCTGAAATAAATGCTCCTTGTATTCTATGTGGTTTAGTTTCACCAACAGGGAAATATAACATATCACCCTTTCCAAGCAATTTTTCAGCTCCAGCCATATCTAAAATAGTTCTTGAATCTACTTGTGAAGATACTGTAAAAGCAATTCTTGATGGAATGTTTGCCTTAATTATACCAGTGATAACATCAACAGATGGTCTTTGAGTTGCAATTACTAAATGCATTCCTGCAGCTCTTGCCATTTGAGCAAGTCTACAAATTGCATCTTCAACATCGTTTGGAGCTACCATCATAAGATCCGCAAGTTCATCTACAATTATAACAATCTGAGGAAGCTTAGCTCCATCCTCTTCTTTTTCCATTAAGGCATTATATCCTTTTATATCTTTTACACCTTTATCAGCAAATAATTTATATCTATTAACCATTTCTTGTACTGCCCAGTTAAGTGCACCTGCAGCCTTTTTTGGATCTGTTACTACTGGAATAAGTAAATGAGGTATTCCGTTATATCCTGAAAGTTCAACCATTTTTGGATCAATAAGTATCATTTTAACTTCACTTGGTCTTGATTTATACAGTATTGAAACAATAAGTGAATTAATACATACACTCTTACCAGAACCTGTAGAACCCGCTATTAAAGTATGTGGCATTTTAGCAATATCTCCAACCACAATTTCACCTGCTGCATCTTTTCCAAGTGCAAAAGCAAGCTTAGATTTATGATTTTGAAATGCTTCAGATTCTATTACTTCTCTTAAGAATACAGATTCAGAAACCTGATTTGGTACTTCTATTCCAACTGCAGCTTTTCCTGGAATTGGAGCCTCTATTCTTATACTCTTAGCAGCAAGGTTTAATGCAATATCGTCTGATAAGTTAACAATTTTACTTACCTTTACACCTGTGCTTGGAGTAAGTTCATAACGAGTAACAGTTGGTCCTTTTGTTATATTAGTAACTTTTGCTTCAACACCAAAACTTGCTAAAGTCTTTTGTAATTTAACAGCAGTTGCATGTATTGCTTTTTTATCAAATACTTCTCCACCTTTAGGTTCTCCTAAAAGGTCAAGAGGTGGAAATTCATAATTGTCTGCTTCTACATGTCTTGTATGGTCTAGAGTTAAAACCTCTTTTACAGATTTATCTTCCTTTTGTTCTTTTTGTTTATGGAAAAATTCATCTCTTTGTTGTTTAGCCTGAATTTCCTTTTCACTTGGCTTGCCTCCTAATTTATTAAAGTCAAACTCAACTTGTTCAGTCTTATCTACTTCTAAGTTTTCTTCAACACTATTAGGATTACCTTTTTCCTTCATCTTTGCTGCCATAGCTTTTTGTTCTTTTTCTAGTTTTAATCTTTGCCTTTTTGTAAGTTTAGGTTTCTCTTCTTCGTCATCATCTATATCATCATCTTCGTCATTTCTTCCAAATAATATATTAATCATAGAAGCTACTGCGTTATATATATATGCATACACGTTATATATTCCATAAAATAACTCTTGAAATGATATTTTAAATACGCAAAGAACTGAAATTAAAGATATAAACACAAGAGCTATTCTTGATGCTATTACTCCTATTACATTTACAAATAATGATGAAAACAAGACACCTACAAAACCTGATATATTTTCTCCACTTATTCCACCGTTATAACCATCTACTATAGCTTTTACAAAATTGTCAAAAATATTAAAAGAACTATTTGCAAAAACAGCCACAGTAGCCGAAATAACTGTAGTTAGATATATTCCTTTAAATATATCATTTGATATTTTATTTTTTTCATCACAATATATAGTTTTTATTCCGATAGCTACTAAACTAACAGGAAGTAAATACGCCATTTTTCCAAAAAATCCCATAGAGATATTTTTGAATATTTCTGCTAATACTCCAATATTTTCAAACTTTAAGAACACAAATAAAATTAGTCCTAGCACTACTAAAATTCCACCCAGTACATCAGTACTAAATGTCTTTTTATTTGCTTTGCTGTTTCTACTTCTTGTGTTAGCTTTTCTATTACTTCCTCTTTGCGTAGATTTTCTCTTTCTACCCATTAAATCATCAACCTCACATTAATTTTAGTTTAACTCTTTTCTATTATTACGAATTACTTCTAATGTTTCTCTTAAAACATCTTCAACTTTTTCAAGCATAGCATCTGCATAATCGCGAGTTCCTAAGCTTATTTCTTTAGAAACTTTATTTGCATTTTCAATAATTTCTTCTTTTTGTGCTAATGCTTGTTTTGTAATAACATGTTCATCAACTAAAGTAACTATTTTGCTTTCTGCGTCTTTTATCATATTTTCTGCTTCTTGCTCAGCATCAGATATTATTCTTTGTCTTTCTTCTTTTACCCATTTTGCTTGTTTTAATTCATCTGGTAATTTAAGACGAATATCTTCTAAGATTTCTCTTAATTCATCTACATCAACCATAACCTTACTAGAAAATGGTACTTTAGAACCACTATCTAATAATTCTTCTAAATTTTCTAAAAGAGTAAATATTTCCATTTTATTACCTCCAAGTATATAACTTTAATACGACGTTTGAATACGTTCTTGTATCAATACATTTTAAATTTTTAAATTCATCAAGCGATACTTTCCCCTCAATTTTTGATAAGAAATTTTTATCTGTTTCATACACAATTATCCCATCTTTTTTTAAATATTTATCTCCACTTTCTGATATAGTTTTTAAGGAATTTATACCTAAATTACTATCATATGGTGGATCTAAAAATATAACGTCAAACTGCATATTTTCTTTTAAAATTTGGTTTAAGCATTTGATGTAATCTTTGTTAGTTATTTTAACATATTTTTCTGCTTTAGTCAACTTAGTGTTAGATATTATTGTCGAAATACCAAGTTTTTCCTTATCATTCATCCAAGCAAATTTAGCCCCTCTGCTTATACTTTCTAATCCTAAATTTCCAGTGCCAGAAAACAAGTCTAAAACCTCTGCTTCCTTAATATATGGCTCCAATATACTAAACAGTGCTTCCTTTACCCTATCTAAAGTTGGTCTTGTTTTTTCTGTTTTAGGACTTATTAATCTTTTAGCTTTAAATTTTCCTGCTATTATACGCAATGTGATAACTCTCCTTTCACATATATTGTTCACATAATATTATATACTAAATATATAATTTGTCAAGTGGAAAAAATCAAGTAAAAATTCTAAAAAATGGCTATATAGCAATACATTTTAATATTTGTATTCTATATACCCATTTTTAAATTATATGATATCTAGTATATTAGGTTTGGCTTTTAAACTATTTCTAATCTCTTCGTTTACGTCTTTAACTATAATTGCATCACTAATGTATTCAAAACTTTCATTAAACTTTTCTTTATCATTATATAAGCAAGTTAAAATAGTATCTCCTACATTTACTTTGTCTCCTACTTTTTTCTTAAATTCAAAACCAACAGCATAATCTATTTCTTCATCTTTTTTAGTTCTTCCTCCCCCAAGACATACTAAAGCTTCACCTATTTTTTTACTATCAATTGAAATAATAGTTCCCTCACTTTGCGCCTTTATTTCTTTTAAATATTTTGCTTCATCTTTTAGCACCGGCATATCTAAACTCATACCAATCCAGTCCATATATACATTATATATATGACCTCCTTGTGCCTTTATTAATTCTATAAATTTATCATAAGCAGCTCTTGATGTAATCTGTCTTCTTACTTTTTTCTTGTTTTCTTCTATGTCATCTCCCATTCCTGCCATTTTTATCATATATGCAGAAATCTCAAATACCACTTCTCTTAAATCTTTCAAATTTTCTGAAAGTAAAGTTTCTTCGTCTGAAAGTAAAAAGCTAATAACTTCTTTTATTTCAACTGCATTTCCAACTGCTCTTCCTAAAGGTTCATCCATTGAAGTAATTACAGCTTTGGTTTCTACACCTGTTTTTTTACCAATCTCTACCATTGTATTTGCAAGCTTTCTTGCATTTTCTAAATTCTTCATAAATGCTCCTGAGCCGACAGTAACATCAAGTAATATCTTTTCAGCTCCTGAAGCTATTTTTTTACTCATTATAGAAGAAGCAATTAAGTCTATTGATTCAACTGTAGCTGTTGTATCACGTAAAGCATACATTTTTTTATCTGCAATTGCTATATTTTCACTTTGTGAGATTAAACAAGCTCCTATGTCTTGAACTTGTTTTATAGCTCTATCTAGTGGTATGTTTATATCATAGCCTACAATTGCTTCTAGTTTATCTGCTGTTCCTCCTGTAATTCCTAAGCCTCTTCCTGACATTTTACAAATATCTACTCCAAGAGAAGCAACAATAGGTAAAACTATAAGTGTAACTTTATCTCCTACTCCCCCTGTTGAATGCTTATCTACAATATATCTGCCTTCTTTTTTTATCATACTTAAATCTAATCTATCAGCTGAATTTGCCATAGCCATAGTTAAATAATATAGTTCATCAGATGTCAACTTATTTAAAAATATTGCCATAAGTAAAGCTGAAGCTTGATAGTCTGGTATATCTCCATTACTATATCCATTTACAAAAAACTCAATTTCTTCTTTAGTTAATTCTTTTTTATCTCTCTTTTTTTCTATAATATCATATATTCTCATAACTTATTTTCCTCTCTAGTTTTAATAATTTTACGATAACCATTTCTAAAAGTAATCTTATATGTTTTTATTCCGAAAAGTCAATTTTTTTTGATTTTTTCGGAATAAGTAAAAAATAGCAACATTTACTTACTGATTGACTTAATATCATACTTCTTTTTTATTAAAAGTCAATCCATATTGAGTAGTATGATACATTTTATATAATTCATCGTCTGTAAGTTCTTTAACTTTCAGATTATTTAAAATAAATTCTAAATATAATGCAAAAGCAAAAAATTCTTCCTCATAATCAACTGTCAAAAGATATTCAATTGTTTTATGTCTATATGTAATATAAATATTAAATGTATTATTTCTTATTTTTCTATCTGTTGTTTCTCTTCTACTTTTTATTTTTAAATCCGTTTCATTTAAGTTATACTCAATTATCTTGGAATTTTCAAGCTCTGTTTGAATTTTACTATTTAATAATTGAATTGTTAAATTATTCGAATCTACAGATATTTTATCTATTCTTTTAGTATTTTTTATACTTATAATAACCAAAAAAACAATTAATGAAATAACTCCAATTACAATCCCAACATAACTCATTAAACTAATGTTAATATTTAGAGGTATAATCAATTCGTTATAAATTATAAATGCTACACCACATAATATTATAAGTCCCCATATTGCTCCTATAATTTTTATTACTTTAGATGCATTAGCTTGTTTAAGATTATCCTTTAAAAAGTCTTTATTATGTGCTATATATTCAATTCTTCCTATAGTATTCATTTGTTTTTCAAATTTATTCATATACTTTTTTATATTTAATACTAATTTATTTTTATATTCTTCATTAAAATTAGACATCGTTTTTTCCTTCCTTTTTATCTAAATACATACATAATATCTAATACTTACTTATTACATTATTAGTATAACTTAAATTAATATAATTGTAAACGGTATTCTTAAAACTTTATTTTAATTTTTAAATTAATTCATAAAATAATTATTTAAATTATATAATTAATTGATGGAGGTATTTTTATGTGTGGTTTTTGTGGATATGTGGATTTTTACAACAATATTGAAGATGAAAAAATAATTACTAATATGAATGTTATGCTAAAAAAAAGAGGCCCAAACGCTGAAAATGTATATATAGATAAAAATGTAGCATTAGGTCATACAAGACTTAGCATAATAGATGTTAAATATGGAAATCAACCAATGACTGTAAATTACGATAATGTAAATTATACCATAGTGTATAATGGGGAACTTTACAATACAAATGAGTTACGAAATACCCTTATAGAAAAAGGATATACATTTAATACAAAATGTGATACCGAAGTAGCCCTTATATCCTACATTGAATATGGTAAAGATGCACTTAAATATTTAAATGGTATATTTGCCTTTGCAATATATAATGATAAAACAAATGAAATCTTTCTTGCTCGTGATAGACTAGGTATAAAGCCTCTTTTTTACTTTTTAAATGATAACTTTTTAATATTTGCGTCTGAAATTAAAGCTATTTTAAAGCATCCAGCGGTAAAGCCAGTACTAGATAAAACAGGAATTAAAGAACTCTTTGGACTTCGGACCTGCACATACACCTGGTAACACCTATTTTAAAAATATTAAAGAAATTAAAGCCGGAAATTTTGCTACACTGAGTAAAAAAGAGTTTAAAGAAGAGGTTTATTGGGATTTAAAAACTAAAGAAAGTTACGAATCAGAAGATGAAGTTATAACAAATATTCATGACTTAGTAGTAGATGCAACTAAAAGACAATTAGTATCTGATGTAGGAATATGTACTATGCTTTCACGGTGGTTTAGATTCAAGTATCTTAACTAAAATTGCTAATGATAATATACAAAACTTAACTACATTTTCTATCGATTATGTTGGAAATAATCAAAATTTTGTATCAAATGAATACCAAAAAACTCAAGATAGTGAATATGTTGATATAATGAGAAAATACCTAAATACATCTCATAAAAAAGTATTAATTGATAATGTCAAATTATTTGATCTTCTAAATAGCTCATTAGTTGCAAGGGATATGCCTGGTATGGCTGATATAGATAGTTCAATGTATGCATTCTGTGAAAGTATAAACAAATCTGGATTTAAAGTATGTATGTCACGGAGAATGTTCAGATGAAATATTTGGAGGTTATCCTTGGTATTACAAAGAACATTTATATATGCATGATGGTTTCCCTTGGGCTCTTTCAGAAAATTTAAGAGAAAATCTTGTAAAAAAAGATTTATTAAAAGAAGGTGAATTAAGAGAATATATAAAAGAAAAAATAGATGACACTTCAAAAAATGTTACTTTCTTAAATGAAAATGACGAATTTGAAAATAGATTTAGAAAAATAAATTATTTAACAATAAAATGGTTTATGACTACTCTTGTTGAAAGAACAGATAGGATGTCAATGGCTAACTCTTTGGAAGTTAGAGTTCCTTTTGCAGACCATAGAATTTTCGAATATGTATATAACATTCCTGCAAAAATGAAGCTTCGGAATTTCTAAATCAACGCTCCCTGTTGAAAAGTATCTGCTTAGAAAAGCCTTTGAAAATGAACTTCCTGAAGATGTTGTATATAGGAAAAAATCGCCATTTCCAAAAACTTATGACCCAAGATATTTAAAGCTAGTTGAATGTAAAATGCAAAGTATTCTAAATAACAAAGATTCAAAAATTTTAAAAATCATTAATAAAGATTATATTCAAAATATTCTAGATATACATGGTGAAAATTTAACTGAAAATTTATTCGGACAATTAATGACATACCCTCAGACCTTAGCATACCTTATTCAAATAGAAAACTGGTTAAATATATATAACATAGAAATAGATGTATAAATAATATTGTAAATAAAAGTAAGCTTTTTTAAAATAAGGCTTGCTTTTATATTTTTTTTCATTTTTTATTTTTTTGATTTTTTAAATTATATTTTTTTTAAAATTACACAAAATATAACTATAAAATATCTATTTTTTAAAGGAGCGTTTATGAAAAGCGAAACATCTAAACGGAGAAAAAATCATATTAACTTTTGTTATTTTAGTAATAATAGGCATAATTTTTTATGTTATATACACTATTACTACATCTAACATGAATTTTTTTGAAAATACTACAGATACTCAAGAAGACAACTCTTCAAAAGATCAAAATCTAAATTCAGAAACTAAAAATACTGAAACTAACACCAAAGACTATAGCGACCAAATGAATATAGATAGTAATAAAATAAACGAAATTAAAGAAGAACCAAAAGTAACAGAAACCGAAATTGCTAACTTTACATCTACTCTTTATGATAAAGATGAAAATCGTGTATTTAACATTGGACTTGCAATTTCTAAATTAAATGGTAAGATTGTAAAAAAAGATGAAGAATTTTCTTTTAATAATACTATTGGACCTATGGATGAAGCTCATGGTTACAAAGAAGCTGTGGGATTTGATACAAATGGTAAAAAAATAAAAGTATCAGGCGGTGGAATGTGTCAAATAAGCAGTACTCTATATAACAGTGTCTTAATTGCAGGTTTGCAAGTTACAGAAAGACATCCACATAGTAGACGTGTATATTATGTTCCCAAAGATAAAGATGCAACAATTTTTTATGGTTCTCTAGATTTTAAATTTATTAACAATTCACGGAGCAGATATACGAATCGATGCTTCTAATACAAACACTGATGTTAATATAAAAATAATAAAACTTGAAACAAAATAGAAGTATCTCCTTGTATAAACTATCATCAGTTATACAAGGAGATACAAATGTATTATATAATATTATAGTATCATAAATAACTTTTTTACTATACATTTTCTGTTAATACAGGTATTATTTGTTTTTTACGAGATACAACACCTTTAAGTAAAGCTGTGTTATTTTCAAGTTTTACATTATATGCTTTTTCTACCACTTCTGTTTTACCAAGTGCAATTACTTGAGAATTACTATTTATTATATCTGTTATAGCAAAGAAAAATAAATCAACACTTTTTTCATTCATTTCTTTTTTCATTGCTTCTTCTATTTTTTCTTTCCTTTGTAACATATCAGGAATACTTGCTGTATTTACTTGTGCTACAATAGTTTTTAAATCTCCTATTGTAAATTCTTTAGCATCAAGTGTTACAAGTTCATCTTCTGTAAGATCAGAAAGATCTGTTCCAGCTTTTAGCATTTCAAGTCCATATTTTTCTATATCAAGATTTGCTATTTCATTTAATGCTTTAGCTGCCTCTTTATCGTCAGCTGTACAAGTTGGTGATTTAAATAACAAAGTATCAGAAATTATAGCTGATAGCATTAAAGTGGCTATAGTTTTATCAATTTCAAATCCATATTCTTTATACATTTTATAAAGGACAGTAGCTGTGCATCCGTACAGGTTCAGCTCTATAATATATTGGATGAGAAACTTTAAAATCCATTGTGTGATGGTCAATAACCTTTAAAATATTAGCATTTTCCCTATTTTCTACACTTTGTTTTTCTTCATTATGATCCACAAGTATAATACTTGCTCCGTCTTCTACCTTTTCTATTATTTCTGGTTCTTCTAATTTCAAGTAATCAAAAACATATTTTGTTTCTTTATTCATCTTTCCAAGCATACAAGCTTTAGCTTCATTTCCTAATTTTTTTTCAAATTCTGCCATAACAATTGCAGATGTAACAGTATCTGTGTCTGGACTTTTGTGTCCGAAAACTAAAATTTCACTCATTTTCTTTACCTCTTTCTTTATTTTTTTACCATAATTTATCTTCTTGTCTTGCAAGCATTCTTTGAATATTTGCTCTATGTCTATGCATAACAATTATTGCAGCTATTATAACAGGAAAAGTATAGACTGGTTGCATGACTAATGTCATTATAACATAAATACCTAAGCCTGACAATGTTCCAAGAGAAACAAGTCTTGTTATAAGTATAACTATTAATCCCACAATTAATGCTACTAATGCTATTTTTTTGTCTATCATAAATGCCGAAGTTATACCAACTATTACACCTTTTCCACCTCTAAAGCCATAATATATTGGAAAACAGTGTCCCATAACTGAAGCTACAATAAATATAGATTTTATTGTTTCTTCTGTATCTGGCTTAAACACTTTACCTACTAAACTTACTGCATAAAAACTTACAAATACTTTAGCTATATCAAGTAGTATTACAAGAGTACCTAATGGTTTTCCTAAAACTCTTCTTGCATTTGCTGTTCCTGCATTTCCACTTCCAAGTTTTCTAATATCTTCACCTGTTTTTTTCTTACATATTATAATTGCAGGATTTATACTACATATTAAATATACAACTAAAAATATAGTTATTTTATATATATTCATTTTAAAAACTCTCCCTACTTTTTATCTTTTCTTTCTCTAATTATCATATGTATAGGTGTACCTTTAAAGTTAAATTGTTTTCTTAAATGATTTTCTATATATCTAACATAAGAAAAATGCATTAATTCTTTTGAGTTAACAAATATTACAAATGTTGGTGGTCTTATGCTTACTTGGGTCATATAATATACTTTTAATCTTTTACCTTTGTCTGATGGTGGCTGTGTTATAGCTATCGCTTCTGATAACATATCGTTTAAAAGTCCTGTTGGAACTCTTAAAGAATTATTTTTATCAACTTCATTTATAGCTTCATAAAGTTTATTTACTCTTTGACCAGTTTCAGCTGATATAAAAAGTATTGGCGCATATGAAAGATATGCAAGTTTTTCATATACTCTTTTTTTATAATTTTCTAAAGTATGGTTTTCTTTTTCGATTAAATCCCATTTGTTTATTACGATGATAACACCCTTACCTGCTTCATGTGCAAGTCCTGCTATCTTTTCATCTTGTTCTGTTACACCTTCTGTAGCATCAATTAAAAGTAAACATACATTAGCTCTTTCTATAGCAGCTTTGGCCTTTAAAACTGAATACTTTTCTAATTTATCATATACTTTATTTTTTCTTCTTATTCCAGCCGTGTCAATAAATATATATTCTCCAAATTCATTTTTAAAATGTGAATCTATTGCATCTCTTGTTGTACCAGCTATATTTGATACAATTACTCTTTCTTCATTTAGTATTTTATTTACAAGTGAAGATTTACCTACATTAGGCTTTCCTATTATAGCTACTTTTATTGTATCTTCTGTTTCAAGTTCAACTTGTGGATCATCGAAGTTATTATATATTTCATCTAATACCTCACCTATACCAAGTTTTTTTCCAGCTGATATTGGAAATGGCTCGCCAAGTCCTAAATTATAGAATTCATATATTTCTGGTGGTGGAGCTCCTACTCTATCACATTTATTACAAACAAGTATTATTGGCTTTTTAGTATGTCTTAACATTTGAGCTACTTCTTCATCAGATCTAGTTACTCCGGCTGTAACATCAGTTATAAAAACAATAACATCAGCTATATCCATAGCTAGTTCTGCCTGTCTTCTCATTTGCTTTACAATTATATCTTCAGATACTGGTTCTATTCCACCTGTATCAATTATTTGAAATTTTGTTCCACGCCATTCACAATCTGCATAAATTCTATCACGAGTAACTCCAGGTGTATCTTTTATAATAGAAATTTTTTCACCTGCAAGTACATTAAAAAATGTAGATTTTCCGACATTAGGTCTTCCGACAATGGCTACTATCTTTTTAGGCATTTTATACCTCCTTTATATTAATTACTAAACATAATATATATTTTACCATTTTTTTAACAAATTGTCAAAAAATAATTATTTTTTATCTGAATTTTTCACCTCTTCTTTTAATTTGCTAAGCATTTTTTTATCATCCTTTGTCAAATTCATAATTTTTTCATTATATACTCTACTTATTCCATTAAAAATAAGAGTTAGTATCATAAGAGAAAAACAAATATACATTCTTCTTTTTTCTATTATTGAATACATACATACCACTACTGTTATTACTGCTAAGATAAGTGTAATATAATTAAAAAATTGTTGAGTTTTATACATTTTTAGTCAACTCCTTTATTCTAAAAGTATATCATTTTTTAATTTATTTAGCAAGTCAAGTATTTATACAATTTAACATTTTATTACGTAATCAAATAATATGTTCTAAACGTTTAATATATCATTAATGTAATAAAATTTTAATTTACAAACATTTAAGTTGACATATATTTTTTAAAGTGTTATAATAATGTCACATTAGCTTTTTTAAACTCTTTTAATATTAGAGTTATTTTATATAAATATATACTTTTATTTATGTTTTTTATAATAAGCAGATTTTTACATATATATTAAAGGGAGGATTTTTAAATGTCAGCGTTATTATTAACACAAAAGGAATTAAACTTACTAAAAGATGAAAGGCAAAGATTACAAAGAAAAAAAGAGCGTTCTTATTCTTACGAGAATAATGCTCTCAGTCCGACTGAATATTTAAGTCTCGTTAACGAAATTGAAAGTCTTGATAAAAAGATTGCCAATGCCGAGATAATTCCACAGATAAAACTTAACAGAAAATTTACAGTTAAAGTAGATAATAAACTTATATCTATGATAATTACTGTAAATCCTGTAGACATGGCTGGTATACTTTCGTGTACATTCAATAGTACTGTGGGAAAAGCTCTAATTGACAAAATGGTTGGAGACGTTATACAAATTGAAACCCCTGAGGGGTTAAAAAAATATCAAGTAATTGACATAGACAAAAACTAAAAGAATCAAAAGAATTTAATCTGCTTATTATAACTATAAAATAGGATGATTTTAAAAAATCATCCTATTTTTGTATTACCTATAATAGTAAATAATTTAACCTGCCTTTAAAAATTTTCCCACATCTACAGGAAAATTAGTAGGATCGCTTAAAAATTTAATCCAATCTTCCTTTTTATATGAATTGCCAATAATCCAATATGGAAATGACTTCCATTCAATATACTCTTCATACCAAAGGCCATCGGTTCTAGGTATAAGCTTTGTATTATTATCTAAAAAATATTCATTTAATGTTAAAAGAGCTTTTTTTCTCCATTCTTCATCAAATTCTCTATTTTTATATGTTATAAAATCCCCAAAAATAGTTCTACTTTTTTCCTTTACTACCTCCATATTTGCAAATTTTATCTGCTTTTCTGCGGATAAGTTTAAAATGTCAAATGTTTTTGACTCTGCTGTGGGACAAAACTCAAAATATGTACAATTCGCTTTGTCACCTAATACAACTACTCCCATATTATTTGAAGCTTTTATTTTAGCAGCATTCAAAGTTGCTAAAACAACTGAATCATTATTTGAAATTGGAGTTATTTTTGGTTTTTTTAATATCATATTATTTTGCAATATAGAAATCCCAAATGGTTTTAAATCACTTTCTTCTCCTATTATTGTTGCCGCTACTACCGAACTTCTGGTATACTCGGGCAATACAGATTTAACAAATTCTGAATTTTCATTTTGGTATTCCACTTCTTTTACTGCTATGTATGCATCTTCAGAAAAAAAATTATTTAAATTTCCTAGTTTTCCTAACTCAGACACAAATCTTAATATAATATTACCATTATTATTAATTGTCATAATAAATAACTTTACCACTAAACTAATACTATGAGTATCAATAAGATATAACAGGTTATTTAACATATTGCATCTTCCTTTCTAAATTATTAGATCTTTGAGAACATAATTAATTATAATTATGTTTTAGCTTCTCGATTTTCCTGTGTAATTATAGCATTTTATAGAGATTATGTCAAGTTTTTTTTATAGATATATAATTAACTTAAATAAATAGTATAAAGTTTTTCTCCATTTTGCAAGTCTTTGAGATATTTAGCACCAAATTTTTCATAGTAATTTACAAAATTACTCTTCAAATAGATTTTATCAAAACCTCTTCTTTTGGCTTCTTCTAAAATAGCAGAATTTAAAATCTTTGAATATCCCATACCTCTATATTCTTTCTTTACAAACATTGTAGCATACCATGGAGTAAGCTCTTTTTCTTCTTCTCCATCTTCAGGAAAAATTGATATAAAACCTATGAGATTATTTTCTTCTACAAGTATCAACTTACAATAATTTATTTTATCTTCTTTTATCATTTTACTTATTCTATCTACTTTTCTTTTTACTTTAAATTCAAGTTCCTCTTTATCTTTATATCTTCCCCACTCTTTTTCTGTTAAGAGTGCTATTTCTTCTATATATTCAGGTTTATCTTTCAAATTATATATCATATATTTCATAATATAACTGCCTCCATTAAGATTATACATCTATTTCTTTTATTCTTTTTTTACCATACTTTTTAAGTATATTCCATAACATTATTGTAACTAAACTTAAAACTATTAATTCAATTAAAATAATTGTATTTATGCTCATACTAAAATATTTTGGAGTAATAATTAAAATACCTACTAATATAGCTGCAATCACCATTCCTAAAAGCACTGCTATCATTGAGCTAGTGCTTTGTTTTATAATCTCTGTATCAGAGGTTGCATTTAATTTTGGATATTTTAAATTTGTTAAAAGTCCAATAATTCCGACAAGGTTTGGCATGATTAATATCATTAAAAATATAGATATTATATCAAATATTCCTATTTTGAAAAAAATACAAAATATTATAGCGGATATAATCATAACTGGCATTAAAATCACATCACTACTAAGAAGCTTTGAAAGTAATATTTCTTTTTCACTTAAAGGTAAACTTTTAGTTATATTAAAACTTTTCTTTTCAATTGATATTGAAGATGAAGTTATAGAACTAAGTGAAGATGTAGCTATTACAAGCCCTAAAAATACCTTAGGTAAAATATTTAAAATTACACTTATTTCCATATTTATATTCTCAACTTCCATAAATGAATTTATTGCTCCATTTACATTTATGCACATTGCAATAGTTGCAATAAATAATAACACAATTCCTATTAGTGTGTTAAACATATATACTGGAGATGAAAAAAATCTTTTTAATTCTTTAATAACAAGTGAATTTATCTTTTTTCTTTTCTTTATTTTTTCTTTATACTTATTTTTATTCTTAGAAGAAGTAGATTTTTCTTCACCTTTAGCTATAGTTTTAAAATATATTTTACTTGTTAGATAAATAAATATCACAAAAGGTATTATATTTACAAGTAATAATTTTAAAAGTTCTAAAATATCAAATTTTTGTATCAAATTTATATATAGCCCTATCGGATAATATATTTTTATTATAACATCATTTACGCTGCTTGCGTTATTTATAAGGTTAGTTATAATTGCATTTGAATTATATGAAAAATAAAAAATCAATAAAAATAGTAACATTGTAAGAATTGTTTGTGCTATTTTTTTAGCCCTAAATTTTACTGATAAGTTTTTTATTAATAACCCTATAAATGAAGCTATAACAGTTGGAATTATAGGTAACAATATACTCATTAAAATCGAAATAAAATAAAAGCTAATTCCTGGGCGTTCAAAATATGCGTATATTACAAAAGCTGGTAATATAAATAGTAAATTATATAGATATTCAAAAGCATACATTTTAAAAATTCTTGCAAATACTATAGTTGACTTTTTTATAGGAAGCGAGAAAAGCAAGTCATTGTCTTTTGTTTCAAATAGTATACCTTGAGATTTATATATTCCTTGAATTAAAGTAAGTATCACTGGAAGTATTAATGCTACTGTAAGCATTATATATGTTAAATTAAGTTTGGAAAGTTCAACTCCTAAAATACCTAAATAAGTTCCTATAGCTAACATAAAAAATATCCCAATAACAATCGGTGTTATCATTTTTTTTAGTCTTGAAGATTTATTTTTCTTTTTAAATGAAAACAGTTCCATGTCTTGAGACATTATTGCTTTTAACAATGAAATACATTTTTTCATTTAGTTTTCCCCCAATTCCAAAAATACTTGCTCTAAAGATTCATCGCCCTTTACTTCTTCCATATTTCCAACTTTTACAATTTTCCCTTGTTTTATAATCGCTACTCTATCGCATAATTTTTCAGCTACATCTAATATGTGTGTTGAGAAAAATATAGTTTTGCCTTCTTTACACATGTTTTTCATTACCTCTTTAATATCAAAAACAGCTTTAGGATCTAGTCCAACAAATGGTTCATCCATAACAAGTACACTAGGTTCATGTACAAGAGCTGATATTAAAGCAATCTTTTGTTTCATACCATGAGAAAAAGAAGATATTTCATCGTTTAGTTTATCATTTATTTCAAACATTTTAGAATACTTTTCTATATTTTTCTTTCTTGTATTTTCATCTGTTTCGTACATATCGCATATAAAATTAATATAATCTATTGCTCTCATATTTTCATATAAATCAGGATTATCTGGTACATAAGCCATTTTAGATTTACATTTAATTTCATCTTTTTTTATAGATATACCATCAATTAATATATCTCCTTGTTCAAAAGTTAATATTCCAACTATTGATTTTATAGTTGTAGTTTTTCCTGCTCCATTATGACCTATAAATCCAAATATTTCTCCATCATTTACAGTAAATGAAACATTATCAACTGCTTTTTTATCTTGATTATAAATTTTAGTTAAATTTTTAATTTCTATCATTTAGCTTACCTCTTCCTTTATTTTTTCAAAAATAATTTCTTTTTTCTTCAAAGATATTTTTACCACATTATATCCATAGTCATTTAGCTCTTTTTTATATTTTAAAAAGGAGTGATCTATTGGAATTCCAGTAATCTTTTCTATCTTATCAAAACTTAAAATACATTTTTTAATATCTTTGTTTCTTAAAAATTCCCAAAGTTTAGTATACTTACTCAAATCTAAATCACTCCTTAAAATATATAGCTTATTTTATTTTTTACTTTTTTTATTTTTCTAATTTCTATTTTTTAATTTCTTTTTTAACTTAGAAATATCTTTAAATTTATTTCTTTTTTCTTCTAAATAACTAGTTTTATCAACATTAAAGCTTTCTTCCTGCTTTAACTTAATATACGATTCATACCTTTCTTTTGAAAGTTCTCCACTCGCTATTTTTTCTAATATCTTACATCCATCTTCATTTGTATGTGTACAGTTTTTATATTTACATTTTCCAAGACAAGCCTTTACATCCTCAAAAGTTTTATCTAATCCTTGACCTAAGTCCCACATTCCAAGTTCTCTCATCCCTGGTGTATCAATAATCATGGTTCCATTTGGTAGCATTAATAGTTTTCTAGTTGTTGTAGTATGTCTACCTTTTGAGTCATCTTCCCTTGTAGCTGAAGTTTTCATTACTTCTTTTTGCATTAAAGTATTTACAAGAGTAGACTTTCCAACACCAGAAGAACCTAAAAGCACTATTGTTACTCCCTTTTTAAAGTATTTTTTTATATCTTCTAGCCCTTCATTTTTCTTTGTACTTATTGCATAAACATCAACTCCAAAAGCAATATTTTCTACTTCTTGTACAAAATCTAAATAATTCTCACATAAATCTCTTTTAGTAAGTATTACAACAGGAATTGCTCCTCCTGACGCCCAACTAAGACTCAAATACCTTTCAATTCTTTTTAAATTAAAATCCTCATTTAAAGACTGCATTATAAATATATAATCAAAATTTGCTGCCACTACTTGTTCATGTTGATGATGTAATTTGTGATTTCTATCTGAAGAAGCAGCAACTCTTGAAAAAGAACTTTCTCTTTCTAATGTTTCTACAATTAAACTATCACCGTTTTCATTTAATTCTACAAGTACAAAATCACCTATCGTAGGATAAACGGCATCTTCTCTATCATAAAAACTTCCTTTTTTTAATCTTGCATGAGTTTTTTTAGTGTTATATACAATCTCGTATCTATCTTTGTATGTCGCTATAATTCTTGCCGGAATATATCTTTCATCCCTAATTTTTGCTTTATTTAAATACTCTTCTTTATATCCATAATCTTTTATGTTCATTTTTTTATCTCCTTTAATAATATACTTAAATATTTTTGTATCTTAAAATATTATTACGAGATCCATTATTTTTTTAACTTTTTTATTATTCAAAAAATCCTCCTTAATTAAAATGTTATTTTATTATCTTTTCACTTAATTTATTTCCCATTCTTATTACTATTGTTTTAAAACTTTCTCTTTTAACCTTTAATATCTTATCCATTTCATTTGCAACACTTAAGAAATCAGTTCTCATAAAATGAGTAACTACATACTCTACATTTTTTAGTTTGCCACTATACGTATAACAAAATTTCCTTATAGGAGCTGACATGCTAAATACCCAGATTGGAGTAACTATTATTACCTTTTCATACTTGGATACATCTTCTTTTATTTCTTTTAATTCCATACCCCACTTATGCATTCCAAATCTTCCACACCACCAAAAACCTAAAGTTCCCTCTGTCTTTTCAGTAGTTTTAAGTTCCAAAATTTTAGCAGATGTTTCATTTGCTATTCTATACGCTTCTTTTTTTGTATAACCTCTCCTTGAAAAATACACTACTAATATCTTTTCATTTTTTCCTATATTTTTATACTCAGTTTCATTAAATACAAATTTTTCTTGTGTATATACAACATAACACAAATATCCAGTTAATGCTTGCAAAATTCCAAACACAAAAAAACTTGTTGACATGAAGTTAAATGGAAAGATAACAAATTGTATAATTATCCACATCATAAGTGTAATTCCAAAAATTGTTCCTAGTACTATTCCACTTTTTTTGTTTTTAAAAATAAGGAATGCTGCAAATAAATTTGTTATTCCATTTACTATAAAAAGTGCTATTCCAGGAAAAATGTAATTTTGATATAACACTTTTGAAAATGGTAACACTTGAAAATACGGTAATAGCTGATCCATCTTCATAAGTTTGCCTGAAGGATCCAAAAACATGCCTAATGCTCCAAATATAGCGCCAACTCCAATAAATAGGCACCAAAATATTAAAAGCTTTTTAATATTTTTATATTTCATTATTTACTCCTATAAAATTAATATCTATTTCTCCTAAACCACCATTAATAGTTACTAAATTTTTACCATATCCGATTTCTTCATTATCATTTAATGAAATATTATCTAACATTACTTTTCCAATTCCTTTATTTAATTTAACTCTGTAATCTTCTTTATTTCCGTCTACATTAAGATTTAATTTTCCTATTCCTGTATCAAATTTTGAATTTCCAGTTAAATTAGTTGTAATTGAAACATCACCTATTCCTGTATTACAATCTAAATTTTGTATATTACCTGATTTTACTTTTAAATTTCCAATACCAGTATCAATATACATATTTTTAGTATTTATACTTGATATATCTGTTTCTCCCACTCCTGTGTTTATTTTTACATATTCAAAATATATATCCTCAGGCAAATAAATTGTAACACTACCACTGTTTTTCTTGAAAAAATTAGCTCTTTTTTCTTTTATTTCTATTTTGTTTCCATCTTGAATACAAGTAATGTTTTCTCCATTTTTTTCTATTTTTAATGAATTTCCTTTTTGAATGTTTAGATTACAAACTTTTAAATCAATGTCTAAATATGCAGCTGCTTCACTTTCATTTAGTATAACATTTTCACTTATATTTTTTTCAATATTTTTAGTTTCTTTTACAAGTCCTAAAGCTGTAACTAATCCATATATTCCACCAAGTATAACTGAAAAAATTGTAAATACTAAGAATGCTGCAAATGCAAGAGCCAGATACTTAATTATTTTTTGAGAAGTTGTCATTTAACATCTACACCTCCAAATACGCAAGTTGCATTTATATATAACGTATGAGCTTTTTCATCATTTACATCTTTTACTTTTTTGTCGTCTACTCCTCCAAAAATACTAGTTGATTTTATTTTTACTTTTAAATTTTCCGGAACATATATATCTATTCCTCCAAATACACTAGTTGAATTTATTACTACATCTTCTTCAATTATTGCATCTCTTAAATCACATTTAATACCACCAAAAACTGCAGTTAAATTTGCTCCATTAAATTTTTCGTTATCAAATTTTAAATTTTGTCCTGAAAATGTTGCAAAATGTTCATTATCATTTTTATTATTTTTATTTATCTTTTTAATTTCGTCACTTACTTTTTTGTTAAATGTATCTTTGAATATTAAAGATATACCAAATATAACTAAAATGGCTGGTAAAGCTAATTTCCATATCATATCAAAATCTACTAAACCTTGAGCACAAAGAAGTAATACTACCCCAATTAATAACCCTATAACGTTGCCTGTTTTTTCTCTTTCTTTAAATAACCCTATAAAACATGGAATAATTATGAAAACTGCCCACCATCCATCAAAGAATAAATCTACATTTATAACACCAATTGCATTTCCTCCTATAATTATTCCTATTACAATTAATACAATTCCCCATAATATATTTCCAAAATTTTTCATTTTCATCTTCTCCTATTCTTTTTTAACAATTTATCTAAATTTAATTTAATTAATATTAAAATTTTTTCCGTTTAAGACCCAATCATTATCTGGATTTTCTTTAAGTAACATTAATGCCTGAAACTCTAAAGATAATAATTTTTTTACTTGTTCATCTTCAAACTTAACAGTACTACTTGCAACTAAAGTGGCTATTCCATGAGTAAATATCCACATTTTAATATGAAAGCTTTTTATATCTTCATCTGTTAAGTTAGTACTCATTTTAATTAATTTTCCTATCTTTTCAAAGTCCTCTCCATCTTTTGCAACAAACTCTTCTGGAAGGAATTCAGACTTACTCATAAACAAAATTTTAAATAGATGTTTTTCTTTCCTTGCAAAATCTACATACCTTATTCCGATTTGTTTATATTTAGGAATATCTTCTGTCATTTGATCCATCAAAAAACTATAAAAATAATTTTCAATTTTTAAGTAAAGCTCTTTTTTTAATTCTTCTACATTTTTAAATTGATAATATATAGGTCTTATTGAACATTTTAGTTTTTTAGCAATTTCTCTATTGCTTAGTTTCTCCAAACCTTGTTCCCTAGCTATTTTAAAAGCAGCTTCTAATATTTTCTCTTTAGTAATTTTTACCTCTTTAGGCACAAATCTTCCTCCTTTCTTTTTTTGTATCTGGTGATATTGTATCACATAATACAATATATGTATATACTTTTTTTAAAATTATTTTATTTTTTTGTTCTATATTTCTACCTTTTAATTTTTATACCTAAAAGGCATATATATAGCGGCTATTTTTTTATTAAATAACCGCTTCTTAAAATATTATTTTTTCTCTTTATTACGTTTGTCTTGTATTATTTGCATTTCTTTTTCTGTAATTAATTTAACGTTATTTTCTTTTGCCCAAGAAACACATCCTTTTAATACTGTATTTAAAAATACTCTTGGCACTTTTACAAGTTTCTGACACGCTTCATCTGTAAATTTTACATCAGGGTCAATTCTTGAGGCAGCATATTTTACTGTATCTAAACTAATTCCTTTAGATGCAGGTATTGGTTCTGCTACAGGTCTTCTAAATCTTGTATACCAAAAATTCTTGCTATCTCTATACCCATAATCTACGGGCACATTAGGAAATGAACTAGCACTCACTCCATTTATAATGGCATCATAATATTTTGGTTTTATTAATATATGGTCTATTTTTAAAATAAAATGAGCTCCATGTTCACTTGTAATTCCATTAAAATTGTGATAAGGAGGTAAATACTCTTCTTTAACAGTATCATTTTCCGCTCCATCTAACTCCCTTACCCAAGTACATTCAAATACTTGAAAAGCTTCACTTACAATCTTAGGATAAGTTTCATCTTTGTTTTCTCTTGCTCTTTTTCCATCAACTAAATGAAAAATAGTGTTTTTCATTTTCTCCTCAGTAGTTTCCCCTGGATATCCAAGTCTTACAGCTTCTTTAAAATACTTTCTTTTATCTTCTATAAAATTAATTGTGCATTTCCCTGTTCTTAATATGTTTTTGGCAGTATTTGAACTGTTTCTGCAGCATAAAACCATAGCATAATAGTCTTTACCTGCAATATAATATGGAAAACATAACGAATAAGAACCTAAATTAGTTTCTCCATTTTCACTTAAAGTACCAATTTCAGTTGTAGGCATCGGAAAAAAGCTTGATGTTTGGTAAAAATTATCAACAATTCTTAAATCTTTAAAACCATTTAATTCTTCTATTTTTTGAATATTTTTCTCTTCCACAAAAATCATCCTCTCTCTATATACATTCTATACCAAAATTTTAATTTTTACAACCAAAAATCTGTCATAATCAAAAAAAATATTGTCTATTAAAAGAAATAATGATATAATTTTCCTAGGGTGATTTACATGACAACATTTAGAGATAAAGTAAATATTCTTTCTGCTGAACTTTATGTTACAACTACAGAACTCTCAAAAGCTTGCAACCTTGATGGTGGTTATATATGCAAAATAAAAATGGGGGACAGAGTTCCTGTAAAAAACGGTCCTACAGTTGAAAAAATTAGTAAAGGTTTTGCAAAAATAATTACTGAAAAAGAAAAAGAATATATGTATGATGATTATTTAACTGATGGTGATACTTTAGAAGAACGACTTTACAACTATTTTAATGAAGTCGCAAGAGAGGAAGAAAAAAGAGGAAGAAGACCAAAAGGTATGAAAAAACCTAGAAAGAAAAGAAAACCATATTATTACTATTAAAAGTAATGAAAAATACTTTAAGAGCGAGTAAAACAGCTTCTTAAAGTATTTTTTCTATTTTAACTTTACGTATTGTATTCCAATATTAGTATATACGTTGATTGAAGTAGGCAAATCAAAAATTTTAGTTATTAGTAGATTATATATTTCATCTGCTAAAACTATACTACAAAGTGTTATACTTATAGCTAGAAATACTTTCTTATTCATTTTTCTTGCTAAATAAAAACAGAAAGGTATTACTCCATAAATCAAAAACATCCCTGAAAGCCCAAAGAATAATACACTTCTTAAACAAATAAATCCACCAATATTTCCAAAATTTAAAATCTCAGTGTTATAATCCCAATATCTAAGACCTTTTCCTATAACGTATATTCCTACTCCGGAAAAGAATTCAAGCACTCCACATGACAAAAGGCTTATAACCAAAACTTTAAATGGTTCCTTTCTATAGCTATATGCAAGTACATATATAATAAGTGCACCTGTTGCATATATATTAATCCATGGCAAAAAATTTCCACCTCTCCAAAAAAGATGTTTCATTCCTCCATTAAAAAAATAGAAAATAACTTCATAAATGAACCCAAATGTTCCTGAAATAACTATAACTAAACATATTATTCCAATCATAGATAATTTATCAAATTTATGTTCTTCTTCTATATATTTTTTAAAAATTTCTTTCATATATTTAACTCCCTTTTATGATATAATATTACTATACCATAAAAGTTAAAATTTGACAATTATCTACAAATTTCTTTTTTTATTTTAAATATATCTTTATAATTTCATATACAAAATTGGATAAGGATTTCCTTGTTCATCTTTATCACTACGTTTATACACTTTAAATCCTAAATGTTCATAAAATCCTCTTGCTTTTGGATTTTGTTCATTTACAGTTAATTCATTAACACTATATTTTTCTATGCCATAATTCAATAATTCTCTTCCTATTCCTTTACCTCATTCATTATTTTTTACAAATAACATTTCTAGCTTTGTGTCTTCTATCCCCATAAAAGCAATAGGAATATTATTTTCATTTTCTACAATTATTAAATATGTTACATTCTTTAATGCTTGTGGCACATATTTTTTTATATTTTCTATTTCTTACTTCAAAAATTTCCATTCTTTACCTCTACAAATTTAATTTATACCTAATTTTTAATTAACAAATTATATTTATAACCATACCTACAAATATTGATACAAGAAGCCCAGCTATTAAACTTCTAGGTATGCTACTTATATAGAACTTATAGTTTTTATATTCTTTTTCTAAATCTTCTGTACCCTTTATCCAATAATTTGGTGAGTTTGAGTACCATAAAATATCTATTATAACTACCCTAAATATTTTTACACTAACCCACAGAGTAAATGAATAAATAAAACCTCTGGTAAATGTTCGAGCTCTAGCTAAATAAACAAAACTTCTCCAAATTACAAATGCAACTATCAAAGCTGGAATTTTCTTTATTATTCTTTCTTTGGTAGATAAAATTCTTTTAGGTTTTATATCTTTATATTCTGGTAGCTCTTGAACTCTTTCTTGTATTTTTATTGGCAAATTATGAGTACCAGATAAAGGATTTTTTTATACAAAATTATATTTAAAATATATAAAAATAAACATATTCCAATGCATTCAATTAATAATATCATTATATTCATACTCCTTCTTTCAAATTGTTTTAATTTCTTTTGTAATATATAATTTACTTTAAAAGCAAATTAATGTATTTCATTAAAATATTAATTAAATAATAATGGTATATTTCCATATATTGCTATTCTTAATATTCCTATAATAACCAAATGTAATGGATAATATAAATAGAAAAACCATTTCATCCATTTTATTTTACCTTTTTCTCCATTATAGATATTCAGCAATGGATATACTAATATAACTGCTAATGTAATTAATCCATAAGTTTTACTTACAAATAAATATGAAATAATTGCATAAATCAAAATCCAAAAGCTCATACTTGTAATTTGCTTTTTTAAATTTCCTCTATTGGAATACATAAATAAAATTGCCATTACTGATATACAACTCCAATCAGATGAAAAAGTTATAATGTTTATTAAAATTATTAATCCCCATTTCTGCCATTCTTTTAAATTAGTTTTGCTATTTACAATATAAAGAGCAACTACTGCCCAAGCAAGAGACCACATAATACTTGTTTGATTAAAAATATTCCCCGAACTAAATGGTATATAATTTATTCCAAATGCAAAACAATATGCAAAATGAGATACTATTGCAAAAATAAATAATCTTAAAACATATTTCCTTAAATTTTTAGTATAATAAAATCCTTCACAAATGAAGAAAAACATAATAGGTGCAGTTAATCTACCAATTATATGCAAGATGTTCGAAATTATATTATTGGGCATTCCTGGATAGATTAAATCTGCCACATGATCAATTGTCATTGCTACAATTGCTATTAGTTTTAAATGATTAGAATTCAATTTTTTCATTACATCACCTACTTAATAAATTACTATTTGTTACTTTCTTCTAAATATTTCTGATTTATTCATAGCTTGTCTATGTGATATTTTACACGAATACACAATACTTTCTCTTTCATTTATTTTAATATTTTATATATCATATTTAAAACAAAGAGTTTTTTTTATTTCTCAGTAAAAATTTTCAAAAAAGCCATAAGCCGATTTTTTTGACTTTTTCGTGATATACATTGACTATTCCATTTATCGTTGTTAATTTTATTCCTGTTATTTCAGACATTTTATTACTAGTCAGTACAGGTTCATCATATAATAAATCAATTACTTTTTTTGGCATTTTCTGGTTTTTCAGGCAATTCCATTATAATTTATTTTTACATATTCACCTGATTTGTATTGCTCAAGTTTCATTAAATCACCTCTTTAATTTACTTCTTCCTATATTCCATTTGAATAAAATATACAAAATATGGAACACTAGCTATTAAATACATCAAATCATTTATTATCAAAAAAGCTTCTTCTTCACTTTCATAGGAATAATAATCCTTCATTCTCCCTTTTAAAAATTCTCCATTTTCATTTAGCAAAAAGTCTAATAAAAATTCATTTTGTTCTTCTGTTTTCTTTAAGTATTGTTTTGCCTTTTTATAATCTCCTTTTTTAAAATACATAATTGCCATCGGAAATACCATAAAAATAGAATCATCATTAAATTTTTTATATAACTTCTCGCATTCTTCAAATTTTTCTAGGAAACTATATAGTGCTACTAGAATATATCGAATTTCCATATTATCGCTATTACATAATTTTAACAATTCTTCACATTCATTTATTGCTTCTGAATATCTTCCCAATTTTAACAAAGTAGCTATTTTACTATCTCTCGCTCTCATATATGGTCTTGTCTCAAGTATTAACCAAAAATTTCCTATATTTTCCTTATTAAACATACTCTTCTCTTTTAAAAGTTTAGTCGCTTTCTCAATAATACTATCATATTTTTTTAATTTTTTTATTGGATTTTCTTCAAATTCAACAATTAAATTCTCAGCATCAATATTATCTGGGTAAATCTCTAATGCTTGTTTTGCTAGTTTTAACGCCTTATTTTTTGAAGGAGCTTCTAATGCTTCTTCTAACAATTCACTAGATTTAAATTCTGGACTATTAAAATATTTATATTCATCAAAATTTATTATTTTATTTTTACTCATACAAATTCTCCTATCTATATTACTTCTTTATTTTCTTTAACTTTCTGTCACTGATTCCCCACGTATTTTAACCAGTAAAATTTAAAAGTGTATTTCAATTATATCTATTATATATACCATATTCTACACATATTTATTAATATCATACTCAAACCTCTTTTTGAATATTTTTTCACAAAAATTCAATTCACAATATCACTTTTTAATTTCAAAAAAATGAAAAAAACTTATTTTTCAATACTTTTTCGATTTAGCACAGCTACGCATTCAACATGTCCGTGTGTGAGGGAACATGTCAACTGGTGTAATAGATAGTATGTTATATTTTGTTTGCAACATTTTTAAATCTCTAGCTAGTGTAGCTGGATTGCAGCTTACATATCCTATTTTTTTAGGCTCAAAATTTAATATATATTCTATACTTTTTTCATCTAATCCTTTTCTTGGTGGATCTACTACTATAACACCTGGACGTATATTCCTTTTTTTAAATTCTTCTATTTTTTCCTCAACAGAGCCAGCTATATATTCTGCATTAGTAACGTTATTTTCTTGCATATTTAAATTAGCCATTTTAACAGCTTCTTTTTCGATTTCTATTCCATAAACTTTTTTTACACTGTCACTTAAAAATATACCTATAGAGCCTACTCCACTATATAAATCAAAAAGGACGTCTTCTTTTTTTAATTCTAAATTCTTCTTTAATGTAAGATAAAGTACCTCTGCTTGAAGTGTATTAACTTGAAAGAAAGATTTAGGTGAAATGTAATATTTGTAATCTCCAATATAATCAGAAATATACTCATCTCCAAATATATGTACTGTATCTTTTCCTAGTATTTCATTTGTTTTATTAGTATTTACATTTATGAATATACTTTTTATATTTTCACTTTTTTTGGCAATATTATTTAAAACTTGTTTTAATTTTGTATCGTGTACTAGTTCTTCATTATTTACTATTATAACTACCATAATTTCTTTTGTATGATAGCCTCTACGTACTAGTATATGACGAATATCACCAGAAAAATCCTCTTCGTTATATCCAGTAAAACCATTATTTACTAATTCTTCTGCTATTTCTTTAGCTAAAATATCTATTGCTCTATTTTGTATATAACAACATTTATTCTCTACTATATCATGACTTCTTTTAGCATAAAATCCTACTTTAGTTGCTCCATTTTTATCACATCTTATTGGATATTGCACTTTGTTTCTGTAATAATATGGAAGACCCATTCCTACTACATTATTTATCTTTACTTCTTTTATATTTTGCTTATTTAATAGATTTCTTACAAAGTTTCGTTTAAGTAAAAGTTGCATATCATATGCTATATGTTGAGCATTACAGCCCCCGCATCTTTCAAAAACTTCACAAAATGCTTCTACTCTAAATTTACTTTTTACTTCATAGTTTTCTACTTTAGCAATACTATAGCTTTTAGTATCTTTTATAACTTTAGCTAAAACTTTTTCACCAATTATCGCACCTGGTACAAATACTATTTTATTATCACATTTGGCTATTCCTTCAAATGCCATACCGTTATCTATAATTTCTAAATTTAATATTTCATTTTTATTCAATATATCACCTTTTTTCTCTCTAATCCTCTACTTTTGTTTACAATATTATATCATGACGATACTTTTAAGTAAAGAAAAATATTTTCCTTTGTAACTTTTTTGTATTTAATTGAATATAGTATATTAAACTTGAGAGTCAAAAAAATAACAATAAAGTTAATTACCTGTACGTTATACTTTTTCCCTTAAGTCTAAGGAGTGTTATATATGTGCAAAGATAATTCATATATTTGGTTCGCTTTACTTGTAGCTATATTTTTAAGTTACAAACAACTTGGAGATAATTCATCTACACCATTGAACGCCGATACCTTCTTTGAGTTAGGCAGTTCAACTCCTATATTTTAGGAGAAATTGTAAAGGGGTGAATTAAGTGATGGATGAAAGATGCGGATGCGGATGTGGATGCAACAATGGTTGCGGATGCGGATGTGGAAATGGAGTATTTGGTGGCGGAAATTGTTGCTGCATATGGATTATTTTAATAATCATAGTTCTTTGCTGTTGCTGTTGCTAATAATAGCACATTATAACTACATAAAGGCAAGAGAAATTCTCTTGCCTTATTTGGGTATTTTTAAATATTTAAAATAGCCATATACAAATACAGCTATTTTTCATCTTTATATCATTAATTCTTTCTTTATTTTTTCTATATTTTTCTTTGTGATTTCGTATCCTTGTGTAGCTATTTTACTAGTTTTACTTCCATCAAGAAGTGACACATCATCAGTTAAAATACTAAGTTCTAAATCAGCCCTTGAAACCTCAGCTTCATTTACCTGATGTCCCATTATATCAAATGATCTAAGTGCAATTGATACTATATTTTTTGAATGTGTTTTACATCTATCTTTTTTAGAAAACGTAATTGCAAGTACCTTTTCTGCTCCCATTTCTTTTAATATAGTTACTGGTGTATTTATTCTAACACCTCCATCAATTAGTACTTTTCCATCATACCACTTTGGTTCAAATACGGCCGGGAAACTACAACTAGCCCTAACAATTGATGCTATATCACCAGTATATTTATATGATGGAGTATCATCGAATTCTCTTACATCATTTAACATATATTTTTCATTTACCTCTTTATTTAAATAATATATTATTTCACCGAGTATTTAAATCAACTGTAGGAATTGCTATATTCATTTTAAAGTCAGCTATATCATGTATGTTTTTTTGACCACAAAAATTCCTTATAGTATCTTCCAATTTTTTACCTTTAGCAAGCCCCTTAATGGAAAGCCTTCCTGTAAACAATGTGCCAAAGACTTTAAATGGGAGTAAATTATCATAATCTGCTATTTCTTTACAATACATATTAAACATATGAAGTATATTATATGGGTTATATCCGACAAGCATAAAGGCTAGCTATTATACTTCCACTACTTGTTCCAGATATATAACTAATCTCTATACCTTCTTCCTTTAACGCTTGTAACACCCCTATATGTGCTGCTCCTTTTGCTCCACCTCCGACTAAGTGCAAGTCCAATTTTCATTATTATATCTCACCTCCAAAAAAGCAACCTAAACTAATATATTATATTAGCTAGGCTACTTTTTTGTTAAAAGTTATTAAATTTCATTTTTAATCATACTATCAAAACGTATATGGTGAGTATGACATATTGCTATTGCAAGTGCATCTGTAGTATCATCAAGTCTTGGCATTTTCTCAAGTTTTAAAAAATCTTTTACCATATTTTTTACTTGTATCTTCTCAGCTCTACCATAACCTACAATAGCCATCTTGGCTTGCAATGGTGTATACTCGTATATAGGGATATCTAGTGATGCTAAAGTATTTAGTATTACTCCTCTTGCCTCTGCTACCTTTATGGCAGTTTTAGAGTTGTTATTAAAATACAAATCTTCTATTGAAGCTGCATCTATTTTATATCTTGAAATTACCTCTCTTAAATCGAGTTCTATTTTCCTAAGTCTTTTAGGAAAATCACTATTAGGCTCTGTTGATATACATCCATATTCTAACGCCTTATACTTATTTTTTGAAAAATTTATTACTCCATATCCAACTCTACCAAAACCTGGATCTATTCCTAATACTATCATTATTACTTCCTTTTCCTTTTAAACTTCATGTTAGCATATCATATAGCCTTATGACTTCTGCATTGGTGAAAAGATCATATCCAATGCTATCAATATTATGACCTTTTTCATGATATATTTCTTTAACTCCACCATTTACGTATTTTCCAATATCTTGTATAAGCTCTTTAACCATATTAAATGCTATTTTTTGTGATGCTCTAGTTACTCCGTTTTGTCTTAGATTTGCTTTAACAAAGTAAGCCATATATTTTGGATACACTAAAGAGTCATTATACTTTGAATTTTTAGAAAATTCACGAAGCCCATAAGGTGTATATAATTCTTTAAATATTGTATCAAGTAATTTAAAAGGCATATCATTCATAAGACAAGAATATGAAAGTGCAAGAGTATATATCATATCAACATTTGCATATTCGTCTTTTTCTTCTAGATTTCTTTTTAATAATCTTTTGTCCTCGTTCCAGAATTTTTCTTTTATAATTTTATGTATAAACACAATCTCATCAAATATTTTTATATCCTCAAGAGATTTTTCTTTTAGAATGCTTTCATAAACTTTAAATGCGTTATATGCTAGTGCAACATATTTTATCTCTTTATATAACAAAGCCTTTTTATCTATTATTTCATACACTATCTCTTTTACCATATCAAAATACAAAAGATAATTATTTTCTTTTTGAAGTACTCTATTTACTGCTTCCACATACCATAGTTTTAACTCCAAAAATTTCTTCACGAAATCATCATTTTCTATATACAAAGCTTCAATATTTTTAATATATCTTCGTATTTTAAGCAATATCTTATTTGCTTGGTTTATTTTATTAAATGTAAGATACTGACCATCTATACTTCTTACAATTAAATTTAAGTGCTTTATATCTTCTTTTATTTTTAAAACTTCTTCTTTATTTTGAACAGCCTTAAGTATTTCCTTGTTATAATCTTTTACATATGGTAAAGATGATACCATACATTCTTCAAAATTCAAATTATTTATTGACATAGCAAGTTCTTTTAATTCAACAAAATTTTCATCAATTGTATCTTCTATTAATTTATTTGTTGCTTCAAATTCAGTTAAAATATAACTTAAATCTAGTTTTTTTAAATCTTTTTCTTCTGATGATATATATATAACTGCATTTTTAGTTTCTCCAGGTTTTACTTCTATCTCAAATTCACCTGGTAAGAATAAATCTTCTGTATATATTTCTTTTTCATCATTTTTATTTACAAACTCATGCTTTACGTTATTTAAGTTTCTTGGCTCAGATGTAAATATCATATTATCTGAGCCCATAACTAAGTTTTCATCATCCATAATACTTAAATTTATTATTACTGTATTATTCGATGATTTTCTTTGATTAAACTTAGCAAGCTTTCCAGTTCTTACAGAAAATAAATCTCTGTATGTAACCATTGGTATAACTTTAAAACTAGCCTTATCTTTTTCATTATTTTGTATTTTATAACTAATGCAAAGTAGTTTGTATTTGTTTGAAAAAGTTATCTTTTTAGAATACGAAATTCCACCTAAATTATACTCAAATATATTTTCATTTAAATCTACCGAATTTAAATACTCAATTGTAGATAAATTTTGAATAGAAGTACTAAGTTCAACCATTTTATATACTTTATCTTTAACTTCTATCTTTTCTATTAAATTTTCTACTATTACTCTTCCGTTTTTTATATATAACCCATTATATGGCTTTCTTGCATCTAAGCATGCAGACATGGAAAGACAAGTATCATATCCATCCGATAATACATACTCTACTTGTCTTAATTTTTCCCAGTTATTTATTCCTCTTTTGTACTTAAACATTAAATATTCTTATCCTTTCCTATTTACAACTTCTTTTATTTTATTTATTGTAGCTGTACTTTTAGCATGTGCTTTCATTTCTTTTTTGGTAGTAGCATGAGATACTGCTTTATTTGCTCTTGCTTTTACCTTATTAATTTCTGCTACACTTATATTGTTTTTGTTTGAAGAAACCTTTGAACTGTTATTTAAGTTATTTTTCTTACTTTTTTTATTTTTTAATAACTGTTTTAATTTTAATGTTTTTTCTTTTCTTAAATGTTTTTTTCTTAATTTTACTATATTTAAATTGCCAATTCTCTTAGATTTTGTTATTGACATTATAATCTCAGCTATTTTATCACTATCATGTATTAATTTTCCTGGTGCAGTTAAAACAAGGTCCGATTTTACAACTGATATTGCTCTATTTTGAATATTTTCAAGGTCAATTTTTATTTGAGTAGAACCTTCTTGATTAAAGTCTTTTATCATTTCTTGTGTTATTTCACCATTATTTACAATTGCATAATCTAAAACATGTTTTCCTATATATCTTTCTATTTCATTTATATACCTGGCTAAAGTATATCCATCTGTTTGTCCAGGTTGATTCATTATATTTGATATATATATTTTTTTAGCTCTAGATTTTATTATTGCTTTAGAAACATCTTCAATTAATAAGTTTGGAGCAACTGAAGTATATAACGCTCCTGGTCCTAAAACTATTACATTAGCTGATTTTATTGCCTCAATTACTTCAGGAAGTGCTTTTACAGATCCTTCTTTTAAGAATATTTGCTTTACTCTACTTCTTGATTCGCTAACTCTTTCTACTATATTTTCTTTTCCTACAACGACTTCACCATTTTCAAGCCCTGCACAAAGCACAATATTATCTGTTGTTACAGGATATATATTTCCTTGCATTTTAAAAACTTCTGATATTTTAGCTACACCCTTTGCAAAACTTCCATTTAAATTAATAAGGGCTGAAACAACTGAATTTCCAACTGAAGTTTCATTTTCATTATTTTTATATGTAAGTAGTTTTGAAAGATCAGACTCAGAAGTTGAAAGTGCAGCAATACATTTTCTTATATCACCAGTTGTTAAATAGTCCATACCTTGGTTTGCAGCTGAAATTGTTGCATCGTCTTCTGATACATTAACTACTGCAGTAATATTTGACGTAAACTCTTTAAGTCCCTTTAAAATGTATGGAAGACCACTTCCACCACCAATTACTACTACTTTAGGTCCTTTTTTTAGTCTTGGATCTTGGTATAAAAGTTTTCTTACTCTTATACTTTTACTTTTTCTTGATATGTTCTTTAAAGAGACATATAATATGTTTTTCTGTGCTAATACAAATGAAAATATAACGCCAAATATTGATAGGGTTATAAGTACTATATATGCTATTAGCATCTTTCTAGATAAGTCAGACGTTGTGCTTAACGTTACTACACAAAATATTAATAGTGCAATTGATGCAATTTGTATAAAAATATATCTTTTTACTCTTGCACCTGGTTTTAGCCATTCTAGTATTGTTTTCATTATTTTTCTCCTCCAATAAATTGAATTTCAGTTTCTAATTTTACTCCAAATTTTTCATATACTTTATCTTGTATATCTTTAATTATCTTTTTTACATCTTTGCAAGTTGCATTTCCTAAGTTTATTATAAATCCAGTATGTTTTTCTGATACTTGCATATCACCAACTCTATATCCTCTAAGACCTGCATCTTGAACTAATTTTCCCACAAAATATCCTTCTGGTCTTTTAAAAGTACTTCCTGCATTTGGGTATTCTATAGGTTGTTTAGTTTTTCTAGCAATTGTAAATTCTTTCATTTTAGCTTCAATTTCTGACAAATTTCCTTTTTGTAATACAAATTTTGCAGACAAAACTATATAATCTTTGTTGTCAGCAAATATACTTTTTCTATAA
Source organism: uncultured Clostridia bacterium (assembly GCA_934132895.1). Taxonomy (GTDB): domain Bacteria; phylum Bacillota; class Clostridia; order TANB77; family CAG-465; genus CAG-465. The sequence goes on from CAKPAG010000001.1 coordinate 102,802, forward strand.
CCAAATTTTGCATCTTCTTTTTTAATTTTACAAATATTACAATTTTCATCAAGATAAGTTATTTCTTTAACTACATTTGCTATTTCAGATCCATATGCTCCTGCATTCATTCGAATGCCTCCACCAATAGTACCAGGTATTCCGGCAAGCAAATTCAAAGCCAGCTAAACTTTCTTTTTTAGCTATTTGTGCAAACTTTGGCATTGTACAACCAGCATATGCAGTTATTTCTTCACCATTTATTATAACTTTATCAAGACTATTTGCTATTTTTATAACGATACCATCTACACCTTCGTCAGCTACAACTAAATCACTACCATTTCCTATAACAAAGTATTCAATGTTATTTTCTCTAGCATAGTTAACAGTTTTTATAACGTCATCTATTTCGGTTGGAATAACCATACATTTAGCATCCCCACCTATCCTTATAGTCGTATGCTTTTTCATACTTTCGTTATATCTTATTTTAGACTTGTCAATTATACTTTCAAGTCCTATATATTTATCCACAATTACCACACTCCTAATTACAATATATGGTCATTTTCATCAAACTATTGCATCAACAAATGTTTTTGCATCAAATCTTTCAATATCATCTATTGTTTCACCTGTTCCAATGTATTTTATTGGGATATTAAGTTCATTTACTATACTAAACACCACACCGCCTTTTGCAGTAGAATCTAGTTTGGTTAATATCAAAGAATTAACTTCTGTCCTTTCAAAGAAGCTCTTTACTTGAGATACACCGTTTTGTCCAGTGGTAGCATCCAATACCATAATTACTTCATTTTTTTCATTAGGTAAATTCTTAAGTATTATTTTTTTCATTTTCTGAAGTTCATCCATTAAATTTTTCTTGTTATGAAGACGACCTGCTGTATCACATATTAAAACATCATAGTCTCCATTTTGAAATTTTTTAGTAGCTTCGTATATAACAGAGGCGGGATCTTCATTTTCTTTACCTACACAAATATCAGTGTTTGTTCTTTTTGCCCATATTTCTAGTTGCTCTACTGCTCCTGCTCTAAATGTATCAGCAGCAGCAAGTAATACTTTTTTTCCTTCTTTTATATATAAATTTGTTAGCTTACCAATAGATGTAGTTTTTCCTACACCATTTACTCCTACAACTAATATGACTTTCTTTTCATTTAAATCTTCTTCATTTCCTGAACTTTCTAATATTTTAACCATTTCAGTTTTTAAAAGCTCTTTTATTGCATTTTCAGATTTATCTACTTGTTTCTTTAAACTTTCTCTTAAATTATCACATATCTTTGTACTAGTACTAACTCCCACATCAGACAAAATTAGAGTTTCCTCTATTTCGTCTATTATTTCGTTAATATCCTTGTTATTTGCAAATATATTACTAATCTTTATATCCAAAGATTCTTTTGTCTTTTTTAAATTATCTTTTATTTTTGAAAAAAACATAAAATTCTCCTTTTTTCTAACTATTCTAATTATACCATATTTTATTTTTTTTTCAAGAAAAGAAGATTATATATTCATAATAATATAAAAGAAATATATATGATAAGATGTAAAAAGCTAGGAACAATGTCATAATAACCATTGTGCCTAGTTTTTTATAATTCTAAAATAACGTAACTAATTTGTAACTTTTATCTTTTTGATTTCATTTATTGGTATATCTATTAAACTAGATATTTTCTCTCGGGTCTATTCCAGTATCTATTATTTCATATAATTTAGCTTTTTCTAAATCTTTATTTTTGTATTTCAAATATCTCTTTCCTCCTTATTATACATTATTTTTACATGTGAGTAAACACATTAAATATATTTTTATACTTTATTTGTGTTTGAAATCACATATAAAAATACTTTATCTACTTTTACTAGTTTTTTGTTATTTTCATATTTACTTGAATTTTAAGATTTAAAATTTAAGATTAAATTTTATTTGAATTAAAATTTTGAATTTAATTACTTTGAATTAATTATACTTTTATATTGTATACAACTTTTAAAATATTCGAACAGTGATATTATTATACATTACGTAGCACTTTTTGTAAATACTTTCGCCTTAAAAATCGGTCGTAAAATTTCGACAAAAAAATATGATTTAGAATTAAATGCTTTTTTTATAAAGAATATATAATAATTCTAAATATATAATGAGTAGACACTTTAACGGATAAAATATGTCTACTCATTAATATTAACCTATTATGATGAGTTTAATTTTCTTCTTCTCAACATTTATTCTTTTTATACTAACTAAAACTTTTTGGCCATACTCAATTCCATTTACATGCTCAGCAAGTCCCACCAAATTATTTTTAAGTTCAATAAAAACACCTGTCTTTATTCTATTTCGAACAATACCTTCTACAATATCTCCTTCTTTTATTTTTTTAACATTTTCTTCAAATGTTCCTAATAACTCTTTATATGAAAGTTCTATCCTTCCGGTATCTCTATCATATTTTTTTACTATTACTTCTATTCTTTGTCCCACTTTAAACATATCAGATGCATGTTGAAGCATAATGTCAGACATATCTTGAACTTTTAATATTCCTGTTACTCCGCCACCGACATCAACAAATGCTGCATACTCAGTTGTACTTACTACAACCCCTCTTAATTTCATACCTGGTTTTAAGTGCATATACATCCAACGTCTAACTTTAAGTTCAAGCATTCTTTTAGATAATACAAGCTCAATATCATCTCCATTTTGAATTATTTCCTTAATACATGTATGAAGAATTTTTCCTTTTTTATTTATTATATGTTTTTCCTCAACTTGTCCATCATCTCCAACAATGCTTGAAGCTTCTTCTCTTGGCATAACTGCTTTTATATTACTTCCAACTATTCCTATCATATTAAAGCTTTCATCAACATCTTCAACATACATATCAATTACTTGCTCCTCTTTTTTTATTTTTTCAAGATCAGAAAGAGAGTATTTTCTCTCTTTCTTTCTTGTTCTTTTAACATTTACATCTTTTTTGTTTTCTAAATTTTCTTCCACAAAAATTACCTCACTCACTTATTCTAAAACTAAATATAATTTATAATCAAATGGAGAATATTCAACTACTTGAATATTTATCTCCTTATCATTTAATATCAAACTATTTGAATATACAGGATAATTGTCTTTATTTTTAAAAATAAATACTAATTTAAATGTTATTCTTTTAATAATATTACTATCCATATTACACTCCATTTTCTAATTCAACCATACAAGTTCCGTTATCATGTCCCCATTCATTAGCAGGTGTAGGGTCATAGGATGTAGGATTAAATTGTACTTTTGTATCAGTCAATATTACCGGATAAAAAGTACCGTTATCTTGAATTATAAATACAAAGTCTCCTTCATTTAATATTTTTTCTGGTTTTCCTTGGGTACCTCCTAATTCATGAACCATGGCACTAGCTAAACATTCACCATAACATACCATTCTTCTAGAGTTTGCTGTAATCTCTTCTGAAAGTTCCCCATCTTTCGTTATTATTAGTTAAATGTAATATTAATTTAGCTTGAGATGTACCAGCTGTCCATGTAGATTCTGGATTATATTGTTCATTAACATGATTCCATATGGTCCAAGTATGTACCTTACCCAGTCCATCAGGCACCTGAACTGCTCCAGGTACTGTTGGAATGTTTCCCTCTACTGCAGAACTAGTCTTTTATATCATATAAATTATATGATCCAGCTTTTATGGAATTTGTACCAGTATAAGTATTATATCCTAAAGAATTTCCATAGGCAAAAGGTACTTCTTTCTTTTCTCCAAAATATTCTTCAAATAACCTTTTTAAAGTTGAATATGAAAATGTTAAATACGCACGACTATATCCTATATGTGATGAATATTCTGTGCCTTTTTTTAAATACTCAAAAAATTCTGAAGGTTTCGAATTCATAAGGTCTACTTTATTAATTTCCTTGTCTTTTTCTAAATATCTATAGTATGAATCGTCTACATCAGAAAATTCTACACTGTCAGCCGAATTATTAGAACTCGAACTTGTAGTTCCACCATTTGCTATTGCCGACCTAATATTACTTTCCCAAGTTGAATATCCATTAGAGGTAAAGTGTACTCCATCAGAAGTAACACTTGAATCTAAATTACCCTCTGAATCTATTAAACCATTAGTTGCATCTATATAAGTATATCCTTTTTCAGCACAATATGATTTAATCTTCTCGTTATATTCATTTACTACTTGATTTGTCTTTTCCATATCATATCCACTAGCTTTGTTTCCAATAGGAAATACTCTTTGTACATATATTGGTGTATTTGGATATTTTGCTTCAAGTTTTGAAAGTAAAGTTTTAGTTTGATTTAGTGTACTATCTGCTATACCACTAGTACTTCCTCCATTTTCTATATTCAAACTATTTATTCCTAATGTAACAGAAATTCCATTTGCAGTATCTGGTAAACTGATATGAGAAAAGTCAAATCCTGGACTTTCTCCATCTAAATATTTATTCCAATTATTTGCAGATGAACTTACCACTCCCATAACAGAAGCCTCAGATAAGCAATTATTTTCTTTAAGTCCTGCTGTTAGTGAATCACCTATGAATAAAAATCCATTTATATTATCTGATTTTGAGGATGATTGATTATTATTATTAGAATTTGTAGTTAAAGTAGTGTTCGTTGATGTTGTTTCACCATTTAAAAGTTCATCTGGTATATCTTCTGCTTTTATTCTATACATAGTTACACCTGTTTTACTTCCTGGTTCTCTTTCGTATACTCCTCTCCAATTAATACATCTTCTTTTTAAAGCTGAATAATTTCCTTGCCCATCATCAATAACATCACCTTCTTGTCCAACAAAGCAGTCTAAATGATACTTATCACTTGCTTTTCCAGTAAAACCACCACAATCAGCAACAAGTGCATATCCCCAGCCTTCAATATATACCCAGTCTCCATAATCAACAAAACTATCCTTAGTCCATCTAGCCACAATTTTTCTCCCCAATGTTAATTTAATGCCAGTATTTCCAATTTGATTAACGTTCTCATTACATACTCTACATGCATCATAATTAGTAGTTTCCCCATTAGTAATTTTTTCATACTTTAATCCCAGTTCATCTGGTGTTTTTGTTTGCGATGCAAAAGCTGCACTATACGTTATTTTTTTACCATTATAATTAACAGTTTGATTTGTACCGTTCTCATCTGTTGCAACAGATGTATTCGATGTATTAGCCAAATCTGATGCAGACCTTTTATTATAATTTTTAACATCTTCATATGTATATTCCTCTGATTTTGTATCTTTTACATTAACCTCATCTCTCCATGTTCTATATACATACTTGTAATTTCCAACTTTTTTTTCATAAGTAATTGTGACATTAGTGCCGTTATTACTAGTAGATTTTGCCCCTACTTCATTTATTGCTTCACCATCTTTTATTTCTTTACCAACATATCCTGTTCCATCTTCTATTCTATTATCAACATCGGAATCACTGTACTTAATATATTCAAATTCATTGTTAATTTTATTATCAAAAGTAAGTGCTTGTTTTATATGATATTCTGGCTCAATATCAACTTTTTTTGAAACATTCTCCTCAGGTTCAGTTATACCAGATTGAACTGTTTGCTCATCAGTGCTTATTAAAGAAAGTCCAGTAAGTTTTTTATTTTCATCAAAAGAAGCAGAATAATTTTCAGTTACTTTAACTATATCATACGCTCTATATTTAGTAGTAAGTACACAAGTAGTTACATCATATTTATTAACAATAATATCTGACATTGCCTTTTTTATAACTGAATATGTAAACAATGGATTAGATGCTGTATCTTCAGCAGCTCCTTTAGTATCAACACCAGCATTCATCCCAAGTGGAATCATCCAAGTTTGTAAATATGGAAGTGAAAAATCAATAAAATCATCAAGTTTTGTGTTACTTTCATCCTTAGGATACTTTAAACCTAAATTCAAATCTTCTTTTGTTTCACAATCTTTGCCATCATAACCATGTCCATAACTTTTCCATTTTATATTATTAAAATTATACTTTTCAGTAAGTAATATATGTTTAAATAAAGGTAATTTATCATTTGTATCAACAATTCTTCCATTTTGATAAGCTTCCGTAGAAGAAGAGGATGAGGATGAATCAATCCAAGTATTTGTAATACCTCCGTTTCCATTAAAAATCGTCGTAGCATTTGCTTTATCAATTTTTGCTGCAACATCTGACCTAATCCTATATGCTACAGCATAACCTTGTCCATATTCTCCTAAAGTACGTTTTGAAATTGCACCTCTTGGAGGTCCTGCACCAGCAGAATCTACAATTGTGTCATTTCCTACATACACCATTACGTGGTGTGAATTAGCTAAGATATCTCCAGGTTTCAATTCCCCATTTACCCTTTCCATTATGGACAAATCTGTACCAGTGCAACTGGTTGGAACGACAAAATACGAGAACTTATACCCATCATCTGATCCTGTTATATTAGAATTTATACCTAAAGCATGATGTATAGCAAAACTAACCCATCCAACACAATCCATTGCATATTTATCTTGGAACGAAGTTCCATTTAAAGCTCCTCCACTTCCAACATTTCCAGAAGTTTTTACATCATTATACGCTCTAAATCTATGAGAATTTGTCCAAGAATATATAGTTTGATCAGCATATTTATCACGAAAGTTAATTGCAAATTCTGCAATATACTGTCCAGCTTCATCTTGGGTTAAAGCTTGTACACAATTTATATTAAAGAATATAATACTACATATACTACTAAATATTAAAGCTATTGTTACCTTGAATTTTAGCTTCATTTAAATGCCTCCTATATTTATATATCTAAACTAATTTTTTTATCATTGTCATAAGTTATAGTATTATTCTCATAATTTGTTATGTTAAAGTTATCATTTCCTTCTATAACTATTTTTTCATCTTTAGTAGCAACATTATATACATATATTCCATTTCCTTTTCTACTGTATACAAAATTAACATCATTAACCCACTTATATGTATTTACAAAGTTAGCTAACTCAGAATCAGGATATTCATCTGTTTTGGAAATAAATTTAACAGATAAATTTTCTGAATTATTTGATATAGGCTCTACCTTAGCTATAAACTTATCAGTTTGTTCCATAAATTGAGTATCAATGAATCTAAAAGCTCTATTCATTTCAGCCAAATATACAGAATCTTGATTTTTAATGTATACATATCTTGGGATTTCTTTACTTTTATTCAAAATTTGGCTAAAGTCAACATCTTCTGTAACTTTACCAGAAAAATTACTATATAATATTACTCCATGTTCATTATCTACATTAAATTGAATTCTTATTCCATATAAAGTATATAATAATTCTTTTGAATTTTTTTCTTTATTCTCTGTATATGAATCATAATCAGGCCACAACTCCATTAATCTAGAAACAAGATTAACTGAATTTCTTTCATTTATAAAATTAGTTACAATTTTTGAGAATTCTTCTTTATTTGGATTTTCTATTCTATAAATTGACACTTCATTATTAGAATTAAAAAATATATAAAATTTATCAGTTTTATATCCGATAATGTTATTATCTACTTCTCCAAATTGTGGTGTTCCAAGTATTGATACTATATCTTGAAGTGATGTAGTTACTGTGATATTATTTATGATTTTTTCATTATACTTTTTAGTAAATATTAAATTATATATCTTATTACCACTTCCGTTATCAGTTAAAACTTGATTTTCTATACGTTTAACTTTTATCCCTTCATCAAAGAATATATCATACCCTTCATATCTGCTATCTTTTGAGCCAAATAATCTTTCACTATATATCCAATTATTCTCTATTAATCCTTTTAAAACATTTGAATTAACATTAACATTTATATTGTTTATAACTGTTAAACTTTCAACTTGTGTTTCATTATCTTTTTTAGCAAAATAATTCAAAACATCATTTATATATATACTAGTTATAGTTTTTGCACCTTGATTGCACTCAACTTTTACATTTATACCATTTTCATCATCTTGAAGAATAAAGTTTGAATATTTTTTAAAATTTGCTATCATTCCTATCATTTTATTATAATAATTCTCATTACTAGTACCATCTTCATTATATGGTAAGTACTTAAATTTTAATTTTACAATAGTAGAATATGAAGAAATTCTATTAGTTTCACTAATATATTCTGATTCAAGATATTCTACAATTTCTTTTATTGATTTAAAATCATCCATACTAGTTTTATTTTTATTTATATTTTTTATTATAACAAAAGCAAAAAAAGATATAACTAGTATAATCAGCATAATCAATATAATTTTTATTAAAGATACTTCCTTTTTTCCTATCTTCATATTCTCCTCCATATTATTCATCTAATATAATAATATATCCTATATACGGTATAATCCCAGAAAGTGTATTCCAACCACATTTTTGTGAATTAGAATCATTTGCTCCAACATTTCCAATAAATACTTCAGAATCATTCTTAATTCCTAATAAAGTTATTATATGTGAAAATGATGTAAACCTAGTATCAGGAGTACTATTCACAGACACCACAACTGGTTTACCAGAATTCAAAGAATTTCTAATTTCACTTTCAAAATTTGTACTTTTTGCCTTATTTTTTATTTTTAAGAATTCAGCTAAAGTTGCACTAAGAGTTTCTTGACCTGTATATCCGTACTTATCATTCATATAATCTGCTATTTCAGCAGGAGTTTTATTTATACCATATCCACTAGCAATTATGGCAAGTGAAGTTGGACCACAACCATATTTTTGCATTTTACCTTTCCAGTAAGTATGTGATGCCCATGGTTCCAAGTATTGTTTATATATTTTATAGGTTCTATTTTTTGAATCTGTAAATGCACTTTGATACCCTTCTGCTTCATTTCCATTTGGATCTGCTGTTCCACCATTGCTAGTTGCATTAGGATTAGTATATCTTATATAATGTGTATATGGCTTTCCTTTTCCTTCATAATTTGTATTATTAGGTCCAGGCGTATTTCCATCATTTCCCCCACCATGATCAACATGATTATTAGTTCCATAACTTCCAACATATAAGCCTACATGCCCTGGTCTATATAAAATATCTCCTGGCTTCAACTCCCCGTCCCCAATAGAGTGAACTTCTGCTGTCCATCCATTTTCAGACTTTTTATTATCTCCATTCGATTTCATAGTCTCTGAATCACTTCCAACATCAATATTTAAAAAAGTCTTAAACAAAGACCACACTAATCCACTACAATCTGTTCTTTTTAGTGCATCAAGCTCTTCCATGTTAGAAGCAACTTGTCTACCTACACCGCCTTTTGCGTATTCTATTCCACCTTTTTGAGCCATTGCGACAGCTTTTTTTACCATGTTTATTATATCATAGCTAGTAGATTCGGCTGAAGAGCTTTGTCCATCTCCATCTTTAATTTCTTTAGTTCCCAATATATAATCATAATTTTGTTTTACTCCAGTAGTAAATGTATCATCATTTTTAAACTGTTCATACATAGCATTTATGTCTTTTAAAGGCATTTTTATAAGACTAGCCTTTTCCTTAAAATATTTTTTCCCTTCAGCATCAATACTTTCAGAATCCATATATGACTTAATAGTCTCATTAACAGCCTTAGCATTTTCATCAGCTTTAGCATCTAAAATAACGACAACAATTATAATTATAGCAATTACAGAAACTACAGCTATCTTAACCACAAAAGGTACTGCTGGACTAGCAAAAAAACTTATAATTTTTTTTGCAAAATTATAAGTTGTATTTACAACTGTTTTCCCTGTAGTTTTCGCCTTTTTAAAAGGATTACTAGGCTTTTTTGGCTCAATATCTTCTTGTAACTCTTGTTCTTCATTTTCCATATTAATCCCTCCTTAAAAAGTTATTGAAATATCTTGATTTACATCCTCTACTCTTACATTGTAAAATATCATCCCTTTAACTTTAGAGTGATATTGCATATCTAATGGAAAGTATAATTTTTTAATAAAATATGAATCTTTATTAATTATATACTTCCTAGATGATAACTCTGATGAAGCTTGCTTTACATATCCATCAATTTTAGAATCATTATCAGATTCAATTTCTAAAGACATGTCTGTAATATTATTTAAATAAAATTCAATCTCTTTATCTCCGCTGTTTATAACCTTTAACTCATATGAAATACTCTTTTCTGTCCTTTTTAACTCGTTTATCTCGAATTTAAGATTATAATCAGTATCATATATCACGTAATAAGTATCATCCTGAGTAGGTACCACATCTTGGGAAAAATCTAAAGTATAATCAAAAGGTTTATTTTCTATTAAATTAACATAGAATTTAGTTCTATCATCTCTATAACAAGTCAATCTACAAACATAACTTCCATCTCTTTGAACAGAATATCTCATGCTTGTACAGGCTGGAAATTTTCCTACGTAACCATTCTTCAATACATAATCCTTAAAATTATTTTCATTTAAGTTATTTTTTTCTAAAAATTCTTTATTCATTTTTGAGTACAAAGAATCAATATTATCAACTAATAATACACTCTGAATCTCCTCTAAATAGTTTTTTTGAATTGTTTCATTAACATTCTCTTGTTGTGTATATTTATTAATATCTACCATTTTACTTTTAGTTGACTTTTTATTAGATTCTTCATACACTTTAGAAATACTACTTTCTTTCTTTCGAATAATAACATTTACTAAAATAGCAATAGTTACAACAATAAATATTATTATTATACTTACTCCCAGCAAAAACTTTTTCTTATTTTTTATTTCAAGTCGTTTCATTTTTTACACCTATTCTATATAAAATATACTATATATCTTTTGAACCTGATCTAAATTTATTCCAATATATGCAGTGCTATCTTTTTTGGCAGTATTAAGTTTACACATATACATACTTTTACCATATTTATTTGAAGGTAGTATATATATATTATTAATATTATTATTTTTAATTTCTACGTATTCACCGTATTTTGAAGTGGTTATAAATTTATCACAAAATTCTTCTGAAAGTCTCATATAATCTTTTTTACTTAACTTTTTTTTATAATCATCTGATAAGACATTATAATACTCTTCTCTAGTATATTTTATTTTGCTAAAATCTACATTTTCATCTGCTGCTTTAATCTCCATATTATACGATGCCAAATAATTTGAAATAATTTCATTTAAATCTACGTATATTTGTCTATTAGTTGTAGTAATTGATTCTTTAATTGCATTTTCAACATTAAAGTTTTCATATTCTACTTTTATCTCATCATCATTTAAATTTACTAAAACAGACATTATAATTACAACTAAAACAAGTACTGTAATAGATAGAGCTAACTTTTCTTTATTTGAAATGTTATCTATTTTTATCATATTTTTAAAAAAATTATATTTCACTAAATTACACCTACAAATCTGAAATATCAAATGATTTCAATTGTCTATCAAGCTCGGCTCTTGCCTTGCTATATTGAGTCCTAATTTTCTTGCTATTTGCTAATGCTTGTCTAGCTTCTTCATTCATACTATTTACTTCTCTTACAAGGTTTTGCCTTTGTTTTGAAATATCTTGTATAGCAGCATTAGCATTTGCAGCAGTTTCAACCGTCCTAACTGGTGCACTACCTAATTTATCACCAATACCAATACCAGCTAAAGCACCATTCATAATTTCTTTTCCTTCTCCTATCGAAGCACCAATTAAAGCTCCAGTCATGCCACCGCCTATTGCTCCTAATGTTTCGTTAACACCACTAGCAATTTTAAATCTAGAAGCTCTTTTCTTAGCTTTTAATTCTTCCATTTTATCTTCATAATCATCATATGCTTTTTGAAGATCTTTACTCATAACTCGTTTATTTTCAGTACTAATTCTTGATGATGAAGCAGATGAATTTCTACCGGCATTATTAGATGTATTTCCACCAGTATTAGGCAATCCATTGCCACTTTCACCCAATTGAGGAGTAGGGGCTGTACCACCACTGATGCTTCCTTCCCCTATTTGAGGTCCACCTTCATTTCCTACTTTTCTTGCAAGTCTTGCCCTCTGCTTATTCATAGATCTATTAGCAGAAGTCCAGCCACCAATTCCACCTGCGACTTTTCCAGCATTATCTAAAACTCCTTTTGCAAGATTTGCAGCCATCATAGTGGTAGCAAGTGATTTCATTCCGCCTCTCATACCAGTATCTGTTACACTACTCTGTACACCAAATATCTTTTTTACTAAATCTTCTAGTTTAGAAATAGAACTTATTGCTAATACTGCTATTATACCTGTTGCTGCTATATAATCACTTCTATTCTCATCTCCGATTTCTCCAACATTATCAGGAGTCATAATTGAAATTATCAAAGACATTACTATTGCAAATATAAAAGCTTGTATAGACTGTATAAATACTAATGAACAGAGTTCTCTTAACCAATGTGCAAATATATTATCTTTCATTTTACGCCTCCTAAACCATTGCCTTTCTTAAAAAATCTAACAGTACTATAACGGGTGCCATTATAACTAGTACCACAATAAAGAAAAACCTCTTTAAATATGCTAAAAAGTAAAATATTGATTGAAATACAAAAATTGCATATAATATTGCTCCTATTATACTTACTTTATTTCTCTTCCATGATTTAGCCTGCCCCATTTCATCTGTTTCAACTGTATAAGCAGCTTTTTTAAAATAATTTCCTAATCCTGCTATAACATCCACACCAGCTTCTTGATTTTCTTGATCATTTTCTCCAGTACCATTATTTGTTGAATTATATATTTTAATCATAGCACTAACATATCTTTTTAAATAAGTCACACTATTATGACTACCATCACCAGCTAACATCTGAGCTATTTGAAATCTGTAAAAACGTACAACTCTTTTAGAAGATAAACTAAAGTCTTTTATTGCATCATCATTTTGAGAATTTATTCCATCATATAATTTATCCAAATCTATTGATTTTTTCTCTTCATTAAAATTAATAAAATCACTCATACTTATCTTGTAGCTATCACCACCGATTCCAACAGGTCCTATCTCTACAGCTGCTTTTGGAGTAAATTCAAGTGTTTCGCCATTAATTATCTTCATATCTCTTACTAACGCTTGTAAACTGTCCTTTCCATTTCCAGTAGTCATTTCTTTAAACCAATTTGGTTTAGTTAATGCATCAAATAAAATTGCATCACCATAACTGTCACTATTTATAAATTTTGCAGTTAATTCTGGATTATCAGATATATATTGTGTTTCTTCTTTAGTAGAATTTACATTAGATTTGTTGGCATTTTTAAACATTTCTAACATTTGTTCATCTGACATATTTATAGCTTCCTGTAATAAATTTAAATTTCCAGAAAGTATACTTTCATTTACCAAGCCACTGGCAACTATAACCATTTGCTCGTTTATCCAAAATATAAATGAAACTAAATTGTGCATTAGAAATATTAGAACTATAGAAAATAACCATTGAGTTATTGCTTCTTTGTATTTGGCTTTTTCACTAGCAATTGATGAAAGTGCTAATTTAGTTGCAGCAATACCTACTACTATTGCTAAAAATGCTACCGATATAGTAAGCACAGTAAAATATGTATTTCTCACTATAGTAGCAAGTGGCGTTACAGTTCCGCTCTTTGTTTTAAACATTGAAGCGTCTGCTGGATTAAATATATTAATATCCAGCATTGGCAAAGTATTAAATAATACTCTGTCTGCCCATGGAAACATTTCAGTTCCAGTAAGCCCTTTAAAAGCTTTTCCTACCAAATTTTCTACTGCAGAGCCAATCCAATATACAAATGGTGCTAAAGCGTCTAAAATTACACTATCTTTAGTCTTGGTATTCAAGTCATCTTCGACCACTGTTTTTCCGTTTTGGTACTTAGTATTTATTGCACCAAATATATTCCCATTAACTGAAAATAATATTAATATTAAGAATATAACCACAAAACTCTTCTTTAAAACATTCACTTTCATCTAATTTCACCTTTTCTGTCTTAATATTTTTATTGATTTTGATTTTTTCTTTTTCTCATTTCTATCATTTTTGTTAAGTTTGTCTCAACAAATTCAAATTCTCTTTGAGTAGGCCTAATTGCTATAACTGCTGATGAATATCCTATTTTTATAAGGCCTTCACCTCTTGTACAAGTTATAAGGAAATTAGCCTCTCCTTCACTTAATTTAAATACTTCTTGTAAGTATTCAATTTCTGATTTATCTTGTGCTAGGAATAATTTTGTTTCAGCAGAAGTTAAAACCGCTTGTACACCTTTATTCTCATAGAAATCTTGGAATTTCTGTGATACAACTGTAAGCGAAACATTTCTTTTTCTAGCACGTCTTGCCATTGTATTAAGGAAATCTACTGCTTCTGGATAAGGAAGAAGCATCCAAGCCTCATCGACAAGTACACGTTTATTTCTTGCTTTAGTTTTATCTTCACTATTCTTTTTAACATATTTTTCCCAAATCCAAGAAAGAAGTATTTGTTGTGCAAGTGGTCTTGCAAATCTTTCTTCTAGTTTTGATATGTTAATGTTTATAAATAATGAACCGTCTTGTAAGTCAAATGTTGATTGACCATCGAAATAAGCCATCTGTCCATCAAATTTTCTTACATATTGTCTCATAACTTTAAGTAAGTAATCATAATGGAATTTATATGTTTCATTGTCATTTGATTTTGCTTTTTCAGCTAATCTATCATACCAAGAACCAATTGTTGGCATCTCTTTTTTTCTTTTTGTTACATTAAAATCTCTAGAATCACTATCTAAATCTCCAAATGTATCTTCATATAGTGAGTTTGGATCACTTGTAATTCCTTTAGCTGCATATTCTTCTGAAGCAATTTCTGCTATGATCTGTTTTGTAAGTTCGTTTACTTCTTCAGACTTTGTAGCACCTCTTGCCATTGTAAGCAAAGCTTGTGTTACGTCTTCAACTTTATTTTCAACATTTAATATATATCTATCTCTACCTGTTATTTCATCTTTTTCTATTTCAGTTTCAATATCAAATATATTTATAATAGTATTACTATTTGGTGCAATATCTACATTTATTCCTCTTAAAGCTTCAGCAACAACAACATATTCACCTTCTGCGTCAAGTACCAAGTTTTCTACTCCCATAAGAATTGCAGATCTTGCCATTATAGTTTTTATTGTAACAGATTTACCAGCACCAGATTTACCAAATATTATCATGTTATAATTTGTAAGTGAACTATTAAAATTATCAAATATTACTGGAAGACCAGTTTGTTTATTTATTCCAATTGGTACTCCTGTATCATGTCCAGCATCAGCATTAACAAATGGAAACACTGTTGCCATAGAACCTCTATCAAAAGTATGTTTTCTTGTTATTTTATTTGAGTTAAGAGGTAAATTTGATTTAAAGCCTTCTTCTTGTAAAGCCCAAGCAGTTTTAAGGCCAAGTAAGTTTTTAGAAGCTTCCATTGCAAGAAGTTCAGACATTTTATCAAGCTCATCTTTGGTATATGCAAACAATGTACAAATTATAGTTGCATCGAATAACTTATTATATCCTGCAGCTATTTGATCTCTCAAGCTTTCTGCTTCAGCTTGTTTAGTTGCAAGTACACTTTCCCTGTTTATATCTCCTCTATCATGTGCTACATATCTTTCTGATTGTAATTCAACAATTTGTTTATTCAACTCATTTTGTGACTTAGTTTCAGAAATTGGAGTTATAAATACAGAAGTATTTACGTCACCAAACTCATATATTCCAGACAAAAAGTATGGAAAAGTAGCTTGTCTTGGAATAGTTGTTAAATAAAAAGTTCTTGCAAATCTTGATACTTTAGAAAATATTTCCAAATAATCATAATGTGAAGCATCAATCCCTGAAGGAGCAAGTAAATCTTTTAAAGTAGATTTATTTACTTCTAAAGAACTTTCAGTTATACTATCTGAACTTATTATTTCTTCTTGAGGTAAAACCTCCTTATTTTTTTTCTTTTTTCCCATATTATATCATTTCCTCTCACAATATATACAATATTATATTATTAAATCGTCATCACTAGAAGATGAACTTTCTTCTTCCTTTTTAGGTTCATCTGGAACTTGAGTGTCTCTTAGTCCTCCATCAAAATCTGAGTCAAATCCCATTCTATTATCTAACTGTTCATCATTGTTTACCTTAACATTATTAAGTTTATTATCAGAATCTTTATTTTTAGCTTCTTCTATCTTTTCTTCTTTCTCTTCCTTTTCAAGTATTTTAGATTCTTCTAATATTTTTTTCTTATCTTCTTTATATTCATCAACTAAAATCTTCTTAGCCTTTTCTTTAACATCATCTGGTAAGTTTTCTTTCTTTACAATTTCAGCTGCCTGCTTACTAATTCTATCAACTACGTCTAATTTTTCTACTTCAGGTGGTATGTACTTTCCTTCTTTTATAGCTTGTTTCATTGCGTCTAAAGCTCTATATTGGGCTTCTATATCAATTTGTTCTTGTAATTTTTCTTGTTTTTTCATAAATACATCTTCAGAAGTAGAATACAATCTATAAAAACCTGATTGTATTGCCTCTTTTACGCTCAAGAAGCCTTTATCATCTCTATTATATGCCATATACATAAGGTCTGCTAAATCATTTGAGCTTAATACTTCACCAGTAACCGAACATGATGCCAAAGCACTTATTATTGTTTGTGCTCTTGTAAGAAGTTCATTATAGCAAATATTTACAATTTCACTTTTATCAAATGTAGATGCTGAAGTTATTTCAGACGTATAATAAGAAACAAGAACATAAAAATTTCTTTGTAACAAATTTTTATTCAAACTTAATCTCTCAACATAGTTTATAATATCTGATGCATATTCATAAACATTTAATACTCTTTCTCTTCTTTCCTCAGCTTTAGCTACTTCATTTTCATCAGAATCAAATTGCTCAACTAAGTTTGTATACTCTTTATTTGCGCTCTCATATTCTTCTCTAATGCTATTAGCATTTTGCTTATATGTACTAATTGCAGACTTTAAATCTATATTTTGGGCTTGAACATAAAGTTGAATTGGAAATCTTAAAGTATTTAAAAATGTTATAAACCCTTCCTCTACAGCTATTTGCTCTATTTCAGACATCAAATCATAATTTATGCCTTTACATTTTATTGCCATCGTAAATTTTGTTCCATTATTTTGTACAATCATATTATCTATAATCTTGTCAAACTCCATAAAATTAAATATATCTTCTCTAGTAACATTTGAGTTAGTGTTAGAATTTGATTTACTAGTAGATTTTTCTTTTGTTACTGCTTTATTATTTTTATCATCTAAAACTGATTTTTTCTTTTGTTTATTTATAAATACTAAAAATATAATTCCAAAAACAAGTAATACAACACCTAAAACTATAGGCAGTATTATAACACTCATATCTTCCATTTTATTTTCCTCCTCTGTTTATATTATACACATAAATTTTTTTCTTTCTTCCAAAAGTTAAAAATCTAAAACATATATCACTCAAACTCTCTCCACCAGCTTTTCTAAACTTTCCCATTATTGGGATATCAGGAATTTTTAATGTTGCAAAAGCAAATCCAATTGCTCCAAAAATTGCTGTCATAATTATACCAGGAATTAACCCAAAACCTACAGTAATTGAAAGTAAATACCATATTCCAGCTCCTATCAGTCCAACAGCCACTGTAGAAACAAAAGATTTAATTGTAAATATATATAACAATCTTGATTCACCTTTAACACTACGTGGTACATAATATGTTTTTCCCATAATATCTTTACACCTCTCTTAAATACTTAAAAATCAAATTAACCAAAAATTGCTTTTATCAAACTAGAAATATAATTTAAAAATCCTACACTACAAAAAGCGAGTATTATTCCAATTATAAATTGTCCAGATTTTCCTTTAAGTTCTGCCTTACCTTGAGCACCAGAAAATATGTACCTTACACCAATATAAATAACGGCTCCAACAGCAAGAAAATTAGCTATATTGGTTAGAGTATTAAATATTCTTGCTACCACAGTTGTATAACTAGCTGCTCCCTTGCTAAATATAAATTTTCCACCACTAAATAATAGATTCCAAATTGACGACCAACCAAAAAAGAATATACATGCAACTATAAGATTTAAAAGGCTTTCCTTCACATCACCTTTTGCTTCAAAAGATCCAAACATATATTTGATTCCTAAAAATATAGTTACTAGTACAATCACAGTTGTTCCCACTACATTAACCATATTTGAAAAAGAATTTATAACTTCAACTGCTGCTGGTGCTACTGTTTCCAAAGAGCCTATATCATTTGGACCGTAATCAGAAGCATTAAAATCTTTTCCTTCATACCAAGAATTAGCGTCTCCCCACCAATCTGCATGGACAGTAGACAATACAAGATTAATCATTGAAACTAAAATTAGAAATAAACATGTTATTTTAATTACCCTATTCACATTCAACCTCCATAATTTATTCACTTTATTATATCAATAAAACAAAAAAAAGTCCATGTTTTTTTTATAAAACATGATACTTTTTATTTTTGTAACATTTTTGTATTTTTTTTGTAATATTATTTTAATTGATTAAATACATTAACCACAAAATTAATAACAAGAGTAGATGCAAAAACTAGTAGCATTCCTAAAACTAATGCTATTGAATTTTTCTTAAGTTCAGCTCTTTGATCAGCAGATGCAAACATATATCTTAAACCAACTAAAAATATTCCTATAAATGTTGCTATTCTTATTACTGTGACTGCAGAATTCCATATTTTATTAGCTTGTGATGAAAATATTGCTTCCCCATCTTTTGGTACCACACTATAGTCAAATCCTTTACCCAATCCGCCTTCATTAGCATACACTAACGAGAAGGTAAAGAATATAGTAAAAATCAAATACATTACAATTAGTAACTTTCCGTTTTTCATATTCACTAATCCTTTCTATAATACATTTTTAGCAATTTTGACTACTATATCTATTACAATAGTTGTGCCAAAAACAATAGAAGCACCTATCATGAGATTTACCAAACTTTTTTTTAATTCTGCTCTTTGATCTGCAGCTAAGAACATATATCTTATTCCAGTAAAAATTATAATAGAAAATGCTGCAATTCTAATAATTAGAATAGCAGATCCATATATTTTTTGAAATGGAGAGACTATCTCTGATACAGTATCACTTCCAGTATCAGTTATAGTTGAAGATATAGGTCCATTATCATTATCTGCTAAAACATAAGGTGTCACTAATACAAGTAACACCAAAAATACAGAGATCATTTTATAAATTTTTGTTTTCATATTTATTGACTCCCATATTTATAATTAAGTATAACAAATCAAGTCATACTTCAAAATTTTATATTTACCATTTATTAAGCTACGTCGCCTAGAACATTCATTAATATTTTAACAACTGTAGATGCTCCAAATACTAATATAGCACCAACTGCTATAATTACAAGTTGTTTTTTAATATTTGCTTTATCATCAGCTGAAGCAAACATATACCTTACACCTGCAAATATTATAGCTGCGAAAGCTGCTATTTGTGCTATTGTAACAACAGTTCCCCAAACTTGAGTAGCCATATTATCAACAGTTTGTACACCACTTCTCTGTGTAGGAATATCTGTTGATATACCTGTATCAGAAATTGCAAATATTGGTGATGACACTAACACAACCACTAATAAAAGAACTGGTATAGCTCTTAAAATAAATTTCTTTGATTTACTCATAATATTTCCTCCTTAAGTTCAAATCATAATACTATTATACCAATTATTAACAAAAAATCAATAGTTTTTTTCTATTTTTAAGCTTTTTAATATTTTTGTAATCATTTTGTAATTTTTGTAATACTATATTCTTTACTTTTTAGTCAGACCATTATATAATATTTATATGAAAAAATTTAAAGTATATTTTTTTCTTTTTTTAGTTTTAAGTATTTTTTCATGTTTTTTTAGTTCAAAAAATTCATTCTCATTTAATTCTAATGGATATATTTATCCAACTACAACAAAATATGTCTCTTCATATTTTGGAAACAGGAAGATATTTGATAAAATGAATTTTCACAGTGGAATCGACTTTCCAGTATCAGAAGGTAACCCCGTATACTCAACTTCTAGTGGCATTGTAATTTCTGCTTCCTTCATTAATGGTTATGGTAATTCAGTAATAATCGAACATTTTGATGGTTCCAAAGCTTTATATGCACATCTAAGTGAAACTTATATAGTAAAAATAGGTCAAACAGTGTCTCAAGGCGAAAAAATTGCAATGGTAGGTCCTAAATATCTTTCAAATGGAGTATTAAATGGCTTAACTACAGGAACACATTTACATTTTACAATTTACGATAAAAATGGGAAACTAATAGATCCTCTATCCTTAAATTTAAAAGATAAATAATAAAAAAAGATAAACCATATCATAATTTAGTTTATCTTTATTATCTTTATTATTTTTAATATATTTTATATTATATTGGGAATATAATATTTTCTTGCTTTAATTAATACTTGTATCTTCTTTTTTTCTTTTTATAGATAATCTAGAAACAGATACTTCATATGCTACTTTTGAAATAGTAGTTCCATCTTCTTGTTTTTTCTCATAATTTCTTGATTGGATTCTTCCATTTAGTTTAATCATGTCACCTATTTCCACTTGTTCGCAATATTTTGCATTTCTTCCCCATAATATACAAGGAATATAGTCTGACTTTTTATATGTTCTATTTACCGCAAGTAAAACATCTGCTATTTCTCTTCCAAGTGGAGTTTTTCTATAAACTGGTTTTTTACATATATACCCTATAAAAGTTGCATCGTTTAAAGTTAATACTCTTTCATCTTCTGTTTTTTCAAAGTCTTTTGCAAAAATAGAAAGTACAAGTTTACTTCTTCCATCTATCATTTGATTATATGATCTTAATTGTCCTTCTACTACAATAATATTACCTACCTTAATTTCTTCTATATTTATTATCCTTTCAGAGATTATAATAGGTAATTTATCTGAATATTCGCTCATTCTTTTAGTTTCAATATAAAACCTATAGAATTTTTCTTCATATATTTCATGACTAAATTCAAGCTCAGATACTACTTTTCCACCTATTTTAACAATATTATTATCTATATAGTTATCCATAAACTATTTCCTCCTTAGAAACTTATATATTACTATTCTTATGTTTAAATTCAAAAAAAATTACTGCGATATGCACATTATACCACAATAATTTTATTTTGTAAATAGTTTATGTAAATTAAATCCTTTATTTAAGATTTCCCGAATACATATAACCTCTAGCAGGAGTTAATACATAACCCCAACCATCCTTGCATTTATTTACAACATAGACAACTGTTCCTGGTTTTAATTGTCTTACTAAATAATCTCTAGAACTTGTATTTCTCTTAGAATATATATTAGCCCTTGCATTTGTTGTTCTATTATCACTAATCCATGCGATAATTTCACTTACATCATTATTACTAGAAGAATTTGTACTTTTAGGATTTGTATCATAATCGCGTAAATAATTTGAATTTACATATCCTATAATAGATCCACTTTTTATTTTTGACCAACCATTGCTATCTTTATCATATGTTAAAATTTTAGCTCCGCGTGTTAAACTTCCATTTACTTCAACCCATCTATATTCATTTAATTCTTGAATATTTCCTCTATCTACTGAACTTTTATTGCTTGAGCCTGAACTTGAACTACTTGATGAATTAGATTTTGATGATGTTGAACTACTACTTGAGCTTTTAGTCTCTTTTTTTACTGTTTTTTCTTTATTATCTGCTAAATATTTTGACTCAACGTACAAATTAGGATTATCTCCATATTGTACTCTAACATATCCGTTTGTATACTTTTCAAAAACCCATATAGCATCTCCTCTATTTAAAGAGCCTGCTTCTCCATCACCTTTGCCATCTAAATTAACAACTAGTTTATCTGTATTAACGTAGTTAGTAGCATTTATTATCTTAGAAAGCTTTAATCCTTGTTCTTCATTTTTAGTTATATATGGACTTCTAATATTTAATACAGCTTCATCGCATTTTGAATTATCTGAATGTACCACCATTTTAATCTTACAAGTACCTTCATATATGCAATTTATGATGTTGTTTGTATTACTATTTTCCATATAAAACCTCCAAAATAATACATATATGTTGTATACTAAACATAAATGTAACATTACTTAAAAAGTATTAAAGACAAAATGAAGTAGCACCTTAAATTAAGATTACTACTTCATTTATTGAATTAGCAAAGCACTAATATATATAATCATATATTGAATTGGATATATTAAGTAAAATATTCCAGATAATATTTTGGATCTTTTGCCTTTTTGGTTATTATACAGATAAATAAAAATATATGCTAATGCTGCAAGTATTCCTATAACATTTTTTATTGCTAATACTGAACATATCATAAGCACAGATATTTGAATTATATATGATGTTATTTTATCTATTTTATTTTCTAATTTTTTAAAATAGTACATACACATTGCTATAAAGCACAAATATATTCCATAATCTATCTTAACAACAAAATATATTATAATTAAAGTTAAAACTATTATACTTCTTATAAATATATCAATAATCTTTTCCTTATTATTTTTAAACTTTAATATATTTTTATCTAAAATTCTTAGCATTATTAAAATAATTGCAAAAGAAAACAATATGTTTAAAAATTTTATTGGTGGTATTTTTGTATAAAAATAATTAACATTTATATAATTTAAAGTAATCAATATGCATTGTGTTACAATAGCGCCCATTATTATTCTAAAAAAATATTTTTTTAGATTCTTTGTATGAAAATATCCTTCTACTAATAAAAATACAAAAAGTGGCATTGCTATTCTTCCAATACCTCTAAATAACAAGTATAATTCTAAAGGAATTTTATTTAAATAAAAATATCCTACGTGGTCTATTATCATACATATTATTGCTATAACTTTTAATTTATTTGAACTTAACTCTAATTTTTCTTTCATATTTTAAATATATCATTTATAACACAAAAATTCAAGTTGTTTAAATATAAAAAAGAAATATACCTTGTATATGTTAACTTCTAAAGTTAATACATACAAGGTATAAAATAGTCTTATACTATTTTTATTCTTCAACATTTATATCTTTTTTAAATTTAAAGAAATAATCAACTAAAGACCAAATTGTAAATATTGCAGCAACTGAAATTGAAACACTCATGAAAACATTTATTAATAATTGTATCATTGTCATGTTAACAGAAGCTGAAATAAAATCAAAGAATAAATTGTTAGATGCATATAATGCTGTACCTAATATAGCCAAGCAAACACCTATTAATTGAAATACTGTCTTTATTTTTCCACTAAAGTTTGCTGCTAAATCAGAATTATTATCTGCTCCGAACATTCTAAGAGATGTTACAAAAAAGTCTCTAAATATTATTATAACAACAATCCATGCTGGAATAATATTTAATCCTGCAAGCATAACAAAGCCAGATGATACAAGTAATTTATCAGCTAAAGGATCCATTATCTTTCCAAATTTTGTAACCATATTATACTTTCTTGAAATATAGCCATCTAAACAATCTGTAATAGATGCAATAATATATATTCCTAATGCCACCCATTTAGTCCAAGACCATTCAGTAGGTAAAGCCATAAATACTACAAATACTGGTACAAGTAATATTCTTAAAAGTGTTAGTTTGTTTGGTAAATTCATTTTTTTCAACATTTTAACTTCCTCTCCTTCTTTATATATCGTAATTATATCAAACTAGTTTTTTCAAGTCAATAAGTTGTTTTAAATATTTGCCTTTTTTCACAAATTAAACACAAGAAATAAAGGATAAGAAGAATACTTCATACCCTTTTATTTCTCAGAAATTTAAAATTTTCTCCAAATCATAATCTTTTGAGACCGAGTTTAAAAGTATATGCTTTATGCTAGACTTTTCAAAAACTTCTAAAATTTCTTTCTTATTTTCAGCTTCAGTAAACATTATAACTCTATCAATTTTAACATTAGAGGTTATAAGCATTCTTGCTTGTTTGGCATTGACAGGAAAATTATATATAGCACAAGGTTTAATGCTAAGCATAATTTCTTCATTTATTACATCCACTACAATACTATCAGGGACATTACTTCTTTTTGGAACTGGAATACGGTACTTTTTTAATGTAGAGTTCACAGTTACCTTATTATATCCCTTCTTTTCCAACCGTTTTATTAGCACCTCTTTTTCTTCATTTTTTGGTCCTACTAATAATATTACTCCTTTATTATTCAAAATAAAATCTCCTTTCCAAATATTAATTTCTAGGTTTATATTTTTACTATGAGTATTTTACCACACCACTATATAAAAATCAAGTAAGTGTTACAATAGTTGCCATAGTACCATAATCACTTTGCTTTTTTAATGTAGCATCTCTATATGAAAAGAAACTATCTGTATTACATTTTGTACATATATTTGGAATTACTATATTTTTAGTATTCACTCCTAAATTAATAAAATCGTCTTTTATTACAAAGCCTAAATCAATATGAAATCTTTTTTTATTATCATTATCATAAGAAATATATTTTTCTTCAAAGCTCCAAATATCTGTAAATATTTTTTTGAAATTTTCATCTTCACTTGTAAAACAACATTTTTTTATTGATGGTCCAATACATACTATCATATCTTCATAACTTGAATTAAACTCTTCATGCATTTTAATAGCTGCTTTAAGATATATTCTTTTAACAGTACCTTTCCAACCACTATGCACATTTGCATAAACATTTTTTACCGGATCATATATTATAACGGGGTTACAATCTGCAGTAGTAACTAGAGTTGCAGTATTTTTTTCACTGCATATATATCCGTCAACTTCTTTTTCTGATATCAAAGAAAACTCATACTCCTCTTTATTATTACTATCTATAACTATTACATTATCTGTATGAGCTTGTTTTCCTTTATACACTCTATTTTCATCAATTTCTAGAACGCTACAAGCTCTTTTTAAATTTTCAAATACATTTTCCTTTTTATCGTTTCCGTGCAAGCCTAAAATTCAAGCTATCATAAAGACCGCTGCTTACTCCTCCACGTCTTAAAGTTATTCCATGTTTTAATTTATCTTGGTATTTATTTAAAATTTTAAACTGTAAATATTCTATATTTCCTTTTTTTACATGAAGTATATCTTTATCTGAAAAATCTTTTTCTAAACTCAATTTCCTATCTCACCTCTTTTTATATTATTGATATTTTTTTGTTTAAATTAAATGAATATATATATGAATTTTCAACTGTTTTCCCAGTTATTTTTTCTAAAGCTATTTTGTATATTTCAAGTTGCTTTTTATATTTTTTTCTAAATAATTCTTCCTCATCTATTCTATCTGTTTTAAAATCTACAAGAACAATATTTCCTTTTTCATTTACATAGTATAAATCTATTATACCTTGTATAACGCTCTTAGAAATACTTTCTTCTTTCAATATAAATTCTTGCTCTTTTTTTACAAATTTAGAATTTCTAATTTCAATACCTAAATCAGATCTTAAAAATGTAAGTATTTTATTTATATTTATATACCCAGCATCAATCTTTGTTATTTTGCCTATTTTTACAAGTTTTTCTATTTCATTTTTTAAACTTTCTTTTTCATAATTTCTACTTAAATCTATATTCTCAAGTACAAAATGAATTAAAGTTCCTTTTTTAGCAGAACTATATTTTTCTGTATCTACACAAAATACTTCATCTAAATTATATTTCTCATGTATGTCACTAAGTTTATTAATCTTAATTTCATTTATATATTCCACATTTTGAACATCTTCTTGCATTTCATAATCTTGTTTTTTTAATAAACTTACGCTTACTCTACTTGGTACGTTTATCTCATCCTGATATTTATATTTAAATCCTATAACTTCATTTAATTTACTCTTTTCATTTTCAATTTTTTTCCTTTCATACTCTTTGTTTTTTATTTTACTTTTAAAGATACTTTTTAATGATAACTTTTTATCATCATCTTTTTCCTCATTAACATTAATATTTTCATATGCGTTTATAACGTTAATATTAAAAAGTCCTAAAGAGTTATCATAATCTTTTAAAGCCATGTTTATATTTTCAAAATAACTATTATTGTTTTCTACAATAAGTGGTTCTAACCTATTTCCTTTATATATTGGTATCTGTTTTTTAGAAAACTTTTCATAATCATTAACCACTGCATATATATACAATTTTTCTTTAGCACGGGTTAAAGCAACATACAGCATTCTTAATTCTTCGTTTTTTGTTTCTTTTATAATTTGAGCTTTTATTGCCTCTTTTATAACAGAAGGATATGAAACTTTAAATTCATCATCTACTATATTTATACCTAGTCCCAAATTATGATGCATTGTTACTAAAGCTGTAGTATCTAGCATATTATACTTTTTAGAAGTATCACATAAAAACACATAAGGAAATTCCAAACCTTTAGATTTATGAATAGTCATTATTCTTACCACATCTTCATTTTCTCCAATAATCTTGGCTGATGATGTAGACGCATCAGTTTTATCTTTTAAATTTTTTATATATATGATATATTCATTTAAACTAGTTATTTTATTTTCTTCACATTTTATTGCAAGACTAACTAAAAGATTAAGATTAGCTTTTTTTTGTGCACTATTTTTATCTATAACATACTGTCTATATATATTCGTCTTATCGTAGATTTCTAAAAGCAAAGTAGATACTAAGTTTATTTTAGAAAAGCTTGTTAAGTTTTCTAAAAGTTCCATAAACCTATTTATTTTCTCTAACAATTTAGTTTCACTTTTTTCATCATTTTTTACTTTTTCTTCCAATATTTTTTTAGCTTCAAATAGGTTATCATAAATCTTAGCTTTTCTATCTATACTTCTTATTTTAATTAATTCATCTAAAGAAAATCTACCTATTATACTATATAGCACACTTATCATTTCAATATCTTGGTAAGGATTATCTATTATTTTTAATAATGAAATCAAAAGATGTATCTCATCACTATCAAAAAGATTAGTACTTACATCACAAAAAACAGGTATGTTATATTTTTTTAATGTTTCTTCTAAAATAGTTCCTTTATCTTTTATACTTCTTAAAAGTATTACTATATCTTTATACTTAGTACTACTCATTTTATTTTTCTTTATATTATATGTTTTAGCTTTTCCTACTATTTCCTTTATTTTTTTTGCAACAAAAATAGCTTCAATTTCAAACTTTTTTAAATCTTCTAAATACTCTTCTTGACTTTCTCCACCTTCTTCTAAATTTTCACTTAATTTTTTATCTTCATCTTTTTTTAAATCAATTATGTTTATTTCTGTAGAGTAATCCAAATCTCTATTCTCTTCATAGGAAATAGCACCAAACTGGAGCACTTCATTTTTTGAATAATCGCAATCTCCCATTTCTTTTGACATTATTTTCTTAAATATATAGTTTATACTATCCAAAACTTCTTTTCTACTTCTAAAGTTTTTTGCAAGTATTATTTTTACATTTTTACTGTTTTTGTTTTCTTCATTTTCTTCATCTTGAATACTTTCATACTTATCATATTTTTCATTAAAAATCTCAGGCATTGCTTGTCTAAATTTATATATACTTTGTTTTATATCTCCAACCATGAAACGGTTATTTTCATTTGATACACTTTCAAGTATTGCCTCTTGTATGAAGCTTATATCTTGATACTCATCAGTATAGACTTCCTTAAATTTTTCTTTTAAATTATTAGACACGTCTGTATAATGTATATTTCCCTCTTCGTCTTTTTTTACAAGTAAATTTAATGCTAAATGTTCAATATCGTTAAAATCAATATAGTTTTTTTCCTTTTTTAAGTTTGAATATATCTCATCAAATTTTAATATAAGCTCATAAATGTATAACACATAATTATATGCTTTTTTTTGATCTTCTAATATTTTTGAAGTTGGAGCATATACATTTTTTTTAAATTTTTCTACTTCTTTTTTTAATACATTATTTCTAAAAGAAACTATTCTTTCCTTTAACTGAATATTATCTCCTTTATATATAGGAGCTCTTTTAAAGGAAATCAACTCTAAATTTTCTTTTAAAATGTCCCAATTTTTTTGGCTGTTTAAAATACAATTCATTATGTTCTTTTTATCTTCTTCAAACATTAATGTGTATTTCAAAAAATCTTCATTATCTCTTATTTCATTTATTATTTCTTCTGTTTTTTTAGTTAAGATTTCAAGAGAACCTATAACAGAGTCATATATGTTTTTTCCATAATCTGTAAAATACAAATTACTAACATTTTCTATGTTATATTTTTTTACTGCTCCCTCTAACCACTCATACTCAAAAGCAAAACTTTTTATATACGAATATATTTTAAGTATGTATTCTATTAAATTTTCATCTTTTCCACCAAATAATTCAAGCAAATTATACAGCTTTAATTTAATACTTTCATCTTGATTTGTTTTTGTATATTCATCTTCTAATACTTTAAGTATTGCTTTTGACTTTAGCACTGCACTTTCTGTTTCATCACATATACTAAAGTTTGGATCTATATCTAAAACATGAAAATTAGATCTAATTATTTCTAAGCAAAATGAGTGAATTGTAGTTATACTTGCTCTATTTATATATACAAGTTGTTTTTTTAAAAATTTATCTTTAGGGTTTTCATTTAATGCTTTGTATATAGCTAGCATAAGTCTTTCTTTTAGTTCTTGTGCTGCCGCATTTGTAAATGTTACGACAAGTATTTTATCTATATCAATCCTATATTTTATTACCTTTGTTATAACTCTTTCAACAAGTACTGCTGTTTTACCACTACCTGCAGATGCTGCTACAAGTATATTTGAGTTATCTTTATCAATCGCTTGTTTTTGCTCTTTAGTCCACATATTACCACCAATTAAATTATATACTTTTTTAAATAAAATGTAAAGAAAAACCTAATGTAGCAAATTAATCTACATTAGGTTTGTATATTTATATTACATTTTATATCATATTAAAAAGCTTCACCTCCATAATTTTGAGATTTACTATCGAAATCTTTTTTTACAGCTTTAAAAAGATTCCATACATTTTTTGCAATATCCTCACAAGTAGCGTCTCCAGTCACATCAGAAGTGTAAGTCCCATCTTTTCCAGGTAGTAAAATAGCAGTTCCATCTTTTTTTATAAATGATATTATATAATCTTGCCATATTTCGTCATTATTATTATATCTTTCAGAATAGGCCATAACATTTATATGTGTAAATACCTCAGGTAAAGCAGTAACACTTCTGCCTCTTACTCCTGGGCCAAAATTGTCTAGATCTATATTACTTTTTTCAATAGTTGTTGATTTTCCTGAATAATATGTTAATCCATATATATATTTATCTGCATCGGCTGTAACCACGAAAAACTTATTTGGCATTTGAGTCTCAAAACCCGAGATTTGATAGTCTGTTACAGCTGAATAACCATGCGGGTAAATACCAACTAAACACTCTATATTTAAATCACCATTATCATTATGAATATTTTCTAGTAAATTTCCATCTTTATCATAAAAGCAGTAAGCTTCTCCTATAGCAAAATTACATTTTGAGATTCTTTGGTATCCATACCCATTAAATAACACTCTATGTCTTGAACTTCGTTGACCGTAAGAAATTGATGGCCTTTCATACCTGGCGTCAGCAGGGTAAACTTCAGCTACACAAGAATCAGTAATTTGAGTAAACGCATCATCATTGTAGCTATATTTTCCCCAGCTTGCTATATCATCTACACTGTTTCCTGGAACAAGTATTGCTGTTTCTATATTTGTTGAAGAATCTTTTGTTCTTTGTATTACGTACTTACTAGGTCTAGATGCAACATGACCATCTATAGCATTGTCACCAGTAATTCTTCCATCGTAAAAATTAAATTCGCCTGTATCAGATATTTGAACTCCAAAAGTTGTAATTTGTGGTGAAGTGGTACTTACTGTTCCGTCATCATCTCCCAAAGTAATACTTCCTTTAGAAATAACTATACCTGTTATGCTACCGCCAGTAATAACTCCAATGGCATCATCAACTATAATTTGGCTAAGGTTTGCACCAATATTACCACTTTTCATATTAAAATTTCTAGCATTTCTAACATTCTCTGCAGTTCCACCATTTAGTTCATAATTACCATAATTTAATATTGATCCCGATATATTACCATTATTTTGAATAAATTTTGATGTAGATGACGAAGCTATATTAACTGCTATATTAGGAGATTCTATTTTTCCTGTATTTAAGGTACAGCTAGCAGAAGTATTTACATACACACAATATTTGTTATTATTATGTTTTATTGTAACATCATTAATTTCAAGAGTATTTTTGTTATTAATAATATACGTTACTGTGCTACTTTCTATCTTGCCTCCACTTGCACTAGTTTTTAATACTAAATCTCCATTGTTTATTAAAAAGTTACCTGTTAAATCATCAGATGTTGTTATAGTATAACCATTTAAATCTAGTATAGCATACTTACCTGACTTTAATTCAACTGTAGAATTACAAGTAAAGCTTTTTAATATTTCCACTGTAGAGTAAATATTTGAATCATTAGAACAATCGTCGAAAGCAGTTTGTAACTCTGTATAGTATTTATCGTCTATTTTAGCTATAACAGGAATAACTGAAACATGACAAGTTGCTTTTATTGTAGGGGCACTAGTACATGATGCAGTTATAACAGCATCTCCTTCCTTTATAGCTGTAACATTTCCACTTTGATCAACTGTTGCCACAGTAGTATCACTACTTTCCCAATTTACAGATTTATCTAGTGCATCCGAAGGTAAAACTGTAGCAATTAAAGTTTCAGTAGAATTTTCTGACATATTTAGTATTGTTTTATTTAAAGATATACTTTGTGGTTTAACTACCCTATCTACGAATATGCTTAAAGATGCTTGGTTATTTCCTTTTTTAACATTAATTCTTGTACTTCCTGTGCATACATCTTTAGGTACAGTTAAAGTTTGCCATACTGCTCTTCCCTCTATTGAGTTTACTACAACAGTATAATTCTTTCCAGAACCTGTAAAAGATGAAATACTTCCATTTTCTATCTCTACATCACTCTGTTCAAATCCACTCACATCTTCACTAAAGATTATATTATATGTAATGGTTTTAGCAGTAGTATTAGATTCTTCTGATGCAATTATAGCACAAGTAATATCTTGAGACACTAATTTAACACTAGTGTTTCCAGCATTATCTATTGCCATTAAATATATTCCTAAATAATCTTTTTTAGGTATTTTTAAAATAACACCATCATCACCAATATTACTAATATCAACATATTTTCCTTTACTTTTTAAATACTCCTCTGTTTTAGTAGTTAGTTCTTCAGTATTATCCTCAGTTATTAATTCATATCTTAATTCTTTTAAACCACTTCCACCATCATCAGTTATACTATCAATTTTTAAAGTGTTCATATTTTGATATGTAGTACTATCAATTGAAGTTATATCAATATCACTTATTACTGGTGCAATATTATCATAATTTGATATATCAATTTCTTCTCTTGCTATTTCTTCGGAACTCTTTTTCAATGAAAAAATTAATTTCTCTGGTTTTTTATTAATTCCAAGAGCTTCTAAAGTGTCATATTCAACATCATTGATATTAGTCATATCAATATTTACACTATCGCCTAATTCGTCGCTTACATTAAGTATTATATCACCTGGATTATATTCTTTTATACCAACTTCAATTTCCAATCTATTAGTCCAAGTACTTGTATTATGTGTTACTGTTAATTTTGCTCCGGTTGCCAACTCCTACTTTAGAAGTATTTTCTTTTTCTAAAACATTTTTTAAAATTCTTTCATCTATTTTAGATGTTATAGAGTAATACTTTGTTCCATTTACACTTATTCCTTTCAAGGAATAAACATTAAAACTAGGATAAGCACAAATAAATTTTTTCTCTTCAGTATTTCCATCGTTTTGGTTAATATTTATATTTTGCGCTTCTAACATACTTAAATCAACAACAAAAAAAGAATTATTAGTATCCTTATTTAATTCTGCTTCTTTTAAAAATTCATCATCCAATTGATATAAATTTTTTACGCTATTTTTTACGCTATTAATATTATCAAATTCTTGTTGTTCATTCTCTAAATCTTTTGGAAAAGTTCCTTCAGAAATATAATATGACTTAACTGCATCTTCTATAGTTGCAATTTCATAAGCAAAGCCATTAAGCCTAGACTCTCTTATACTAGAGTCTAAGCTTGTTACTACAGCTACTGCTAAAATTATTGCTACTGTAATAGTCACTATTAATATTATTAAACTTATACCTTTTTTTTCATTTTTATATTTCATATATATTCCTCATCAATAATTAAAAATATTCTGCTCTTATTTAGGAGTACCTTCTTGCCAGTATAACGCTGGATATTCTTGTTCTTTTATCATTTTAAATATAGGTTCACCACTATCAGAAATTTGGTTATTATTTATCCTTTTACAAAACTCCTCTGTTTTCATTTCAGCTTCAGTAACATAGGTTGTTCCACTTGCATTTGAAGAATTGTTTCTAGATGTATACACATTAGTAAATGTGATTTTATTATTATCATTATAATTTGCTTCGTAAAAAACAGTTGCACCTTTTCCATAACAGTTTTCAATTTTTATAGTTGTAGCCGATGAATCATAACTTTCATCAAATCTGGCTAATAAAGGATAATACTCAGAACTAAACGTATAACAATTTTTTATATATACATTTCCTTTAGAGGCAGCTCCAATAAATGTCGCTTCTCTTTTTGTAGAAGTATTATCTTTAAATGCTCCATTATTAAAACAATTTAGTATATACAAATCTGTTTCTGTTCCATCAGGAATAGTGTCTTTCTTTTTATAATAGGTTCCTCCACATATACCACTCATTCTTCTAAAATAACTTATATTTCCCAAATTAGCCGAATTAATCACACTGCCCATAGCACTACCACAAATTCCTCCAACATAATTATCTGCATTATAATCAGATGAAGAATAATTTCCACTTCCTGATATATTTCCTAAATTTTTACAATTAAGTATTTTTCCTGAACTTAATCCAGATATTCCTCCACATGATATTACTTTTATAGAAGTGTCATATGTAGGTCTTAAAGTTATCTCTCCCTCGTTAATACAATCTTCAATAGTTCCTTTATTTTCTTTACATATTCCACCGCCACTAGTATAGAAAAACATATCTGCAGTATTTTTACAATTTTTTATTGTTCCATAATTCCAACAAGCTATACCGTGCGTTTCCAGGAGAATGTCCAGCTCCACTTTGACCTTGAGAAATTTCTTTTTCATTAATGCAATTTTCAATAGTCCCATAATTATTGCTACAAATTCCAACTCTCATACAATCAATATTATGTCCTGTAGTTTCTTTATAAGGATCAATTACGACATTTTTTATTACTCCATAATTATCATGAAAAATATATTCACTAGTTGCAAATTTATTTCCATTTCCATCTAAAGTACCTTTAAATTTGCTATCATATAAAAATAGATTTTTATAGTTATAGTGTAGTGAATCTTTATAAGCACTTAAATCTAAATCGTTTAACATTACTATATTTTTACCTTCAAGTGTCCTTACCTTCTCATCTACATCCTCAGAATACTTAACTGCCCCTGATGTAATATTATATATTCCAATCATCTGCTCAGGTTTACTTATATTATAATTTACTTTATAAACATATAAATTACTTGTTGTTATTTTATTAGCAATCTTTTCTATATAATATATTTGTTTTCCTTCATATCCTATAACTTCTGCTTCATTTAATACTAATTCTGTTCCTTGCACATTTAAAGTATCTTCCATATCTGTCCAATAGTATGTGGCTCCATCTTTAGGATTTTCTACACTTAGTGTAAATGTTTCTCCTACAGTTGGTACTTCTTTTACTGTAACATCTGAAGCTACATCATTTACACTAAATTCAAATATTCTTTCTTGCACTTCTTCAACATTTGTATCAGTAGTATTTTTAAATGTTCCTTCTATCTTTACATACACTTTATCTGTAATGTTTAAATTTTCTTTATAATCATCCACTAATTCTTTTAAATTTTGTGGATTTCCTGTAGTTGTTTTGGTTACTGGTGTTGTATAATTTTTTCCATCCGTACTTATTGATACCTTATATCCTGATATGTAGTTTCCTGTTTGTTCCGAATTAAATAATGAATAAAATGTTAAGCCTGCATTACTTATAGATTCTAATTTACATCCGACATAGTCCTTTTTTATTCCATATCTTATTGGTTTTTCATCTAATTCTACTGGGTAATTTCCTGCTTTATCTATTACTACTAATTGTATTCCTTCTATATCTCTTGGTACTTTTAATACTGCATCGCCATCTTTTGATATTGTAGCTTTTTTTCCTCTTGCTTTTATAAACGAAGCATCTAAACTTTCCACTCCATTATAATAATATTCTATGCCACATTTATCACCATTTCCTGTATATTTAGTTAAATATGCATACCTTATTTCCTTTACTCCACTTATATCATCTTCAACATTAAATGATATAACATTATCTTCATTGGTTTGAGTTATATTCCAAGTATTTGGGGCATCATACGTTGGAGCTTGTATATCATAATTTGATAAATCTACTTCTAATTCATCTGTTAATTCACCTGTAACTTTTTTAAATACTATTGATTTATTTTTTGATGAATAAAACTTACTTACATTTCCAAAACTTGCTCCTGGTATATCTCCTAATTTATTTATTGTATAACTTGATTGTAATGTAAAGTTACTACTAGAGATTTCTTTTCCTTCTGCCATTAATTTTGCTGAAATGTCCCCTGTTGTATTTGATACATTAAGTGTTATTCCCATTTTACTTGTCCAAGTTTTCTTTAATCTTTTTACTGTTAAACTTCCAACTTCTGTTACTACGACCTCTCCTTCACTTGCTGTTGATACTTGACCAACATATTTTATCAATTTACTTAATGAAAAATAAGTTTCTCCTCCTGTTTTTACACCTTTTAAATAATATACTTTATTTGTATTAGCTGATACCACATATATATCATCATCACTTTTTTTTATTCCTCTTGTTTTCTTGTCCAATGGTAACTTATCTAAATCTAAAACGTAAAATGCTTTTGTTTCTACCTCACTTGTTATTTCTCCTTCTCCATTACTTTTCATTTCTTCAGTTAACTTATTAAATTTATTACCGTCATTAATTAATTCATTTATTTCTTTAGGAGAATAAGTTATAAAATCGTCTCCTGCTTCATTCTTTTTAGCTGGATATTCGTCATTTTGAAGATAATACACACTAGTTTCATCCTCAATTGTTTTTAACTCTTCAGCAAATGACGTCTTAGTAGCTTCTGATATTGCACTGCTTACTGACACTATTCCTGCTGATACTAATATTAACCCAACTATTATTGTTATTATTAATACTATTAATGTTATACCTTTTTTTGTATTTTTCATATATATCAAACTCTCCTCTTTATAATTTTATCTTTACATTTATTATTATCTTTTTAAAATATAATTACTCATAAAACATTATATATCAAATTTATATATCTTGCAATAATTCAAATTAATTTTTTTTATTTTTTTTAACGCTTATTATATAATAATTTTTAATCAACTTAATACATAATATATATTAATTAAAAATAGTATATGGTTTACGATAATTTAATAATATATATTATTGCTATTTAATTTAATGCATGGTATAATATATATGGTGATTTATCTTATGGAAATAACAAAAGATTACTTAAAAAATAATCTTGATTTTTTTAAGGACACTTTCAAAAAACAAGAAGTAAATATACACTTTCTTTCCAAAAGTGAAACTGATACTAAATATTTAGCTTATGAAATTTCTAAGGCTTTACAAAAAGAAGATGTAATTGTTTTAAATGGTGAACTTGGAAGTGGGAAAACTGCTTTTATGTATGGAGTTGCTAAATACTTTAATATTGAAAATGAAATTAGTAGTCCAACATTTACTATAGTAAACGAATATAACTCAAAATGTAGTGATAAATATACAGATTCTATTAACATATACCATTTTGATGTATATAGATTAGAAGATGAAACTGAATTTTTAGACCAAATAGGGACAGAATACTTTGAAAATGGTATTTCATTTATTGAATGGGGAAATATTATTGCAAATATTCTTCCTAAAAAAGCTATATTTATTGATATAACAAAAGATGATAAAGATTATGACATGCGTCATATTCATATATGGAGGAAATAACTATGAATATACTTTCTATTGACACAACAACAAAAATTGCTGCTGTTACTTTAAAAAAAGATGATAAAATTATATCTGAAGCAAAAGAAAATGAAATAACTCATTCTGAAAAACTTTTACCTTTAATTGATGATATACTAAAAAAAGAGAATTTAGATATAACTGATATATCTATGTATATGGTATTAAACGGTCCAGGTTCTTTTACTGGAGTAAGAATTGGACTTGCAACAATTAAAGCATTTGCTTTTGTTACAAATACAAAAATATTTTCTATCTCTTCTTTAAAAGCTATGGCTATAGTTTCATATTTAAAAAATATGAATGATAAAAATAACGAAACTAAAACTAAATATATATTGTCTTTAATTGATGCAAGAAATGATAGAGCATATTATTCTTTAAATAAAGTATATATTAAAGATGATAAAATTATATGTGAAAATATTATATCAGAAGATAATGATATTTTAGAAAATATATCTTCTATTTTAAAAAATCATATTATACAAAATTCAAATACTATAAAAAACATATCTATTATTTCTAATTTTAAAGATGATACTTTAAATAGCTTAAAAGAAATATTTAATTTTGAAAATATCAATGTTCCTTTTAAATTACAGTCATTATATCCTACTACAGAAGATTTACTAAGTATTTATGACAATCTTTACAACGTAAATGAATACATATTTGATACTTATACTTTAGATGCAAATTATGTAAGAGTTTCACAAGCTGAAAGGATAAAAAATGAAAAAAATAATTGATGATTTAATTTTTAGACCATTAGAGGAAAATGAAATAAATGAAATTTTAGAATTAGAAAAATCACAGTCAGTACATATATTAAGTAAAAATATAATATCACAAGAGCTAAAAAATAGTTTAAATTCTAAATATTTTGTTGCAACCTACAAAGATGAAATTATAGCATATATATCAATATCTATAATATTAGATGTATGTGATATATCTAGTATAGTAGTAAAAAAAGAATATGAAAAAAATGGTGTTGGAAATTATTTATTAACTAAGGTATTTGAAAAGTGTAAAAGCATGGAAGTAAAAAAAATACTTCTAGAAGTTAGAAAATCTAATGAAAAA
Organism: uncultured Clostridia bacterium; assembly: GCA_934132895.1. Classification (GTDB taxonomy): domain Bacteria; phylum Bacillota; class Clostridia; order TANB77; family CAG-465; genus CAG-465. The sequence goes on from CAKPAG010000001.1 coordinate 140,545, forward strand.
GCAATTAAGTTATATACTAAAAATAACTTTACAAAAATAGCCGAACGAAAAAACTATTATACTTTACCTAAAGAAGACGCATATATTTTTGAATACATGTTATAATGAGATAGCAATTTTTATACTACTATCTCATTATTTTTTTAAAGTATATATTCAACCTAAAAAATCATACATTTATATTACAGTAGTATTTCTTTTTTGTTACATTTTTAAATTTCATTTACTTTTCCTTTATTATTTTTTTCCTTTATATTAAAATAATATATATAATTTAAATATATAATATATAATTCATGAATAGTAATATATGTCGCACTAATTGATAGAATAAATGAAGTATAAACATAGCTACAAATACCAAAAATAACATGAATTTGTTTTTTGGAGGATTAAACATATGAAAAAAGTAAAAGAACTTAAATATACTGAACTAAAAGAAGATTTTAACGTAGATAATCTTGACTTTGAAACAACCAAAGATGTCACACCTTTAAACTCTGTCATGGGGCAAAAAAGAGCTTTAGAAGCAATAAAGGCTGCAATGCAAATTGACGAAAAAGGCTTTAACTTATATGTTTCTGGAAGCGTTGGTATCGGTAAAACAGCTTATGTACTTTCAATAGTAAATAACTTAAGTCAAAAAGAACCAGTTCCACAAGACTATTGTTATATCTATAACTTTGATGAGCCTAACTCGCCTATAGCTGTTGAACTTGAAGCTGGTCAAGGAAATGAATTTAAACAAGATATGAATCGTTTTATATCTAATTTACTTAAAAGACTTGCAAAAGATTTAAGTGGTGATGTATACGAAAAAGAAAAGAAAACAATACTTGATAGATACAAAAAAGCAAAAGAAAATCTTATGGCTGAGTTTGATAAATCTACATTTGAGCAAGGATTTAAAGTAAGAAACACTGAAGGTGGAATATATTTTTCTCCTGTTCACAATGGAGTTATTTTAAATGAAAAAGATTACAAATTATTGGATGAAAAAACAAGAAAATACTTTGAAGAAAAAAGTCCTAAAATACAAGAACAAACATTAAAAGTTTTAAAAGAACTTGATGATTTAGATAAACAAGCAGAAAAAGTTATACATGAATGGCAAGAAAATGTAGCTACTTTTGCTGTTACACAATGTATGAGTGATTTAAAAATAAAATATAAAAAGAATTTAAAAATCCAAAACTTCTTGTATTCTATTCAAAGTGATGTAATAAATAATATAGATATTTTTAAACAATATGAAGATATGAAAAACACACCTACTACTCCACAAAATCCACAGGCTATGCAGATGGCTATGATGGCAAATGCTATGAAAAAAGCTGAAAAGCCTTGGGAAAATTACAGAGTAAATGTAGTTGTAGATAACGATAGACTTTACCATGCACCTGTTGTAGTTTGCAAAAATCCTAATTACTTTGATTTGTTTGGAAAACTAGAATTTGAAACAGGACCACAAGGTGTAAAAACTAATTATAGGATGTTAAAATCAGGACTTGTACACAAAGCTAATGGTGGTTATTTAATTATAAACGTAAAAGACTTACTAGCAAGTGCTCCTACTTGGGAAGCTTTTAAAAGAGTTTTAAGAAACAAAGAACTTTCTATTGATAGTTCAAGAGATATAGCACAACCAGTAACAGTAGTATCTTTAAAACCTGAACCTATTCCAATTAACATGCAAGTTATTCTTGTAGGTTCTGAACTACATTATCAACAGCTTTGCTCAATGGACGTAGATTTCAAAAAATTGTTTAAAATGAAAGCTGATTTTGATGATACTGTTGAAAGAAATAAAGAAAACACTCAAAAGTTAATTGAATATATTTCTTATGTATGCAAAATAAATAATTTACTTCCAGTGGATAAAACAGGTATTAAAGAATTAGTTGAATATTCTTCTAGACTTGCTGCTAACAAGAAAAAATTAACAGCAATAAAAAATGATATTGCAGATATGGTTATAGAATCAAACTATGTTGCAAAATCTTCTAAAAGGAAAGTTATATCTTCTACTGAGGTATTAAAAGCATTAAGTACAAAAATAGATAGATTTTCAAAATATGAAGATTCAATGAATGAATTACTTCAAAATGGTGATATAATAATTTCAACTGACGGTGAAAAAGTAGGTCAAATTAATGGCCTTACAATTGCTGTAACTGGTGATTGTACTTTTGGCAGACCTGTTAGAATAACAGCTAATACATTTATTGGAAAATCAGGAGTTGTAAATATAGAACGTGAAGTTGCACTTAGTGGTTCTTCTCATTCAAAAGGAGTATATATTCTATCAGCATACATTGGTGAAAAATATGCTCAAGATGCTCCACTTTCTCTTACTGCAAGTATTTGTTTTGAGCAGTTATATAATGGTGTTGATGGAGATAGTGCTTCTTCAACAGAGCTTTACGCAATACTGTCAAGTCTTTCTGGTGTACCAATAAAACAAAACTTAGCCGTAACAGGCTCAGTAAACCAAAAAGGTGAAATTCAACCTATTGGTGGTGTAACTGATAAAATTGAAGGTTTCTTTAAAGTATGTAAAGAAAAAGGTCTTAAAGGAGATAATGGAGTTTTAATACCTGTACAAAATGTAAAGAATTTAACTTTAAATGATGAAGTTATTGAAGCAGTTAAAAATGGTGAATTCCATATATATCCTATTTCAACTATTGATGAAGGAATTGAAATATTAACAGGAAAAGAATCTGGTAGTATATTAGAAAACGGTAAATATGAAGAAGGCAGTATAAATGCTCTTGTTCAAGAAAAATTAAATAAATATGCAAAAAATGCTATTAAATTTAATATGTAATTTTATAACTTTTGATGTATGTAAAACACAAAAAAATTCGAGAAGGTAATAACTTACTCGAATTTTTTTGTATACTTTAAAATAAGTTTTTAAAGTAATATAATGTAAATTAATTTCACTTTAAATTTTTTGCTTTATATTCACATTTTATTTAATGTTTTGCCCTATAAAGCTTATGTGAAATATTTTGTGCTTCTTTATTATTCTTTTTTTGGTAATCTTTATTAAGTTTTTTTAAATCTTCTTCAGATTTCCGTTTAGATAATAAATATGACTTATAAGTTTTTGAATTAATAGGCATAATAATTCATTCCTTTCTTTATTAAAAGATTTGTTTACTTTATATAATGTATAATCATTATACCACAATTATACATTTTATGTCAACACTATATGACTATATAAATGCATTATTTATCATATATCTTAATATTACCATTTTTGTATTCATTTATTATATCAAGCCATATACTATTTTCAACATCTCTTGTTTTTTTGGGATGTACTAAATATCTAATATATAATTCTATATGTGAGTCTACAATTTCTGTATAGATTATTGGTTCTAAGTTATTAAAGTATATTCTATAATCAGTACTTGCATCGTTTACCTGTGTTTCCATTTTATCTGGTATTTCTTGTATAATACTATTTTTTCTAACAATCCTATATAGAAGTCTTTTTGTCTTTTTTATATCACTATTTAAATCTATTTTTATTACTATTTCATTCCATATATATTTAAAAGCTTTAACATAATTTTTTAATGGATATGAAAAAATTATTGAATTTGGTACATGTACTATTCTTCCCGTACTTTGTTCTCCGTTTACTCTATCACCTATTTCTAATAAATCAAAGCTTGTTGATTTTATATTTACTACATCACCTTTTAGCCCATTTATCTCAATTCTATCCTCTAATGAAAATGGTCTATTTACACGTATATATATTCCAGCAAAGAAATTTAGAATAACTTCTCTTAAAGATATTGTAATTCCTGCAGATACAAAACTTATTAATGTCATCATATTTTTTATATGTGTTTCCCATATAAGGAAAAAAAGTGCAAATGTAATAAAGCTTGAAAAAATACTTACTCTTTTATTAAATAAATACTTATTTTTCTGATTTTTACTAAATACAAAGAATAACTTAATACACACAGTTTTTATAACATAAATAGCAAGCATAATTACTAAGCTAAATATTACAAGTTTAGCATATTCTTCTGGTATTCCAAGCAAATCTTCTATAGTACTTGATATTTTTTCGGTCCATTTCAAAATATTATCTCCCCTCTCTCACGCTAATTTAAGGTAGAAAAATCAAGAAAGTAACTCTTCCTTGACTTTTCATATATATTATTTTATTTATAACTTAAATATTATTTTTTATTTTCTCTTTCATCTTCTTTTTTAAATCCAACTGCTAAGAAGTTATATAGCACTTCCCAAGCCATAAATGCAGTTACACCAGTTGGATCATGTGGTGGTGAAAGTTCTACAAGATCAAATGCTACAACATTTAATCTATTTAAGCTACGAATAACTTCCAATGCTTTCATTCCATTTATTCCGTTATATTTTGGAGTTCCTACTCCTTCACTATATGCAACTTCTAATGAATCCATGTCAAAAGTTACATATACTGCATCAAAATCTTTATATTTTTCATAAATAAAATCTGATATTTCCTCTTTTGACATGCTATTAAATTCATTTGCAGTCATAATTGTAATTCCTTGCTCTTCTGCAAAATCATTCCATACACGGTTACAAAGACCTCTTACTCCTATTGTAAGCATATCATGTCCATCTACATATCCTTCTTTTATAAGGTTAGTGAATTGGTTACTGTGGTTAATTCTTGAAAAATATGGTGTATCTGGCTCAGTATCATTATGTGCATCAAATTGAATAAGTCCAATTTTCTTGTAATTTCCACCTTTTTTTACTCCAATTAAAGAACCATATGTTATTGAGTGATCTCCTCCAAGTATTACCGGAAAAGAACCCTCTCTTACTTTAGATATAGTTTCTATTATAGCTTGTTGAGTTTTTTCCATATCTCCATGCCAAATATTCATATCTCCTAAATCACATATTTTCAAATCATTAGTTTTTACATATTTTCTGTTATCATAATCATAACATTCCATACCATCTATTTTTTTCCACATAGAGCATTCTCTAATTTTTCTTGGAGCCTCATCAGCACCACCCCTATATGTTAGTCCCATTTCTACTGGAAGTCCAATAACTGATACTTCATAATTTTTACATTCATCAATTGTTACATAATCGCTTGCAACAAAAGTAGCAATTCCTGAATGTATCATATCTTCATCATATTTCATTTTATTTCCTCACTTTCTTTTTTGTCATATTCACTTAAATACATTTTTACGTATTCTACATCTGATTTACAAGGTAAATACTCTGAACCATATTTTTGTCTTGTTTCATTTCCTTTACCTGTTATTAATAGTATGCTTTCATCATAATTTTTATCTGCATAATTTATTGCCTCTTTAATAGCTTCTCCTCTATCTTCTATCATTTCATAGTTTGTCATATACTCACTTACATACTTAGCTATTTCATTTGATATATCAGAAACTGGTTCATAACCTGGATCTTCAGCTACTAAATATATTTTATCTGAATTTTTACCTGCAACTTTTCCTAAATCTCTTCTTCTTAAAAAAGCTTTTTTACCAGGACATCCAAATATTGTTATTATTTTTCTTCCACTATATTCATTTTTAACAGACTCAAATAGTTTTTCAAAGCTTAATTTGTTATGTGCATAATCTACTATTGCAATTATCCTTTTATCTTCTGAATGATATATTTCCATTCTACCACTTGATCTTGCTTTTTTTAGTCCCTCATAAATATATCCTTTTTTAATGCCTAACTTTGTAGTTACAGCTATTGCAGCCAAAGCATTTTCTACATTAAATAATCCTGGCATAGTAAGAATAAATTGTTCATCAAAATCTTTTGTTTTAACTGAAAAAGCAGTATCAAATCCTTGTTTATGAATGTTATATGCGTAAATATCTGCATTTTTATCTTTAGTAGAAAAAGTAATAACTTCCTTAGAATCTTTCTTTGCTTTTTCTAAAATTCTATCCGCAAAATCTGAATCTAAATTTACACATGCTACTTTACATTTCTTAAAAATTTTTAATTTTGAATTAAAGTAGTCATCAAAATCAGGATGTTCTATTGCACTTATATGGTCTTCAGATATATTTAAGAATACTCCTATATCAAAGTTTGTGTCATATACTCTACCTATCTTTAATGCTTGCGAAGAAACTTCCATAACAAGATTTTCAATCTTTGAGTTTTTTGCGTTATAGAAATGTCTATACATATCTAAAGATTCTGGAGTAGTTAAATGAGATTCAAATTTTTCTACCCCATCAAATGTATCAATTGAAGATATGATTGCAGTTTCTTTTTTATTCATTTCTTTTGCATACTCATCAAGTATATATTTTATATAATATGCTGTTGTAGACTTTCCTTTTGTACCTGTTATACCAATAAGGTCTAAGTCTTTTTCAGGAAAGTTAAAGTATAGCTTTGAAAGAATATTTAAAGCAACGAAAGAATCTTTTACAACAATTGCTGGAATATTTACAAATTCTCTCTCGTTATATTTTTTTGTTGCCACATACAAAAAGGCACCTTTTGTTATAGCGTCGGTTAAATATTCTTTTTTAAAATTGTCTCCAAAACCTTTACACACAAACATTGAATTTTTATTAACATCATTTGAACTATATGTTAAATATTCTACTTCTTTGTCTAATACACTATCACAATTAACACATTCTACTAATTGTTCATTTTCTTTTAAAACTTGTATATAATCTTTTACTAAAAAAAGTTTCAAATTTTTCACCTCTTTAATACTCAATACATTATACATCAATTAAATAGAAAAAACAAGAAATAAATTAAATTTTCTCTTTAAGCCTAATGTCTTATTTTTATATATATACTTTAAATTTTTATCTAATCTAAATATAAAAAACAAAAAGCTAATTATATATCACTTACATAACTAGCCTTTTATTTTATATTATACTTTAATACTTTAATTTTTAGGTTTAATTAAATATTTTTTTACTAAACATATATATATTACAAGATATGAAAAAGACATTAAAAATCCTCCTATAACATCACTTGTATAGTGCACCCCTAAATATATTCTACTTATTCCTATGGACAAGATAAGCATACTTAATAAATTTATAATTGTCCATTTAATATATTTATTTTTTATGTATTTATACACAAGATAAATTAAATATCCATAAAAAGCAAGACTTACCATAGAATGTCCTGATGGAAAACTAAATCCTGTTTCTTCTACTAATCTATATCCTGTTGGTCTAGGTCTTCTAAGTAAAAACTTTAATGCTTGGTTTAATATAGTAACTATTCCTAAGTTTGCTATTATACTCAATCCTATTTTTTTGTTTTTTATTACTAAGAACAACACTATAGAAAATGAAATTAAAAATATTGCACCACCAAGATTAGCAATAAATTTTACAAATGGAGTAAGTGAAGTAGAAATTAAAAATTTAGATACTAAACTATATCCAATAACATCCCCCTTCATAAGCTCCTTATTAAATACATCTTCAGCAATTAACAAAAAAGCCAACATGCAAAAAAATACTATTATCCATTTTCCTTCAGATTTCAAAAATCCTTTTACTCTTTCCATTTTTTTCTCCTTTGGTTATATTACATATAGATAAATTGCTAGAAAATGAAAAGCACTTCCAAACAAGCAAAAGAAATGAAACACAGAGTGAATATATTTTTTCTTAGCACCTATACCATAAAGTATTGCACCTATTGAATACATTACACCGCCAAGTATTATCATAACTAGACCATTCATACCAATATTACTTACTAATGGCTTACAGAAAAAAAGTACTCCCCATCCATTAAGTAAATGACAAATAACTGAAACTACTTTAAATTTCTCTACATCAATTGCAGTAAATACAATTCCTACAATTGTTAAAAAAGTTACAAGTGAAAAAAGCACCCAACCTGCTGCTCCCTTTACTCCAACAAGTGCAATTGGTATAATAGTTCCTAACACAAGTAAATACACATTACAGTGATCTAATACTCTTAATACCTTTTTTCCTGTGATTTTTGGTGACAATGCATGGTAAATACATGACATAGTGTATAACATTATCATTGTTGTTCCATAAATACTAACACTAACCACTGCCATAGCTGATACATTTACTGCTTTTATTATAGCTATGACTAATAGCCAAATACTAAGCCCTGCCCCTATTCCATGACTAATAGAGTTTACCAATTCTTCACCTAATGTGTACTTAGGTATAGTTATTTCTCTTTTAGTTTTAGACATATTGTTCATCTCCTACTAATAATCATTTTATACTTTTATATTATACATCATTTTAAACAAAAGATAAATATAATAAAAAAATAATTGTTTTTAAATACAAAAATAAAGGTCAGTACATAAATTAAATCTATCCACCGAACTTTATTTTTGAAGTTTATTTATTCTCGTTTAATAAATCCATCATATTTTTTTTGTAAGCTTCAACACCTGGTTGATTGAAAGGGTTTACACCTAACATATATCCACTAATTGCACATGCTTTTTCAAAAAAGAATATAAGTTGACCAATATTATATGCATTTAAGTCATCTATGTTTATAATTATATTTGGTACTCCACCTTTTTCATGTGCTTTCACAGTTCCATAAAATGCCTGTTTATTTATATATTCAATACTTTTACCCGCTAAATAATTTAATCCGTCTTCATCCTCTTTAGTTTCAGGTAATTCAATGAAACTCCTATCAAGATTTATATTGATAACTGTCTCAAATAGATTTCTCTTTCCTTCTTGAATTAATTGCCCCATTGAGTGAAGGTCTGTAGTAAACAAAGCACCTGATGGAAAAATTCCTTTATGTTCTTTTCCTTCACTTTCACCAAATAGTTGTTTAAACCATTCTACAAAAGCTCCAAATGAAGGATCATAGCTTGCAAGTATCTCAATATCTTTTCCCTTATTATACAATATATTTCTATATGCAGCATATTTATAACAATCGTTATATTTTAAACTTTCTTCATTAAATACATGTGACGCAAATTGAGCACCGTCTAGCATATCTTCAATATCTATATTTGCAACAGCCATTGGAAGAAGTCCTACTGGAGTAAGTACAGAATACCTTCCACCAACATCATCTGGTATAACGAACATTTCATAGTCATTTTTTTTAGCTATATCATGTAGCACTCCTTTATTTTTATCTGTAGTTACATATATTCTTTCTGCTGCTCCTGCAATACCATATTTTTCTTCAAGTAATATCTTTAAAACTCTAAAAGTTATGGCAGGTTCTAGTGTCTTACCAGATTTTGATATTACATTTATTGCAACATCTTTATCTTCTAAATATTCAATTAAATTTCTTAGATATTTCCCACTCATATTATTTCCTGCAAAAATAATTTGTGGAAATTTTCTTTCAGAAAGTGGAAGTAAATTACTAAAATTATTAGTAAAAATATCAATCATAGCTTTGGCTCCCAAATACGAGCCACCTATTCCTACAACTACAAACACATCACATTGTTTTTGAATTTTCCCTGCTGCTTTCTTTATTTTTTCTATTTCTTCTTCATCTCTTTTAGATGGAAGTTCCATCCATCCTAACATATCTCTTCCTAAGCCTGTTTTTTCATTTAACATCTTATGTGCATTTTTTACTTTTTCTTCCATAAGATCCAATTCATCTTTAAAAACAAACCTATCTAAATTACTAAAATCTACAGATAAACCTTGCACTTTTTTTCACCTCTTTATTTTTTTATCTTACATATTTACTAACTAAATTTTCTACTATTTTTTTTGCCTTTTCTTTATTTTCCTTTTGTATTTCTTCACTTTCATCTTTTATGTTCTTTGAAAGTACTAAATCAAAAGCTTCAGCTAAATCTACCATGTCATTTTCTTTTAATCCTTTAGTTGTACATGCAGCTGTTCCAACTCTTATTCCACTTGTTACTGTTGGTTTTTCTTTATCATTTGGTATAGCATTTTTATTTACAGTTATATTTACCTCTTCAAGTAAACTTTCTGCCTCTTTTCCAGTCATATTTTTAGATGTTAAATCAATTAACATTAAATGATTGTCAGTACCTCCTGAAACTAATTTAAATCCTCTTTTTACAAGTTCATCTGCTAATACTTTACAGTTTAATACCACTTGATCAATATATTCTTTAAATTCAGATTGTAATGCTTCTTTAAAACAAACAGCTTTTCCAGCAATAACATGCTCTAATGGACCTCCTTGTATACCTGGGAATATAGTCTTATCAATTTGTTTTGCATATTTTTCTTTACAAAGAATAAGTCCTCCTCTAGGTCCTCGTAAAGTTTTATGAGTAGTTGAAGTAACGAAATCAGCATATGGTACCGGTGACATATGGTTACCTGTACAAACAAGTCCAGCTATATGTGCCATATCAACCATAAGATAGGCTCCAACTTTATCTGCTATTTCTCTAAATTTTGAAAAATCAATTGTTCTTGGATATGCACTAGCTCCTGCTACTATCATTTTAGGTTTATTTTCTATCGCTTTATTTAATACATCCTCATAATCAATATATCCATTTTCGTCTGTTCCATATGATACGAAATTAAATAATTTCCCTGAGAAGTTAACTGAACTTCCATGAGTTAAATGTCCTCCATTTGCAAGATTCATACCAAGCACTGTATCGCCTGGTTGTAACACAGACATATATACAGCCATATTTGCTTGAGAACCACTATGTGGCTGAACATTAGCATGCTCCGCACCAAATAATTTTTTGGCTCTTTCAATTGCTAATCTTTCAACATTATCTACATTTACACAACCACCATAATACCTTTTTGAAGGATATCCTTCAGCATACTTATTTGTAAGGATAGAACCAACCGCTTCTAATACACCTTCACTTACAAAATTTTCTGAAGCTATAAGCTCAATATTATTTTTTTGTCTTAAAGCTTCAGATTCAATAAAATTAAATATTTCTTCATCTATTTGTTTTAATTTATTCATATCACATGCCCCCTTAATATTCTATTTAAATATATCATAATTTATATGCTTTTTCAAGTAATATTTCTACATATTTTTATACTACAGAAAAAATGTATTAAATATTGTGAATTTTCGCAATATTTAATACATTTATATAATTAATTTCTTACTTTTACCTTTTTAATTTCACTTACAGGCATGTCTATTAAACTAGATATTTTCTCTATATTCATTCCAGACTTGAGCAATTTTTTTATTATTTCTCCTTTTCCTCTATTTTCACCTTCAGCTATTCCCTCAGCCTTTCCTTCGGCTCTTCCTCTAGCTTCTCCTATCTCCTCGCCTCTATTATACTCTTCTGTTAGAAAATCTTTTCTCCATTTTTCATTTAATTCTCTTACTCTTTTAGCTCTAGCACTTCCTGTTAATTCATGACATATTAATACTGCATTTTTTATTTTCTCGTTTTCTTCCACTGCTCTTTTCACCCCTTCCTTATTTCTCTTAGCATCTAAAAATGCTAACCACATATCAAATTCATTATACTCTTCTATTTTTTTATCTCTAAACTTTTCTAACTCTATATAACATACCTTACAATTTGAATTTAACTCTTTGTTTCTATTATTTTTTAATACCGTTATTCCTTCTAGTATATAATCTTTTTCTTCTTTCATTAAACTTTTATCTAATATTGAAATCTGCATTACTGGTTTTAGTTTATTATATATGTCTCCTTTTTTTAATTGCTCAGCTATTAATTTTGCTGCATAATATGTTGTCCTTTTTAAGATTAACTTATCTTCTTTTACTTGCATTTCTATATCACATATCATTTCTTCATCTATTATTGCCTTTATATCTATTCTTCCTACTTTTTCTCTTACGTCATCTACATCTAATGATACTTCATTTGCTACCTCTAACTTTTTTATTTTCCTTTTTAATAACTTCTCTAGAAAATCTTGTAGTAAGTCTTCATTTCCTTTTTTAGAAAATAACATCTGAAATATTATATTTTCTCTTGGGTCTATTCCGGCATCTATTATTTCATATAATTTGGCTTTTTCTAAATCTTTGTTGGTATATTTCAAATATCTCTTCCCTCCTTATTATATATTATTTTTACATGCAAGTCAACACAACAAATATATTTTTACACTTTATTTGTGCTTAAAATTACATATAAAAATACTTTATCAACTTTTACTAGTTTTTTGTTATTTTCATCTTTACTTGAATTTTAAGATTTTAAATTTAAGATTAAATTTTATTTGAATTAAAATTTTGAATTTAATTACTTTGAATTAATTATATTTTTATATTGTATACAACTTTTAAAATGTTCGAACCGTGATATTATTATACATTACGTAGCACTTTTTGTAAATACTTTCGCCTTAAAAATCGGTCGTAAAATTTCGACAAAAAAATACGTATATAACGATTTAAAGTTATACACGTACTTTAATTTAATTAAGGTATTATTAATAATTGACCTACAAAAATCCTATCATCTACTAAATCATTTACTTTCATCAATTCTTCAACTGTTATATTATTTTTGTTTGCTATTTCAAAAAGAGTATCTCCGGCTTTTACTTTATATACATATGAAGCTGCCCTTTTATATTCCCTATTTTGAGGAATAGTTAGTACCTGACCTATAAATATAACATTAGATGTTAAATTATTTGCATTTTTTATCTGATCTACAGTAACATTATTTTCTCTTGCTATTTTATATAGAGTATCTCCCGGTCTTACTATATATTCAGTATATCCATTTGACTTTTCTCTTATTTTTAAGATTTGACCAACAGATAAAAAATCAGAACTTAAATTATTTAACCTTTTTAATTCATCAACTGTAGTATTATACATATTTGCAATTTTATATAATGTATCTCCAAATTTAACTACATACGTATCCTCATCCTGAGGTAAAGTAATAGTCTCTTTTATCTTTAATTTTTGACCAACTGTTAAAAGATTAGATGTAAGCGAGTTTAGTTTTTTTAATTCATCTACAGTCATTCCATGCATTTTAGCTATTTTCCATAATGTATCCCCAGGCCTTACTATATGTACATCTTCCATACCAGATTTTGTTTCAATAACAGCATTTACTACCGCATCAACATATTTTTTGTAATTATCTTCTATTCTTTTTAAGTCGGCAGTACTATTTATGAACCCATATTCTACAATAACTGGTTCTGTATTTACTGTTTCTCTATGTATGAAATAATAATCTTTATTTGGATCATTAGGTAAAGCTCTTTGATATATTCTTCTTACTTTTTGCCCTGCATCTTTTAAAGCAGTTAAGATGTTTTGAGCTAGTGTTTTTTCATTTCTTAGTGCATATATAACTTCTGCACCTTCAGCAGTATTTGGTGAAGCACTTGAGTTAAGATGATTAGATATAACAATAACATTTGAACTATTTCCAAAAGCATTTAATATTCTTCTTACTCTTTCGGTGCTATTTAAAGTTTCATCTGAGTCTCTAGTAAGTTTAGCGTTAATACCTAATTCTCTAAATCTATCATACATATATTTTGATATTTTTAAAGTAAGGTCTTTTTCTAATACTCCACTTGGAGAAACAGCACCTGAATCTTCTCCACCATGTCCTGCATCTATTACAACGTAAAAATCATTCATTTTATTATTACCTCCCATTTATATTTTATGAATAATCTTTTAAAGTTGTTAAATTCATTTATACATTTACTTATTTATTCTCTTTTGTATTGATTTTAAGTTGTTTAAAATGTATAATGGTATACAAGGAGGATGAATAAACAGTGGAAAGTATTATTGATATTGTTAATAAAGAATTTAATACTCTTGAAGATTGCTTAGATAAAGTGTTTCAAGCTGCTTCAAACTATGCAACAGAAGGAGTTAAAGAAAATATAGGAGGCCCATTTGGTGCTGGTATTATTCAAAAAGTAAATGATAAATACAAGATTTTAGTTATAGAAAGAAATACTGTTATTTCTACTAAAGATGCTACAAATCATGCAGAAGTAAATGCTATAAGAAAAGCTGAAAAAATACTTAATAAAATATTTTTAGATGATTGTATTTTAGTATCTACTGCTAAAAGCTGCCCAATGTGTCTTAGCGCTGCTTGTTGGGCAAAAATTCCAACATTATACTATGGCATAGATTATACCAATGCTACTTTAAGTGGCTTTAAAGATGATAGTATTCTTGCATACTTAAATGGCAAAAACAATCATTTAATAAAAGAAGTACTAAAAGAAAATAACTTTTCGGAAGAACCTTTTAAAGTTTGGAATTCATTAGAAGAAAAAACTATGTACTAAAATTAAAGGCTACTACAGTTTAACCAAATACTGTAATAGCTTTTTAATTTTTTTATTTGTTATTTAAACTTCTATTATTAACACATGCAACTGTTAATAACATTGCTGATACAATTAGAGCTATATAATATACTAATATATTATCACTCGTTGGTGGGTTTGTTGTATTTTCATTTTCTACATTTGTATTTGTTGACTCACTTGTATTAGTTCCATTTGAAGCATTAGCTTTTTCAGCTAGTATATATGTACTAAAGTGATTCGTTTCAAATGTAGCTATGTTATTTTCAACAACAGTTTCATATTCCTCAAGTTTATTTTCACTATTCATATAATAAACTGTTATTTCTTTTCCATTTAAAGAGCTATTTACTGGAATTGAAACTTTAAATTTACCATTTTCCAACTTCTCAATAGAAACTCCTTTAGCATCTGAATATAACTTAATATCATAAGCTTTGTAGTTATCTGTTCCTAATAAATTTTTAATATCATCATTATTTACTATATTTATATTTAATGATGTATCTAACGGAATTGAAGAATCTTTAGATGTAACAGTTATATCTGTTTTTATATCGCTTGCAAGATATGTTGGTGTAACAAGTTTTGAAGCTCAAGCTTTCATAATATAAAACATGTATGTTTTTCCTTTTACTTTAACGTTATAATAGTTTCCATCAGTTGATTAAGTTGGTACTAATGGATCTAAGTGATCAGGATCTTGTATACTAGAAAGTAATCCACCATATGAAACTTCTACTTCACCTTTTTTCCCTAAATATTCATCTATTCTTTTTTGAGCTACTTCAATATATGCCTCTTTATTATCTAAAGTAGATTCTGGGATATATATTACTCTTTTTAAGTGAATTCCTTGTTGTTCTTTCATTCCATACACATATCCATTATATACAAAAGCCATTGGTCCAAACGCATTTTCATACATCATATCTTTTCCTTGTATTCCTGCTCTAATATCTAATAATAGTGAAATGTTTGTCCCATCAGTTAAATTTCTTAAATCTTTAGAATATTTTAATGCTCTTCCAGCAGCCCCCATATTCCATAATTCAGATTTATTACTAGTTAAATAATAATTTATCAACTCTAAATCTTCTATTTTATAATAACTTTCATAATCATCTGCTTCAAAATTTTTGATTTTACCAATAATAGCTTCAACTGCATTATTTTTAGTTGGTTCTTCATATGTTACATTTATATCGTACTCTTTAAAAAAATTTTCACCTTGTATTCCAAATTTGCATTTAGTAACATCTTCATCTGTACAATACACATATGCATTATATCCATCTTCATTTAACATTTTATTTACTAATGAGCTAAATATTAGTTCTACATCCATAGCTTTAGCAGGTTTTATTCCTTTTAAAGTTACGTTTTTGCCATCTGGCATTATTCTTTTATATAGATTTTCTTCATATTCCGTAGCTTTTACATTAGATATACAAAATACTGCTAAACATAAAAATACAAAAGAAAATACTATTTTTTTTAAGTTTTTTCATAAAACTCCTCCTTAACATTATTATTTACTATTTTTTAAAATTCTACACATTTTTTGCTTTTTCAATTATTAAATCAGTAATTTCTTTTAAGTAACAATTATTATAATAATGCCTAGTTTGCGGAGATGGTTTAATTAAATCATCTTCTGTTAATTCATCTTTATTATTTAATACTAATCTATTTTCATATTCTTCTATCAATACAAGTAATTTATTTCTTTCAATAACTAGTTCTTTTAAGTTTTTATCTAGGACTTTTGTACATCTCCTGGCTTATCATCATATAAATTTTCACCTCCAAGTCCATAATTTAACCTATACTTTTTACATCATACCAAACTTTCTATTTCCAGCTTTGAATTTCTGATTACAAAGTTTGCTCCAAAGTTTATATTCTTGCATATCTTGAGGTATAATTTCAATATGATAAGTATCAGAAGAAAGCTTTATTATTCTTGCAATATCATTTTCGCTGTATTTTATATTTTTTATAGCTTTACTTGTAATCAATAAATATGATTGACCTTTCTTTTGCATTATTTTAGCATCTCTATCAGTATACTTTTCTCCTGTTTTAACATCAATTACTTCAAGTGAAATATCTCTTACCTTATACATGAAAGAGGCAATTTCTTCATTTTTTCCTTTATCTTGAAGTTCAAAAAATTCAGGTATCATTTTTTGAAGTTGATTTGGAACTTTAAATTTTTCTAAATCAGCTTCTTTTGATGGACTATTTGAAAGTTCCATTATAACATTTGAAATATTATTTAAATTTAATTTCTTTACTTTTAATATTTCATCTTCATTATCAATTTCATTTACTTGTTCAACTTCTGCTTTTTTCTTTTCTTCAGATTTTTTCTTTACATCAGAATCTAATTTAATATCAGCTTTTGAAAAAAGCATGTCATTTATGTCTAATACACTATCCTCATCAAATTCCATATTTTCTAGTGATTCATCATAAAGCTCATTTTCTTTATCTATTATATCTTCTTCATCTTTTATTTCTTCTACGCTTGGAATATTTTCATCTTCACTATATTCTACTTCTATTTCTTCTTTTTTATTTTTATCTTCTTTAACGTTTTTTTCTTCCTTTTCCTCTTCCTCAGAAATATCTATATCAGCTAAACTTAAATCTATGTCTGATAAATCTACTTTAGGAATCTCTACGTCAGAAACATAGACATCATCTATCTCATTTTTAGTCATTTCCTTAACAGGTTCATTTTTAGCTTTTCCAAGCAATTCAGATATACTCTTTACATTTGTATGAGTGTACTGTCTAGTCGAAAATATTTCTTTATTTTCCACTAACTCATTAATTTTAGTTTTATTAAGTTTTACAAAATTTAAATCTTCTAAAGATTTTGTCAATTTCTTTATTATATTTTTATATTCTTTTTTATCATTTTCTTCTTTTAAATTTACTGTTATTTTGTTATATATCGTAATATTATCTTTAATATCACTTTCTGAAAATGAACCTGAAGACACATATATTATAGCTTCATTTGCATATTCAAAAATACATATATTAGAATTAAATTCGATAATATCATTATTTGTGTAATAGTATGCATCTTTTGTGTACCCTAAAATACTATCTAACATATTTCTTGTTGTATTTTTTTTATTTACCCCTATAGCCATAAATAACTTAATATCTGTATCAATAAATTCTTCTTCAATAAGCCTAAATCCAGTTTCTTTTAAATCTCCCAAAAGCATAAATACTTTTTTAGGATTTTTCGAAAAACTATCTAAAAAAGATTCCACTAAAGCATTATTATTTTCATTTTGTATAAAAAATTCTACTTGCACTTATACAACCTCCTAAGTATCACATAAATACCCTTACATATATATGATATACTAAACTTAAAAAAAAGTAAATAACAAAAAAGAAAATCATGAAAAATATATCAAAAAAGCAGTACAAAACTGCACTGCTTTTAATTTTTTTATTAATTGTTTGAAATTATTATAGTACCAGCATCAATTCTATCAACAACACTTTTTATAGCTGCTGTCAGTGGATCTGTTACACCATCTGCTATATATGCTCTGATATCAGCTTCTGTCAAAGTAGAACTTTTAATACTAATTGTAGCTGCTCCGCTGCATTCCTATATTATCCTGCATCCAAGCATTTGCTAATTTATCTACGTTATCTAAAGCTTTACAATTTTCAAAAGTTAGTGATTTAACCCCTGAAAAAGCACTCAAGCCAATAGTATCAATATTTGCAGGTATTGTTAAATTTTCTAGCTTGTTACAGTTATAAAATGCACAGCTACCAATTATTGTAACTGAATTTGGAATATTTATACTAGTAATTTTATCATTTCTCCAAAATGCCATACTACCAATTTTTGTTAAAGAATTTGGCAAAGATACGCTTTCTACATCTTTAAATAGAGTTTTAGAATCAGGACCTACAGAACTTCCTACACCTTCTATTGCAGTTACACCTTCTGCTACTTTTACATTTTTATCTGTACCTGTATATTGACCTGATAATGTTTTACCATCAGCAGATATAGTTACTCCATCTATTGTTTTTCCTTTATCTTCTGCTTTTCCTATTACATAAGCACCATCTGTTATTCCTACTTCTTCTGCCCACTCTTTTTCTTTAGCTGAAAGTCCATCATTATAATAAAGTACGCAATTATCTACTCTTAGTTTTGTATTATATTTTTGAGCTGATGATAGATTAGTTATTGTTATTTCTGAGCCATCTTTATTATTGTAACTTGCTCCCTTATTTTCTGCATAATTACTTGATTTTACTAATTCTAATTCTTCTTGAATTGATTTTAAATCATTTTGAAATTTTGCTTTATTGGCATTTTCAATTGGGTTATTATTTGCAATAGATAGTATTACTGCTACTGCTAAGATTATAATAACTATTATTGTTATTACAAGTACGATTAGCGATATTCCGCTTTTTTTTGAACTTTTAGTCCTCATTTTTTATCTCCTCCTATAATTTAAAGTAAAATAGTATATTATATTACTATTTACTCTTAAATTATATTACGAAGGAATTTAATTTTAAAGCTTTTTTAAGTCACTTACTTACAACAAGTTTACTATAAATTTTCTATTACATTGTAAGTGTTCCACCTTCTGTCTTTAATATAAGTAATATTTTTTCTTCTTCACCTGTTTTGGCATTAACATAGATTAAAAATTCTCTTTCATCTATTTTTCCTTTAAATTCATAAGTTAACACTTCACTCTTAGACTCTGTTGGAATAATAGCTACACCTTCACTTAAAATATTTAAGTTTTTATTAATGACTTTTCTTGCTTTTTCAATACTAATTGTAGGAGTTATATCATCTCTTGTTGTATGATTAAATATATACCCCTGTGCTTCTACTGAACATATTTCACCTGTATCAAGTGCTACTTTAACTTTCACTAAATCTGGATATAAAACTACATTATCTTGAAGCGCTGCATAGTTAATTATAGCAAAATTTTCTGTTTTTAAGTAATAGTTTTCTTTTACATTATCTATTCCAATGCTACTTAAAAACTCTAAACCTTTACTTTCTGCCTCTTCCATAGATATTTTTTCTTCTTCTACTTTTCTATCACTAATCATAAGATAAAGTTTTCCGTCTTTTTTTGTAATACTTATATTTTTTATATCAGGTTCATTTTTTAATTTTAATTTAAAGTTATATAAATCTATTGTACCGCTTGAATCTTCTAACTCTTCTAACGTTTCAATATTTTCCTCTTTAAATATCTTTATTATATTTTCTTTAGCTTGATCCTTTGTAACTTCATTATTTGACAAAGATTTAGGTTGCATGTTAAGTAAATGATCTGAAAATGCTCCATCATAAATCAAGCCTTCGTATTCTTGAAAGTTTTTCCCTATTTTTTCTATATTAGAAACAGTTGTCACTTCTTCACTCTGAGATAATTTTTCATCACTTACTTTTTTTAATTCATCCCATCTAATTCTACCATCATTTAAATCGTTATATATATCTGTCATTATACTCCCTAAATCTTGTGAACTTTTATATAGTTTAGCTATAGTAGCATACTCTTCATCATTTAGTTTCTCATTTTGAGTAGTCTTTTTTAAAAGTGAATATGAATAATCACTTACTTGACTTAAATATTTAGATGCTTTTGACATAGAATTTTGTGTAGAAGGTAGTTCTTCTAAATTTTCTTTAGCTAAATTTGACTGCTTCCATATACTTGCAAGTGTTGTAGATGTCATTTTTGGAGTATTAGTTATTTGCAACTTAGCAAGTTCTGATTCCACATTTGATATATATCCAACCATCTCATACATTGCCCTGTTATATTCATCTTCTGAGGCTTGTTTTTGTCTTTTAAAATTATTCGTCATTTCTACACCAAAAATGCTAAGTGCACCAAACACCATAAATACGCCAACGCCTAATGCTTTTTTGTTTATTTTTTGTTTTAATTCATTTACTTTCTTTTCAAATTTTTCTATCATTTTACTTCACCTTAGTTACTTTTTGCAAATACATGCTTTCCTATTGTTTTTACTGTTTTAAGTGAGAATAACCACTTACTTTTAGTTGTTTTGGGATTGTAGAAAAAAAGAGCTCCGTTACTTGGGTCAGCCCCATTTATTGCCTCTTCTGCAGCCTTATACACAGTAGACTCTTTATCTATTTTTTTGTTGAATTGTCCGTCTGTTACACAAGAAAACTGACCTTTTTGATATATTACTGCAGATATCGTATTTGGAAATTCTGAACTTTTTACTCTATTTAATACAACAGCTCCAACTGCAACTTGCCCTTCGTATGGTTCACCTCGTGCTTCTCCATTTATAAGTCTGGCAAGAAGCCCTGTCATATCTGCACTAGAAGCTTTATCGGTCGATGTCGAACTTGACGCAGTAGCCGCTATAATTTTACTTTGTATGTTTTTTAATATTTCTTTTATTCCAATGTTATAATTTATTGATACATATAACATAATAATTAGAATAAAACAAAAAAAAGAACATAGTATATTTTTTTTTAATTTTGCTTTTAACATATTTCCTCCCGTATTTTTTACTAGTATTTTTTGCAAAATTTAAATTATTATACCTATGTTCAAAATTCTAAAAAATGTAATGAAGAATTACTAAAACTATTACTCCAGGAAGTCCTAAAAAGCCTGCTACGGCTGCAGTGACAAAATTAAATGGAATCGAAAGACCAATTGAAACTCCAAATACATTAACAAGTAAAATCATAACAAGCCCTAAAATTACATTAAAAATTAGTTTAAATATTTTTTTTAATGGCCACGCCAAAAATTTTGCAACTATAATCATAGCAATTACCACAAGTATAAATAACACATACTCCATATCTTTTCCTCCCACATACATTATATATTTATATTATACTTGTCTTACTTTTTTTTATGAATGCTATATTTTAAAAATATTCTGATTAGAAAAATATTTTTAATTTTATGTAATAATTACAACATATAATTCATATAATGTAATAACAGAAATTATTAAAAATACTTTTGATTGGAGGTATTAATATGTTGCATCTTTATTATGATTCAATTATCTACATTGGTGAAGAAATGTGGATCGGCAAAAAGGGATATCTGTATGATTTTGGATATAATGAAACTGTAGCTTTAAGCGGATGTATGAATTATTCATATATTGCAGATAAAGTTTTGGCTTTTAAAAAGGATTCAAAAGTATTTGTATACTCTACTAAAATGCTAAATAAAGATGGTTTTAAATATCCTGAGAGGTTGCTTGAATTTACGGCATACTCAAACGTTGCATACGGAAAAATTATATGCGAATACAACACATATTTAATTGATGGTAATTGCCAAATCAAATATTCAAGTAGACCGCATATCTCCTAAATCTCGAAAAAGAAAGATTATACTTAGAATTTTGTATAATCTTTCTTTTTATTTGTTCTATTATCTACATGACAGCATTATTAAGTATTATAACTATAATCATGCTTATATATATGAATGCAAAAATTGATAAACCAATAATACCAAGTATCATACCAGTCTTTGCAAGTTTACTGCCAGTTCTTTTTAAAGCTTTTACTCCAAATATAACTGCAAGCACTCCTGATGGAAGTGTAATATACCAAAATAGTGCTGTAAGAATAGATATAATTCCAAGTACAAATGATGCTATATGCATTCCAGAATTTTTTAACTTAATTTCTTCTTTTTTATTATTTTCCATATAAACTCTCCCCCTACTTTATTTTTAAATCAGCAATCTGTTTTAAATCTTTTAATTCATTTACTTTAATTTCATTTTCTGAAACAGTATATAACTTATCTTCTATATACATTCCTCTTAATAGCTTTGATGTATTTGAATAGCTATACATATATCCACTATTTTTTTCTTCATGAGTTATTACTCCTTTTAATTTAAAACCATTTTCTACTGATATATCATATACCATATATCCTTCAGCAATTCTTTTTTTATTGTAATTTTTATATGAATCTATTAATGATGAATATGTTTCTGAACTATCATTTATCTCAAAATCTTCGTTATAATTATTTACAGGAATTGCTATTAAAGATTTTTCTTTTGAGAAAAGTAACGCCTTAGGATTAGTAAGTATAGCTGATGTTGTTCTTCTGTCACCTATTACAGTAGAAGAAATTTGTTTTGGATTATTTACATCTGAAATATCAAAAAGTGCCATTTTCATTCCAATAATTTGAGCTCTTGTAGATATTACCTTTCCTTGAGAATTTCTATTTACTGTTTCTTTTGTTTCCATACCAATACCTATCAAATGGTTTTCATCATAAGGATGCAAATATGTACTATACCCTGGTATTTTTAATTTACCCAAAACTTTAGGAGATGTTTCGTCTTTTAAATCAACTACAAATAGCGGATCTACTGTTTTATATGTAACAAAATATACTTTATCTCCTATAAATCTAGAAGAGTACATTTTTTCACCTTTTGCAACTTTTTCAGATGTTCCGATTAATTTTAAATTTTCATCAAATATTTCAAT
This sequence comes from uncultured Clostridia bacterium, assembly GCA_934132895.1. Classification (GTDB taxonomy): domain Bacteria; phylum Bacillota; class Clostridia; order TANB77; family CAG-465; genus CAG-465. The sequence goes on from CAKPAG010000001.1 coordinate 163,459, forward strand.
TTTCGAACCATCGTCGTTATAAAGGGCTACTCTTAAATGTGAATTTTTTTCATCAAATGAATACTGATTTATTACTCTTCCTTCTGTTTTTACATTTCCGTAATATTTCAGCTTTCCAGCTTCTTGTATGTCAAATTTATGTATTTCAGTTTTAATACCTCTGTCATAATCTAAATTTTCATACCAATCAAAAACTCCAAATACCCCTTTTAGAGTAAATAATTTAATTAAAGGAATTTTCTCTTCATCATAAGTATCATTTGCAAGATAAATACTTTTTTCTGATACATAAGCACTTGATATATCAATTAAATATGAATCTATAGTTATATCTTTTTCGGTATTTTCTAAATCCACTTTTGATATTAATGTTTGTTTATCTCTTTTAACATTGTCTAGATATTTAATATCTTCTAGAGGTATCTCTTTTTTTGTATTATCTTCAATATAATATGTAACTATTTTTTCATCATTATTTATCTCTTCTTTTCTTAAACTTCCTGAAGATATAACATAAAGATTATTTTCTATACATCTTGAAGTATAATATTCTTCAAATAGTTCATACTCTTTTAGCTTTTTAGGATTGCTTTTTTCTTTTATATCATATACTCTAACTATTGTGTTATTTTTATACCCATATTCGCTATCACTAATTGATGAAATTACAATTAGTTTATCATTGTATAGCATTAAATCTTGCGGATAAGAATCATCATTTTCTACTATTTTCTTTTCTATTTTTATATTTTGAGGATCTTTTACATTAGTAATTACTACACTATTTTCTGAAATAGAATATATATAATCTCCGTCTGTTTTAGTTATATCTGCTTCGTCCACATTTTCAACTTGTATGTTAGTTTTAGAATAATCTTTCTTTGTACTAATGCTATTAGTAGCAGTACTACTTATATCACTAATAGTAGTACTAAAAGAATGAGAGCCTGTAGTTGAATTAGTTTCATAGCCATCATAATATACCGATCTATTTAAATATTCTAACATACTAAATGGAAGTGTTGATAACCTAATAAATATATTATCTAGATCTCTATCTCCTTCATATATTTTCATAAGTTCTTTTTCTGATTTTATACTCTTTAATTCTTTAGAATGTGGTACTAGAATAACAAAACTACATATACCTACAATTAAAAGTATAATAAAAATAAACAGCCATATAATTGATCTTTTTCTTTTTTTCATATATTTTTCCTCCACTCTTATACATTTATATGATAACGCATTTTTTAAAAATATGCAATAAATTACTAAAATAAAATCTAGATCATTGAATATTTTTTACGTTTTGGGCGTAAATATTCAATGACATTATTTTAACTTAACAATTTTATATCGAAAAAATATAGAAAGAAAATAGCTTAGTACTATATCTTTCTATATTTTAATATTATTGTTATATTATTCTTACTATATCATTATATGTTACAAAAAGTGTAAGTAAAATTAAAAGTCCAAAACCTATATATGAAATTATTGCTTCTACATTTACTGGAACTTTCTTCCTTGTTACTGTTTCAATAAGAACTAAAAGAACTTTTCCTCCATCAAGTGGTGGAAATGGTATTATATTTGCCACACCTACTGCTAAGCTTATAATTCCTAGTAAGTTTAAGAATGAAAGGAAATTATTTGTCTTTGAAACAACTTCTCCTATTCCAACAATGCCAGACATTTCAGTTACACTTACTTTTCCTTTAAATAAGTCCACATATGAACCTATAATACTCTTAAAGTTATATACTGCTGAATATGTTGCTGTTTTCAAAGTTGGTTTTACCATCTCGGTTGCAAAGCTTCCTAAATCAAAATATCTTTCTGTATCAGGTGTTAATTTCTTTTCAAAGGTTTCTCCTTTTCTTTCGATTAAAAGGTTAATTTCTTTTCCTGCATTTTCTCTTACTATATTTACTACTTTAGTTGAGTTTTCTGTTTCTATTCCATTTATTTTAACGATTTTATCTCCTGATTTTAGACCTGCACTATTTGCAGCTCCACCAGAAGCTACCATATCTATTTCATTTTTTACTACAGCTTCTTTTTCATCAACAACAAACGATACACCAATGTATCCAATATCTTTAATTGCGTCCTTTACAGTTGTTGTTTCTAACTTACCATTTCTAATATATTCAACTATTACATCATTTTCTTTTTTATCTGATTTCTTAGCTGCTAAATCTTCATAAAGATGAACTTTCTTTCCATCTATAGAATAAATTTCATCTCCTTGCATAATTCCAGATTTTGCAAGAGAAGAGTCTTCTGTTAAATTAGTTATTTTTGTATTATACGTATTTCCTGAAAAACCAATACCGATAAATATAGCTGCTGCAAGTACTGCATTAAAAAATACACCTGCAACTAAAACTATAATCTTTTTTATTGCACTTTTATTTGCAAATGAATCTTCTCTTTCTGAATCTCCATCTTCTCCTTCAATAGCACAATATCCACCAAGTGGTATACATCTTAAAGAATACATTGTTTCTTTATATTTCTTTTGTACTATTTTAGGACCGAATCCGATTGAAAATTCATTTACTCCCATTTTAAACAACTTAGCAAATAAAAAATGTCCAAATTCATGAATAGTTGCAACTACTCCTAATATTATTAATAATTTAATTATTGTAATTATAAATGACAACAAAATTATTCCTCCTAAAATTATAACCCCATATATACTTTAAACAATATATATACGACTGGTGCAACAAACATCACACTGTCAAATCTATCAAGTATTCCACCATGACCTGGCATAATAGATCCAAAATCTTTTATTTTACAAAATCTTTTTATTGCTGAAGCTGTTAAATCACCAAATTGACCAACAATTGCTATAATAACTGCAGCTGCACACATTATCCACATATTAAAATTAAAATCAAAATATATATTAGCAACTACTGTAATAATAATATATGTAATTACTACTCCTATAATACCTGCTACAGACCCCTCAACTGTTTTTTTAGGGCTAATATCTGGGCAAAGTTTCCTTTTTCCAAACTTTGATCCAACAAAATATGCAAATATATCAGATGCAAAAGCTCCTGCAAGTACGTACCAAATAAGTAACCTTCCATTATTCATCATAAGGATTAATTTTATAAATGAAAACATAAATGGTATTAAAACCAGTGAGAAACACGTTATCATAATATCTAATATATTAAATTTTAAGTTAGTAAGTATTGCATAAGAAAATACACAAATTACTACTGCTGGAAGAGCAATTCTAATGCATAATATTTTATCTGCATTTTCTACCAGCCCTCCCATTGAAAATAACGTTAAACAACCTAAATAACCTATCCATGATATTGGGTTATATCCAGCTGTTTTAAAAGCTTTCATATACTCATATACTCCAAGAAGTGATAATGCAATAACTAGTATTGTATCAACAATTGGCACGTTAAGTACAAGTATTCCAGCTAAAAATATAAAATAAATTAATCCTGTAATTATCCTAGTTTTCAATTAACACCAATCCTTTTCTTTAAACTTCCATTATTTCTTTTTCTTTATTTTCTATAATATTATCAATATTTGCTACATATTTATCAGTAATTTTTTGAATTTTTTCTTCAATTACTTTTAATTCATCATCTGTAATTTCAGAAGCTTTATGCTCTTTTTTAGCATCATCTATAGCTTCTCTTCTACTATTTCTTATAGCTACTTTAGCCTCTTCACCTAAAGCTTTTACTTCTTTAGAAAGTTCTTTTCTTCTTTCCTCAGTAAGCTCTGGAAATACAAGTCTTATAGCATTTCCATCATTTATTGGGTTAACACCTAAATCAGCTTTTTGTAAAGCTTTCTCAACTGCAATGATTATTGATCTATCCCAAGGTGTTATAAGAATCTGTCTTGCCTCTGGTACAGATATTGTTCCAACTTGATTTATTGGAGTTAATGCTCCATAGTAATCAACTTCTACTTTATTTAATATTGCAGGATTAGCTCTACCTGCCCTTATATTACTAAGTTCATCTTTTAAAAAATCTATAGATTTATTCATTTTTTCTTCTACTACATTAAAGTCCATTAAAATTTCCCCCTTAAAACTTATAGTAATATTATACAACAAAATATTTAAAAATCAAGAAAAATTATTGCATAATACACCAATTAGCTTATTTTTTTGTATTTTCGCCATTTATCTTCATTTTATGTAAGTAACATATATTTTTTGGTTAAAAGCCATAATAATAAAATTCATTAATTGCTTTTTTAAATTTTTGTACTCTACTTGATACATAATCAGTTAGTTTATTCATAAACTCTTCTGATTTTATTTCATTTTCAGCAACCATAGTAAGACCCTTTTCCCAACTTGCAGTAAGCTTTGGATTTAGCATATCAGGAATTGTTTTTTTAACTATATCGTATATAGCTTCACCTTTTTTGGTTGGCGTTAATATTTGAGTCTTTTTATTTGTTGAAATATATTCAATTCTTTCTAATTTTTTTATTATTTCTGCTCTAGTGGCACTTGTTCCTATACCACTTCCCTTTATTTGTTCTCTTAAAGCCTCATCTTCAATTAATTTTCCCGCATTTTCCATAGCAAGAATTATTGAACCTGAAGAATACCTTGAAGGTGGAGATGTTTCACCCTCTTTAGTATTAAGTTCAAGTAGAGTTACTTTATCTCCTTTTTTTAATTTAGTCAAAAATTCAAAGTTTTCTTTTTCTTCCTTTTTATTCTCTTCTTCACTTTCATCATTATTTATTCCTCTTTTATCCTCTTTTTCCTCTTTTATAACTTCTAAATAGCCTTGATTTATACATACTTTAGAAGAATTACTAAACTCTTCATTTTTTAAACTTAAGACTATTGACATCTTGCTATACTCAGCTGGCGGAAAAAAGATACTTAAAAATCTTTTTACTATTAAATGATAAATATCTTTTGAAAGAGGTTTTAAATTTTGGTAATTTTCAAACCCTTGACCAGTCGGAATAATAGCATAGTGATCTGTTATTTTAGAATCATCCACATATTTTGTCTTTAAAAGAGATGTACTGTATTTTTCATTTATCATTTTATTTATATATACTTTTATACTATCATCAATTTTAGACTTAGCAAGTCCATTTAAGTTTTTGGTTATCTCTTTTGCAACAGCAGATGAAAGCACTCTAGCATCTGTTCTTGGATACGTTACAAGTTTCTTTTCATATAGTTCTTGTATAATATTTAGTGTTTCATCAGGACTTATTTTAAATTTTTTGCTACACTGGTTTTGAATCTCTGCTAGATTAAAAAGAAGAGGTGGATTTTCTTTTTGCTTTTTCTTTGTTATGCTTTTAACTACTGCTTCTTTTTCATCAGATAAGTATTTTATAAATTTCTCTGCATCCTCTTTTTTCTTAAATCCCGTTTCGTTATATAAAAGAGGTGATTCGAAAACTTTTGATTCTTCTACTGCTTTAAAATCTCCTAAGAATTCATTTCCAATAGTTCCAAACTTTCCTTGTATTTTATAGAAATTTACTTTTTTAAAATCTCGTATTTCTCTTTCTCTTTTTACTATCATACCTAATACACAAGTCATAACCCTACCTATAGATATAACAGTTCTATTATCATTTAACTTTTTTCCTAAATCTCTTCCAAATGTTAATGAAAGTATTCTTGAAAAATTAATTCCAATCAAATAATCTTCCTTTGCTCTTAAATATGCTGCATCTGACAAAGAATTATATTCTTCTAGAAGTTTTGCATCTTTGATACCGATTTAGTATTGCTTCTTCAGTTTGTGAATCTATCCATACACGACGTTTCTCTTTTTTTGGACAGCCCACCATTTCATCTACTAATCTATATATATATTCTCCTTCTCTTCCAGAGTCGGTACATACATATATTAAATCTACATCTTCTCTTGTCAAAATATTCTTTACTATATTAAATTGTTTTTCAACTGATTTTATAACCTCATATTTAAAAGTTGTTGGAATAAAAGGAAGAGTTTTTAAACTCCACACTCGTAACTTTTCATCGTACTCTTCAGGGTAGCTCATTGTTACTAAGTGACCCACACACCACGTTACTATATATTCACTTGATTCTATATATCCATCCTTGCTTACACCATTTATTTTCAAAACTTTTGCAAATTCTTTTGCTACGCTTGGTTTTTCAGCTATTATTACTTTTTTTCCCATCTTTTCACCTTTAGTTTTACCACTTGTCATATTATATACTAAATATTCCAAAAGTGCAAATTTAATTTTTTTACATTGCTTATTTAAGCAATGTATTATATAATACTCATAAGTGGTGATTTTACATGAGTTTAAAAAGCAAAAGAAATATATTATTTTTTATTATTATACCTTTTATCCTTGTAGTTATATTAGTTTTTTTATTATTTTTTAAATCCGAATTTAAAGACAAAATTAATAAAAACTCTACTGATAAACATGTGAATGAAAATGTTGAAATTTATAACGAAAGCACTACATCAACTATCTCAAATGAAATTGCAAAAAAAGAAAAACAAAAAATAGACTTAGGTATATATGTTGAAAAAAATGGAATTAAGACATTAATAACTTCTTACACTACACTTTGGTATCCAGAAGAAGTTATGGGCGTATTTTATGCAGTCCCATCCACTAATGAAACTCTTGAAAATATATCCTTTGATAAACTATGGAAAGAAAAAATTTCAACTTATGACAATCATTCAAATCTACGCATAGGTTACAATATATCATTTACTCTAAATACTGGTGAAACAATAGATAGAGTAATATTAAATCCTGATGATGCTTACTATATGTTTCCAAAGGTAATGGTATTTTTATATGATGATGTAAATTTAGTTCCTGGGAAAAAGTACTATCATATAACTCAAGACGAGATGAACGAAAATACTATTTGTTCATCAATCAAATTAGTTGGAGATAAAGAAACAAAAAATATTGTTTCTGATATAAACTTAACTGCTTTTTGTTATGACTCTAAAGATGACTTTGATAAAAATACCGGAAAATATACTCGGAAATTCATATTATAGTATAATTATAAATAAAAAATAGGGGTAGTATTTAAAATCATACTACCTCTTTATTTCATATATTTACTAAAGTAAAAATCACTATATGTAATTTCATTATTTAAAGTATTCTTTATGCTATCTACTTTTTTTCTAATGTTGCAATCGCTTTTTAAGTATACTGGTGCATTTTTTAATGTCATAATTTCAGCAAATATTTCTGCTCTATCTTCTTTTTCAGTTGTTTTTGAATACTTAGTTAGAAAATAACAATTTGTAACATCTTCACTTTCTTTATCATATACATAATCTTTTGTTAACTTTGAAGTATCTTCATTATATTTGAAATCCTTTGGATTTAAATTTGCCCATTCATTATATAGTTTTTTTCCATTTTTACTCATATAATATTCAAGTACATGATACATTTCATGGTGAAATGCCCTTTCTAATTTTTCAGTATTACTAATATATATCCTGTATTCATCTAAGTTATTTCTAGAAGCTAAAGCTAAATTATTATTTTCAAATTTATCTACCATCATTATATATACTGGATTTTCTTTTGAAAGTGACATATCAAAAACTTCTATTGGATACTTTTCCAAAGCTTTATATATTATTTTTATATTATTATTTATAATGTTTTCATCATACTGTGCAGTAGCATCAACTCTTTTAGCAAAGTTTTCTACATTCTTACCAAAAGCTACATTTATGCCAAACTCATTTTTTATCTTTTTTATATAATATTCATTTTCCTGAGATACTGTTTGATTCTGAGTTTCTAAAGATAAAACTTCAGTCGCCTCATCATCTAAACTTGGTATTTTAAAAGCTTTTATCACAATAACTGTAGCAAAAATTATTGGTATTAGAAGTATAATATCTGTTATTATGGAGAGTCTTTTCGGACTTTTATTTTCAACCTCTTTTGTTTCTATCATTTTTTCCTCCAAAGTTTTTATTTAGCATCTATATATTCAATCGATAAAGATTTGAGTATATAAATATATGGTTCTTCTTTTTCCTCTTTTATATTTTTGTTATATCCATCTAAATATATATTTGAAATAGCACTATTTTTATCATTATTTTTTTCGTTTATATTTAGAAGTACATCTTCAATTTTTGAATATTCTTTAAACTCTTTTATATCTTCTAAAAAGTTTACTATTTCTTTAGAAAATTCTTTCTTTGTTTCTTCATCTAATCTCTCCACTTTTTTCTCTAAAGAAATCTCTATTTTTCCACTATCTATACAATTTAAGTTAAGTTTTATATCTTTGTATTTTTCATTTAAATTTCTTTTATCTAAAAATTCTTTAAACTCTTTACTTTTCTTTATATTATTGTTTGTAGATATTATTTCTTTATACTCATCTTTTACAAAACTTAAATCCTTTAAATAAACTGAATATTTAGTTATATATCCTTCTTCATTATCAAGAACGTTAAAGTTATATCCGTTCATAATTCCAAATGAATATTTACAATTTAAAATTTTAAAATTACTATCTGAGTCATAATTTTCATTTAAATAATTTTTTAAACTTTTATATGCCTTGTTATAGCTATATATACTACCATTTGTATATGTATTTACAAATGCTGTTAGTATAAAAATAACAAAAGTTAATATATATGTTTTTCTTTGCTTTTTAGTTAATTTCTTCTCGTTATTTTTTCTTTTTTTATATATTGCATATGATTTTTTTAAATAATCACCTAGTAATTCTCCCATTGCTATATCTAACCCTATAACTAAGCTATATATTATATTTTCTGGCAAAGTAAAGCTACCTTTAGTATACACGACACATAAAGAAATAATGATACCAAAAATTGTTGTTACAACGCCTCTATCAAAAAATACTTTTCCAACAATTCCCAGTATAACAAGAAGTGGTAACAAACTAAAATATATTGAGCCATATACTTTTGCAAATATAACAACAATAATAGCTATAATATACACAATTCCTTCTATATATGCCTTTTGTTTCTTTGTCAACTTCATTTTCACACTAATCACCTTTAATATTTATACAAAAATTATATAATAACCCAAAACATTTTTCAACATAATATTTACAAATTTTTCTACCTACAACAAAAGAAAATATCCCTCGAAATTAATCGAAGGATATTGTTATATTTTTATTTACTTTTTTTGATAGCTTCTTTAAGCATTTTTACTACTTGAGTATGACTTTCTCTTTCCGCATACCATATTACTAAGTTATAGTCTACTGTTAGATTTACCCTTTCATCTTTTAGTAGTAGTTCTACAACTTTTACATGGCCATATAATGCTGCCCATCTTATTGCATAGTTATCTTCTGCGGCGGGATTTACTCGTTCATCTTTTAGCAACAGTTCTACTACTTTTTCATGGCCATTTTCTGCCGCCCATCTTATTGCATAGTTGTCTTCTGCGGCGGGATTTACTCGCTTATCCTTTAGCAATAGTTCTACTACTTTTTCATGGCCATTTTTTGCTGCCAATCTTATTGCATAGTTATTATCTGCGGCGGGATTTACTCTATTATCCTTTAGCAATAGTTCTACTACTTTTTCATGGCCATTTTTTGCTGCAACTCCTATTGCATAGTCATCTTCTGCTGCTGGATTTACTCTTTCATCTTTTAATAACAGTTCTACTACTTGAATATGACCATTTCCTATTGCCCATCTTATTGCATAATTATCGCACACTGTAGGATTTACTCTACCATCTTTTAGTAATAGTTCTACTAATTTAGTATAGCCGTTTTCTGATGCAATCCTTATTGCAAAATTACCACCTACGGCGGGATTTACTCGTTCATCTTTTAATAACAGTTCTACTACTTCCACATAGTCATTTTCTACTGCTTTTTCAAATACAACATCTACATCTTCAATCTTACCTAGCTCATTTAGCAAACTAATTATAACATATTCGTCATACTTAAACAGTTTTTTTAAGTCTATTACATTCCGTAAGCATTCTTTTACCATATCTTTATTTTCTAACATAATAATTCCTCCTTTAAATTATTTTAGAAGTATATTTTTTTACTACTACAGTATAACATAATATTTGTCTTATGTCAAACTAGTATTTCTTTTTTTCAACATATTAAATTATACAAAATATCCCTCGAAATTAATCGAAGGATATTTTATATTGTTATTTACTTTTTTGGTAGCTTCTTTAATCATTTTTACTACTTGAGCATGAACATTTTTTATTGCACGTCTTATTGCATAATTATAGGTTTATTCTTAGCTGCAGGATCTACTCGTTTATCCTTTAGCAATAGTTCTACTACTTCAACATGTCCATATTCCTTAGCATATCTTATTGCATAATTACCATCTACAGCAGGATTTACTCGCTTATCTTTTAGTAACATTTCTACTATCTCAGTATAGCCATTTTGAGCTGCACATTTTATCATAAAGTTATCATCTACTGTAGGATCTACTCGCTTATCCTTTAGTAGTATTTCTGCTACTTTTGCCTGACCGTTGATTACTGCCCACCATAGTGCATTATTAACATCTGCGGCAAGATTTACTCGCTTATCTTTTAATAGCAATTCTACCACTTTAGCACGACCATTTTCTGATGCACATTTTAATGCATAGTTACACCCTAAAGCTGGATCTACTCGCTTATCTTTTAGCAGCATTTCTACTACTTTTGCATGGCCATTCCCTGCTGCACATTTTAATGCATAGTTATATTCTGCTGCGGGATTTACTCGGTTATCCTTTAGCAATAGCTCTACTATTTCTGTATGACCATTTTCTGATGCCAATTTTAATGCATAGTTATCTTCTGCCGTGGGATTTACTCGCTTATCCTTTAGCAATAGTTCTACTATTTCTACATGGCCATTTTCTGATGCATACCTTATTGCATAATTATCCCTAACAGCAGGATCCACCATTTCATCTTTTAATAGAAGTTCTACTACTTTGACATTATCATTTTTTACTGCCCACTTTAGTGCATGATTTTCACCTAAAACTGGATCCACTCTACTATCTTTCAATAATAATTCTACTATTTCTTCTATTTCAATCCTCCACTGTTTTGCAGCCCATCTTATTACATAGTTATCATCTGCAGCAGGATTTATTCTTCCATCATTTAGTAATAATTCTACGACTTTAACATGATAGTTTTTTACGGCCCATATTAGTGCATAGTTACCACCTAAAGTTGGATCTACTCGCTCGTCATTTAATAACATCTCTACAATTTTAGTATGTCCACCTGACGCAGCAGAAATTAGTGCAGCATTATCATAATCGGCTGGATTTACTCGCTTATCCTTGAGTAGCATTTCTACTATTTGAACATACCCATTTGCTGACGCACGCCTTATTGCATAGTTATATTCTGCTGCGGGATTTACTTGTTTATCCTTTAGCAACACCTTTAATACTTGTGCATAGCCTTTTTCTGCTGCTTTTTTTAATGCATAATCTCCATCTGCAATCTTACCTACTTCATTTAATAGACTGATTATATCACTTTCATCATATTTAAACAGTTTGTCTAAGTCTATTACATTCCGTAAGCATTCCTTTACATCTTCTTTATTTTCTAACATAATAATTCCTCCTTTAAATTATTTTAGAAGTATATTTTTTTACCACTACAGTATAGCATAACATTTACTTTATGTCAATTTTATGTTTCTTTTTTCAATAATATCAAATTATACAAAATATCCCTCGAAATTAATCAAAGGATATTTTATATTATTATTTACCTTTTTTGAATTGCTTCTTCAAGCATTTTTCCTGCCTTATCATGGCCATTTAATTCTGCTAAAATCGCATAATTACCACACTTTGATGGATCTACTCGGTTATCTTTAAGTAGCATTTCTACCACTTTATCATGCCCATTTTCTGCTGCATACTTTATTGCATGATTATCTTCTGCAGCTGGATTTACCCTTTCATCTTTTATTAACAGTTCTACTACTTTTGTATGCCCATTTTCTGCTGCATACTTTATTGCATAGTTATCTTCTGCAGCTGGATTTATCCTTTCATCTTTTATTAACAGTTCTACTACTTGAGCATAGCCATTTTTGGCAGCATATATTATTGCATAGTTATCTTCTGCAGCTGGATTTACTCGCTCATCCTTGAGTAGCATTTCTACTACTTTTGCATGGCCATTTTCTGCTGCACTCCTTATTGCATAGTTGTAATCCGCAGCGGGATTTACTCGCTCATCCTTGAGTAGCATTTCTACTACTTTTGTATGACCATTTTCTGATGCGTACCCTATAGCAAAATTACCACCTGCAGCAGGATTTACTCTCTTATCTTTTAATAATAGTTCTACTACTTTATCATGTCCATCTGCTGCAATCTTTATTGCATAATTATCTTTTGCAGCGGGATTTACTCGCTTATCCTTGAGTAGCATTTCTACTACTTTTGCATGACCATTTCTGGCTGCATATCTTATAGCATAGTTATCATCTGCGGCGGGATTTACTCTTTTGTCTTTTAGTAACAGTTCTACTACTTGAGCATGGCCGTTTTTTGCTGCTTTTTTAAATGCTGCATCTACATCTGTAAGCTCACCTATTTCATTTAATAGACTAATTATATCGCTTTCGTCATATTTGAACAATTTATTTAAGTCTACTACATCCAGTAAGCATTCCTTTACCTTATCTTTATTTTCTAACATAATCGCTCCTCCTTTAAATTATTTTAGAAGTATATTTTTTACTATAGATATTATATCATAGTTCTATAATTATGTCAAATCACTTTCTATAGTATCGCTTTTTTGCTCATAATAAAACAAAGGAACTCTAGTATAAATACTAAAATTCCTTTAATTTAAAAATACAATACTAATTATTTTAATACCTTTTTTATTTTTGTTATAATTCCTTGCTCTTTGCTCTTTCTTTTCATCATTTCTTGAAGTCTTCCACGTTCAATAGCTTTTTCATACACTTTAATTTCTTTTCTTGCAATTTCAAGTTCATCTTTTTGACTTACAGTTTCTTCTACTTCAAATTTAACTTTCTTGTATTCTTCATCACTTAAATTACTTAAAAGTTTTAGATATTTATACATTTCTTTTTCATTATTGAATAAATATCCATTTTTTCCTACTTCTATTTGATCTTTATTTACTTCATCCACTCTTTGAAGAACTGGAAGACCCATTGCCATAGCTTCAAGCATAGATATAGAATTCATTTCAGAAAGTGAAGATGTAAGATAAATTTTAGACATCATATAATATGCTGGAAGGTCTTCATGTTCTACCCTACCAGTAAACCTGACTCTGTCTTCTATTCCTCTATCTTTAGCAATATTTTCAAATTCTTCTAATGCTGGTCCATCACCTATTACAACAAAATATATATTATCATCCTTTTGTAGTGTTTTAGCTAAATAGTCAAGGGTAACATCTATACTTTTTTCATGTGCTACTCTTCCAACAAAGCATGCTATAAATGCATCTTCTGGAATATTCAAGTTTTCCTTTATTTCTTTTACTTTATTCAAATCAACTTTGCTAGGATCAAAAAGGCTCATTTCTACTGAGTTTGGTAATATTCTTACTTTCTTTTTATGACTTGCTTTTTTTATATATTCAAAACATTTTTCTGATGGTCCAACTATTGCTTTTGATTTATTTGCATACATACCTAAGTATTTATCTAGTATTTTATTTCCAACTCTTGCTAAAACTTTAGGCATAACATAATATATATAATCATCATAAGATGTATGTAATGTATATACCAAAGTTTTATTTAATTTTTTTGCAGCATATATTCCAAAAAGTCCCATACTAAATTCATTATGAACATGAATAATATCTGGATTAAATTCTTTTAACATTTTTAATCTTGTTTTACTATATGGATTAGATACTCCAAATCCATATATATTTTTCAGTCTTATTGCTGGACAATACAATACTCCATCTTTTATATAGTGCTCTTTAGCATCAGGACTACAAGTAACTACTAGTACCTCATGCCCTAGTGCTGTAAGTCCATCTTTTAATGTTTTTATATGTGTTGTTACCCCATTTATATGAGGAAAATATGTTTCTGATAATAACGCAACTCTCATTTATTTACCTCTCCATTCATTTTTTGCTTTCGACATTTTCTATTATATTATACATCTTAAAAAAAAGCAAGAAAATACAGATAAAATATTTTCTCACTCACTATGAATTTTTATAATAATAACTAACATTTTTCTTGTATATTTTTATTCATCCAATATTTCATCAATTATTTTTTTATTTTGATCAAATATAACAGAATACATTAAATAGTCTTCCCATAAAATTACATCATTAAAACTCTTTTTATCCAAATTACTAAAATCTTTTAAATAATTTTTTAGCCCTTGTAGTTTCTTATTTATTTCTCTTCCTTTTTTAGTTCTAGTATATCCATATTTTAAAAAAGTAACTACATAATTTAAATTGTATATTAAAAACAAAGAACCAAAAAATAAGCATACTAAAAGCATTACAACAGGGACAAGAGAAGTTTGAAAAGGCATATTAACATTAATTTCACTTATAAACATAAATAATAATATTGCAACAATAAAAGGTAATATGATTTTCATATAACTATCTAAACCAAACTTTCTTGAAGTTATTAGTCCAGCTTCTATAGCTTCTTGCTTAACTCTATTTTCAAATTCAGATCCATTGAATTTACCACTTTCTCTATTTTCTAGCAAATATTTTTCACTTTCAGTTAGTTTAGAAAAATCTTTATTTAATATTTCTATCTTTTTATCTTTTATATCTATATATTTTTTTAATTTTAAATTTAAAAGCGTTGCAGCTCTATCTTTTTGAGCATTTGATTCAAAATCATCTATAAAACTCAGAACAGCAGGTGAATATTCACTAATTATATCTCTATAATAGCCTTCATACTCTCCTAAATCTAATATACCAATTTTTCTTTTTGAGCTTTCTTTTTTACTAACTTTACCTGGATTTGAATATACTCTATATATCATCCCGATAATAACTCCTGGAATTATGCTTGATATAATTCCCGCAAAAACAGAGCCAACTAACCAAATTAAGGTCCAAATCACTTTACCATTTCCATTCACGTTATTTTCTTGAATAATTCCAACATAAATAGGATAATATTCTATCAACCTTGATATAGTTAAAATTGTTAATATAATAAAAAAAATTATTATTACTTTTTTCTTTTGTTTCATCATACTTCTCCAATACTACTATTAAAAGTATAACATTAAGAGTAAAAAAATGCAAATAAATGTTTTATATTAAATTTTACTAAAAGGTTGAAACATATTCTTTATTCCCTCTTTAATATAGTCAAAAGGTGTTTTTTCATAGATATTTTGATCTAGTAAAATTTCCTTTTCATAGATTTTTTCATCTTCAATATATACTTCAAACTCTCCTATTTTATCACCCACATACATAGAAGGATTTATCTTTTCTATTACATTTTGCTTTATACATATCTTCTCCAATTCTTCATCAGCAATAGGTAGTTCAAGACTTCCAGAATACTTTCTTTCATAGTTTTTTATACTTCCCTTTTCTACTTCCACATTTATATAGAAATTTAAAATATTGGATAAATCTTTTTGTTTGTATCTATCAAATGATGCTTCTAAAATTTCTTTAGCTGTATTAAATCTTAGCTTAGTATTTTCAGCTCCGAAGTACTACTGCTATATATCTACTGCCATTTTTTGTGGCGGTTGCGACTAAACATCTATTAGCTCCATTTGTAAAGCCGGTCTTACCACCATCAGCATATTCGTAGGTTCTTAAAAGTGCATTTGTATTTGTTAAAAGTTTGGAAAACGAACCAAAATTTATAGTGGCAGTTCTTGTACCCATAGCTTCGTTTATATATTTATTTTTTAATGCATATCTAGTAATTTCAGCCATTTCTTTTGCAGTTGTATAATGATTTTCATTATCAAGTCCGGTGAGGATTTGCAAATGATGTGTCCTTTAATCCCATATCTTTTGCTTTTTTATTCATCATAATTGCAAAGTTTTCTATCGAACCTCCTAGATGCATTCCTACTGTATAGGCACAGTCATTTCCAGATGGTAACATCATTCCATAAAGAAGACTTCTAGCTGTAACTTTATCTCCTTTTTTTAAGCCAACCTCTGAGCCACCTATCCAAGTAGCCTCGGCAGGTACTTCAATTTCTTCATCCATATTACAATTTTCTACAAGTAAAATTGAAGTCATAACTTTTGTAAGGGAGGCCATAGGTCTTCTTTCATTTTCATTTTTACCAAATAATACTCTTCCACTTTTAGAATCTATTACTACCGCAGCAGGTACGTTTACTTGCATAAATTCCTTGCTACTTGATTTATTAGTTTCATCAGCATATGAAAAACTTAATAACAGATTTAAAAAAACAATTAATATTACGATGCTTAAAGAATATATTTTAACTTTTGTAAAAAATTTCATATAATTTTATTTCACCTCAATTATATTTATGCAAATAAAAAAATATCTAGTACAAACCATTAATAGGTTTATGCTAGATATTTTTTAAATTAAAGCAAGTATTTCTTTTTTTATACTCTCATCATCAACTATTACAGTATCTACTATTTCATTTATTAAGTCTTTTTTTATTGTATCATTTTCTATAAATGCCCTTATATATTCTTTTTCTTCTTCTAACATTGTTTTTGTTCTTAAAGAAAAATTATTTTTCTGTTTTCTTTTTACTATATTTTCATATAGCTCCTCAACATGATAACGTTTTTGAATAGCTTTGGTATAGATTTTTAAATTATTACTAGTAAATACTCTAAAATTATCATTTATATATTTAAGTGCATCTTTTAAGATATCAATTTTTATTTTCTTATCACTTATGTAATTATTTCTTTTCTTTATATCGTAATTTTTAATTTCTGATTTTGAAATAATTTCTTCTATTTTTTCCTCATAATTTTTTAATACTTTATTTTTTGTACTCTCAAGTAAAGAAATATAGTACTGCCTAAAATATGCAATTTGTCTTACAGAATTGTTTTCGTTATACTTGTATCCCTTTAAATACTCATCTGCATCAAATTCTTCTGTCATAAAGTTTGATATCTCATCAAGTACAGTATATACTTGAACATCTTTATTTAATAAAAAGTCTGTATCTTCAACTATTTTATATATTTTCTCGTACTCTTTAGCATCCTTCAAGTATTCTGGAAGCATATTAGTTTCTCTAATACCACTTAACAAAGATGATAAATCAGTTACCCCACTATATTTAATTAATGACAAAATTGTTGATTTTATCTTATCTTCACTTTTTACTTTTATTTCTAAAGTTTCATTTATTTCATTTGTTATATCAAAATCATATTTTTTACAAATATACTCAATGCTTGTATTTATATATAACTCATTTAACTCTACATTTTTTATTTCATTCTCAATTTGATAATAAAAGCTAGGCAAGTTAATTTTACAAATACTTGCAAGATTTAAAAACATTTCTTCAAAATAACGTAAATAATCACTTGTATATTTGTCATACATACTATTTTCTTTATTTTCCATATACACTTTATTTCTTAGCTTATCAAGCTGATAATCAAAAGATATACTAGAAAATACTTCAAATATTTCTTGCTTATCTTCAAAAGAAAGTTCTTCTTTTAAAGAATGTAAAGAAACTAATTTTAATATTTTAAAATATCCAACTCTGTATTTTTGGACCACTTTTTTCAAAAAATTCAAAGCAATCTCTTTTTGATTTGCATTATGAAGTGATATATATGCTGTTTTTAAAGTTATTAACTTTTCTTCATTTTCTGTATCAATGTGTATACTATTTTGCAAAATGTCCATTGAATAAAGTATTGATATTATTCTTTTAGCATCACTTAATATTACGTTATGAGATTTTTGCAAATCTAATATTTCAGCTTCTTTTTTATTTAATATGTTTATTATTCCTTGTTCAACGAAATTAACACTTGTATAAAAAGAGTTTGAAAGTATCTCTTCTGCATTCACAGATAAAATGCAACTAAGCTGATATAACATATCTTTTTTTAATTTAAATAATTTATCTAGTTTTCTTACAGGTACTTCTTTTTGAGCCATTAACCAGTCAAATTCATTTTTACATTTATACAAAGTGTCTAGATTATATTTTACGCTAGATAAAGTTGACATTTCTACTCCTTTTTATACTACATTTATTTTTTCAACCTCATATTACGAATTATATCACATTATGTTAAGAAAAGCAACAACAAATGAACATTTAAATTTACATTTATTTTACTCTTTCTTTTATTATATCCCCATTATTTAAATTTCCTATAAGAAGCGATGAGTTTTTGTTATGTTTTATATAGTTATTATTAACTTGTCTTTCATCAAAATTAGCATAACAGTACTTACAAAAATGTTTGCATGAATTATATACTCCAATATCTACCATTTGAACACAATTACACTTTTGCTCTTTTCTAGCAGTCCAGTTTTTATATGTTTTTCCAGTTAATTTAAATGCAAGTTCATGAGATAAACATTCACCTTTTGCAAAACCATATTCAAGTAAATTCCTATCTTCAAAACAAGTATGAACTATCATATTGTGTTTTTTAGCACTATTACTAAATGATCTTCCTATTGTTTCATAATCTTTCTCTGTAAATTCTCTAAAATTTAATGTCTTTTCATTTTTTCTTACATTTTTATAATTATCTATAAATGAAACTAATATTTTATTTACATAGCCATCTAATAAATTACATACTTTATCAAATGCTTTAACATGATATTCTAAATTATATTTATCACTTAAGAATATAGGGTCATATCTTATAGTCAGTTTATCTTTTCCTATTATTTCAGATAATTTTTTTATAGCTTCTATTATATCTTTTTTATTTGGTACATTTGGTTCAATGTCTTCTTTATACGGCGTTAATGTAACATGAAACAATATAGGTTTATCTATTTCTTTTAATCTATCTAATATTGGTATTGGATTTTTAGTACAAAACAATATTAAGTCCACATTTTCAAATTTTATTCTACTTACCATCTTAGGATTAAAAGGATTTCTAACGTCTACAAATCCTTCTTTGTATCTATTCATAAACCATTCAGTATAAAAGCCAACTATATCTGTTCTTCCACTTACATTTAAAATCATTTAACCACCTCTATACATAAAACATTCTTTGTCATGAGAGTATATAACTCCTATTGCCTGTAAGTAAGAATATATAATTTTACTTCCTACAAATTTCATTCCTCTATTTTGTAAATCTTTTGATAATACATCTGAAATTTTATTTGTGGTTTTATCTGTTTCATAAATGATTGTACCATTAGTAAATTTATTTAAATAATTATAAAAGGAACCATATTCATTTTGAATATTTTTAAAAACCTTGCTATTGTTTATAGTTGCCTTTATTTTTAATTTGTTCCTTATAATCTTATTATTTTTTAATAATTCTTGAACTTTTACATCATCATAGTAACATATTTTATCTATATCAAAGTTATCAAACGCTTCTTTAAAGTCTTCTCTTTTATTCAATACACATTCCCAAGAAAGACCAGCTTGGAAAGATTCTAGTATCAACATTTCAAATAAATATTTGTCATTAAAATTAGGTTTACACCATTCATTATCATGATACTCTACATATTTTGGGATATTTAAATTGCACCACTTGCATCTTATCATAATGCAGTACCTCTTTTAGGAACAAAGTATTTGCTCATATCATTTCCTTCAATTTTTAATAACTCTATTTTATTTTTTATTCCTCCACCATATCCTGTTAGGCTTCCATTTGTTCCAACAACTCTATGACAAGGAATTATAACACAAATGGGGTTCCAGCCAACTGAAGTTCCAACTGCTTGTGCTGACATTCTTTTTATTCCTCTTTTTTTAGCTATTTTTTTAGCTATATCATTATATGTTAATATTTTTCCATATTCAATAGAATTCATTATATCTATTACTTCTTTTCTAAATGGTGTTATGCTTTCTATTTTGTACTCTGGTATAAAATCAGGAACCTTACCACTAAAATATATATCTAACCATTTAGTTGTTTTCTTAAATATTTCTAGCTCTTTTTCTTCACAATCAATTGTATGCTTTGCAAAATCTCGTGAGCCTTCAAACCATAGTCCTGTTAAATACTTTCCATCACTATTCATTATCATATTTGAAAATTCTTTAGGTGTTTTATAACTATATTTGTATACCATAATACATCCTTTCTTAAAATTTACTATCTATTTGTAGATTATATCATATCACATATTACTCAATTTCTCTATATTTTAGTTCATATCTAATAATTACAAAAATACAAAAAATGAGCCACAACGCAATCTATTAAAATGCTTTGAAACTCATATTTATAATTAAAAATATTGTGGTACCGATGGTGGGACTTGAACCCACACGGTATTGCTACCAACGGATTTTGAGTCTTTAAATGATTTTAATACTTAATTATTTTTGGTATTAAATACTATCTTTTAAAAGCCTAAAAAATATGGATTTTCTAGGACTTATTTTGATTTTTCTTACTTGCTATTTAACAACATCATTTTTGTGTTGTTTGCAAGAATTTTGAAAAATTGTTAGATATCGGTTAGATATTTTTTAGATATAACAGATAATTTACTATTGATATTTTTAGAATTTATTTTGAATATGTAAAATTACTCCGCCCTCTATCAGAAAACCTTTTAAAATCGATTGTGATGGCAAACAAAATTGAATATTTAATCTAAAAGACATTTGTAAGAAATTACAAGTGTCTTTTTCATATTCAAAAGAGTTAGGCAGTACCTCTATAAAAGTACTAGGTGTGATGAGCCGACGCATAAAGTCCATCCGTATTAGTATAAATGGTCTATTTATACAAAGTGCGACAGTGAGATTTTAGAACAAAGACTCACAATAAAAAAAGAGTATTCGGTGGCAATATTTGATATGGATTTATAATTGTAAAAAGTTTGGGCAAATATGAACAAAGATACTTATATGTATCAGCAATTATAGTAGAATTTCTACTTACTAGACTGCCTATAAACGAGGCGACCGACCGACGGTTTCTGCTTTATAAGGCGTAATAATTCTTTATTTTAGCATAAGGGATTATTACGCCTACTTCACTTTAGCTCTCTCCCTCTGGTTTCTACTTGGGAGTTGCTAAAGTGAATGAGTCAAAAAATATTTTAATATATTTTTTGGCTCAATTAAATAAAAATTGCGTAAGCTTTTTTTATTTAATAACCTAAAAATGCAACGCTTTTTTAGGTTTGGGGTGTGGGGTTTCCCTGCCACACTAACACTTTTTGAAGCAATCAGCTAAAAAAGTGTTGTAGTGTGTTACAACACTTTACTTGTGTTAGCTATAAGTTCGAGCAAAGGAGGTATGATTTATGAGCTATGCAATAATAAGAAATGAAAAATACAAAAGAGAAAATTTAAAAGGAATATACAGGCATAACGAAAGAAAAAATAAAAATTATTCTAATAAAAATATCAATAAAGATTTATCTTATCTTAATTATTCTTTAAAAGATTGTTCCCATTCTTATGAAAAAGAGTTTGAATTAATTAAGGAAAAATATAATTTAAAAGGACAAATAAAAACTGTTAGCAATATTGTGTGTGAATATATTATAACTTCTGATAAAGATTTCTTCAATTCTATTGGTGCAGAAGAAACTAAAAGATATTTTGAAACAGCATATCAATTTGTGTGTGATTACAAAAATTTAGGAGAGCAATATATCTTATCTGCAAAAGTACATATGGATGAAGAAACTCCACATATGCATTTAGTATTTATACCAGTTGTTCATACACAAGATAAAAAAGGAAATGATATTGATAAAATTGCTTGTAGCGAGTTTTGGAAAGAAAAAGATAGTTATAGACAATTACAAGATGCTTTTAACAATTATATAAAATCTAATAATTTTAATTTAGAAAGAGGTAACGAAAAAACAAGAGTTCATCTATCTGTTGAAGATTATAAAAAGATAACTGGCTTTGAAAATTCAAAAACATTACTTCAAGATATTGAATTAGAATTACCAGATGTTCCTAATATAAAAGATTTTAATAAACTAATGCTTGGTAGAGAGAAAAAAATTGAAGAATTAATAATAAAACCTAAAGATAAGTTAATAGAAAAATTGCACGAAGAAAATTGTTCTTTACATCACGAATTATATAAACAATGTCGATTAGTAGATAAAGCCGAAAAATATGAAAAAGAAAGACAAACTATTTTAGCTGAAAATAAAGAAATTAAAGAAAATTTTAAAACATTAGAAAATGATTATGATATTAAGTTAAAACAAGAAATAAGAAAAGTTGAAAATAAATATGAAGATGAAATATATCATTTAGAAAAAGATAATAAATTTTTAAGAAAAGTGGTTAAAACTTTTGAAAAGACACTAAAAAAGTTTATTCATTGGGTATGCAAAAAATTTTCTGTTTCTGAAGAAGAAGATTTTATTAGAGATTTTCAAAGAGAAACTGATACATTTATTAATCCAGAAAGGCAAATCGAATATGAGCAAGAATATGAAAATGAAGATCTAGAATTATAAATTTGCGAATGTTGTTAACATAATTTTTTTTGCTTTCCTGTTAATATATACAGCCAAAAAGAGATGTACACTAGCTATTAGTTATACATCTCTGTTTTGGTTTTTATAATCCAATTCTCTTAAGCTATATAATTATGCTAAATTCTACAGCCAGAATCATTGTTCCAATGTGCCATTAAAGGTAATTCGCCTTCTACTTCTGTAGCACATTTTCCAAAAAGGATCTTTATTTTTTCTTCTTTTGACATAATCCTCCCCTCCTTTCTATCTACCTAATCCAACCTTATTCTTCATTAATTCAAATTTATTTTTAGATATTTTTATCATATCTTCTCTTCCACTATCTAATATTTTATCTAACTCAAAATTGTTTTCAAGTTCGTTATATCTCTTTTGAATATCACTAACTAAATTAACAACAACATCAGCTACAGCTCTTTTAAATTCACCATAATTACTATTACAAAACTTTTTTTCAATATCAGCCAGCGATGTACCTGTCAAAGAAGAATATATATTCATTAAATTTGAAATCCCAGGCTTATTTACAGTATCAAACCTTATAATCATTTCTGAATCTGTAGTAGCAGCCATTATTTTTTTCCTTATTAAATCTACATCATCAAGCAAACCTATTGTTCCTTTTTTGTTTTCAGATGACTTACTCATCTTTTTTGTAGGAATTTGCAAATCCATTATCTTTGTACCCTCTTTACTAATTAAAGGTTCTGGTATTTTGAAAGTATTTCCATAACGTTTATTAAATCTTTCCGCTATATTTCTTGCTAACTCAACATGTTGTTTTTGGTCAATTCCCACTGGCACAAAATCAACATCATATGTTAAAATGTCTGCTGCCATTAAAATAGGATAAGTTAGCAAACCAGCCGAGAAACTTTCCTTTTTTTGACTTTTATCTTTAAATTGTGTCATCCTACTTAACTCACCATATGGAGTGTTACATTCCAATATCCAAGATATATTACAATGATATTCATTTTCTGATTGTATAAATATTTTATTTTTTTTAGGATCTATTCCGCAAGCTAAGTATAGATTCAATAAACTCCTTATATTCTTTCTTAATTTTTCTGGTTCCTGTTCTATTGTTATAGCGTGCATATCAGCAACAAAAATATATGAATCATATATTTCTTGATATTTTATCACTTGATTTATTGCACCTATATAATTTCCTAATGTAATTTCTCCAGTAGGTTGTATTCCTGTTAATATCTTTTTCATATCATTCATCAGATAATATATTCTGACTTTCCTCCTTTACTTATACAAAAATTTACTCTATCAAATCGCACAATAATTTTAAACAAAACTCATAAAAATCTTTTGTATTTAATTCATAATTTTTCTTTTCTTCATCTTTTATAGTATCCATTATATGTTCAATATTTTTTATTTTGATAAAACACCTATCATAATAAAAATTTAAAATTCTATATGATATTTCTTTTAAAGTTTCCTTATCTTCTTTGTCAAAATATCCTTCCAATAAAGCTAAAATTAAATTATTATTATTTAATATGTTGCTATCTATTTGGTGTATAACCTTTGGATTATACAAACTTATAAGTAATCTATATAAATTACTAACAAAATCTCTAATATTGTATAGTTTAATTAATTCTATATCTTCAGTATCAACTTTTTTTGAGGAGTCCAAATCAACCAAAACTACTTTTTTTCTACTTAAAGAATATTGTATATTACTCCATCCACCAGAATGAATATACAAACCAGCCTCTGAAAACTTTTTTATCTCACTTGCATACTTTCTTGCAATCACACAACATAATTTTAATCGTATATTTATATAATTATTATTAGATACCCAACTATTAAAGTATATTTTTTGGCACTCTATTTATTTTTTGCTCTACTTTTATAAACATTCGCTTGGTTTCTACATTTTGGACTACAATATTCTGCTTTAGGATTTTTTGAAAGGAATATATTACCACAATGTTTACACATTTTTATTGGATTTTTATCACTACACATAAAAAATCCAAAAGCCAAGTCTAAAGCTTGTTTTAATGAATTTGGTTGCCAAGCTATTTCTGGTTTTGTTCCATACATACTTATATTATAAGGAACTCCTTGCATAGTATAATCTGTTATTATTTCTCTTGCTCTTTCTTGAGAGTAAATCTCTAAATTATCACTTTGTAAATCAATAATACTTTTAAATATTTTATACATTCTCTTTGCATAATCAACTATCCAATCTATTTTTTCACAATAGAAACTAGAATAAATTAACTGGTTTGTAATTGATGTATTATTTAATAGGTTTTGTAAATCAGAATTTGAATTTATTTTTATTTCATTACCAACAATAGAATAACTTATTTCTTCTTTATTCGCAAAAGGAAAGAATAAATCAAAATAATCTTGAGCTTTCATAACACATTTTTTACTTATAAAATTATTTTCTTCTAAAATTACTTCTTTATCTAATAGAAAGTTTGGATTAACTGGAGCTTCTACCATAAATCCTAATAATCCATATTGTTGAACAAAGAATAATGTAGAAGTAAATTTCATTCTTTCGCTATCATCTTCAGAACATAACCTACCAACATTTAATAAATCTACTAATGCAGTATCTATTTTGCTAAATACATCATATAAATCTCTAGTATTGATAGAAGCTTCTGGTCTTGGAATCATATAATATTCATTGTCTTTATATTCTCCACGATACCCCCCATACTTCATATATGAGTAAGGATTTCTAGTATTAAAATTAAATTCCATAATATACCTCCAAAAATTTTTCAAAAATTTTATTGTAATAACTTGACATATTACATTTATTACTTTATAATGCGATTGTAAGTTAATATTTTTAATATAATAATATATTACAATAATTACTTATAAATGTCAAGTAGTATAACTATATTTAAAATTTGTAGACAGAAATTTTACCACTAGAAGGGATGTGATTTTTATAGAAACAAAGGAAATTATTATTGAAAAATTTTATAATGAACACTTAAAGCCAAGTGTCATTGCAAAAGAGTTAAATGTTAATCCCTCTTATATCACTAAAATAATAAAAAAAGATGATAGATATTTTAGTGAAAAAACTTATAGACAAGAACTTAGTAAAGAAAATCGTAATATTTCTAAAAGAGAATGGATTAAAAACAAAAGAAAAACTGAAGCTGACAAACAATTATATGAAATGATAAAGAAACAACATATAGAAGCTAGTAAAGAACTTTCTTATTCTAACGAAATGTCAGATTTAGCATTTGTTAAATGGAACAGGAGTGCCTTTAAATATGATAAAAATTCTAGTGATTTAGTTTTAGATAGAAAACTGAAATGTTCTGCAGATGTTCCTAAAAGAGTAAGCAATGTTATTGCTCCAAGTTTTATTAAGAGTAAAAAAGTATATGTATAATACTTTTTATTTTTTGACCTTATAGGTCTTTTTTTTATGCAATTTATTATGAAAGGGGGGTTTATATGAACAATGTGAAAGACAATTACAAATTAATGTTTACTACCTATCCAGATGTAGTAACCGTAAGAGAGTTAAAAGATATGCTTGGCATTGGTATTACTCTTGCCTATCGTTTAGTTAAAAGTAATAATATTAAGTCTTTGAAAATAGGTAGAGAATATAAAATACCAAAAGAAAATGTCATATCTTATCTAACAACAAATAATTAAGACTAGATTTTATATTGATATGATGTTAATATATATTTATATCAATAGTAGGTTAAATCTAGTCTGTTATATTTTGGAAAGGAGTTTTTATGGTAACAGTAAGCCTACAAGAAAAAAAGCGGAATTTATCAAGCCGTTTTAAATTATAAAGATGATAATGGAAAGAGAAAACAAAAATGGGTTTCCACAAAATTAAAAGTTAGAGGTAATAAAAAACAAGCTTTAGCAAAAGCTGAAGAAATTAGACAGGAATTTGAAAACGAAATTAACTCTACTCACATAAGAAAAAATAATATTGTAAAAACTAATATACTATTTTTAGATTTTTTAAATGAATGGTTAAAAATTATAAGAAAAACTATTGAGCCTTCAACTTATAATTCTTATGAGCAAATAATAAATGATAGAATAACAAAACATTTTTCAAAGAATAAAATAAGATTAGTTGATCTACAAGCAATGGATATTCAAGAATATTATAATATTTTGTTTAGTGATGGACTTTCTGCAAATTCTGTTATTCATCATCATGCTATTATAAGAAGAGCTTTAGATTATGCATATAAAATGGATATTATACCAAATAATCCTGCAGATAAAGTTCAAAGACCTAAAAAAGAACAATACATTGGTAGTTTTTATAATGAAAATGAATTAAATGAACTGTTTGAAAAATCTAAAGATGACCCTCTAAATCTTATTATAAGAATGGCTTCATATTATGGTTTAAGAAGAAGTGAAGTTTTAGGATTAAAATGGGACGCTTTTGATTTTGACAATAAAACAATTACTATTAAACACACAGTAACTATTGGAAGAATAGATGGAAAAAGACAAATTTATTCTAAAGATAGAACAAAAAACAAATCAAGTTATAGGACATTACCTTTAATTGATGATATTGCTGATAGGCTATTAGAATTTAAAGGTCAACAAGAATATTTTAAAAAGGCTTTTGGTAAATCTTATTATAATAAAGATAAGGAATATGTATTTGTTAAACCTGATGGAAAATTAACAAGACCTGATTATGTATCAGAACATTTTAAAAATTTATTAAAGAATTTAGGATTACGACATATTCGCTTTCACGATTTAAGACATTCTTGTGCTAGTTTATTACTTGCAAAAGGAATACCTATGAAAGCAATTCAAGAGTGGCTTGGACATTCTAACTTTTCAGCTACTGCAAATATATATGCTCACTTAGATAGTAATTCAAAACAGCTTTCAGCTCAAGCAATTACAAGTGCTTTTGAAATAAAAAAAGAAATTGAGGAAAACGACTCTTCAACTTCTTCTAATAAATTAGTAGCTTGTGCAAACTAATTTTGGTGCAGGTAGTGGGACTTGAACCCACACGCCACAAGGACAATGGTTTTTGAGACCATCCTGTCTGCCAGTTCCAGCATGCCTGCATATTTAATTAAAATTTATATAAAAATACAATTGGTTAGATTTTGGTTAGATTTTTAATAAAATTAAATTCTACCAAAACTCCAACCTGTATATTTATCAGTATTTATAAGACTTGGCACTAAAAAAATCCATTTAGATTTTGAGTCCGTCGCGTCTGCCAATTCCACCACATCGGCAATAATGAAATATTAATTAATACTTCATTATTATACCTTATGAAATATATAAAAGTCAATACTTTTTTGACTTAAATTTCAACTATCTTACCTAAGCATGTTTTACTTCATTTATATTGTTATAGTTATAAGTATTATAATCATTACTATAATTATCTAATTTTAAATCATCATCCTTTTTAAATATTTTAAACTTATATTTCATATAGTCTTTCTTTTCTTTTTCTTTAGTTTCTAACACCTCTTTTTGTATTAAATAGTTATCTATCATTTTTCTCATATTTTCAAAAGCATATTCTCCTCTTGATTTTTTTATATATTTAGGATCTAATTCTATAGCATACTCTAAAGTTGCCAGTGCTTTTTCATATTCTTTTTTGCAAGCATAAACTACTGCTATTTTATAATACGCTTTTGGTCCATATACCCCTGAATTTAACATTTTTCTATATGCTTCTATTGCTTCGTCATATTCTCCTAATAAGTAACAAATATTTCCTAAGTTATAAAAAGCGGTATATAAATCATTTTTTATCTCACCTGCTTTTTTAAATGCTGCTTTTGCCTCATCATATTCTTCTAATTCTAATTCTATAATTGCAATATTATAATATATTTCATAAGAATCAGGATGTTTTTCTAATGCTTTTTTATATACATTTATTGCCTCTTTAAACTTTCCTTGGCTTGTATAACATATTCCTAAGGCCTCTCTTGCTTCATAAAAGTCTGGCTTTATCTTTATTGCTTTATTAAACATTACAATTGCTGTTTCTTTTTTATTTGTTTCATCCAATATTCTACCTAATTCATAATATGATTTATAATCACCTTTATCAAGTTCAGTAGCTAAAGCAAATGAATCTCTTGCGTTAATGTAATCGTCTAGATTTTTGTAACACATTCCTAATATATATAAATATTCTGCTGTTCTTCCATCTAATGCTACAAGTTTTATTATATATTTAATTACTTTTTCATATTCTTTTAAATTATACAAATATTTCATCCTATAATATAATAATTTTCGCTTTATCATAATATTATTATATTGTAAAAAGCTTGATATTACAGGAAGTAGAAAGCCAAATAAAAATATAGATATCTGTAAATATATTGGTATATATTTCCTACTAACAACAAAAAATATATATATACCAATTGATATAAAACAAAGAGGAATAATTACTAAATTTTCTCTTGAAATTGATTTTTTTAATTTGTAACAAAGCATAAATACTAAAATTAATTCTGCGATTATTGTTATAATTTTTTCTACTATCATAAGCATTCCCTCACTTAAGAGAAATTATATAGCAAAATATTCTCTCTTTCAACAAAAGAGATTTTCTTTGACACTATTAGACAAAATTAGTCTAATGATTGACTATTTAGTATTTTTTTAGTATAATCTATATTGTTAAAAAAAGGGCGGTAATTTTTCATGAATAAAAAATTTGATACTTTAAAAAATATAAAAAAAATACATATGATTGGAATTGGTGGAGTTAGCATGAGTGGTATGGCTATAATGCTAAAACAAGCTGGTTACATAGTAACAGGTTCAGATAAAAATGAAGGCGATATGATAAGTATACTAAAAGAAAATGACATACCAGTATTTATAGGATCACATGCAGAACTTGTAAAAGATGCAGATGTTGTTGTTTATACTTCTGCAATTAATCAACATGATCCTGAGTTTGTACGTGCAAAAGCACTTGGTATTCCTACATTTGAAAGAGCTAAATTTTTAGGTCTACTTTTAAAATGCTATAAAACTCCTATCTGTATATCAGGTACACATGGAAAAACAACAACTACTTCCATGGTTGCTTCTATTTTCATAGATGCAGGTCTAGATCCTAATATTCAAATAGGTGGAAAATTTAAAAAACTTGGAAATAAAAATTACAGAATTGGTGAGTCAGAATATTTCATATTAGAATCTTGTGAATATGTAGATAGCTTTTTAAACTTTCCACATCAAACTGCGACAATACTAAATATAGATGAAGACCATTTGGATTATTTTTCTGGAATTGAAGAAATAAAAGCTTCATTTAAAAAATTTATTCTTATGCTACCTAAAAATGGTTACTTAGTTATAAATATGGATGACATCAATGTAATGAATGTATATGATGAAATTAAAGATGAATTAAAAAGAAATAATATAAAGGTATTTACTTTCTCACTTAGTGAACCTACAGCTACAATTTATGCAAAAAATATTTCATGTAATATAAAAGGATTTTATTCATTTGATGTAATTGATCCTGACACTTTAGAAAAGAATAGTTTTTATTTAACTGTACCTGGAATACACAATGTTTATGATGCATTAGCTGCTATTACTACATCTTATGCACATGGAATTAAAATTGCTGATATGAAAAAAAGTTTAAATGAATTCTGTGGTGCAAAAAGAAGATTTGAACTAAAAAAAGATCTTGGAAATAACATACTTGTTTATGATGATTATGCTCATCATCCAACAGAAGTAAAAGCAACTCTTTCTGCAGCAAAGCAAAAAGAGCATAACAAAATAATTGCTATATTTCAACCTCACACTTATTCTAGAACTAAAGAATTACTTGAAGACTTTGCCACTTCTTTTTCTGATGCTGACATTGTAGTTATAGCAGACATATATGCAGCAAGAGAAGTAGATGATGGTACTATTTCTTCACAAGATTTAGTAAACCTATTAAAGAAGCATAAAGTTAACGCTATAAATATATCTAAATTTGAAGATATTGCTAAATATATAAAAGAAAAAATGAAACCTAATGATTTAATCCTTACAATAGGTGCTGGAAATATCACACATTTAAGTGATATACTTTAAATGTAATTAATAAATTACATAGAACACTTTATACAAAACATCTACGCTCATCATATACAAGCGTAGATGTTTAATTATTATTATTATAAAAATAGTTATTTTTTTTAACTTAAACTATTAACATCATTAATAGGAGCTAATAACAACTGGGCGAAAACCAAAAGCAGTAGCAGTTTCACCTGAGGAATTAAGAAAAGCAAATACACCTGCGCTACTACCATTGCTGACACTACCTCCGCGTATGAATACCGAACTGCTTGAATATGGAAACTGAGAAAAACTAGAGCCCCAACTATCAGTTCTACCTATTCCTGAAGCGGAAGTTTCATATACTGCATCTCCATATTTATTGTTTCCGTAATAAGTGGGTTGCGAGCCATTCTTATTTGTATATTTATCAACATATTTTAAATTCTTGAAATCAAATAATTGACTTTGGTTATCATTAGATGCTCCACTTGCAAATATTCCTGCTACATATTCCCATGATCCTCCTGCCATATCATACACGCCATATACATTTCCAGTTGTAGAAGCATTTTCTCCACCTTTTTCATTATATTTATATGTTTTAGAAATATCTGTTGTAGCACTATGACCGTTTAATTCATTTCCACATAATCCTGTTATTGG
This sequence comes from uncultured Clostridia bacterium, assembly GCA_934132895.1. Classification (GTDB taxonomy): domain Bacteria; phylum Bacillota; class Clostridia; order TANB77; family CAG-465; genus CAG-465. The sequence goes on from CAKPAG010000001.1 coordinate 194,966, forward strand.
TGAACAATTAGTAGTATTGTTATAATATGGGTTGTTCCATACTTCTTTATTTTTACCATATATACTTCTACTTAAATACGCCACTGCTCCCCACTCAGTGTTTTTCATCATATGCGAATCCAAATTACTTGTACTTTCTAATGAGTTTCCAATTGTCGTTAAATTTCTACATACAGTAAATATACTATTGACTGTTATGTTTCTCCAACTGGTTACATTTGGTTTTACTCTTATTTTTAAATCTGTATCAGTATCCGAACCTCCATCTGTTTCAAGTTGTGTACTTGTTGGATTTTCTACTACACTTGCGCTATTACTACTTGCTTCAAATTTTGCTACCCATATTCCTGATAACTGTTCTCCTTCGTCTTCCACACCATTATTATTTTTGTCCCACCAAAATGCTGGATGTACATTCCAATTTCCTTCTCCTGAACTATTACTTATTGTTATACTACTTCCATCTAAAGGTGTATTAGTTGTTCCTTTCAAGAATTTTATATCCACTTCACCTGATACATTACTATGATAACCTCCTGTTATGCAATATGCATATCTTGGTATCCATACCCAATAGCAATCATTTTCACCACCTGTTGTTTTTATATTTGCCCAATGATTTACACCTTCTGTATAATCATACCAATCACTTGGTGCATCTTTGCTTAAATTATTCTCTTCTATAATTTGATATGTATTATCTGTTAACTTCCATGATACATAATAAGTATTACTTTTATTAAAGCCACTTATATCTGGTGCATTTGCTATTTTTTCTTCTATTCCAAATTCTTTTGACCATGTTATCTCGTCACTAGACATTTTTGATTTTACTATATATAACTTTCCCTCTACTACCTTTAATTTATCTTGATAATCCTTTGCACTAGGTAAAATTTCTACTAAATCCTTCCCAATTAAATTTAAATTTTGTACTTCTCCTAAAGAATTCGCATACTTACTTTGTATGTACATATTTAACTCTTCTTCTATAGTTTTTAAATTACTTTTAAATTTAGCTTCTTTTGCATTTTCAATCGGGTTATTGTTTACAATAGATAATATTACTGCTCCTGCCAATATTATAACTACAATTATTGTTATTACTAATACTATAAGTGATATACCTCTTCTTTTCATAAACTATTCTCCTCTTTTTATTATTTGTCTTTTAACAATAATTATTATATAATAAATTTTAGTATGTTGCAATAAGTTTACGATAATTTTTCATATACTTTTGAGAAAAAAGATGATCTCTGTATTGTACAAAAATCATCCTTTAAATAGTCACAAATTTTTAAGTGACTCTTTTTTTATATCCTCAAAAATCATATATTTATCAATTAAAAAATCAAAATTTCTTGTATTGTACATATCATATTCTATAACTATATCATTACTTTTCAAATTATATTTTTGACATAACACATTTAATAACCTAATTAAGCTATTCTTCCAATTTTCATTATATATTTTTTTACCTTTATTTTCTAACAATACACCTATTGAAATGCTTTCTAAATTAACTTTTATTTTTTTAGAAAAATATGATATTTCATTATCTGGTACTAATAAATATATTTTTCCTAAACTACTTACTACATAGTTATACGAAAAATATTCTTCATCTTGCTTTTCTATCTCTTTAATTTTTTTTAACATTTCATCTATGTTTTTAATTTTTGTATCACAAACAACAATTTTTTTTAGTTCCTTTCTTTTTTCACCAGGTCTTGTCATCTCGTTTTTATTTAAGTTAACATCATATATTTTCACATTACCACCTGTGATACTTTATGCTAAAAATTAGTTATATGTTAACTTTTGAAATTGTTTTAGCTTGACTTATTGTTTTTCTTTGATATAATATATAGGTATAAAGTAAGGATGTGTTTTTAAATGAAAATTGGAATTGTAGGACTTCCAAATGTTGGTAAGTCAACACTTTTTAATGCAATAACAAAAGCAGGTGCAGAAAGTGCAAATTATCCATTTTGCACAATAGAGCCAAATGTTGGTATGGTAACTGTACCAGACAAAAGAATTGATGTACTTTCTAAAATGTATGATACATTAAAATCTACATATGCAACTATTGAATTTGTAGATATTGCTGGACTTGTTAAAGGAGCTTCTAAAGGTGAAGGCCTTGGAAATAAATTTTTATCTCATATTAGAGAAACTGACGCTATTGCACATATAGTTAGATGTTTTGATGATGAAAGCATTGTACACGTAGATGGAAAAATAGATCCAATCAGTGATATTGAAACAATTTCATTAGAACTAATATTTGCAGATATTGAAGCAATAAATAAAAGGCTTGAAAGAGTAGAAAAACTTACAAAATCTGGAGATAAAAAAGCTATTCAGGAAAAAGATTTATTAAAAAGATTAATAGAACATCTAGAAAATGAAAAGCCAATAAGGACTTTTGAATTTAATGATGATGAAAAATCACTTTTAAAGGATGTATATTTACTTACAGATAAGAAGGTTATATATGTTGCCAACATTTCAGAAAGTCAAATTGGCACTGAAGAAAATGACCCTTATGTATTAAAAGTAAAAGAATTTGCAAAAAAAGAAGGAGCAAAAGTTGTTACTCTATGTGCTAAACTTGAAGAAGATTTAAGTGAACTAGAAGATGATGATAGACTAGCACTTATGAAAGATTACGGAATTGAAGAGTCTGGTCTTAATAAACTTATAAAAGCAAGTTATAGTTTGCTTGGGCTTATATCTTACCTTACTGCTGGAAAAGATGAAGTTAGAGCATGGACTATAAAAAAAGGAACTAAAGCTCCTCAAGCTGCCGGAAAAATCCATACTGATTTTGAAAGAGGTTTCATAAAAGCAGAAGTAGTTTCATATGACGATTTAATAAAATATGGCTCAATGAATGCTACTAAAGAAAAAGGTCTCGTAAGACTTGAAGGAAAAGATTATATTGTTCAAGATGGAGATATTATACTTTTTAGATTTAATGTATAAAATTTCTAAAAATAAAACTGGAGAATTCAATTCAATATTCCCCAGTTTTAATTTTTAATCTTTATTTTTTCTTGTTAAGTTCAGCAAATCTTTTGATTTTCATAGTTGTTGTTTTTTCAAAAGCATCTTTTTTAATTTCTAAATCTTTTACTGCTTTATATGTTACCATAGTTTTATTTATAGCCTTAATGCCTTTCCAAATTTCACTATATATTTCTTCATCACTTGGTCTATTTTCTCCATATGTTTCTTTTATATATTCTTCATCAAGTGTAACTTTTGCTGCAATAATTAACTCATTTTTATTCTTTTTATCTTTTTTTCCATAAACCATTGATTCATCAACAAGTGGAATTTTATTTATTTCAAATTCAATTTCTTCTGGATAAATATTTTTACCGTTAGATGTAACTATAACATTTTTACTTCTTCCAGAAATTATTAAATTGCCTTTTAAATCAAAATATCCTAAATCTCCAGTATAGAACCAACCTTTTTTTAATACTTTTTTAGTTTCAGCTTCATCTTTATAGTATCCCATCATAATGTTGTCGCCCTTAGCTATAATTTCACCAACATTGCTATTTTCATCTTCATTAGCACTTAAATCAATTCTTACTTCTACTCCATGAGCAGGTTTTCCAACTGTTCCAGCAACCCTATTATCATGTGTACAAGAAGCTATTAATGGTGCTGCCTCTGTTAATCCATATCCTTGATATACCCAAAAGCCATATGTTTCCATTTTCTTTATTGTTTCTAAGTCAAGTGGAGCTGCACCACAGAAGATATGTTTTAGATTTCCACCAAAATTTTCATGTATTTCTTTAAATGCTTGAAATCTAAAATCAAGACCTATTTTACTAAGTCCATTTGTTAATGCTCCCATTGTTTTTACAAGTTTATCTTTTCCTGTATTTTTTATAGTTTTTTCTATTTTTTTATTTATTTTTTCTATTATGGCAGGAACTACAGCCATACAATCAGGTTTTATTTCTTTTAAATTCTTTTCAATATATTTTAATCCTTCGCAAATTGCAATTCTTGCCCCACAGCTTGTACCATAAATATATACAGTTGAAAATTCATAAGTATGATGCATTGGAAGAATAGAAAGGTATGTATAATCATGCATCTTTGGTACCAAACAATAGCATGCTACATTATCTGCACATAGATTTCTATGGTTTAACATTACTCCTTTAGCTTCTGCTGTTGTTCCAGAAGTAAATAACAAAATTTTAAACTCTTCCCTATCAATTTCCATATCTATATATTTAGTATTACCAGTATCAACAAGTTCTTTTCCTTCTTCTACTAGTTTATCAAATGAATAGGATTTTTTATCACTTTCTTCTTTATTCATTTCAATATATACCATATTTTTAGGTAATTCTTTTTTTATTTCTTCTATAACATCAGCTTTTCTACTAGAATAAACTATTGCTGAAGCATCTGACCTTTTTAATAAATTTACTATTTCATTTGATGGCAGTTCTTTATCTAAAGGAACTATTATACCAACACCACATGCAACTGCCATATATGTTACGTACCATCTGTAACTATTCTCACCTATTACAGCTACTTTTTTATCTTTTAGCTTTAATTTTTCAAGCATAATAGTACCAAGTGCATTTACATCTTCTCTTACTTTAGCATAAGTTATACTTTCAAACTCTCTTGTTTTAGGGTTCTTTTCCATAAAAGCTACTCTATCTTTATACATTTCACATTTTATATTTATTATATCTTTTAAAGAATTCATTTCTTCCATAATACGTCCCTCCATTTATTTATATATTACATTATACTTTTAAAAAATTCATTCAATTTTTCATCTTTTGAATTTTCAAAAAAATACTCTTTAAATTTAGGTAAGTTTAAAACTCCTAAAAGTAAATTTCTATCAATATTTTTTAATATATCTAGAAAATCAATATAAGTTACTTTTTTCACTTCATCTAATATTTTTTTATTTGCTTTTTCAGGTATAGCCCTTTCTTTAGGATATCCTCCTCCGCTTTCTTCTTCAAAAAGCTTTTCAAACATATATCTTAAATTAAGTTCTGCTCCCCATCCAAAACCTTTAGCAAAAGGAATTGCTACAGCATTTCCATCATTTATTTGAGAAAACATATATGCATCAGATGGATCAGAAATGTGACCACAAATAACATTGGGAAATGAGTTGGCTGCAAGCATTGCTCCTTCACCCGTACCACAACCAGTAACAACAAAATCTACGACTTTTGAATTTAATAATATTGCGGTAAGTAGTCCTGCTTGAACATATGTAATACTCTCCTCATCTGCATCTCCATACATTCCAAAATTAATCACTTCATATCCTTTTTTATCTGCTACTTCTTTTAAAGCATCATATATTATTTTATTTTTTGACGCTTGAGAATTTTCATTTATTAAAGCTATTTTCAAAATAAATCTCTCCTTTAAAACTTAACTATATTCTATCATAACAGCAACTTAAATACAAGAAAATACAGTGCAAAATAAAAAAATAACAGATATTACTAGTAATAAAAGCAGAGTAAAATTTGACTTTTTATGTAAATTGTGCTATAATTTAAGTATGAAATATATTATTTAATTGGAGGATGAATATCATGACATTAGCACAAATTAGAAACGAAGTATTAGGTGAGCGGGTATACAGAAACAGAAGAATACTTGTAATAGTTGCTTCAATATTTACTGAACTTATTTCACTAGTTGCAGCAGTATTTTCTTCAATGTTATTGTTAATATCCATAGACCCATTGTATGATGGTCCTATAGATAGTTACACAATGATATGCATTATTGGAATTGCTATTTGTATGTTCTGCTTATCGAAAAACATGGTAAAACTTATTTACCATGAAATGAAAAAAAGTATCAAGAGATAAAAATCTCTTGATACTTTTTTATACTTCATTTTTTAAATTTCACTGTTCTCATTTTCTTTATCTTTTTGATTTTTTACCATATTAAAAACTGCATCTTTAGGTTCTTCAATTTTTTTATTAATCAGTTTATCTGCTTTTTCTACTATATCAGGTACCAAATCAATTAACTTATCTAAAGGATTTGTTCCTCCTAAAGTCATAAGTTTAGTTGTTCCATCTTTTACAACTAAGAAAGCCATTGGAGATATATGTACTCCTGCTCCACTACCACCACCAAAAGGTAATTTAGCATTTTCTGAGAATTTATTTAATTTATTTGTATTAAATTCACTTCCTCCTGCAGCAAAACCAAAACATACTTTAGATACTGGTATTATCATAGTACCATCTGATGCCACAATCATATCTCCCACTATTGTATTAACATCAATCATATTTTCAAGCGAAGTCATAGCTGTCATCATTAAATTTTCTATTGGATGTTCTCCCTGTGCCATTTTTCTTTACCACCTTTCTAAATTTAAAGAATACTTTAATAATTACAATAATAGTATTTACAAGTTTAAATCTAATTATACTATCAACTTTTATATTAAACATTTTATTTGAAATAAAAGTCAAATAACTAGTATCTTCTAAATTTATTTTATCTATGTTTTGGGCAAAATACATGTTAATCAAAGTATTAAGTAATGAAATAGCATACACATTTGTAAGTACATTTTTAAAATTTATTCCTAAGTTTAAATGTATCTTTTCAAAATATATACTATTTGAAAATTTTTTTAAATCTTTTTTAGTTAATAATGCATCATTCATTTTCTGAAAATTCAAAAATTCTAATATTAGTTTATATATTATATTAAAGATAACTTTACCAGTTATTTTTTTTGAAGATTTAGCTTTTTGTACATTTTTGGCATTAATATTTGCTACTTTTATATAATACAATATATATATTGAAATATTATTTAAGGTATTTAAATCCTCTTCTTTTTCTTTTTTATCAAAATCTGTATTTAACTCACACGTGATTTTTAATCTCATAGGAATAAATAACACACATAAAATTAATATAGTTAAAGATGCAATAATATATGTCCAAATCACAATATTCACCTAAAAATATTATTTGCAAAATAAAAAATAATACTCATAATTTATTTTTTTACTCAATAAATGTTGTTTTTTTACAAAAATTAATATATAATACATCATATAGTGTTATATTTTAACAGAGGTGAAACATGGAAAGTGTAAAAAATAATTATAATGACAAGGAAAAACTTATAGCTATATTACCAAAGGAGTTAAAAAATGAAATATTAAATACTCCACTAGAATTAGCTTTTGATAAATCAGTAGATTTAAATACAAGAATAGAATTTCTACTTCCATTTCTTGGATTTCCTACTAGCTTAAACGGATATAATTATGCAAAGGAAGCTATTTTGATGGTATGTAAGGATGAAAAGAAACTAAAAAAAATGACCTCAATATTATACAAAGAAATAGCTGAAAAATATGATTCTAGTGCTACAAGAGTAGAAAGGTCAATAAGGAATGCTACTGAAATATGTTTTTCAAGGATGGATCCTATATTAAAAAAATGGTTATTTGGCTCAACAGTAGGATACCAAAATGGCAAATGCAGTAACTCAGAATTTATAGCTAGAATTTCTAGACTTTTAACTAAAATTTAGTAAAAAAATAAGGGAAAGTTATAACTTAAAATTAATTATAAAATTCCCTTTAAAATAATTATATTATATTACATTATATTATATTTTTAGAATTTAATATTAAATATTCTAAGTGCATTTATTATTGTTATAAGTGCTACACCTACATCTGCAAATATTGCAAACCACATAGGTACAGTAAATAATATACTACATACTAAAAATATTACTTTAATACTTAAAGCAAATATAATATTTTGCTTTACTATTTTTTTAGTTTTTCTTGAAATCTTTAATATATCTACAACTTTAGATGGTTCATCACTCATAATTGCAATATCTGATGTTTCAATTGCAATATCTGCTCCTTTTCCCATAGATATACCTATATCTGCCATTGCAAGCACTGGTGCATCATTTATTCCATCACCTACAAATGCTACTTTTTTTTCTTGGTTATTTTTAAGATTTTCTAAAATATCTGATTTATCTTTTGGTAAAAGTTTTGAATGTACTTTTTCTATTCCAAGTTTTTTAGCCACTTCATTTGCAATAAAATTTTCATCTCCTGTTAGCATTACAACATCTTTTACTCCATTTTTTTGTAAATCTTTCACTAAGTTTAATGCATCTTCTTTAATAACATCAGATAACACAATATATCCTTCAAAATTATTATCTACACTTAAGTATACTATTGTTCCTACTTCTTCTTTTCTTTCTAGATCAAGCCCGTTTTCTTCCATCAAGGTATAATTTCCAACTATTATTTCTTTTCCATTTAAATTAGCTTTTATGCCTTTTCCGGCTATTTCTTCATGTGATATAATGTCATTTTCATCTATCTTTTTGTTATAATAATCTAAAATAGACTTAGCTATATAATGATTAGAATAATACTCGCATTTAGCTATATATTCTACTACTTCATCTTTACTTAAATTTCCCACACTTTCCACTTTAGTTACTTCAAAAACACCTTTAGTAAGTGTTCCTGTTTTATCAAAAACTACAGTGTCAACTAATGTCATGTTATCTAGATAATTACTTCCCTTTACTAATATTCCTTTTTTAGAACATGCACCTATTCCTACAAAGAAACTAAGTGGAACTGAAATTACAAGTGCACAAGGACATGAAATTACTAAAAATGTGAAAGCTTTATGCAAAGATTCAGAATATGTATAATTTGTTACAAGTGGTAAAAATGCTATTATTACAGCAATAAAAGTAACTATTGGAGTATAAACTTTTGCAAATTTAGTTATAAATTTCTCTGTAGTTGATTTTTTCTCATTTGCTTCTTCTATCATTTCAATTATTTTATACACTGTTGAATTCTCATAAGTTTTTGATACTTCTACTTCAATTACTCCACCTATATTTATAGCTCCAGATAAAATTTCTTCGTTTATATTTTTAGATACTGGCTTACTTTCACCTGTTAAAAATGACATATCAAGTTTTGCATTATCTGTTTTTAGAACTCCATCTACAGGTATTTTTTCTCCAGTCTTTACAATTATTATATCTTTTATTTTTAATTCTTTGGTTTCAACTTTTTTTACTCCATTACTTGTTTTTAAGTTTGCAGTTTTTTCTCTAATATCAATTGTTTCAGTTATTTTTTTCTTTGAATTTTCTACTGCTTTATCTTGCAAAAATTCTCCAATTTTGTATAGCAAAATAACAGCTATTGCTTCTTTATACTCAGAAATTGCAAATGCACCAAATGTAGCTACTACCATTAAAAAGTTTTCGTCAAACATATCTTTTTTAAACAAATGTGAAATAGCCTTAAATACTATATCATAACCTATTAATATGTAACTAATTATATATAAAATTGTTGTAGTGGTTTCATTTAAAGTATTTAAAAATATTACAGCTATAAATATTATAGTTCCAAGTATAGTTAAAATGACATTTGTTTTATTTATTTCTTCCTCTTCATGGTTATGCTCATGATCACAACACTTACTCATACTTCTTCCTCCTTAACATGCTCTAATACAACATTTAAAATTTTTTCTACATGATCATCATCTAAAGAATAATATACAGTCTTTCCTTCTTTTCTTGGCTTTACAAGACGAGAAGCCTTTAAAATTCTTAGTTGATGAGATACAGCAGATTGGCTCATGTTAACTTTTTCCGCAATATGGCATACACAAAGTTCATCTTGAATTAATGTATATAATATTTTTATTCTAGAACTATCAGAAAAAACTTTAAAAGTATCTGAAAGCTCAATAATCAAATCTTCTTCTGGAATATTAATATTATTATTACACTTATCACTATTCATTATACTCACCTCTAAAATTATATATGAATGATTATTCATATATTCACATGTTATCACAAAAAAATAAGCATGTCAAGAATTTATGACATACTTATTTAAAATTATATATACTCTTTTTGTAACCAAATCTTATCTAAAAATGGGAAAAGGTCATTATTAACATATATTTCTGTTCCTTCTTTATTAGGATGTAAACCATCTGGTGCATATTTCAATTTAAAGTCCATACTTCCCATATTCATATGCGATGTAGAATACATGTCACATACTTTAACATTGCTATATGATGAACATAATTGTTTTATTGCATTTACATAGTCAATTAATTGGAAACCTATTTTATTTTTTGGGTTATATTCTGCCTCTCCAACCATATCTTGCCAATAATAATTTCCATTCTCATCAGTAAGAAGTGTTCCTGTTTGTGACCATCTTGGAATAGGTGTCATATATACAATTTCAGCATTTGGGAAATTTGTAGTTATATAATCTAATGTAGCTTTAACAGCGGAACAAAAAGAAACACTATTTTCCGTACTAGGAGCATCTGATACGGTACCAAGTTTCCTACTTTGACTATAGTCATTAGTTCCACCAAAGACCATTATTACATCCAAATCGGGTGGCAAAGCAGTGGTATTTAAATATGTTGTAAATCTAGGATTCCCCATAGAGCCATCAATAGAATAACTTGCTCCACTAACTGAATTATTAATTACATCAGATATTTCATATCTATTCTTTACAAGTTGCCACCAAGCCGCATCTACATTTGTTAAACGATTTCCGGCCAGTAGTTGCAGGTGTTATTTTTCCACTATCCAATCTTACACTACTAACCCCCTCTGAAATACTATCACCAATTACAGCCATTTTTTTGCCTTTAACTTTACTTGTAGTTACTTCTTCTGCAATCTTTTTATATTTACAAGTTATACTAACATTATCATTATCAGTTATAAATGTCATATATGGTGAAATACTTTTAACTCCACTTACAGTTCCATCACTATTTGGTGTAAACTTATTACATACGTACTCAGCATAATCTGTTTTTTTATCGCCTAGCTGAACTTGCAAATTTTTAATTTCTACAGTTGCATTTGCACCAACAAAAACACTTAATTTTAATGAACAAGACTTAGTTAAAGTCAGTTGCTTTTGGTTAGTATTCCAAGCTACTGATGCTGACCAATTATCAATTGAACCTGTATAACAATGAATAGTCTTATCGTCGGAATGTGACAATGTATATGTTCCAGCTGGAAGTTGTTCAATTATAAAATCTGCCTGTTTTGTCGCAGTAGTAGAATTATTTACTAATGTTATTACACCATTTTCGTACGATTGCACCTTAATATAATCAGATTTGGATAATGTGTTATAATCAAATAAGTTTGTTCCAAATTGTTTAACTTTAATAGTTGAAAAATCTGTAATAATTGAACTAGAAAGTTTAACTTCTACATCATGTTCTTTTGAATATACATTGTTAGCTAAAATATAACTTCCTTGTAATTCTTTTGATATTATGCGCTCATTACTTAGTTCTACTCCTTTTTCTGATACAATTACTTGATTTACTTTCTCATCTGAGAAACCTTGAGCTAAAAGACTGTTTCTAACTTCATCAGTTAAGCTATCGTAATCTATAGCTTCTCCTTTTATTTGTTTGTCTGCATACAAAGAAGTATATGCTAAATTAGCCGCTTCAAGTAATGCTGATTCATCGTTTGCAGCCCTTGCCTTATTAGCATTTGATATAGGGTTATTGTTTGCAATAGATAGTATTACTGCTACTGCTAGTATTATAATTACTATTATTGTTATTACAAGTACTATTAGTGATATACCACTTTTTTTAAAATTTCGTTTTTCTTTCATTTGTTTTTTATCTCCTCCTATAATCTCCGTAATATATTATTTGTTTTTTAGACAAATTTTATTACTTTTTTATTATACAATAAAATCTAAGTGCTTGCAACAAGTTTACTGTAAAATTCAAAAAAAATATTTTTTCTTATATAATAAGTTAACTATAAAAAATACTATATGTATTATCTATTTACATATAGTATTTTTCATTCTATATTGATTATTATAATTCAAATTGTGAGTTATATAATTTAGCATAGAAACCATTTTTATTCATAAGTTCTTCATGATTTCCACTTTCAATTATATTACCTTCATTCATAACTAAAATTAAATCGGCATTTTTTATTGTAGATAATCTATGTGCAATTATAAAAGAAGTTTTTCCTTTTGTTAATTTATCCATTGCCACTTGAACAAGCTCTTCAGTTCTTGTATCTACATTTGATGTTGCTTCATCTAGTATCAAAAATGGTGATTTATCAATCATTGCTCTTGCTATTGTTAATAACTGTCTTTGACCTGCTGAAACGCTATCATTTTCTGAAAGTACTGAATCATATCCATGTGGTAATGTACGTATAAAGTGATCTATTCCTACCTCTTTACATACTTCTTTTACTTCATCTATTGAAACATCTTCTCTGTTATATACAATATTTTCTTTTACTGTTCCTTCAAATAACCAAGTATCTTGAAGAACCATTGTAAATAAGTCATGAATATTTTCACGAGTTAAATCTTTAGTTGAAACTCCATCTATTAATATATCTCCACTTTTTATATCATAAAACTTCATTAAAAGATTTACCATTGTTGTCTTTCCCGCGCCAGTTGGACCAACTATAGCTATCTTTTGACCTGGCATTGCTGTAGCTGAAAAATCATTTATTGTAGGTTTGTCATTATCATCATATTGGAATACAACATCTTTAAATTCAATTTTTCCTTTTACATCTTCTTTATTTAGTTTTTTAGTTAAGTCTTTTTCATCTTTCATTTCTTCTTCATCAACAAATTCAAATACTCTTTCACTTGCAGCAGCTGTTGATTGAATTGAAGTCATTGCTTGAGCGATTTGAGCCATTGGTTGTGTAAATAACCTTACATATGTTATAAACGCAATAATTACTCCGAAAGAAATCATATCATTTTTAGCAAGTAAAGCACCTACTAGACATACTGCAACATATCCAAAGTTTCCTATAAAGTTCATCATTGGTTGCATAAGTCCTGATAAGAATTGACTCTTCTCATTACTTACTCTTACTTTTTCATTTAAATCGTCGAACTTTTTATCGGCATCGTCTTTAGCATTATATACTTTTACAACATTTAAACCTGAATATATTTCTTCAATATGACCATTTAGTTTTCCTAATTCTTCTTGTCTTGCAGTAAAATATTTTTGAGATTTTTTTAGTATAAATCCCATTCCTATAAATCCTACTAAACTAGAAAGTACTGCTGTAAAGGCTAAAATCCAGTTTGTATAAAACATCATAATCATGGAACCAATAAAAAGTGTTACACTACTAACTAAAGTAGCAAGTGATTGGTTCATTGATTGTGCTATTGTATCTACATCATTAGTAACCCTTGATAAAATATCACCTTTTGAATGCTTATCAAAATATTTAAGAGGTAACTTATTTATCTTTTTAGATATTCTAGATCTTAAATCTCTAGCAAAGTTATTCGCAACATCTGTCATACATATTGATTCAATATATGTAAATAATGCACTTATAACATAGAGTGACACTAAAAATATTGTAAGTTTTTTTATAGTATCCAAATTCATTTTTGGTTCTATAACTTTTTTTACATTTTCAGGCATAGTATCTATTTTAGAGTAAAGTGTATTAACGTCAGTATCTTCTTTTAAATCTGACATTACATTTACTGTTTCATATAACTCATCAGTTGAAATTCTTACCCCATCTATTTCAACTTCAGTTAATAAAGCTTTCATTATACTTGCTGGTAAAGTATTTGTAGAATTTTTCTTTATTAAACTTATCTTATCTTCTTTTGAAACCAATATTTCCTCATAAGTGGTATCTTCAAATATATTCTTAAGTATGCTCTCTGGAAGTTCTGCCATTATACTAGATATATTTTCTTTTGAATCGTTAGACTGTAGTTTTAACATACTCTCTTGAAATATTTTCTTATCTTCCAAAGAAATATCAGAGTTATTCATTATACTAATTATTTTTTCTTGAGAAAAGTTTACATCTAAAATCTCTGGTATTTTTTTAGATATATTTTCCTCATTTAAATCTTTTTTTATACTCTCTTGCAAAATTTCTAAATTATCTTTATTTACCACTAACCCTTTAGAAATTTCATCTGTAAGGTCTGATATTTTATTTGGAGCTGAAAGTGATAATATTGCCCCAAACATTGCAAGAATAAGTGATATAATTATGAATACCTTGAAAGGTTTCAATTCTTTTAAAAGTCTTTTTACTGCCTTTTTAAAATCTTTAGCTTTTTCAACTACCCCCATTCCTGGAGGTCCACCTCCTGGCATTCTTCTAGGAGTTCTATGTCTTTTTTCTTCATCATTATGCATTTTCTAATTCCTCCTTTGATAGTTGAGATAAAGCAATTTGTTTGTATACTTCACAAGACTTAAGTAAATCTTTATGATTTCCTATTCCAACACATTTTCCATTGTCTAATACAATAATCTTATCTGCATTCATTATAGTACCTATTCTTTGTGCTACTATTAAACTTGTAGCATCTTTTGTATATGATTTTAATTCTTTTCTAAGTACTGCATCAGTTTTGTAATCAAGTGCTGAAAAGCTATCATCAAAAATATATATTTCTGGATCTTTAGCTATAGCTCTTGCTATTGCCAAACGTTGTTTTTGACCACCTGATACATTCGTACCGCCTTGTGCCATATGAGAGTTATACCCTTCATCCATTTTCTCAACAAATTCTTTTGCTTGAGCTACCTTAATTGCCTCTTTAACTTTTTCTAAAGAATAACTACCATTTGGCTTTTTGCCATATGCAACATTTGAATATACAGTACCATTAAACATAACTGCTTTTTGTGGCACATAACCAATTTTGCTATGTAAAAATTCTTCTTTATATTCCTTTACATTAACTCCATCAATTAATACTTCTCCTTTAGTTGCATCATAAAATCTAGGTACTAAGTTTATTAGAGTAGATTTTCCACTTCCGGTAGAACCAATAAATGCAACAGTTTCGCCTTTATTTGCTTTAAATGAAATATCTTCAAGTAAATACTCATCGGCATCTGGGTATTTAAAATATACGTGTTTGAATTCTACAGTTCCCTTTTCACCATTTTCTATATTAGTTACTTCTCCTTCTTTTATTGTTATATCTGTATCTAACACTTCATTTATACGTTTAGCTGAAACTTGTGCTCTAGGTAGCATCATAAATACAAAAGCTAAAAGCAAAAAAGACATTATAACCTGTATTGCATATGAAGAAAATACTACCATATCTCCAAATAGTGATAATTTATCAGCCATCATTGCATCTTTAATAATGTATGCTCCTACAAAATATATTGCAAGTGTTAAAAAGTATAATACTAAGTACATAGTTGGTTGCATTATAGCGAATTTCTTTTGGTTAAATAATTGTAAATTTGTAAGATTATCATTTGCTTTTTCAAATTTTTCTTCTTGGTATTTTTCAGCATTAAATGCTCTTACTACACGTATTCCGTTTAAGTTTTCACGAGTTACCCCATTTAATTTATCTATTAATTTCTGTACAATTTTAAATCTAGGAAGAACTATTACAATAAGCATAGCTATTACAGATAGTAATACTACAACTGCCACTGCAGTTATTGCACTCCACTGCCAACTCTTATTTAAAATTTTAGAAACAGCCCAAATTGCAGTTATTGGTGCTTTTATTAAAAGTTGAAGTCCCATTGCCATAAACATTTGAATGTTTGTTATATCATTTGTTGTTCTTGTTATTAAACTGCTAGTTGAAAATTGTTTTACCTCTTGCATAGCTAAATTTTCTACTTTAGTAAATATACTTTTTCTAACATTTTTAGAGAATATAGAAGAAAGCTTTGAAATTATATAGCCTGTTATAACAGCTGCAACTAAGCTTCCAAATGCACAAAGTAGCATATATCCTCCGTTTTTTAAGATTTCACCTATCTTTGCCCCTTCAGTTTTTACGAGTACAGTGATTTCTGACATATAATCAGGCATTTTTAATTCTAACCATACTTGAGCAAATATAAGTAAAAAAGATATAAATATAAATAAATAATCTCTTTTGTTTAACTTTTTAAGTAGTTTTAGCATTTTATCATCCTTTCTTTTTTTACATTTTCTTTCATTTTGGAAATGACACTTAAAAATACATTTAACTCCTCTTTAGATATTCCTTTTATTATATTTTCTTCAAGATTTAATATTCTTAATTTATTCTCTTCGAATACCCTTTTGGCACTTTCATTTAAATATATTTTCTTTAATCTTGTATCGTCATTACTAATTTTTCTTTTTATCAATTCATTTTTTTCCATAGTTTTCAATACACCAGATACTGTTGCCCTTTTTAGATTTAGTTTATTTTCTAAATCCTTTTGATACAAAAATCCTTCTTTGCTTTTAAGTAGGCAGTGTATTATTTCAATTTGTGTAGGTGTAAGTACAGCAAATCTATCTACATTTCTTTCTTCCTTAACCTGATTTCTAATAAGTTCATTAAATATACTCTTTTCTAAACTTTTTATTTCATTTATCACATGTATATCATTCATCATCTCACCTCGGCTTTGTATGGTGCCTTACAATATTTTAATATTTATACTCTTCTTTGTCAATAAATATGCCATTTTTACACAAATTTTTCACAAAAATTCAAAGACAAGTCAAATTTTATATTTAAATTTAACTTGTCTTAAATATATATATTATTTTTTTACAATAAAACTTACATTTCCATTTGAAACATCACCAGTATCATATACTAGTTTTATACCACTAGAATCTTCTGGTATCTCATAATAAAAACTTACATTTTCTTTTGTCCCTGGAATTATATCTTCCATATTGTCACTACTTATTGAAAAACTTTGACATTCACTTTCGTTTGAATAGCATTTAAAGTCACCCTCAGTAAATAATCTATTTGTTTCTCCCTTATTTTCTATTTCAAAATCTACTTTAAGTATATTATATCCAGGTGTTACAAGATAATCACTTACCTTGTTATAATTAGTATCAACAGACAATAGTTTAATATTTAAATTATCGCCGTTATATATACTTCCAATCTTATATAATTTTTCGCCATTTTCATTTAAATCATAACTATTACTACCAATCCCTATAAATATAGCATTCATAACTATAGCTAAAAATGCAATTATAATTCCAATTATTGATAATAGATATTTTTCACTATTTTTTAATCTAATAAATATATTAATTCCTGAAATAATTATTGACATTATTGCAATAACTATAGCAAACCATTTTAATGATGTAAAAGCTCCTATTATAACTGAAACTATTCCTAAGACAATACCTATTATTCCCATATACCTACTTCTCCTTTTTCGTTTATATATAAATTATATATCATAAACTTAAATAAATTTCAAGTAAGACCCATTATTTATTATTTTTTCCTAATATAACAGTATTAATTACAGGTATACTAGATATAACCTTTGTTATTAAAGGCAATATAACTATTGTTCCAATCAATATTAATATATAATTTAATATAAATGGTAAATTTAAGTAATTCACAACTACAAAACCTAATACTACTACCACAGAATAATGAAGTACATAAAAAGCAAAGTTATTTTTTGTCATATAGTTAGTAAATTTATTGCTAAAATTCAAATACTTTTTAGAAAAGCCAAGGATTGCTATTATCATAACCCATAAATATATATTAGTAAATATGTTTTTTAGTACTGACATTTCTGCATAATTTTTTCCATAATATTTTATTGAATATACTATGCCGCATAAAATTGCAACTATTATTAAAGGTATAGAATACTTTGATAATTTTTCTATTAATTCTTCATTTGAAAATATATAGTATCCTAATAAAAACATAAAAATATATATTCCAAACCTATATATTTCAACAAGTGGCGTATTTAAAATATTTGCACTTCCCCACACAAGTAATGTCATTATCACAAGCATAATTGGTTTTATTTTTTTGGCACAATTTCCTATCTTATCTTTTCTATCAATCTTTCTAATTAAAACAAGTACTAAGGCTGCTATAAATAACACATGTCCAAACCAAAGTGGACCTATTCCAATTAAAGAGTATATTATATATTTTATGAAGCCTGGTATAACATCACCATTTCCAGCAAATATATCGTTGTAATAATTAGTTATCATTCCTGCTATCCAGCCATAAGCAAATATTCCTACTATTGTTGGAAGTAATATTCTTTTTGCTCTATCTTTTATATACTCTTTATTAGACCTTTTCTCCAAAGAATATTTACTTGAAATACCTGCAACCACAAATAACAAACACATAAACCAAGGATATACAAATACTAAAAAAGCATCCGCCTCAGGTATTCCTTTAACATTTATATTAGATATAACCCCACTTGAATTAAATAAATATACTATATGATATATTATAACAAGTACAACTGTCATCCACCTTATATTATCTAAATAATGTTTTCTATCACTCATAAATTACTCGTCTCCTTTAGGAAAAATTTTATCTGATAAATCTTCTATTACATCAGACTTAACTAATGCTATTCCTTTTTTCTTATCGCATAACACAATAATAGAATCTCCTGGATTTATATCAAACATATCTCTTGCCTCTTTAGGTATAACAATTTGTCCTTTTTCTCCTACTCTACAAATTCCAATGTATTTATCTTTTCTCATAATTACCTCCAATTCAAGTTATACTTTTCATACTTATTATACTATTAATACTATAAAAAAACAAGTAAATATACAAAAAAATATCAATGCTTTAAAAACATTTACATTTTTATATACCTACTTATTAACTTCACCATCCTTTTTTATCCAAATGAAAAGAGAGTAGATAAATCTATGACTACTCTCTTTATACTATATAAACATTTAAATATTCAAAATTGTTTTAACCACATATAACAACTCTTATTTAATTCTCTATCTCTGCACAATTTATATTAAAAACCTCTTTTATTTCATTATTTAAATCTATAAAATTTGTTTGTCTTATTGCATTCTCCTCTAGTAAAACATTTTTAGATGAATAACTGTTAACTATATTTTTTTTACTTTCTATGAATATATTAATTTCATTTATAAGTTTCATAATATTTTCTAATCTTAAAACAGATACTTTTTTCTCACTTCTTACACGACCAGCATTTTTATCAAAAACTAATGGTAAATACTGAATCATTTTAAATAACTCAAGGATAGCCTTATTTCTATAAAAACACATTTGTGTATAGTAAAATACTTTTAAGTTAATCTCATGTTGATTATTACATTCTTCTAAAATATCTTTAAATGATTTACTCTTTATAACATAATAGCATATTTCATTATCAAAAGTATCAACAAATTTTCCTATCTTATGCTTTAACCTCATGGAATGTTCTTTAATACAAAAAACTAATTGTTCTATACATAAAATAATAATAGGAATAAATGCAACTACCATAAACAAACACAAGTATACTTTCTTTACATTATTGAATACTATAGAAGATGTCTCTTTAAGAATAATTCCTAATATTAACAATATAACATTAGTTAATATGCCAATATTTAGTATTTTTATCTGATGTGTATTTTTTACAATTTTATCCATATCATTTTTTAGATAATGGCCCTTCCGTTCATTTAAATTATAATTACTCATATTTACCTCCTTTTTCAACAATAACTCATATAATTCATTAAACAATTTTTATAATTTTATTCGTCTACTACATGTTATTCTCTCCAAGTCTAATGTAACTTGAATCTAGTAAATTTTGCTTTATTTTATCATATATGTATAAAAAATGCAACATCAATTTTTCTAGAAACTATAAATAATTTGTTATCTTATAACATGCAGTTTAAAT
This sequence comes from uncultured Clostridia bacterium, assembly GCA_934132895.1. GTDB lineage: Bacteria > Bacillota > Clostridia > TANB77 > CAG-465 > CAG-465. The sequence continues at coordinate 214,859 of CAKPAG010000001.1, forward strand.
TAAATATAAATTCATTATCGATATGTTAAAATATTCTTGTAAATCAATCATAATATAATACAAAATGAGTATTATATTTTATCAATACTAATGAAGTGTGAAAAAGATGATAGAGACTATTTTAGTCTCTATCATAATTACCCGCAAATATTAACGAAAATTTTTTTCAAACCATAACACGAGCTTTCAAAAGGAGAGAAGTGAGGCCACACTTCTTTTCTTTTTTGCAAAAAACACATATAAGTAAATTATTAAATGTACACAAATTATTTAATTGTTTATATTATATCATTTTACAGGTGTACTGTCAACCTTTTTATTTATTTTACTTGTTTTGTATCTGTTGTGGATGTTTTTTAATTGTTCGCTGTTTTGATATAAAAATCCAAAAATATATATCATCTCATTTTTATTCTATTTAAAGAAATATCTGAAAATTCTTCCAAAGGATTAAATTTAGAAAATCCCAAGTGTAAGTCATTTGAAAATATGTTTACATATTCTTTTACTATCATCAAGCTACTATGACCGCAAAATTTTTTGTAATCTAAATATGTCACCGCCGATTTAAAATCCATTTTTTTGCAAAAGTATGCCTATATAAATGAGCAGATGTTTTAAAAACTCCTCTTGATTTATTATATTTCATAAGTGCATGTTCTAATCCATTCACACTCATCTGTTTTCCATTTTGGGTGCAAAATAAATAATCTTCAATTTCTCCCTGTCTATATTTTAAATACTCCTTTAATATTAGTATTAATGTATGAGTGATTGGAATAACTTGTTGTTTACGATTTTTGGTTTTTGTCAGTATAATGTTTTCTTCTGAAAAATCAATATCCTTTATTTGTATATTCGCAACAGTCGAAATCCTATTTCCTGTTCCTAATAAATAATTTGTAATAACCAAGTTTCTGTATTCAGGAAAATCACAACTTTTTAAATTTGGTTTTTTTAAAAGCAAAATCAACTCATTATCTGTATATGTTGGTTTTATATTTTTTTCGGTCTTTAACAATTGAATTTTAAAACGCATTATATAACCATGTTCCATACAATAATATAAAAATGCTTTAATCCCTCTAAGATAACTATTAATTGTTATTTCACTTACTTTTCTGTTATTTCTTAAGTGCACAATATAATTGACTATTACATCAAATTTTACACAATTGCAAGGTTGTTAAACATCTATAAACTCTCCGAAAATATTTGAAACAATCTTTGTAATATTCTAGCGATTTTTTAGACAAATTCTTTGCTATATTAAAAGTTTGAAATTCTTTAAAAGCTGAATTTAGGGTGATTAACGTATCGTTATCATATAAGTATAATTTCTTCATTTTTGCGCCTCCTAATAGTAATAATATTTATCATCATTAATAAATATTACTAGCCAACAGATTAATGAAAATATATTAATAAATCTGTTGGCTTTTTACCATTAAAGACTTGTTGATAAAGAAAAGTAAAGCAGTAGACTTGTCCTATCAAAGTCTACTGCTTGTACCATCTTAACCATTTTTATGGTGGGCAGAGATGGATTCGAACCATCGTAGGCGTAAGCCAACAGATTTACAGTCTGCCTCCTTTAGCCACTCGGACATCTACCCATGTCCCAAAAATATATAAAAATGGTGGGCCTTCAGGGATTCGAACCCCGGACCATCCGGTTATGAGCCGGGTGCTCTGACCAACTGAGCTAAAGGCCCACTCATGTGGAACATTTATATTATAATTTATTTATTTTAAAAAGTCAATAGTTTTAGATAAAATTTGTTGATTTTGGCGAAAAAAGAATAGTACTTTTATTACTATTCTTTTTTAAAAGGGTATATGAAAAAAGTTACATTCCAATTTTAACGCTTTTTTACCATAGCAATCTTCACATTTTCCAAGCCATGATACAAAATTACAAAAGATAATTGGTGATGATTTAACTATTAATGTAGTTGCTAATAGAAAAATTATTAGCAAAGTGCATATTATCTTTTTTTCTTTAATAATTTTTAATCTTAAAGTATTCATACTAATTACCTCTTTATTATTTATATATTTTAAGATAATTTATTTATGAATAATATTTATAAACTTTCTTTATTTTGTCTTTTTTTCTATTTCTTCGACTTTTATTTTTTGTTCATCTATTGAAGTCCAATGATCAATTCTTGGTACAAAATCATAGCCTTGCTTTTTCATTTCTTTTGATTCTTTTCTTTCTAATTCTAAATTTGACGATATATCTACTTTTTGCTTACTATTTTTTTCTTTATCCATAAAAAACACCTAAATATATTATTTACATCTTACCAAATAATATACTTTAGGTGTCTGTTTTTATTCTACTTCAAAGTTTTCTTCTTTAAGTTCACCATTTTCATTTTGAACTAAAATATTTATTCTTTTTTCTGCATTTTCAAGTTTTTCGCTACATTCCTTTGAAAGTTTCATTCCAGTTTCAAATTTTTTTATAGAATCTTCTAAATTTAAATCTCCTCTTTCTAAATCTGAGGCTATTTTTTCAAGTTCATTTAAACTTTCTTCAAAAGTTTTTTTATTTTCTTCAGACATTTTATCCTCCTAATTTACCATTACATTAATTTTACCATCATTTAAGGTTATATTAAGTTTATCATCTTTTTTAACATCTTTAACACTTTTTATAACTTGTCTTTGTTCATTTTCAGCAACACAGTATCCTCTTGTTAATGTTTTAAGAGGACTTAATGCATCTATTTTAGTTATAGCTTGTACCATCTTTGCTCTATACTTTTCTACTTTTAAATTCAAATTATTATATCCGTCTTTTATATAACTATCAATAGTCATTCTATATTTATTTATCATATCAAGTGGTACTTTCTCAAGCTTTGATGCTTTTAATCTTTCAACATATTGTTTTCTTCTATCAATATAATTTTTTATAGCATTTAAGTTTCTTTTTTTAGAAAGTACAATTTTATTTATGATATCAATATATCTTGGATATACAAGTTCTGCAGCAGCAGATGGCGTTGGAGCTCTTAAATCAGATACAAAATCACAAATTGTAAAATCAGTTTCATGACCTACTGCAGATACAATTGGAATTTTTGAAGCAAATATTTCTCTTGCTAAAGCTTCATCGTTAAAGCCAAATAAATCTTCAAATGAACCTCCGCCTCTAGCTATAATAATTACATCTACATTGTTAAGCTTATTAAAAGTTCTTATTCCATTTATTACAGTAGAACTTACATTTACACCTTGTACAGCAGCTGGGTATACAAGCAAATTAACTTTATCATATCTTCTTGTAGATACATTTATTATATCTCTTATTACTGCACCAGTCTTAGAAGTTATTACCCCAACTCTATTTGGTAAAAACGGTATTTTTTTCTTATACTCAGGTTTAAATAGTCCTTCTAATTCTAACTTTTTCTTCAGTTGTTCATAGGCTAAATAAAGATCTCCTAAGCCTTCTTTAGTCATCGTTCTACAATATATTTGATATGCTCCATCTCTTTCAAATACGCTAACTTGTCCTGTTATAACAACCTTCATTCCATCTTGCGGTTTAAATTTAACTAAAGATGCTGCAGACTTAAACATTACACATTTTATAGTAGAAGTATCATCTTTTAAAGTAAAATAAAAGTGACCTGTATAATGTGCTTTAAAGTTTGTTATTTCACCACTTACAGTAATGTTATTTAAAAAATTATCTTTATCAAATAACATTTTTACATACTTGTTTATTTGTGATACAGTATATACTTTATCCATTATTTATTTCCTTTCTCTATTACCTTTGCAATTACTCCATTTACAAATGATTTAGAATCAGGATTACCATACATTTTAGCAAGTTCAACTGCTTCATTAGCACTAACTTTTACTGGTATATCTTTCATATAATTTATTTCGCAAATTGCAAGTCTTAAGATTGCAAGATCAATTTTAGCTATTCTAGAAATTGACCAATTTTTAAGATTTTCAAGTATAATCTTATCAATATCTTCTAGATTAGTACATACTTTTTCAAATACATCTTGTATATATTCTTTTTCTTCTTCAGAATTATCATTTTCTAAATAACAGTATTCTAAAATTTCTTCTTTTTTGTCTTTTCCCATAAACTCCAATTGGTAAATACACTTAAACGCATTATCTCTAGCTTTCTTTCTTCCCATAAAATAACTTTCTCCTATACTTATTTATCTATTTATCATCTTTTTTATCTTGATAATAATACACATTATTATCTTTTTTTAATTTTATATTGCTCCATAAATCTCTGAAAAAATTTTCATTGTCCTGTAATTTTTTTCCTACAAATATTGCTAGTGCAAGTAAAACTATTAATACAACAAGTTTTGTTAAAAATTCAACTATGCCAAGTGCATATAGCAGTACTACTATTGCAATACATATTATTACATATTTATTTTTTGCAACATAATCTAAAAAATCTTTCATAAACTATCACCTATCTTTTTTGAGGTTCAACGTATACTCCTCTAATTTTTATATTAACCTCTTTTATATCAACAGTTGTTTGTTTTAATACACTTGCTTTTATGTTCTCTTGCAATTTTGATGTAAGTGCTGGTACTACTGTATCAGGTAATATTGAAGTCATTACATTGGCTGATACCCCTTCTTCACTCATTACAACATCTACTTTTACATTTACAAGTTCAGCATAACCTCTAGTTACTCCAAGTATAATATTTTCAAATGTATCTCTTGTAATATATACAGTTCCTTTTTCACTTTTTATAGCTAGTCCACCTTTTTTTTCTTCACCGCTCTCAGCTGGTGCAAATACACCAATAAGGCCAAGTATTGCAAGTACTGCTCCTATTACTACACTATACATTTTGTTTGCTACAAGCCATATTTTCATACTTACAAACATTCCTGTAACATCTACTATACCAGTTGATACTAGTAATATACATACAGAAATAAGTATCATAATTAAAGAAAATACTATTAGTAAAAATTTTTCAAACCCCTTCATTTTTCATTTCCTCCTAAACTTTACATAGCCCAAACCAAAAATACGAGTTTGGGCTTATGTATACATATTTTTTATTCTTCTTCACTTTCAACTTTTGCTGTTTCTTTTTTATCAAAAGTTATTCCTTGTACATTGATATTTACAGCTACTACTTCTAAACCAGTCATGTTTTCAACAGCTGATTTAACTGCATTTTGTGCAGCCCATGCTATATCTGGAATTCTTACTCCATATGTAACATTAACAAATAAATCAATTGTTACTTTCTTACCATCTAAAGTTATTTTAACACCTTTAGAATATTTCTTGTTTCCACCTAAAATTTGGTTTATTCCATCTACAAATCCTAGTGTCATTCCTGCAATACCTTCTACTTCAGATGCTGCAAGTCCTGCAATTATACCAATTACATCCTCTGATATATTTAAGTTTGTTGCTATTTCAACATTTGTAGCATCTTCTACTTTAGCGTCTACAACTTCTTCTTCAATTTTATTCTTACTCATAATAATTCCTCCTTTAAATATGTAATTATTATCTACATATTCTAGCCATATTATACCTCAACAAGTAGTAAAAGTCACGCTTTTTCTCAAAAATTTCACAAAGTACTTTATTTTTTCATTTTTGATTTATTCACATACTATTTTAGGCCCTATCTTTTTACCACCTATTAAATGAAAGTGTAAATGATGAACTACTTGTCCTCCATTTTCTCCTGTGTTGCATATTACTCTATATCCTTCTTCACTTACTCCACATATTTTAGCTACTTCTTTTATTGCTAATTGAATTTTAGAAACATATTCTATATTTTCTTCATTTACTTCGTTATAACTTTTAATGTGAATTTTAGGAATAACTAAAACATGCACAGGTGCTACTGGGTTTATATCTTTGAATGCTAAAACGTATTCATCTTCATATACTTTTGATGAAGGTACTTCACCTTTTACTATTTTACAAAATAAACAATCTTCCATAAAATCTTACTCCTTAATCTACAAACACCATTTTTATTCTTCTTACACCGCTAGATACAGCTTCTTCTTTTTTTATTTTTATGTGTTTCATTTGTGATGTATTAGTCACATGAGGCCCTCCACATATTTCCTTTGAAAAATCTCCAATAGTATACACTTTAACTTTTTCTCCATATTTACTATCAAATATTCCTCTTGCACCAGATTTTCTTGCTTCATCTAAAGTCATTTCTTCACATGTAACATCTAGACCTCTATCTATTTGTTCATTAATCATATTTTCTACTTTATCTAAAACATCTCTTTGAACTTTTTCTGGATTTGAAAAATCAAATCTTGCACGTTCAGCAGTTATATTTGAGCCTCTTTGCATTACATGATCCCCTAGAATTCTTTGTAATGATTCTAAAAGCAAATGTGTAGCAGTATGATATGCTGTAGTAATTTCACTATGATCAGCTAATCCACCTTTAAATACACCTTCTGCTCCTTGTCTAGATTTTTCTTGGTGTTCTTCAAAACATTTTTTAAAGCCTTCCATATCAACTTTAAGTCCATTTTCTTCTGCAAGTTCTTTAGTTACCTCTGGAGGAAAGCCATATGTATCATAAAGTCTAAATAAATGCTGACCATCTATTATATCTTTATTTTCTTCTTTTAATTTATTTGCAATTTTATTAAATTCCTTTTCTCCACTTTTTAAAGTATTGGCAAATCTATTTTTTTCTTTATTTATTTCAAATAGAATCTTTTCTCTATTTTCTTCTAATTCTGGGTACATTTCTTTAAGTGAATCTACAATTACTTCTAAAATATCAGTTATCTTATCCACATTATACTCAATTTTTCTTAAGTGCCTTATAGCTCTTCTTATAAGACGTCTTAATATATATCCTTGTCCTACATTACTTGGAACTACATCATCACATACTAGAAGTGCAGATGCTCTTAAATGATCTGCTATAATTCTTAAAGATGAATCTTCTGGTAGTGTAGAATTTTTTCTTGTAAACTCGATAATTGGAGCAAATAATTCTGTTTCAAATACATTGTTTTTACCTTGAAGTAAAAATATCATTCTTTCAAGTCCCATACCAGTATCAACATTTTTATTCTTTAAAGGTTCAAAAGTTCCATCTTCTTTTTTGTTATATTGCATAAATACGTTATTCCATATTTCAATATATTTTCCACAATCACAAGAAGGGTTACACTCATCAGAACATTTTGGTACTCCAGTATCATAAAAGATCTCTGTATCAGTTCCACAAGGCCCTGTTTCTCCAGCAGGTCCCCACCAATTTTCTTTTTTTCCAAAGAAATATATCCTTTCTTCTGGTATGCCACACTCTTTCCAAATGTTAGCCGTTTCTATATCTTTTGGAGAGTTTTCATCACCTTCAAAACATGTAACTGATATTTTTTCACTTGGAATACCTAAAACATCTGTAAGAAGTTCATAACTAAGTTTTATTGATTCTTCTTTAAAATAATCACCTAAAGACCAGTTTCCAAGCATTTCAAAAAATGTTAAATGTCTATTATCTCCTACTTCATCTATATCATCTGTTCTTAAGCACTTTTGAAAATCACAAAGTCTTTTTCCGGCAGGATGTTTTTCACCTGCAAGATAAGGAACTAAAGGTTGCATACCAGCTGTTGTAAACAAAACAGTTGGATCATTTTCTGGAACTAGTTTAGCACCAGATATAACCTCATGATTTTTTGATTTAAAAAATTCTAAGTATTTATTTCTAAGTTCTATTGCTTTCATCTTTTTTCCTCCAAACTTAAATATTTTTTTACTCTTGTTATTATACCATTTTTTTGTAAATATGAAAAGCTATTTTTACGTATTTTTTTAAGTATTTTTAATTTAATCAAATAATATGCTACAACAAACAAGAACAAACAGAAAATAAAGTAACAATTATTGATTTTATGTTAAATTTATGCTAAAATAATTTGTGTATTATTAATAAGGAGAATGAATTTATATGTTACAAACTATAATAGGAAAAGCAAGAAAAGCTATTGATGATTACAATATGATTGATGATGGAGATAAAATTGCTATTGGACTTTCAGGAGGAAAAGATAGCCTAACACTTTTGCATGCACTATACTACTTAAGAAAATTTTATCCTAAAAAATTTGATATAATGGCTATCACTATTCATCCAGGTAGTGAAACCTTCAAAACAGATGAGCTTGAAAAATTATGCAAAAATTTAGGTGTTGAATATATTGTATATAATTCGAATATTGCTCAGGTTGTATTTGACATTAGAAAAGAAAAAAATCCTTGTTCTCTATGTGCAAATATGAGAAGAGGAATGTTAAACAGCATCGCAATTGAGCATGGTTGTAATAAAATTGCCTTAGGTCATCACAGTGATGATGTAATGGAAACTTTACTTATGAGTATATTTTTAAATGGTAAAATTCATACATTTTCACCTGTAACTTACTTAAGCCGTAGTGATGTAAAAACTATTAGACCATTTATATATGTAAGCGAAAAAGAAACTCGTGCAGCTGCAAGAGAAAATAATTTCCCAGTAGTAGGTAAATGTTGCCCAAGAGACGGTTATACAAAAAGAGAATATATGAAAGATTTAATAAAAGATTTGCAAAAGGATATTCCAAAAGTAAAATCTCACATTATGGGTGCTATAACTAGGTCTAATATAGAAGGATGGAAAAAAATAGATAAAAAAGAAAAAAATAATTAAATATTACGTATAATTTTAATATACTAAATGAAAAAAAGATATTTATATTTGCCATTTTACTACATTTTATTTTTCCATTAAAGAAAGAGACGAAAGTATTAAACTTCCGCCTCTTTTTAATTTTTTACTTAAACAGTTTTCTTATATTATCCAGCCAATCTTGTAATTCATAATGTTCTTCTTCACTATAGTAATCATAATCCTTACAATCTTCTATGTAGCCTTCGTAATATTCTCTGTCTCCGTATTCATATTCCCATATAGAAAACCAGTAAATTTCTTCTATATACTCACTCATATATGAACAAGATGCGCACTGTCCTTCACAATCAATATCTGAAGTTACCTGTACTTCATTATTAACAAGTACAACATGAGGATATTTTTCGTCTGTGATAATTTCACCATTTGAGTAAAACAGCTTATCTATTGGGGTAATCTCAGAAACTTCATCAGTATAAATATCGAGGCATATTTCATCGCCGCACATGCAACTTCCTAACAGATAAACCTTTCCATTTTCATTTTTATAATTAAGTTTATTAAGATAATAATGATAACCTTTATCACAGAGTTCTTCTCTACACTCTTGACAATCATATTTGTATATTTTATCTAAAGTGTACCGTGAACCACAATTACAATCAAGATATCCAGCATGAGGATGCTCATCGTTCATATTTACAAAAGCATCATAATGATGTGTTTGGCTGGTATTTTCAGGACAATATTCTTCAGCATACACACTCAATGAAAAAAGAATACTCACTATAAAAATCAATAAAAAACAGATCTTTTTCATATTATTCCACCTCCGTTAATGGATATGCAGTAATGACTTCATGGTCTTCAAATACCATTTTTACATAATGCTCGCCTTTCTTTCCAACAGTATACCCTACGTCAAAATAATAGTTAGTCCTGATTCCTTTTTCTTCAATTTTAACAAGATCACCATTAAAATACACATCATCTAGCAAACTAAACAATTTTTTACCAGACACATTAAACAAAGTTTTTCCTTGAGCTGTTGAATTTGCCGCATGCTGCGAAACGTGTACCAATCTGTTCCCCTCATTTGAACCTGCACTATATGTAAGCCCCGCATAAGAAGTAACTTTTCCTTTATAAGCTTGATTAATTAAAAGTTCATTGTCATAGAAAACATCTGATATATGCAAATCACGACCTTCAGTAATCTTTTTTATAGAAAATAGAACACTATCTGCATAATCATCTTGATTTCTTAAAATGTTTTTTGCAGATTCTGTAAGATTTTCTAACCCTTCAAAAACAGCTTCCTTAGCAGCTTTAATATATATACCTTCTAAATTATCTTCAGAATAACCTAAAAGAAGAGTACCTGGTCTATGTATGATTTTACCTTCCGTTGTCAATATGCCAATATATGGCAAAAATGCCGCACCGGAAAGCAACGCCTCTGCATGTCTTCCCTCAATTAAATAGCATAATGCATTAGCTGCGTCAAAGACATTGCCTACTGCAGGTATCATACCAAACAAATCTAAAGAGTAATGATAATCTGCAGCAAAATCTTGTACTGCGTCTTGTTGAGCTGATGTCAAAGGAACAAGTCTTCCATTACTTAAATCAATCATCCTACCATAAAAGTCAGAATAATTGAAATTATCTCCAGCAAACACATTGTTACAAGTACTACATTTACTGTAATATCCTGTATCATTTTTGTTTATGCGTTCACTTCCACATTCACACTTTTCAATTTTGTAATGAGGATGTTCTTTAAGTCTACCTGCGTCAATATTATATATACATATATGTCCATCTTCCTCGTCTTTACATATCTGTGGTGTACACATAAAGCAACTGCTTACGAAACCAGTTTCATCATCAGAACAGTACTGACTATCACATCTTGTGCATTTATATACAGCATAATGAGGATGTTTGCCTTTGTATCCAATCCGTACATAGTTGTGGCCGTTTCTACAAGGATTTGTACATATAGAGCAGTTACTGTCCAAAGTAGTTTCAGTATTTGAATCAAAACCATTACCACAAATGCATCTCATGATTGCGTAATGTGGATGATCACTTTCATAGCCCACTATTTTGAAATTATGGCTATGTGTATTTTGATTTAAGCTTGGATCTTCCTTAGGTAAGTCAAGCTTACCTGTATTAGAACTTTGGCTTTTTTTCCTTTCCTGCTCTTTAGGAACAAGATTAGTATTTGGAGGTGTATATTGTGGTTCAAGTACAGGTCTTGTAGTTTTTTCAACTTTGCCACTATAGATGTAGCCATCTCTTACTTTATACCAAATATTACCATACTTATTTGATATCTCCTGAGTTACAGACATAACTTCGTTTTTGTATGCATCTCGCACTATACCTGCGACCTCATAATACTCCTTACGTATTTTAGTATCTACTAAAACTAAAATATTAAAATTAACATTTTTTGTTGTGATCTTTTTTTCATTAGAAGATACTTTTGTAAAATTGCCACTATATATATAGCCGCCATTTACCTTATACCATTTGTTACCATATTTATTAGTGACCTCTCCTGTAACTGTTAACTTTTCTCCTTTTTTTACCTTCCTTACAGTTTTGCTATCCTTTGATGCTTCCTTTTTTATATTAGTATCTTTGTTTGCACTTACCTGGTAGTTATTAAAAGCATAAACACAAGTAGTTTGCAAACTTGTCTGCGGAATTACCACAAACATAAGTGATACTGCAATTAGAGCTGAGAATAACCGTTTAAACATAAAATCTCCTCCTACATTTAAAATTTTAAAAGTATTATAAACTTTTATACATCTGATTTTACCAAATTTCTAATTGCAAGTCAAGTATTATGTAATCTTTTTTTAAAAAATTATAGTAATTTTAAATTTTAATAATTATTTGCAAACAAATATAATAATAAATCAAGGTATAACTGAGTTTTTAGTTATACCCTGATTTTTAATTACATTATTATATTTTTTTGAACATTACTAACATTTTGTTTTTTCAATTGTAAATTAGATGTAGTTTTAGAATTTGTTGTAATATATCCTAGTCCCCATGCTATAGTAACTCCCATAAATACAACAAAAACAAAAATCATAACACCTAATATTATATTTTGTTTTTTATCTTTACTCATATTTCCAACCTCCTGATTTTAAAAAATTTCTTTAATAATTAACCATATTATCCTGATTTACATTTTCTATAACATCTTGATTTAGTTCAACATTTTGTTCTTTAGATAAAGTTGTACTTCCAAATGTAAATACTTTTCTTTCAGCTTTTGCTTTTTCCTCAAATTTTTTATCAAATTCAGCTTTTGCAGTATTTAACGCATCTTGCATTGCAAAAAACATTTCTTCAACATCATTTTTAGTAAAATCATAAGTTGTGCTTCTAGCCATTGGTTCAAGTATTTGAATATCATGCATAACTTTATTTACTCTTTTCCCTGCATTTTCCATAAACTTCATTCTTTTTTCTTCATTTAATTCCATTTTCATTACTCCCCTTATACTTCTTGTTTTGTACACTATATGATTTATTTTTATGTACTACCTATTTATATCATAAGTAGAATTTTTTATCAAGTACGTAGAATGTATTTTTCTATTTATTTAATATAACTAAATAAAAAAGGCATAAAATGAATATTATTCGTCTTATGCACTTCTAATACTATATTTTTCTTAAAAATTAAGATGATAACTCTACGCTATCATCTTAACTTAAATTCATTATTTATTTCCATTTCTATTTCTAGATTCATGAGAACTTTCATCAAATCTCTCTTTATCGTCTTCATCCCAAATTGATTTTACCATTTTTGATATTTCTTCTTGAGTTTCATCATTTTTTTCTTCGTGTAACTTTTCCTCACTAAAATCTATATCATTATTTATTTCATCTTTCTTTTCTTGTTCAAGAAGACTTTCGGTATCAACACCTGATAATAATTTTTCTTTTTCATTTTCTGATTTATTTAACAATAATTCATTATTTTCACTTAATTTTTCTTCATCTATACTTTTACTTGGATTTTCTCTTTTTGTAAGTTCTTCATCTTTCTTTTTTACTTCTTTGTATAAATACACAATTTGAACAAATTCTACAATTATAAACAAATACATAAGAAGTACTAATGAATTAGCTTTTGCTTTTCTCCATAAATCTTTAAATATATCTTTAAACCAATTTTTTGCCTCATTCTCTGAATTTGCTACTTCATCTTCTAAAGCTTGTGTTTCTTCACCAGTCTCTTTTATAAACTTAATAACATATTCTTTAGTTGAAGTACCATCTTCAGATGTTACTTTTATAGTTACAGTATTTTCTCCGTCTACTAAATTTTCATTACCTATAATTTCAACTTTTGCATTTTCATTTGTAGGATAAGCATATATTTCTAATTTATCTCCACTTAATCTTACAGTTCCACCATCATACTCTAATACTTCATTTGAAAATTCTGGTGTAAGTATCATGTCTTTTATAATAAGGTTAGAAAGATATGAGTTAGCTTTTTCTGGATCAGCTGATTTATTTACTACTATTGTATATGTCCTCTTAGCCCCATTTTGAGCTGTTACAGTTATTAAAACATTATTATCTCCATCTTTTAATTCTGTATTTCCAGATACATACACTTTAGCCTTAGAGTCTTCTGGAACTGCTGTTACATTAATAGATGTAACTTTTTCACCAACACTTAAACTATAATTTAATTTGTTTCTATTAAAATCAGGAGTAAGTCCCTCTTCACTTACTTGTAAGCTCTTTAGATAATTATTTGAACTTTTAGTATTATTTGCATTACTGTTATTATTTTGAGTATTTGAAGTTACTGTATTGTTTGATTGATTATTATTGTTGCTATTATTATTATTGTTATTATTTATAACTTCTTTTTCTTTTACAGTTATAGATACTGATCTTGCTGCTGTTATTTCTTCAGGATCTGCAGAAGTTGTTGTTACATCAATCGGTGTAACAGTAACAGTTCCTGTACCTACTGCATTTGCTGTACCAGTTATATTCATTGCTCCTTCAACAAATTGAATTCCACTTATACTGATTGATACATTTGAAGATGAAGTAATATTTACTTTTCCATTTATTCCTGAAATACTTACTGAAAAACTTTCTCCAACGTATGCAGTTGATTTATTTATACTCATACCTATGCTTGCTGCATTAATATTTGAAATAAATATTAATGCTAGCAAACAGATTGATAAAGAATAAACTATTTTTTTAAAATTTAATTTTTTTCTCAATTTTCTTCTCTCCTTATCTTACTGCAATTTTCTTAACATCCATAATATGGTTCTTAATTAAAGTATAATCCATTGTTGAGATTTTTCCGTCACCATTTACGTCAGCCCCTGCAGAAAAACATCCATTATCTATTTTTTTTACATCCATGATATGGTTTTTAATTAAAGTATAATCCATAGAAGATATTTTTCCATCTCCACTTGCATCACCATAAATTACAATAAAGTATGTTTCTATAACATCTTTTGTATCTTTAGTTAGTAAGTTTATTGTTGTTCCTGTTCCTACCAAATCATCGTCTTTTACTTCGTTGCCCTTGTTATTAATTAAACTTAAAGTAAATTTTTCGCTATTATATGATATTTTTGAGATAATATCTTTTGCTTTACTTCCTGGTTCTATTTTACTTACATAACTATTATTTTCATCTACTGTTAATTTTTCTTTATCAAAGCTTAATAGTTCATCTTGTGGTACAGTAATAACTTTTACTTTCACAGTTACTTTCTTTCCTTGATCTTTAGTTGTATAAGTTATATTTGTTTCACCTTCATTTACTCCGACTATTTTTTTACCGTCTACTTTAACTATATTATCATTTTCACTTGTTATATCATAATCTTTATTAGAAGCATTATCTGGTTTTATTGTTGGAACTATAAGACTTGATTTTCCTTTAACTAAAGTATATATATCTTTTGACATAGAAATGCTTTCAACATTAACTAAAACTTTAACTTTGCATGTAGCAGATGCATTTCCGTATTTAGCCTTTACTGTAATAGTTACTTCTCCACCTTTTTTAGCAGTCAAAGTTCCATTATTTACACTAACTATGCTATCATCACTACTAACCCATTCTACATCTTTGTTTATAGCGTTATCTGGAGAAACTGTATATTCCAATTTATGTGTTTCATTTAGTTTCATACTTACTTCTTTTTCCTTTAAAGTTATAGAAGTTACAACCTGACCTTCTTTTATATAGTCTCTAAATACATATCCTGTTGTTCCATCATCAAGTCTTACCATATCCCATTGAGACATAGTACTCTTTTTAATTCTTGTCATTTGAGTTCCTGGTTTAAGTGTCGCTATAACAGCATATCCTGTGCCTGCTCCTGAACGTACATTTAAATATGGTGTACAATCTTCAGCCACATACACCCTTGTATTATCATCTACATATTCTTGTACCGCTTGACCTGGATATACAGAAGCCATATCTGGCATATTATCATATACTGGTACATAAAAAGTAAATGCATTATTTAGAGTTCCTGACCTAACTAAACCATCATATGCAATTTTTGCTTCGCCTGCTGGAGCAGATATATTACTCATATATTGCATTGATAAAATCATAGTTGCATTTCCAGGGTTTACAACATCAAATTTTTGGAAATAAACTGTATTTTGTCCATATTTTATATAATTGTTTTTCATCCAATCTACTCCACCAACAATTGCTTTTTCTGGAGTATTCCAACCTTTTTTACGTGCCAGTTCAAGTCCATACGAAACAGAATTTGTAGCATGATCATAAGCTCCAATGTTAAAGAAGTTATAATATCCTGAACTACCATTAATAGATTTGTTATTAATTATATTACAGGCTGTTTCTTGTCTTATTCTTGATACAATAAACATTGGTGAAACACCTGTTGAATTTGCTGCATTTATTATTGTATCAGCATAATTAGTATCTTTCATTGGTGTATATGTCATAGCCTCATTTACAGCTGTTTTTGTATCTGAGTTTATATTTTTATCTACTACCCTAAATTGAAATATATCACGTTCATTTAAAAAGTTTCTTGGATCCATTGTATAAGCTACTGCTTGTCTTGATGCAAGCACAAATCCTGCAGCGTTATAGCTTGAATCACCTGCAGCTTCTGTTCTTTTCCAAGCATCTGAAAAAGCAGAGTCCTGTACTCTTGAATAGGTTCCAGAAGATTCCGAATTTACAGCAGTGTTCCAATCTAAATGGTTATATACAGCTTTTATTTGCCAGTTAGGATGAGATTTTCTTAAAGAATCTACAAATCCTTTATAGCTTGCTGGAAAATCATCAGATATAGTACATTTTGCTGGTACACTTACACCATTAGTTGTATTAATATTCCATACATCAATCATATACATTGAAAATACCATTACAGGTATAGCAATACTTGTAAATATTCTTTTTAATTTTTTTATTCTACTATTCTTTTTTACCTTTTTGTTATAATTATTTTTCATACTTCCCTCTTTTTTACATACTAACTATACAAATTATATCATTAATTAATATCAAAGTAAATAATATTAGTACTCTTTTTTCACATTTGTCATAATTTTGTAACAGTACTTGTAATAATTTAAAATATTTCCCATTTATTAAAAAAAGTATAGCTTTATTCATATGCTATATATAAATAATTATATACTTTATACGAGTAGGTATAAATAATGAATCATTTTTTTTGATTGTTGTAATAATTGCTGCAAAATAGTTGGCCCTACAGGGCCACAAGGTCCTCAGGGAATTCAAGGCTTGCAAGGTCCAAAAGGAGACACTGGTCCTCAAGGTCCACAGGGTTTACCTGACATTCAAGGAGTTCAGGGAACTAAAGGCGAAGCAGGTTCTTCAGAAACAATTACAATTGGAATACAATAACAGGAGATGCTGGAACTTCAAAAGTAGCTATATTGGATGTAGATTTAATTATGAAAAGAATTCACGTATAATATATCTTAGTCTAACTCGAATTTAAAGTTAGACTTTTTTATAATCTTTTAATGATTACTTTTAACATATAATGTATAATATTATTTGATTTTTCATTTGACTTTTTTCTTAGTTTATATTAAAATTTAATTAAATTTTTGTGTTATACTTTGGAGGTGAATTTTTAAATAATACTTAAATAGCGCTAATGCCTTTATTAAAGGTAAACGAGGATGGTAGTTGTCGAATTCTTAAGCGGATGCTATCACGGTAGTCAGTATCGTTATATACATTACAAAGAGTAAAATCAATATTACAACAAAAAATGTATAGCCTGTCATATATATAATATAATTAGTTATAATTATATGTTTTTTTAAAATAATATATAATATGGAGGTTTAATATGTGTGGAATAATTGGATATTCTTCAAAGAAAAAAGATGCTAAAGAGGTTGTAATAGCAGGACTTAAAAATCTAGAATACAGAGGTTATGATTCTGCTGGAATTGCAACAACTAATGAAAATGAAAAAATAATGCTATATAAAGCAAAGGGAAAAATTGCAAATTTAGAGGAAAAATTAGAAACAGAAAAAATACTTTCTTCTACTGCAATTGGTCATACTAGATGGGCAACCCATGGTGAACCTAGTGAAACTAATGCTCATCCTCATAAAGTTGGTATAACAACTTTGGTTCACAATGGAATAATTGAAAACTATATAGATTTAAAAGAATTTTTAATGAATGAAGGAATTTATTTTAAATCATCAACAGATACAGAAGTAGCTTGTGCATATATAAATTACATGTATGAAAAAACAAATAAAAAGTCTAAACTAGATGCAATAATTAAATCTTGTGATAACTTTAGAGGTTCTTATGCTTTTGCAATAATTTTCGACGATGAACCAAACACAATTTATGCTACAAGAAAAGATAGTCCACTAATTATTGGTTTAAGTGAAAATGGTAATTTTGCCGCATCAGACGTTTCTGCTATACTTGATTTTACAAATAAATATATTTTATTAGAAAAAGATGAATTTGCAAAAATCACTTGTGATAATGTAGAAATATATGATAAGAACTTACAAAAAATTGACAAAGAAATCAAAGAAGCTACTTGGAGCGCTACTGAATACAAAAAGAACGGTTATGAACATTTTATGCTAAAAGAAATAAACGAACAACCTAAAATAGTACAAAGAATACTAAAAAACTATTTAGAAAACGAAGACAAATTAAACGTTAATTTTGAAAACTACGATAATATTCATATAGTTGCTTGTGGTAGTGCAATGCATGCAGGTATGGTAGGAAAATATTTATTTGAAAATTTTGCTTCAATTCCTGTAACTGTTGAAATAGCTTCTGAGTATAGATACAAAAGAACATTTATAACTCCAAAAACTCTTGTTATAATAATATCACAATCTGGCGAAACTGCTGATAGCTTAGCTGCTTTAAGAATTGCTAAAGAACATGGAGCAAAAGTTCTAAGCATAGTAAATGCAGTAGGTTCAAGTATTGCAAGAGAATCAGATAAAACTATTTATACTTACGCTGGACCTGAAATTGCAGTTGCTACTACTAAAGGTTATACTTCACAAGTAGCTATACTTACACTTTTATGCTTAAATGCAATGAAACAAAAAAATATTTTAACAGATGAAATTAAAGAAAGCTTTAAAGAAGATACAAAAATAATTTTAAACACTTTAGAATCATTAATAACTAATAATTCTAAGTATTTAGAAGTAGCAAAAAAAATAATGAATAAAGAGCACCTATTTTTCTTAGGTAGAGGAATTGACTATGCACTTTCTTTAGAAGGTTCTTTAAAACTAAAAGAAATTTCATACATGCATTCAGAGGCTTATGCTGCTGGTGAATTAAAACATGGAACTATATCTTTAATTGAAAATGGTACTCCTGTTATTGCTATTGCAACAGATGATATGTTGAAAGAAAAGACTATAAGTAATATTAAGGAAACTAAAGCTAGAGGTTCATTTGTTATATTTATAACTAATGATGATAAATCTGTAGAAAGCTACAAAGATTTTGCGGATATAACTTTAACTATTCCAAAATTAAGTAAAATATTAGAACCACTTGTAACAATAATACCTTTACAACTTATTGCTTATGAAACAGCAAAGTTACGTGGATGTGATATTGATAAACCTAAGAACTTAGCTAAATCTGTTACTGTTGAATAAACTACTTTAAAAATCTTGTTATAGATACAAAAACAAGCAAGGAACTTAAAAACTCAAGTCCCTGCTTGTTTTTTATATTTTTTTACACTTTTTCTTAAAAGTTCAATTTGTTCCTTATCATCTACCACTGCTTTTATACTAGCATCTAATATATCATTATAATCAATTAAATACCAATTTATCTCATAACCTAAACTTTCAAAAAGTTCTCGTATAAATTCTCGTGTAGCCCTTCCATTTCCCTCACGAAAAGGATGAAGTACATTTAAATCGGTCATAATACATGAAACTTCTTTAAGTAATTCTTCGAATGAAAGTTTTCTAAATTTGTCTAAATCGATTTTTTTCATTACATCTTTAATATTTTGCTCTATAAATTGATACTGTGAAAACAAAAAGTTTTCCTTTGTTATATTTTCTAGCCTATACTCTCCTGCAAAATCGTATATATCACAAAATAGATAATAATGAATAAATTTTAAATGTTTTTCTTCAAATGTTTTATTAAAATTTAGTTTTCTAATAGTAGTAAGCTTAAAAGCTACCATTTTAGTTTCATATTCTTTTAATTTTTCTTCATTTCTAATATTTAGTTTATTTTTTAAAACATCACTATTTTTATATGTATATCTTGAATTAATTGCATTATACATTTATATCACCAAAATTTAAAAATTCACTCTTTATCTTTTCTATGCCTTCTTTTTCTGTAATTTCATTTCTTAAAAAACTCGTCATTAAACTTACATCAGCTTCTGTTATATTGCAGCCTTCTACTTCCATGCTTTTTTGTATATTTTGTATAATTTTTTCGTTTTCTTCCATAAAATCATCCTTTATACATTTATATTTTATAATTTTTATCTAAATATTTTATAACATTTTCAAATTCTTTTACATATTTATTCTTTATATTTAAATATATAGATTTTGCCATTTTTTCATCATACATATGTGTTGTGCTATTTCTATCATTTAGCATTAAAGAAAAGTTTTCTTCATTATCAATTATACCATTTTTAAAAGCAAATTTTAGTATTCCTCTAGGTCCAACATCAAATTCATTATATCCTGTAATTTCTAAGTAGTCTTTTAACGTTTTCCACATAAGTTCAAATGTAAACTCAAATCTTTGAATAACACAATCAATTGCAAAATTTAAGTTTTCATCTCCGTACATTTTCTGAATAAACTATAGCTTCTTTTAATCTTTCATATGCATTTTTTAATGAGTTATATCTAACTTTCTTTTTCCCGATTATATATGATAACTCCATCTTTTTTTATTTGTTGTAATAATTTATCTGATGTTTCATTATCTACAAATATAATATCAAAAGAATATAACGTGTTTATTTCATCTATTCTATTAATAATTTTTACTTTTTCTTCATCTACTCCATAAATAGCTAAATCTATATCAGAACTTTTTTTATTTTCTTTTCTAGCACGCGAACCAAATAATATTACACGTTCAATGCTTTCAAAAGAATTAAATATTTCATCTAAAGATTTAACTATTTTTTCTGGTAAATCAATATTACTTAAGTTAATTATCATATATATTCACCTTTTTATTTTTCTTCTACTTTCTTCTTTTGGGTTCTTTGGACAAATTTCAATACTATTGCATATACTATCCAAATTACAACATCTACTATTATACTAAACAATACCACAATTCCACCCATTACAATAGAAGTAATGGTAGTAAAACTATTTGTTACAATTGTAAAATCTGAACCATCCACATATACTTTTTCATTTGAAATATTTCCCATCAATTCTTTTGCAGTGCAAACTCCAAGTATAATTCCAATTCCTAAAATTATGATAGAAATTACTTTTAAAACATTTACTAGTTTTATTCTCTTTTTTTCTTCCATAAAATCACCTTTTAAATTATAACAAGAGGTATTGTTGTTTCCTCATGAGTCAGTCCTGAATGATTACCTTTTGTGTTCATATGGTCATCAAGCGATATTCTATCACATACCATGAATTTGTTATTTACAATAACTGCTACATACTCTCCTAATGAGTCGTATGCTATTTTAGAAAAGTTATTGCTGCCAAATAAATTATATTTATCTATATCTTCTTTTTTTAGCAGTATTACATCTTTTCCAAACTCTTCAATAAATTTTTCTTCAAATTCTTCTCTAAACTTATCTTTTACAAAGAAACTTACCATTCTTGTATCTATACTTGGCATTGCATAAAAATAATTTGTAAAGTTTATATTTTGATTTAGATATAACATGCTTGTCATGTCGACTTGTCCATGGTCAGCTGTTAATATAACAGTTACATCTCCAACCTCATTTAATAAATGTTTAATTCCATTTTCTGTTGCTTCTATAATTTCATTTGCTTCCTTACTGTTTATTCCATACATATGAGAGGCTGTATCAAGACCAGCAATATAGAAATAATTAAACGTTTCCTTTTCTTCTTCAGATAATCTTTTAGCCATAGTTTCAAAGCCCTCTTTTATAGAATAACAACCATGTCTTGAAGCGTTACTTCCTGCAAGCATTTTAGAATAATCTGAATTTATTAAATCTCGTGACATATATATATTTACTTTTTTATTATATTTATCAAATACAGGTTTAAAATTAAAAATTTTATCTAAGCTTATTCCTTTTTCCTTTAAAGTAAGGCCTGTTCTTCTTTGCTCTAAAAGTAATGGATAATAGCTTAAATCTAGTTCTTTGTTATAGTCCCACCAACCAAATATTCCATGTTCATTAGGATAAGAAGCAGAAATTACACTTGTAATAACTGCTGCAGTTGATGTAGGATTTACAGTCTTCATTTTTAATTTTAGATTTTGCTTTAATATAGATGTATCATTTAAAGATTTTAATTTATAATATCCAAAGCCATCTAATAATATAAACAAAGTATGTTTCTTCTCGGGTATCATTTCTTTTAACTTGCTTATATCTTCATTTTCTTTTAATAAAACTCCGTTTTTTAAAGCTAGAGCTTTTGAAAGTTCTACTATATCGTACTGTAAATTATCTCTATAGCTTAAATAGCCTTTTAGTTTTTCTATGTTTTCATCTAAATTTTTTATCAACCTTTTCCTCCTAATACAATATAATTCATTTTTTAATTTTTAAATATGTTAGTCCACTTCATTTTGTACTTGAGTTATTGTAGAACTATATTCCGATAATTTTTCATCAAGTCTTAATTGACATTTTTTAAAGATTTTAACTAAATTTTCTAGATTTCCTGTTGTTTGCGCTTCATATAACGCATCTCTATATTCTTTGTTATACTCATCATCTATAGCAATAAGATCAACAGAATTTTCTATACACTGCCTTAATATAACAAACCTTCCTATTCTTCCATTTCCATCTTGAAAAGGATGTATATGTTCAAATCTTTGATGAAAGTCTGCTATAGCATAAATATCCTTTTTACTTTCATTCCAATCCTCTAATAAATTAAAAATACTATTTTCAACCAAATATGGCTCACACAATTTTAAATCTGTTTTTGAAAGTCTATTTTCATACTTTTTCCATTTTCCAATATTATCTATTTCATCATCTACAGTTCCTTTTTTTAATAACCTATGCCAATCCCATAGTAGATATTTATCAAATGGTTCTTTCAAAGTATTAATTACATTATCAAATAATTCTAATGAATTTTTTGTTTCTATTACATCATCTAAAAAATGCTCACCGATTAACTTGTTTTTGTTCTAAAAGATCTATTAAATTTTCTTTGCTAAAAGTACTTCCTTCTAGTTTATTAGAATGATATAAATATTCTACTTTTATAGCATCATACACAGAATTTTTAATTTTTGATAACTTTTGCATTGCATTAATAGATATTTTCATACTCTTTCTCCTTACTTAAATTTTTAAATACTTTCTTTAGCTGACTTAAATCTATTTAAAGTTTCATTTTTTCCTAGAAGTTGCATTATTGCATAAATATCTGGTGAATTCTCTTTGTTTGTTATTGCAATACGTATAATTTTTGCAAAATCTGCAGTACTTCCAATATACTTGTCAGGATCTGCTTTATACATTTTCATATCAGTACAAAATCCAATTTTTTCTGCTTGTTCTTTCATATTAGCAAACCATTCGTCTTTTGTATGATTTTCATTATAACTTTCAATATAATTTTCTAAAGATTTTTTTACAATATCTTTAGTTATTTTTTCATTAAATTCGTATATATATCCACTTTCTTTTATATTCTCTTCAAACAGTTCATTAAAGAAATAATAGAAATTTTCTTTTATATCTTCCCATTTTATTATATCTTTACGAATCTTTTTAACATTTTCTCTTTCTACTGCAAAAACTTTTCTAGAATAGTCTAAGTCTTTAGATACAACTTCATACAAAGCTTCATCATACTTTTTAGACCATACAAGTACTCTATCTAGTACTTCTTTACTACTCATACGAGATATTAATTCTTTACTTATATCATTTAATTTCATCATATCAAGAAGAGAACCTGCAGAACTCATTTTATTTAATTTAAATTTAAACTCATCTAAAGAAGCTTCCTTATTTTTATTTCTCCACATCTCAAAATCTGAATTAAGTATTGTATATAGGTATTCTATAACAGCTTCTACTGGATATCCTGCTTTTATAAAGTACTGTACATCTGCCTCTTTATCTTTTCTTTTGCTTAATTTTCTTTTGCTTTCTCCTTCTTTTACAAGGATAAGTGGTGCATGAACATATACAGGAGGTTCAAATCCCATAGCATTTGCAAGATCTAGGTGAATTGGAACTGATGATATCCACTCCTCTCCTCTTACTACATGTGTTGTTCTCATAAAATGATCATCACATACATGTGCAAAGTGATAAGTTGGTAATCCATCTCCTTTAATAATTACAACATCTTGGTCATTTTCTGCTATTTCAATCTTTCCTCTTGCCCCATCTATAAATGAAGTTTTTCTTAAATGAGAACCTTGAGATCTAAATCTTAAAATAAATTTTTCTCCAGCTTTAACTCTTTCAATAGATTCATCAATTGAAATATTTCTACATTTTGCATATATTCCATAATATCCAGGAACCACCTTGTTTTTTTCTTGGGCATCATGATTTGCTTTTAACATTTCTGGTGTACAAAAGCATGGATAAGCAAGTCCTTTTTCTACTAAATGCTTAGCACATATTCTGTATATATCTCTTCTTTTACTTTGGGTATATGGACCATAATATCCTTTTTCCTCATTTTCAGAAATAACTCCTTCATCTGGTGTAAGTCCAAATTCTTTAAGTCCTTCTGTTAAAAGTTTAACACAGCCTTCTATTTCTCTTTTTTGGTCTGTATCTTCTATTCTTACAAAATAGATTCCTTCACTTTGTTTTGCCATAATTTTGTTTACGAGTGCCATAAACAAAGCTCCTGTGTGCAAGAACCCTGTTGGAGAAGGTGCATATCTTGTAACGCACGCATCTTTTTTTATTCTTCTTACTGGGTATTTAACCTCTAAATCTTCTACTGTATCATGCACATCTGGGAATATATAATGTGCAAGTTCAAAACACTTTCTTTCCATTTCTTTATCCATTTTCTATCCTTGTATAATATATTAAATTTACAAAATATATTATACTCTCCTTTCTTTTATCAATTTATTAAAACTATATTTTAAGGTCATAATCGTTAATATATTGCACTTTGCAAAATCAATCATATTTATTATCCCCAAAATATATTTGCTATACAAATAATCGCAATGTTAGTTGTTATACCTTCATCCTCATATGCAGAATTTATCAAGACTTGTAGTCGTTGTATAAACAATATAAATACAAGGATTTAGTTTTAAAATATTCTTTTTAAATATATAAATCTCATTATAATATTTAATATATAAATTTACACAATTATTATATAATATTTTAGCTACATAATCAACTAAATAATTAATTTTTTGCCAAAAATAAGCTACTAAATATTTCCACTTTAGTAGCTTATTTTAATTTTCTTTCTACCAGATTAATTTTGGTATCTATCCATATCTACATCCATAAGTATTGGAAGTATCATAGGTTGTCTTTTGGTCTTTGAATATACATAATGAATTAAAGTTTCTCTTAATGCAGATTTTATATTAGACCATTCTTTTATGTTTTCTCTATCGCATTTTTCAAGTTCTTTTTTAGCTATTTCTCTTATTTCCTCCATAAGATCTTCACTTTCTCTTACATATACAAATCCACGAGTAACTATATCTGGTCCTGATACAACTTTTGATGTTTTCCTATCTAAGCTTACTACAATTATAATCATACCATTTTCAGATAGAAGTTGCCTATCACGAAGTACTATATTACCTACATCACCTACTCCAAGTCCATCAACAAGAACCATTCCAGATGGAACTTGCCCTGTAATTTCAGCACTATCATTTCCTATCTCTAATGTTCTACCATTTTCAAGTAAGAATATATCTTTTTTATCCATACCTATGCTTACTGCAAGTTCTCCATGTTGTTTTAAAAATCTATATTCACCATGAACTGGCATAAAATATTTAGGCTTTGTAAGTGCAAGCATAAGTTTAAGTTCTTCTTGACATGCATGTCCTGATACGTGTACATCCGCAAGTTGATTATATATAATTTCAGCACCTAATTTTTCTAATTCATCAATTACTCTACCAACAGATTTTTCATTTCCTGGTATTGGTGATGATGAAAATATTACTAAATCATCAGGAGTAATTTGAACTTTTCTATGTTCTCCTACTGACATACGAGAAAGTGCAGCCATAGGTTCTCCTTGTGAACCAGTTGTAATAATTACAAGTTGTTCTGGGTTATAATTATTAATTTTATCAATGTCAATTAAAGTTCCTTCAGGCATAGAAATATATCCTAGCTCTTGTGAAACTGTCATAACATTTAGCATACTACGTCCAACTACTGCAACTTTTCTTTTATTTTTTACTGCAGAGTTTACAATCTGTTGCATTCTATGAATATTTGAAGCAAATGTTGCAACAATAATTCTTTTATTACAATTATTAAATATCTTGTCAAACTCTCTACCTACACTACTTTCAGACATTGTATATCCGGGTCTTAGTACGTTAGTACTATCTGACATAAGAAGCGTTATACCTTGTCTTCCTAGTTCAGCAATTCTTTGAAAATCCATCATTTCACCATCAATTGGTGTATAATCAATTTTAAAGTCTCCTGTATGAAATACTACACCTACTGGAGTAGTTATTGCAACTGCAACTGCATCTGCAATTGAGTGCGTCATTTTTATAAATTCTACTTTAAAATATTTTCCAAATTTAACTACGTCACGTGGTTTTACGCATTTTAATTTTGTTGTTTTATCTAAATTATGTTCAATCAATTTGTTTTTTATAAGGCCAAGTGTTAATTTAGTTCCATACACAGGCACATTTATTTTCTTTAAGAAATATGGTATTGATCCTATATGATCTTCATGACCATGAGTAATTACTATAGCTTTTATTTTATCTTTATTTTTTTCAAGATATGTTATATCAGGAATAACTAAATCTACACCCAGCATATCATCTTCTGGAAAAGCTAAACCGCAATCTACTATTATAATTTCGTTATCGTATTCAAATACTGTTATATTTTTTCCTATTTCATTCATTCCACCAAGTGGTATTACTTTAAGTCTTGGTTTTACAAATATACTTGGTTTATTGTTTTTAACTACTACAGGCTTAGTATCAATATTTTCAAATTCTACGTCCACACTTGTTCTACTATTTAGTTTTTTCTTAGTATCTCTTACTAATCTTGAATTTTTCTTTATATCTTCATCTGTCTTAACGATTCTACTTCTAGAAGTTTTAGAAGTTCCAACAGACTTTATACTTCTTGTTCCTCTTGTACTTTTATTTCTTAAATCAGAAGATTTTCCTCCTGATTTTTTTATAATTTTCTTCTTTTCTTCCATTAAAAATCCCCTTTCATTTTATATTAATATTTAATTTTCAATCTACATATTTAACCACGTTCAATAATAAAATACTTATATTTAAAATTTTATCTTTTGATTTTTACTCGTTCATAAAAACAACAAATATATTATACTACATTTTTTAGTATTTGTCAAATCAACGCTATTTTTTATTATTTATCGACTTTATTTTACTAACAGCTACTTTTTGCAAAAAGCATTACATAATTTTAATTTAATGTATTGATTAATCCAAATTTTTATTGTATAATTATTATAGAGTAATAACGGTAACCTAAATAAATAATTTTATGGAAGGAGAAAATAAAAGATGGAAAAGAACTTAGTTTTGGAAATAGTACGGAAATATATAGACGATAAGTTTTCAACTATGGAAAGTATATCAGATTCATTCTATAGAATGGGAATTAACGTCTCAAAATCAAAAGTATCAGAAGCATTGCATTTAGCCATTACTCAAAACATAGTAAATATTGAAACGGCAAGAGCTATTGCTACAAAAGCTATATCAAATTCTAAAAGACATTCTGGTTATGACAAAAAAATACGGCAAAAATATGAAGAACTATTTTTTATGAGAGAAGAATTTATAAAAGCTACACAAAATAATAAACAACTAGATTTTGACGATATTGAAACTACTAACATAAACGATTTTGAAGACTTACCTGAAACACGGCAGTCAAAAGATAAAAAAGATTTCTTTCTAAGTACATTTAGTTCATCTTTTGGCGATGCAGATGATTTTCCAATAGACACAACAACATCTCCAGAAGAGTTAGAAGAAAATTACATTAAATACAGAAAAAGCCTCGAATAATACGAGGCTTTTTTATGTTTCAACTTTCTATCACATTTTAGCATCTTCTATTAAAATATCTAAGATTTCACTATAATTAATTCCATCATGCATAAGCATCATAGGATACATGCTAATACTAGTAAAACCTGGCATAGTGTTAACTTCATTAAAATAGATTTTTTCATTTGATACAAAAAAATCTATTCTGGAAAGTAAGTTGAGTCTTAATTTTTTAAATATCTTTATTGAATATTCTTTTATTTTTCCTATTAATTCTTCACTTAAATTTGCAGGAATTTGAGTATAAGAATTAGTATTTTCATATTTTGCATTAAAATCATAAAACTCATTTGCTGAAACTATTTCTCCTGGTGTAGAAGCATATATTTTATTTTTTTCATTAATTTCAATTACAGCACATTCTATCTCTTTCCTATTATCTATGTATTTTTCTATAAGGATCTCTTTATCATATTTCAAAGCAAATTCAATTGCATTTAATAAATCTTCTTTTTTATCTACTTTAGTAACTCCATAAGAAGACCCCTCTTTACTAGGTTTTACTATTACTGGATATTTCAACTTTTCTTCTACTTCATTTAAAATTTCAGTTATATTAAAATTATTATTTATAGCTATATAATCTACTACATCTATTCCAAGAGAAGAAACTAGCTCTTTAGATAATATTTTATCCATTCCAATACTACTTCCAAGTACTTTGCATCCTACATAGTTTGAATGAGCCATTTCAAGTAATCCTTGAATAGCTCCATCTTCTCCATATTTTCCATGAAGCACTGGAAATATTACATCATATTTTTTTAATTCTTCCATAATATCAAGTATCTCTACTTTGTTATTTTCGTCATCTATCCATTTATTTTGTAATACATTTTCTACAGTACCTAAATAATAATACCACTTTCCATTTTTATCTATCCCAAGCATTGTTATTTCATACTTTTCTTTATTTAGATTAGATATTATGTTACCTGCAGATATGCAAGAAATTTCATGTTCCGATGACATAGAACCAAATATTACTAATATTTTTTCTTTCATTACACCCATCCCCATTTATTTATAATATACAATTTAACTTTAATATATTCCTAATTATGAAAAAAAGCTTAATCAATTACTTCAAGTGGAGTATATTTAGCCATTAATCTTTTAAAACCAGTTTTATCAAACATTATATCAAGTTTAAAATCTTCTCCTTCTGGCTCTATTTTTTCTATTATACCTGTACCAAATTTTTTATGTTTTACTGTCATTCCTACAATATATTTTTTAGTATTATCTAGATTATTTGATGAAGCTTTTTTAGTATTTCCACCAATATTACTTAAGAAACTATTAACGTCTACTCCAAAACTAGATTTTGAAGATTTAGACTTAGCTGCTGCATTAGATGCTATGCCATTATCAAAATAGTTATCTAGATTAGATATTATTCCTTGCACTCTGTTATATTCATTCTGTCTTTTATTCTTTTTCTCATTAATAGATTCTATTGTTTCTTCATCAAATAGTTCTTCTGGTATTTCTTCAATAAATCTTGAAGGGATTGCATAAGACGTAGAACCATATAATGTTCTTCTTTCCACATTTGTAATTATTAAAGTTTGTTTTGCTCTTGTTATACCAACATAGCAAAGCCTTCTTTCTTCTTCACAAGTTTCATCTTCATCAATTGATCTTTTTGAAGGAAATAATCCCTCTTCCATTCCAACTAAGAACACAACATTAAACTCAAGACCTTTAGCACTATGCATTGTCATTAAAGTTACAGCTTCTTGAGATTCGTCCAAGTTATCAACATCAGAGACCAATGCTATACTTTCTAAGAAATCTGCTAGTGTATTATCCACACTTTCCTTTTCAAACTCCATAGCAACACCAATAAATTCCATTAAGTTATCAAATCTATTTTCTGACTCTTGGGTCTTATCTGCATTTAACATAGCTTCATAGCCAGAATTTTTTAGTGTAAGTTTCATAATGTCTGATACTGAATATTCATCTTTTTTTATCATCAAATCATTCATCATATCTCTAAACATTATGATATTTGCAGCACTTCTTATTCCTTCTAAATTACTGCTATCTTGAATAAGTTCAAAAATTGATATATTTTTTTCCTCTGCTCTTTTTTCTAGTTTTTCTACCGCAGTATCACCTATTCCTCTTTTAGGTTCATTTATTATTCTTTTTAAGGCAATATTATCGTTTTTATTTTGAATAAGTTTTAAGTAACTTGTTAAATCTTTTATTTCTTTTCTAGCATAGAATTTTAAGCCACCAATAAGTCTATATGGTGTACCCGCACGCATAAATACTTCTTCAAGTACACGAGCCTGTGCATTAGTTCTAAAAAGTACTGCAAAATCTGAATATGACTTTTTTTCTTTTCTACATATCTCATCTATTTTATCTACAATAAATTCAACTTCTTCATATTCATTTTTTAATGTTTTGTATTGTATCTTTTTTCCCTCTTCATTTTCAGTCCAAAGATTTTTATCTATTTTAGATTTGTTGTGTTTTATAACCTCATTTGCAGCTTTTAAAATATTTTTTGTGCTTCTATAATTTTCTTCAAGTTTAACTATTTTAGCATCTTGAAATTCCTTTTCAAAGTTTAAAATATTTGATATATCTGCCCCTCTAAAGCCATATATACTTTGTGATTCATCTCCAACTACACAAATATTTCCATGAGATGAAGAAAGAAGATTTATTAGTAAAAATTGAATTTTGTTTGTATCTTGATACTCATCTACAAGTAGATATTTGAATTTAGACTGATAATACATAAGCCTATCAGGATTTTCTAAAAATAATCTTACTGTAAGCATTATAATATCATCAAAGTCTATTGCGTTATTCTTTACTAAAGTTTTTTGGTAAATTTCATATATTTCAGCTATTTTTTCTCTTCTAAAATCTCCAATTACTGTTTCCTTATATTTTTTGTAGTCTTGCATTTTTTCTTTAGCATGACTAATTTCATATTTTACCAAAGAAACAGGATACTGCTTATCATCTACATTTAATTTTTTTAACACTTCTTTTATTACTTTTTCTTTATCTAATTCATCAAAAATATTAAAGTCCTTTGAATACCCTAGATATTCAATCTCTCTTTTTAAAATTCTTACGCAAACTGAGTGAAAGGTTCCAAGCCACACATCATTTGCATCTTCTCCAATCAAATTAATTGCTCTTTCTTTCATCTCCTTAGCCGCTTTGTTAGTAAATGTTATAGCTAAGATCTCCCAAGGTTTAACTACCTTTTTCTCTAGCAAATATGCTATTTTATATGTCAAAACTCTTGTTTTTCCTGAACCTGCACCAGCCAAAATTAAAAGTGGTCCGTCAAGATAGGTAACAGCCTCTTTTTGTTTATCATTTAAATCATTTAATAATTCTTCCATAACTACATCCTCTCTATTTAAATCGTATAAGCCTGTATAAAACTCATGTTCGTATTGATCCTCTTTATTATACCAAATTGTAATAATAATAGCAAGAAATTTATACTATTTTTACAAGTAAAAATTTGTATATAAATCTAACTCAACAAAAGAAAAAATACCTTATGTTATCTATTATACACATAAGATATTTTATTAAGTTGAATATATAAACCATATTAATTTACACTTCAATTACTCCACCATAATCTATTAAATCTAAATCTTTAAAATCTATAATTTTTAAATCTTTTTTAAGTATAAATTCTCGTATTTTATTACTATTTTTAAAATAATTTAAATCACCAAATATAACTACGTTTTTTCCTATCTTTGAAATTGTTCCTCCTATAAATCCTTTCATACTAGAATATGTTCCACTTTCATTTAGAAGATTTATTTTATTTTCTCTTTCTATTTCTAATACTTCTATGTTATTTTTTCTTAAAACTTCTGCTATTTTTTTATCTTCTACTATAGCACTATTTTCATCTATAACAGCTATAGCACAATTAGAATATCCCTGAGAAATATTTATTTTATTTAAATCTTCTTTTTTTATTAATTCTTGTATATTTTCATCTGTATATTTAAAATTATGAATTGCATTTTTTCCAATAAAACATACATTATATGCTATATCTAATGGATATTTTTTATCTACTAAAGATTTACCACAAACTATCTTTTCTTTTACCTTACCCAAAAAATCTTCATGTTCTTCTTTTAAGAACTTATACAAAGTTGGTTCTATTACAAGTTTGCCATTAACATTCGCTATAAATATATCCGTATGAGATGATATTTCCTCATACACTCGTGTGCTTTTAGGTATAAGTACCAGTTCATAACCAAGATTTTTAAGAGTTTCTTTTTCTACATTTCTCATTCTACTATCTATAAATAAATATTTTGTGAGTGTTTTTTCTTTTAAATTTTTTACTTTCATGTTATATACCATTTTTAACTCCTTGAATATTATATAATTTCATGATATTATTATATTAGTTTAATTATATAGGAGGTTTATTTATGGGAAGAGGAAAATATGATACCTGCGAAAATTGTATCCACGGAAGTGAGAACCGTGATGAAACTTATCGTTGCAGACTAGACAAAAGTGATAATGATAAAGATTTTTGGTGCAAACATCACAAAAGAGAAGATGAAGATTAATTAAAGCAGTGTAATCCACTGCTTTTTTTACATCATATCTTTTCTCTTAAGCCAAATTGTTGCAAGTAAAGTAACTATTGCAGCTACTCCCATCACTCCCCAAAAGCCAGGAATTCCCGTGTTAAATGGAAATTCAACATTCATTCCCATTATTCCAGATATCATTGTTGGAAGTGATATTATTATAGTGATTGAAGTCAATATTTTCATGACTATATTCAAGTTATTTGAAACCATTGTTCCAAACATATCAACAATTCCATTTAAAATTTCACTATATGTAGCAATCATCTCTATAGCCTGTCTATTTTCAATTAAAGTATCCTCTAATATATCTTCATCATCCTCATAAAGTTTAATTGCCTTTCCTCTATTTAATTTTTCAAGTACAACTTGATTTCCTTTTACTGAAGCATTAAAATATATCATACTTTTTTCAAATTTCATTATCTTAAGAAGTTCTTTATTTCTCATTGTTCTTTCCATTTGAGATTCAAAAACTTCCAAATCTTTATTTATATATGTTAAATATCTTATATAATCTTGAGCTATATCATAAAGGATTTGAAAAACAAATCTAGACTTTTTATCTGTATGAATTTTGTATGCGTTATCACGATTTAAAATTCCTTTAACACTATTAATTTCTTCTTGTGATATTGTAATAAATATATCATCCCTTACAAGTATCATACCAATTGGAAGCGTTGTATATACCTTAAAATCATCTACGTATTCTGTAAATGGAGAGTCTACTACAATAAGTACAGCATCATCTTCTATATCAATGTGCGCTTTTTCGGCTATATCTAATGGGTACCTTAAAAGATGTTCTTCTACTCCCACTTTTTGGCATACCTCTTTAACCTCTTCATCAGTTGGTTTTACCATATTTATCCAGCAACCTTTTATTGGTTCCTTTATTTTATCTAAATTTCCAGAAACTGGATTAGTAATATATATATTTACCACAAAATCACATCCTTTCTATATATTATATATTCATATTTTTATGGTCTCAATGCAGTAATTGGAACAACGTATACACCATCTGGTCTTTGATATGCAGCATTTGAAAGTCCACATATAACGCAAAGAACAGCGGGGACCTTTCCATTTTCTTTTTTTATTTCTTCTTTTATTTTTAACAAATTTTTAGCTGCTTCTTCTATTTTGTTTGCCCCAAGTTTTATTTCAAATGCACACCAACTTCCATCTTCTAGCTCAATAACACTATCAATTTCCCTATTTTGATAATCTTGATAATGATAACATTTAGCATTAAAACTATCTGCATATATCTTCAAATCTCTTTCTACTAAAGCTTCAAATAAGAAACCAAAAGTTTCTAAATCATTTATAAGTTTGCTTTCTTCTTTAATATTTAACAAAGCACATGCCATTGATGGATCAGCAAAATGCCTTTTTTCAAGCTGCTTAACTCTTATTGATGAACGAATATTAGATGAAAAAGGTTCATCATTATCTAATAAATATAACTTATCCAAAGCATTTAAATAGGAAGCCAATGTATCAATATCTATATCTTCATTATCCACTTCACTTATATCTTTTTTTAAAGTCATATTAGATACCGTTGTACTTTCATTTCTAGCTAAAGACTTAAGTAACAATTTCACTTTGTGTTTATCTCTA
This sequence comes from uncultured Clostridia bacterium, assembly GCA_934132895.1. GTDB lineage: Bacteria > Bacillota > Clostridia > TANB77 > CAG-465 > CAG-465. The sequence continues at coordinate 248,925 of CAKPAG010000001.1, forward strand.
TTAACACCATCTAATCTAATTAAATCGTCTTCAATTATAATCTTTATATACTCACCAATAGCTTCACTAGAATCTTTTGGAGAATAACCTATATTAGCTGGAAAGCCACCTCTAATTATTAAACCAGCCAATCTTCTTAAATCAACTTCTCCAGTTAATTTTTGCTTAACCTCTCCATTACATATTTCTTTTAAGGATATATCCGCTGTAGAATCCCCTGATTCAAACAAACTCATTGTTCTTAAATATATTTTTCCGTATCTACCTGCTCCACTATGTGCAATTCCTTTCCTATTAGGTGTTGAAGAACCAGTTAAAATATACTGACCTTTTAAACCAGTTCTATCAACATCTGCCCTAATCTCATCCCACAAATTTGTTGCTTCTTGCCATTCATCTATTAGTTTAGGTTTTTTTCCTTCTAAGATTAATGATGGTGACATCTTTGCAAGTTCTACATTATTTGAAGATTCACCTGTAGAGTTATGCAACAATACTTCACTATTTGAATGATAACGAGCTGCCCACGTTTTTCCACAATATTTTGGACCTTCTATACTTACAGCACCAAATAGTTTTAAATAATGTTCAATTTTTTCGTCAACAATTCTTTTTCGATAATTTTTTATTTCCATAATTTCTCCTAATCTTTACTTTTATATTTTATCTTATTCCGTGATTTTTGTCAATATCATCCCGTGATTTTTATTTTTTTTATTCCGTCACATTAAAATAACAAAAAAACTCTGTGTTCCTTATCTTAAAGGCTTCACAGAGTTTTGGGTTTGGCTGGGGTAGTTGGATTCGAACCAACGAAATGACGGGGTCAGAGTCCGTTGCCTTACCACTTGGCTATACCCCAATATTTACATTAGTATTATATAACTATTACTTTATTTTTGCAAGCGTATATAGAAAAAAGAAGTATATTTTAAATATTTATTATACTTCTTTTTACTTACCTTCCATTAAAGTTTTTATACTATTTCCTACTTCTAAACATGACATGTATGACATTTCCTTATTTTCATTTTCTCCAGATATATTATAATAATTATGATAAGTTGAATATAATGGTTGAAACATTTTTAAGTTAAAATAGTCATCTATATCTTTAGGATCAGCTGTTTTACTATCAAAAAGTCTTATATTTATTAAATCATCTTTTTGATAACCTTTTTTGTTTATATTTGTAGTTTTTACCATTATTATTCCATAACCTAATTCCTTTTCTAGAAGGTCTATTATTTTGTTTAATACTATTTCATCTAAATAGTGAAATGGTAAATAACCTGAATCAATGATAAGTTCTTTTCTATCATATACATTATAATAATATATATAATCTCTAAAAAATCTTTCAATATTTGATTTTACTAATTTAAACTTCATTTCAGGATTATCAGATTTTAACAATCTCATTTTATTTACATCTATTAACAAAAAACTCACCTCGCTTAACACAATAGGAATTAATAATATAAAAAATAAACGATACCCTGTTTTATAGATATCGTTTTCTTTGGCTGGGATGGCAGGATTCGAACCTACGAAATGCCAGAGTCAAAGTCTGGTGCCTTACCACTTGGCGACATCCCAATATGCTATATAAGTAGTGGGGTGGAAAATGGGATTCGAACCCATGACCTCCAGTGCCACAAACTGGCGCGCTAACCAACTGTGCTATATCCACCGACAATCTACTCATATATTTTAACGTATTTTTTTAACTTTGTCAATATTATATGCATTTTTTTGTAAAAAAATTCGATAATTTTATGTAATTTAATATATTTTACTTGTAAATAACTATAATTTATGTTAATATACTTTTAGATTTTTTTAAGTGAGGTGAATTTTATGCTAAATAGTAAATCATATTTAAATACCTTAGTAAATGTACACATTGATAGAAAAATGGGAAGTAAACATCCTAAACATGACTATATATATCCTGTAAACTATGGCTATATTCCAAACACTATTAGTGGAGATAACGAAGAATTAGATGCATATATATTAGGAGTTTTTGAACCCTTAGAGAATTTTACTGGAAAATGCATAGCTATTATACACAGATTAAATGACAATGATGATAAATTAATTGTAGTTCCAAACGAAAGAAATTTCACAAATAATGAAATTCAAGTTCTAACTGAATTTCAAGAAAGATTTTTTAAAAGTGAAATATGGAGGTAGTGACATGGAAATAGTTGATAAATTTGATAACAAGAGAACTTTTCTAGAAAAAACTGGAAAAAGACATGAAAATGTTAAAGGAGAATATAGACAATCTGTTCACACTTGGATAATAAATGAAAAAAATGAATTTCTAATGCAAAAAAGAGCTTCTACCAAAAAAATATTCCCTAACTTATGGTCACAAACCGGTGGTGCAGTTGATACAGGTGAATCACCAGTAGAAGCTGCTCTAAGGGAGTGCAAAGAAGAATTAGGAATCGAGTTTTCCAAAAATAACATCGAACTTATTTTATCTTTTAAAAGGGAGTTTGATTTTGTTGATGTATTTTTAATAAAAGCAAATTTTAATTTAAATGATGTTACTATTCAAAAAGAAGAACTATCTGAAGTAAAGTGGATGAGTGAAAAAGAAATAAATTCTTTAAAAGAACATAAACAACTTGCTCCATCAATAAATATGTATTTCGATATGTTTTTAAAACTTATATAAAATTATTAATTATTTTTACTAAAAGAACCACTTCAAAATAAAGTGGTCCTTTTTGTTTTTTCCTAATAATTTTTATAATTCATTACATTCTATTCTCTATTTTACGACTAATTTGTATATTGGTCCAAATTTAGAGAATTTTTCTTCATATTCAGTTACAACATTTGGTATATCAGTTTTATGAAGATCTAAATATACCTCTAAAAAAGTAAAACCAAAATTTTGCATACTAACTAAGCTATACTCAAAAAGTCCTCTATTATCTGTTTTAAACTCAATAGTTGCATCCTTTTTCATTATTTTTTTGTATTCAGCTAAGAACTTTTCATTTGTAAGTCTTCTTTTAGCATGTTTCTTTTTAGGCCATGGATCACTGAAATTTAAAAATATTTTATCTACTTTATAATCTCCTAAAATTTCATGTATATTTAAAGCATCAAAAGACATTACATACAAATTAGAAAGTTTTACATTATTTTCTTCTTCAAATCTATTTATCTTTTTTACTGCTAAAGCAAGTACTGGTTTGCAAAGTTCAATTCCAATATATATATTTTCTTTATCATTATTTGCCATATTAGAAATGAATTCACCCTTACCCATTCCTATTTCAATATATAGCTTTTTCCCATCTACTAATTTTTCTTGTAAAATGTCTTGTAACTTTTCTTTGGAATCTAGAAACTTTTCATTTTGCATTAAATCTTCTACTTGTTTTAAATTAAATCTAGCTCTCATCTTTCCTCCTTAAATTGCTGATATTAATGTTCCAATTATTGCAATTATAACAGCTGCAATAAATGTATAAAATAATTTTTTATATGGAACACTTACGTTTAAAGCTTCAATCTTTTCATCTTTTTTCCTTTTTTCTTCATCTAGTTTTGTTATTTTTTTATCATCTTTTTTTATTTCATATAATTGCCTCTTTACATTATATATTCCAAAACTACTACGCTGTGAATATCTAAACCTTTTTGTTGAAAAGCCACAATAATAAAAGCCGGCTACCATAGCTAATGAAATAGCAAAAATTTGTATTATTCCTCCAAGTGTCATGCATATTATATTTGATGTATGAGTTGTCATAAGGAAGCTTTCTGCTATATCTGAAGCAAGTATATATGGATAACAAAAACCAATAACAGGCAAATATATAAATGGTGTGATACCTGCAAATATTACTAAGAATACTGATGGTATTGTTTGCTTTATAATAGTACTAAATACATTAGTATCAGCTTTTTGCGTATTTTCTATAACCGTTTCAAGTGGAGTTTTTACATCTATTGTAGATATGAACATAGCTAAAAATACAAAAAATATAACAAGTGATATTACATATACAATTATATGTTTTTTTCTCAAATTCTCTTTATAAAATTCTAAAAATTCTCCAATAAATTTAGGATAGTTTTTACTTAAGCTCACTTTTTTTTCTTTAGTGTTCCTATTTACCTTTTTTGTATTACTCTTCTTTTTTTCCATTTTCAGCCTCCTTATTACTTTCTTCTACTTTAAAGTCAATTTGTTTTGTTTTTACATCCGCACGTACAAGTTTTACTTTAAGTTTATCTCCTACTCTAAATGTCTCAGATGTATTTTTGCCCACTAAAATTTTTCTTGTTTCATCAAATATGTAATAATCATTATGTGGCATATTATCAAAAGGAACTAATCCTTCAACAGTATTTTCAAGTTTTACAAACATTCCAAAAGATGTTATTTGTGAAACAACCGCATCAAAGGTTTGACCTATATAATTTTTCATATATATAGTTTCATACAAATCATCAAAATCTCTTTCTATTTTAGTTGCTTGTTTTTCCATTTCAGACGCTATTTTTGCATATTTTACAGCTTGTTTTGTATATTTATTTATTTTTTCATCACTTAATAAATATCCGCTTTCTATATAATCTGATATAACTCTGTGTATAAATAAATCTGGATATCTACGAATTGGTGATGTAAAATGGCAATAAAATTTTGCAGCAAGGCCAAAATGTCCTAAGCATTCTTCACTATATCTTGCTAGTTTTAAAGTCCTTAACATATAGTTTGAAACTACTTGTTTTTCTTCCTCATCTTGAATTCCATCTAAAATATCAGCTAAGGCTTTAGGGTGTATATTTTTTATTCCTTTTACTCTTTTGTGATATTTACCTAGTATTTCATTTAAATCTCTTAGTTTTTCTTCATCAGGTGTTTCATGAATACGATAAATAAATGGAAGTTCAAGATAATAGAATTTTTCTGCTATTTGCATATTGGCAGCCAGCATAAACTCTTCAATTATTTTATTAGCTATAGTTATTTCATAAGGCTTAATATCTATTACATTTCCATTTTCATCTAACACCACTTTAGTTTCTGGAATATCAAAGTTAATACTTCCTTCTCTTTTTCTTTTATTATTTAGTATAACAGCAAGTTCTTTCATTAAAAATAACATATCTTCATATTCTTTATACTCTTTTAAAGCATTCATATCTTCTAAATTTAAGACTTTGTATACCTTATCATAAGTCATTCTCTTTTTAGATTTTATTACTGCTTTAAATACGTTACTTTCTAAAACTTCGCCTTTATCATTTATTTTCATGTCAATTGCAAGAGTAAGTCTATTTACTCCTTCATTTAAACTACATATTCCATTAGATAATTTCTTAGGAAGCATTGGTACAACTGTTCCAGGTATATATACACTTGTACCTCTTGTATAAGCCTCTGTGTCAAGGTTTGTTCCATCCTTTACATAGTTTGATACATCCGCTATATATACAGAAAGTAGATAATTTCCATCATCAGTCTTTTTAACAGAAACAGCATCATCTAAATCTTTAGCATCATCGCCATCTATTGTAACAACCATTTCGTCTGTTCTATCTACTCTTCCCTCTAAATCTTTACTTTGTACTTCATTTGGAATATTTTCTATCTCATCTAAAACAAATTTATTAAATTGCTTATTCTCTTCTATCTGATATGCAGAATACATAGCCTTTACTTCAATATTATCATCTTCGGTACTTCCTATAACTTGAATTATTTTTCCTTCTGCTTTAGTAGTAGATGTAGCATATTTAGTTATTTCTACTTTTACCATCAAATTATCGCTATAACCTTTTATATATTTTTTAGGTATATATATATCATTTATTTTACTATCAATAGGAACCACAAAGCCAAAAGTTCTACTTTTAGTAAATCTACCTATTACAGTAGTTTTATCTCTTTTTATTATTTTTATAACTTGTCCTTCTGCATTTTTATCTTTTACTTTTGAAGTCAGAATTTTAACAAGTACCACATCTTTGTCCATAGCTGAAAGTGACAAATTTGAAGCCACAAAAATATCTTCGCCGTTTTCTCCTCTTACGAAACCAAAGTTTTTCCCCTTAGCTTCGAATACACCTTTCATAACATTACTTTTGGAAGCTTTAACATATCTTTTACTATCATCAATAAAAATAACAGCTTCGTCTTCTAATTCTTGCAAGACTTTTTCTAATATATGAAGCTCGTCTTTTCTAACTCCTAAAAAATTTGCTATTTGCTTTTTAGTCATAGGCATATATTTATCATCTGAAAAAAAGGAAGTAAGCACTTCCTTTTTTCTCATATATTCTTCGTCACTAATACTTATTTCTTTACTTTCATATTTGTATTTTTTACTCATAAACTCCTACCTTATTTTATAATTGAAACAGTTGTTAAAAAACAAAGTAAACAAAACACAAGTGCAAGTACTACTGTATATTTTGAAAGTACTCCATCTAATGTTTTGGATTTATTACTACCATAGAAAGTATTTGCTCCTGTTATAGAAGATTGACCATCCTTACTACTTTGAAGCATTACTACTATTGTAAGAACAACTCCTACTAATATTGTAAATATTGCTAATGTCCAGTCTATCCATCCCATAGTTTTTTCCTCCTTAAGCTTAATTTCTCATATGAAAGCATTATATCATAGAAAATGTAAAAAAACAATAGTTATATTGCTATTTTAGAAAATTATGTAACTAAATTTATTACACATTTTATATATTTTTTAAATAATTGACAAATTGAGCAGTATAATAAGTACCCTTATCAATTTTTAAAATTTCATCTAAATATTTTTTTGAACTCTCATAAACCATATTTCTAGCAATATCATTACACCTATAGTTTTCTTTAATAAATTTAAGATTTGCTATTATTTTTTGAATATATTCTTCACATTTTTTATCCTTAGAAGCAAATTCATCTAAATTCAATATATATTTTAAATTAAAGAAGTATATATCTGAAATATTTATTAAAGTTTCTTTATCTTTTGTGTTATTTTTTTCCATTTCTTTAGCATTTTTTTCACTTTTTTCTAAAACTGCTTTAACATTTTCCTGTTCTTTCTCTTTTAGTATATCTTCACTATTAAATTTTAGATTTTCTAAATATTTTTGATAAGAATCTGCCAACTCTTCTCTATATCTATTATCTGCCAAATCATACGAAACTCTTTTTTCATTTAACTTTATTAAATGTTCTATATTTTCAATGTTTAAATCTTTTTCCTCATATTTTGGTACTTTCATATAATATGCTACATTCATTTTTAAAACTATAATTATATTAAGTATGATTAAAAACACCACAAATGTATATTGCATATATTTTAATATTCCATTCTCTTTTATTTTACTTTCCTTTTCATCTCGAGTATTAATTCCAAGTAGTATTCCAAATATACATATTACAAACATATATGAAAAATCTAAATCTATTAAAGAATGAATAATTAAAAGTATCATAGCATATTTATATATGTTTTTGGGTGATTTTTTTAACCAAATAATTACTGCTGCTATAATACATGTTACTCCTATTATTCCACTTTCAATTAGTATTTGCATAAAAGAATTATGCACTTCTGTTGAAGTATAACTTTGATTTTGTACCAATTGATAAGAGTTTTTAAAGCCTTCGCCACCTATTCCTATAATCCTATTTTTTAAAGATAAATTCCATATATTAAATGAATCTTTTAAATATATCATTCTAGAGGATAAACTATCTGTAGATGTTAACATATCCTTTACTTTATTAACTATTTCTGTTGGTAACAGTGTATACTCTAGTGACATCTTTTTGTCATTAATATGTGAATTTACTACTTTTATACTTCCTTTATAGCAGTTAAAATCTAACTCTATACATTTTAAATCTTTAAAATCTTTTATGTTGTATGAAAAATTCCCACTAACAGTATCAAAATATTCAAAACTTTTTAAAAAAGCTTTCTCATTTTTATTTGATATACCATATATATCTATTTTATATCTACTATCTTCATTTAAGTTTTGAACTGTAAAATTTAGGTTATTTTCATTATTCTTTTCCACATTATACACATATCTCTTAACAGTCTGTGTACTTTTTTCCGAAATTTTTAAATCTGATGTAATTAACATTCCCAAACTAATATAAATTACGAAAAAGCTCAATATAACTATAGTTATATATCTTGTATGCTTTTTTAATATTAATGAATTTTTTTCCGTACTTTCTACTTTTTTTAATATTTTTAAAATTAAATAGCTTCCTATTATATTTACTCCAATTAATAGTAGTGTTAAATAATATATTATCGTATTATCTATATTTATTCCTTTCAAAACAAGGCTTGTGTAAACAAGGCATTCAATTAATAAAAAAATAATAAGAAGCGTCATGCTTATACTTTCTTTTTTATTCTTTTTAACAGCAAACAAATAATATATGATAACAGAAATAATTAAAAGTAAACCTACAACTCTTGATTGACTAAGAATTATACAAGATGTGTAGAATGCCAAAATCGTGTGATATATTATTATATTTTTAGTATTTTTTTCTTTTTCAGCTTTTAATAGTTTTTCAAATACACAAACGCTTGAAATAAGGAGTATTATCGCAAATGTATTAGCATACTGAACTAAAGACGACATCCTATCAAAGTCCATATTTAAATAACCGCTATTTATTTTTTCAAGTAAACTTTGAAAAACTCTTGCTCCCATTCCATCTATTCCAAATATTCCTAAAAATATTCCCATATATGCAAGAATGTTTTTATATAGCTTTTTATCATCACTTAAACTTACTATTTTATACACTAAATACAAGTTAAAATACCTAATATATTCACATATTGCATCACTAAGTGAAGTGAAATTCCAAAATACAATTGATAAAGCATATGACACACTTAAACCTAAAATAAGTGCCCCAATTATATCAAATTTTCTTTTTTTATTATTTATTATATAATTATATACTATATAAACTGCACCTATTATTTCTAAACCTAAGCTAAAAACCAAAATGTCCGTTTTATAGAAGCCACATTTTTTTAGTCCTAAATAAAAAAATAATATTGTAAATATGCATATAAATATATTATTTATTGTTGTATATTTTCTTTCTTTTTCCATACTTACTCCTAGTTTAAGATAATTATATCATACGAACTATATATTATACAGTAATTTTTATATTTTTTTCTAAAAAAGTATTGATTTTTTTAAATATTTATGTTATTATTATATAGTAATTGCTCCAGTAGCTCAGTTGGATAGAGCAACGGCCTTCTAAGCCGTGGGTCGGGCGTTCGAATCGCTTCTGGGGCACCATTACATTAAATCAAAGGTTATATAATCTTTGATTTTTTTCTATCTTCTTGACTTTTTTATGTAAACATGCTATAATATAATTGAGCATTTCATATAAATTGTCTCCATGTTAGCATAAGTTCTATATTGAACGACAACAAATAATTTTAAGGAGGAATAAAGAATGGCTAACAATATTATCACAATTGATTCTCTAAAAGAAAGGGCTGTCCGGATTTATACTGGAATAATTTCCGTTTTTCCACAGTTCTCTCAGGAAGAAACTCTCAACGTCTCGGAACTGGTACCGAAGTTCAATGGTTGTTACTCAACAAATAACTCAACGGTCTGCTTTGTTTCAGATAATGAAGTTTACGTTACTCCATACACTAGTAGTGTAATGCATTCACTTACTTCCCTGGGTTTCAGCAAAGAGTATTTCTATGTTCCATTTAGTAATGGAGATTATCCTAAATTTGAACAGAGTAAATGGAACTCTCTTCTGGAAAACGCTCGTAAGTCTTATTTAGAGGACTTCACCAATGATTGTATCTCTTATTGTGACAAAAATCACATAGGTACTATCACTGAAGAAACTCTTAATAATTGCTTTGAGATACCTACTACCGGAGTTAAAGTAAAACACCACAACTTTGAGGATTGCTACTATCCTATTATCAATACTACTTGCTTTGACGTTACTACAATTAATAAGTTGGGACACTTTTGTACTAACAACGGAAAAGTGGTATTCGTCTATCGTAACGGAAAAACTTATGTTGCAAAAGGGTATAAAATCCTTAATGAATTACGAAACGCAGGTTATAAAGAAACTGGTATATTTGTTCCATTTTCAAATGGAGAACAAATTCAAGACCCCGTTTTGAAAGCTCGTTGGGAGAACATTACAAAATAAGTTAGTCACTGCAAGATATACAATTGCATATCTTGTTTACACACAAAAAATGAGAAGATAATAAAAATATCTTCTCATTTTTTGTATATTCTATTTTCTATTTTGTTCTAGATACTCATCATATGTCATTCTTTTATCTATAACTCCATTTTCTGTTAAAATTATTATTCTATTTGCAATAGTCTGAATAAATTGATGGTCATGAGATACAAAAATCATTTCATCATTTGTTTTTATAAGTCCATTATTAAGAGCTGTAATACTTTCAAGATCTAAATGGTTTGTAGGTTCATCAAGAAGTATAAAGTTTGGTTTTTCAAGCATAACCCTTGAAAGCATACATCTAGCCTTCTCTCCTCCTGATAAAACATTTACTTTTTTTAGTGATTCTTCTCCAGAAAATAACATTCTTCCTAAAAAGCTCCTAATTACAGTTTCATCATTTATGTTATATGCATCAGCAATCCAATCAACAATTGATTTGTCTGATTTAAAATATGCTTCATTATCTTGTGGTAAATATGATGGTACTATTGTTTTACCAAAAGTTATTTTTCCTTTATCTTGCTTTACTTTTCCCATTATTATATCAAAAAGTGCTGTTTTAGCTAATCCATTTTCTCCTAATAAAACTATTTTATCTCCTTTTAAAACTTTAAATGATATATTTTTTAAAAGTTGTTCTCCATCTTTAGAATAAGAAATGTTATCTACCTCTAATATTTCTTTTCCTGATTCATTTTCAGGCTTAAATTCTATAAATGGGTATCTTCTAGTTGATGGTTTTATTTCATCTAATTGAATCTTTTCTAATGTTTTCTTCCTTGATGTTGCTTGCTTTGATTTAGAAGCGTTAGCACTAAATCTACGTATAAAGTCTTCTAATTCCTTTATCTTCTCTTCTTTTTTCTTGTTAGACTCTCTCATTTGCTTTAATGCAAGCTGGCTTGATTCATACCAGAAATCATAGTTTCCAACATATAATTTTATTTTGTTATAATCAATATCAACAATATGTGTACATACTTTATTTAAGAAATACCTATCATGTGATACAACAATTACTGTATTTTCAAAGTTTATTAAAAATTCTTCCAACCATTCAATTGCAGCTATATCTAAGTTGTTTGTTGGTTCATCAAGAAGTAATACATCAGGATTTCCAAAAAGTGCTTGTGCAAGTAATACTTTAACTTTTTGAGGTCCTGTTAGTTCCTTCATAAATTTTTCATGAAACTCAGTTTCTATTCCAAGTCCATTTAAAAGTTGAGCTGCATCACTCTCGGCCATCCAACCATTTAAAGCTTCAAATTCTGCCTCTAATTCTCCAGCTTTTATTCCATCTTCTTCTGAAAAATCTTCTTTAGAATATATAGCTTCCTTTTCTTTCATTATTTCATAAAGCTTTGTATTTCCTCTAATTACAGTATCTATTACTTTTACATCATCAAATTCATAATGGTTTTGTCTAAGTATACCAAGTCTTTCATTTTGAGACATATATACTTCACCTTCGCTTGGTTCTATTTCTCCTGAAAGTATTTTTAAAAATGTAGATTTTCCAGCACCATTTGCTCCAATAATCCCATAACAGTTTCCTTTAGTAAATTTTATATTTACATCTTCAAACAAAGTTCTTTTTCCAAATCTTAATGTTACACCATTTGTTCCAATCATATCTTAGCTCCTTTTCAAAAATTCTCCAGTATATTGTACTATAATTATACATAAAATGTCAACAAAAATTTGAATAAATAACGAAAAAAGAGCTTCCTAAAAAATAAAGAAGCTCTTTTATCATATTAATACTATTCTTGGTATTCTGCATCTCCAAAAGCTAGTATTGCCATAAAGATAATATTTAGGAATATTAAACCTACAGCGAAACCGCCACTTTTTCCAAATTTTCCAGCAAGTTTTACATAAACTAAAATAGTTAATACAAAAGCAATTATTATGTTGGCAAATGGAATCAACATTAATAAAAGTAACCATGGTGACATTCCAACTATTTGCAATAATACAACAGCATTATATATTGGAATAATAGATGCCCAACCTGGCTTACCTGCTTTTTCAAATACTTTCCATAAACATATAACTGCAAATATAGCTAAAACTACAGAAATTATCCAAGTTACTGCTGACATTCCTGCAAATATACCAAAAGCGGTTCCTGATGCAGCAGAATCTAACATATTATATGTTTCATAAGAATAATCGTACATATACTCACCCCCCATTTATGTTTCCATTATATAATATATCTAAATTTTCTGTCAATATAATGTGATAATTTTGTGAAAAAATTATGAAATACTGTTACATATATTAGATAAATTTTTATTAAACTCTTGCATTATGCGTACTTTACGTATAAAATATATTTGGTGATAAATATGGAATACAAATTATCAAGTAAAGAAGCAAAAAAAATATTGAAAGAAAAAAGAAAAGAAACAGAAGAAAAAGCAAAAAAAACGCTTGAAAGTTACAAAAATTTCGCACTCAAAGGAAATGTAGTTGATATGGCTATTGGTGTTGTTATAGGTAGCGCCTTTACTAATATAGTAAACACATTAGTATCTTCTACTATAACCCCTATAATAAGTATGTTCACAAAAGATGTTGACCTTTCAACTTTGTTTATAACTTTAAAAGGTGGCCATTTTGATACACTAGCAGAAGCAAAAGCAGCAGGGGCAATCGTATTAAGTTACGGTGAACTTTTAAACTCTATTATTAATTTTCTTATTATCTCAATTGTACTATTTATAGCAATTAGCATAATAAAACGTTCTAATAGAAAGAGTAATAAAAAAGAAGCTGAAATAAAAGAAAATACAACTAAAGAGTGTCCTTACTGTAAAAGTACAATAGATATATCTGCTACAAAATGTGCTTTTTGTACAAGTGATTTGACAACAAATAATAATGAAAACTAATTAAAAACTAAAAAAGAGAAAATAACTTTAAAAAGTATATTTTCTCTTTTTTATTACAATTATATTATTTTATACTATCTTTAAAAAAAAATACACAGGATTAATATAATTAATTCCTGCGTATATTTAACATTAAGATTTAATAACTAAATAATTAAAACTAAATTATTTTTTGTTTACTAATTCTTTTAATGCTTTACCAGCTTTGAAAACTGGTGCTTTTGAAGCTGGTATTTTAATTTCAGCTTTAGTTTGTGGGTTTCTTCCTTTTCTAGCAGCTCTTTGTCTTACTTCGAAAGTTCCGAATCCAACTAATTGAACTTTTTCTCCTGCTTTTAATGCACCTTCAACGCTAGTTACAAAAGCGTCTAATGCTGTTTCAGCAGCTTTTTTTGTAAGTTTGCTTTCTTCAGCAATTTTAGCTATTAATTCAGCTTTATTCATTCTAAATCCCTCCTAATGTAACCTCCGTGATTGATTACACTATGAATATACTACAAATACTCAAGGTTGTCAACAGTTTTTTATTCATTTTTGTTATTTTTTTAATTTTTTCTTAAAAATTTATAGATTTTAGTGCCAAAAGGCAATTGTTTTATTTCTTCATCACTTAGTGTTTTAACTGCGAATGTTGAAACAAAGTATATAATTACACCTATTAACATACTAGTTATTGTATAAATTGCATTTGATAAATGTAAAGTTTCATTAACTTTTCCAAACAAATATAGTCCCAAACACATTACTAAAGTAGAAAATAATGGTTTTAAAAATATTCCCTTCATATCGGACTTTTCTTTTAAATATTTGAAAAGTAATATAAATGACAATGTGCATGCAATTCCGTTATACATAACTGTGGTAATTGCTGGTATAACTTCTCCATACTTTGGAATTAAAGTTATATTTAGTATATATTTAACTACTGCACCTATTGCAAGACAAGTTCCAGGAACATATAGTTTTCCTAAGCCTTGTAAAGATCCATACAACGTTTGTGCTAAAACTGCAAATACTATCATCCAGCACTGTACTTTAAGAAGCGGTGCACCAGCTGAAGCATTTGGAAATATAAGTAAAAAGATAGGTTCTGCTAACATAAATAGCCCTGCTGCGCATGGAAGAGCTATTATAGATGATACTTTAAGCGAAAAATTAATTTTATCTACCGCTTCTTTTTTCTTACCCTTAGCAATTGCAGATGAAATAAATGGTACAAGTGCTACTGAAAATGCTACATTTATAGAAAGTGGTACAGAATTTAATATATCTACCTTACCAAGTAAAATTCCAAATTTTTCATTTGCTTCTTGTAAAGTGTAACCATATTGCTGTAAGCCATCCATCGCTGTTATAACATCAATTACTCCAGAAAGAGCAACTACCACACTTCCAAAAGATATAGGTATTACATATTTTATAAGTTTCTTTGCTATACTTTTTTTTGATGCTACTGCAAACTTTTCAGATTTTTGAATGTCTGCCCAGATATCTTTTTTGTTTTTGTTGTAATATATAAGTAGATATAAAAACGCTGTAGAAGCAGCAACTGTTGTAGCAAGTGTTGAGCCTGCTGCCATTATCTCTGGTGTTGCTCCAAGTAGCATAACTACAAATATAATTGAAAATACACTATTTACTATTTGTTCTATAATTTGAGCTTTACTATACTCCATCATATTTTGCATTCCTACAAAATACCCTCTAAGTACTGCAGACATAGCAACAAATATTATTGCTGGGGCTAATGCCATAAGTGTATATTTTACTCCAGGATTTGAAAGTATATTAGTAGCTATAAAACCAGAGCCAAAGAAAAGTAAAAGTGAGAAACCAATTGCTATTAAAGTAAATAGTGACATTGCTGTTCTAAAAATTCTATGTGCTCCTCTTTTATCACCTATTGCCATTTTTTCAGATACAAGTTTAGATATTGTATTAGGTATACCCATTGTTGCTATTGCTAAAATCAAAGTATATACTTGATATCCTGAGCCATAATAACTATTTCCTTCATCGGCAAACTGTGGAAAATTTGTAAGTACTATCCTATATATAAATCCAAATACTTTTATAAGTATCTGTGAAAACATTATAACTAGTACTCCATTAAAAAAAGATTGTTTTTTTATTGCCAAAATTTATCACTTCCTTATATAATTTACTAATTCAATAACTGAATTATACCATAAATATATTTTTTAAACAATGCGAAAAAGAAAATATCTTAAAACTTTCACTTTTTAAACTAAAGCTTTATTACAAAGTTAAAAATTTTGTTGATTTTTGTTTAAAACAAGGGTATAATATTAGCATGAGAACACTTATTGTAACAAATAAAAAAGATATATATTTAGTTGAATATTTAAAAAAGGTATTTCCTAGTTTAAAAACTTCAGTTATTTTTAAAGCATTAAGAAATAAAGATATAAAAGTAAATGATAAAAGAATAAATACTAATATAATATTAGCTCAAAATGATAAATTAGATATATATGTAAATGATACTCTTCTTTTTAATATTCCAAAAGAAATTAAAGTTATATATGAAGATGAAAATATTCTTGTGGTATTTAAACCTCAAGGAATTTTATCAAATATAGAATTAGAGAATAAAAAAGAAAATTCTAACTCATATCTTGAACCAACATTAGAAGACTTGGTAAAAAATACTTATCCTTACGCTAAAATATGTCATAGACTAGATAGAAATACTTCTGGGCTTGTAATGTTTTCAAAAAATGATATAAGCTATTTAGAGTTATTAAATGGTTTTAAAAACGGATATATTTTGAAAGAATATAAAGCATATGTATCAAATTCTAATTTTGTATCTAAACATGAAATTTTAGAAAAATATATAAAAATAGATAAACTTTCAGGGTACTCAAAAATATACAATAATTTTGTAAAAGGTTCATATAAAATATCTACAGAATACTTTGTGGAATATATAGATAAAAAATTAGACTATGCAATTTTAAGGGTAATAATTCATACTGGAAAAACTCACCAAATAAGAGCTCAATTAAAATCCATCTCTCATCCTATTATAGGTGATCCTAAATATGGTAAAAATGAAATAAATAAAAAATTTAAAATATATAAACAACTATTATTTGCGACGCACTACTCTTTTAGTTTTCCAACTTATTCGCCACTTTTTTACTTAAATACTATAAATATTAGTTTAGATAATAAATATTATAATAAAAACTTAGGAAGTGATTAAATGACACAAAATATAAAAGAAAAAAAAGATGTAAAAGAAATAAAGAATAATATAAAAAAATCTGCCAAACAAATAAAAGAAAAAATTAAAGATAATGGGCTAACTTACAAAGTAGTCTTGGAAAAAGATGAAAATAAACATCGTTCAATTGTAGAAATGGTATACATTTTTACGATTTGCTCTATGATTGGATGGCTTGTTGAACTAGTGTATATTTATATAGCTGTAGGAAAAATTGTAAATCGTGGAGTGTTATATGCTCCTATGTGCTGTATATATGGTTTTGGCGCATTAATACTATATCTTCTTTTTTACAATATAAAACCTACAAAAATTAATATTCCATACACATTTTTTGCCGCTGCTATTATGCTTCGGGGCTTTTGAACTATTATGTGGACTTGGATTTAAATATATATTTGGAATAGAAATGTGGAATTATGATGGATTCTTCCTAGAAATACTAGACTATACCACTGTACCAATAATGTGTGGTTGGGGAATACTTGGAACTATATATGTATTCTTTTTGCAACCTGCATTAAATAAAGTAATCTCATTTATTCCAGAAAAAATAAGAAAAAGACTCGCTATAATTATTGTATGTTATTTACTTTTAGATTTCTCACTTTCAGTATTTAAACTATATGGTAATCCAGAAATACTATATAAAATGGTAAATCCAGGTCTGTAATTTTACAACTTTCAAGTTATAATTATTCATCTCATTAATATATTTTAATGAGGTGTTTTTTTATGGTAAATATAGCTATTGTAGGAGCAACTGGTCTTGTTGGTTCTACATTTCTAAAAGTGCTGGAAGAAAAAAATTTTAAAGATGTAAATTACAGACTTTTTGCATCCAGTAAATCCAAAGGAAAAAAAGTAAATTTTTTAAATAAAGAATATTTAGTAGAAGAACTTACTGAAAACATATTTAAAGATACTAAATTTGACTACGCACTCTTTTCTGCTGGTGGTAAAATAAGTGAGCACTTTGCTCCAATTGCAGCCAAAACCGGTTGTATAGTTATTGATAACAGCTCTACTTTCAGAATGCATGAAGATGTACCTTTAGTAGTTCCTGAGATAAATAAAGAGATGATTAATAAAAATCATGGAATAATAGCAAATCCTAATTGCTCTACCATACAAGCGGTACTTCCTCTTAAAGTATTACATCAAAAATATAGAATAAAAAGAATTATTTATTCTACATATCAAGCAGTTTCTGGTGCAGGTATTGCTGGTATACAAGATTTAGAAAACCCATTTAATTGGGATAATCCACAAAAATTTCCATACCCAATACATAATAACTGTATTCCTCACATTGATGTGTTTTTAGAAAACGGTTACTCTAAAGAAGAAATGAAAATGATAGAAGAAACTAAAAAGATATTAAATGATAATTCATTAAATATAACTGCTACTACTGTTAGAGTGCCCGTAAAGAATTGCCATTCAGAAAGTATTAATGTAGAATTTTATGAAGAATTTTCCTTAGAAGAAATAAAATCAACATTAAATACTCAAAAAGGTTTAGTTATCTTAGATGATATAGATAAAAATTTATATCCTCTTGCCTCTTTAGCGGATGGAAAAGATGAAGTGTATGTCGGAAGAATCAGACGTGATTTTAGTGTAAAAAATGGATTGAATATGTGGGTTGTAGCTGATAATATTAGAAAAGGTGCTGCTACTAATGCAGTACAAATTTTAGAATATCTTATAAATTCGTAAATCGACTAAAAAGCAAGCTTGTATTTAGCTTGCTTTTTGATTATTCATAATACTCCATTTGAAATCCAATAATATCTATTATATCTCCTTCTTTTAATCCAAGTTCTTTTAATTTTTCCATTATTCCTAGATTTTTTAGGCATCTTTGCATATATTGTCTTGATTCGGTATCAAATATATTAACTTTGCTCATAAGTCTTTCAATAGGTGCACCATATACTTTAAATACATCATCTTCTTTTTCAACATACCACTCTTGGTCAAGATATTCTACTACTTCATAATTTTCATCTATATCAACAATACTTTCTTTTGGTATACTTTTTAGTTCATTTGCTATATACTCTATAAGCTCATCTAAACCTTGCTTTGTAGCGGCAGATATTTTAAATAACTTTAAGTTATTCTTTTTACATTCTTTTTCTAAATCTAATAATAAATTTTCATTAGATAACGCATCCATTTTGTTTGCAACAACAATTTGCTTTTTACCTGCTAATTTTTTGCTATAGTTTTTTAACTCATCGTTTATCTTTTTAAAGTCTTCTGTAGGGATTCTTCCTTCAGAACCTGATACATCAATTACATGAAGTAAAAGTCTTGTTCTTTCAACATGTTTTAAAAATTTTATTCCAAGTCCTACTCCCTCACTTGCACCTTCAATTATTCCAGGTATATCAGCCATTACAAAAGCTTCACCTGATTTTGGTCTTACTACTCCTAATGCAGGCTCAAGTGTTGTAAAATGGTAATTTGCAATTTTAGGTTTAGCTGATGATACAGTGGAAATTAAAGTTGATTTTCCAACATTAGGGAAACCTATAAGTCCAACATCTGCAAGCATTTTAAGTTCCAATTCTATATTCTTAGTTACGCCTTTTTCACCCATTTCAGCAAAATTTGGTACTTGTCTTGTTGGTGTGGCAAAATGTTTGTTTCCTCTTCCGCCTCTTCCTCCTCTTGCAATAACAAATTCTTGTTCATCACTAGATAAATCTGCTACTACTACATCTTTATCTATATCTTTTACAATAGTTCCTTGAGGTACATCAATGTATAAATCTTTACCAGATTTTCCTGTACGTCTAGCGCCCTCACCATCTTTTCCGTTTTCAGCTTTAAATTCTTTTCTATACTTAAAATCAAGTAGCGTACTGGTATTTTTACTAACTCTAAAAATAACGTTACCCCCACGGCCACCATCTCCACCATCTGGTCCGCCATTTGCAACATATTTTTCTCTTCTAAAGCTCATAGATCCGTTTCCGCCATCACCTGATTTTACACTAATTTTTACATAATCTATAACCACTTTATTTCTCCTTTTTAATCTCATCAAAATAGTTTATTTTCATAGCTTCTTTAACTTTGGCTAAAGTTTCTTGTGCTCTTTTTCTAGCTTTTAAAGTTCCTTTTTTTAGCAACTCTTCAACTAATTCAGGCCTTGCTTCATAATATTTTCTTTTTTCTCTTATAGGTTCTAAGTATTTTGATATATTTTTAGCAAGCTCCTTTTTGCAATTTACGCAACCTCTTTTTCCTTCTCTACATTCTTCAAAAATTTTATCTTTGTCATCTCCACTAAATAATTTATGATAATAACCTACCATACAAATTTCAGGATCAGCTTTATCATCTTTTTTTATTTTTTTAGGGTCTGTTACAGCTGACATTACTTTTCTTTGAATTTCTTCTTCACTATCACTTAAATATATAGCATTACCTAAACTTTTTCCCATTTTAGCATTTCCGTCTAATCCCTTTATTCTTGGAGTTTTACTAAGCATAATTTTAGGTACTTTTAGTACGTCACCATATATAGAATTAAATTTTCTAACAATTTCTCTAGTTTGTTCTACTAAAGGTTCCTGATCTTCTCCAGTTGGCACTATATCAGCCCCAAATATAGCGATATCGGCAGCCTGATTTACAGGATATCCTAAAAATCCATATGTTATACTTTCGCCATCGTTACCAAATAATTCCTTTTTTTGTGCAATTTCTGTTTTTACTGTTGGATTTCTTTCAAGTCTTGCTACAGTTACCATATTTGCAAAATATAACGTAAGCTCTGCTGTTTCAGGTACCATTGATTGAATATATATTGTACTTTTTTCAGGATCAATACCACAAGATAGATAATCTAACATTACCTCTCTAACAGATTTTCTTACTTTATCTGGATTATTAAAGTTATCTGTTAAAGCTTGAACGTCAGCAATTAATATATACTGTTCATATTCATCTTGAAGTTTTACCCTATTTTGAAATGAACCAAAATAATGACCTACATGCATTTTTCCTGTTGGTCTATCACCAGTTAATATTATTTTTTTATTTTCCATTTATATCACCTACTAAACAATTATATATATTATATAATAATTATGTAAAAAAAGCTAGTTATTTTTACTAATTTTTATATATTTTTTGAAGTTTTCGACATTTTTTTATATTTTTGTTGACATCATTACGGTTAATAATATATAATTAGGTTAGATGAAAAATAAATAAAAATATTAATATATTTTTAGATTAAGGAGGAATTTTATGAGTTCTAAGAACAATTTTTATTTCACATTACAAGCATTCCATGAGGAAGTTACAGGTTCATGTATTGTCTGTACAATTCATTTTCCAAACAATACTGAGCGGAATATATTAGTTGACTTTGGAATATACCAAGAAACTATATATGAAGATAAAAATAAAGAAATTGATTTTAATATAAACAAAATTGATGCAGTAGTAGTGACACATTCACATGTAGACCATGTAGGAAGATTACCCTTGCTTGTAAAAAAAGGATATAATGGCCCTATATATTGCACACCTTTAACAAGGAAAATCTCATATGAACTTCTCAAAAACAGTGCTAAAACTTTTGAGATTGAATACCAGAAAGAAAAAAGAATTTCCAGAAATCCTACTCCTCCGTTATATAACGAGGAAGATGTTGAAAATATGTTATCATTAATGCGTGTTTTTGATTATAATGCGGAAAATGAAATTCTTGATGGAATAAGTATTACTTTTTTAGATAATGGTCATTTAATAGGAGCATCTTCAATATACTTGAAGGCACATTATAAAAAAGAAACTGCTTTATCTGTACTTTTTAGTGGAGATTATAAGAAAACTAACCTTTTTAAAAATGTACAAAAAATTCCTGAAAGTATATTAAATTCAAAATTAAGCATTGTAACTGAATCTACTCTTTGTGAAGAATATATTGAGCCTGAAATGATATTTAAAGATAAGGTTATATCTTGTTTAGAAAGAAACAAAGGATTACTGATTCTTTCACTTGCACAAGAAAGACTTGAAACAATTCTTTTTAGTTTAAAAGAAATTCAAGACTTGGGATATGATTTAGATATATGCATTGATGCTCCTTTGGGGGTATTACTAAAAGACATCTATTTAAAACATAGTGCTATAAATTTTATGCCAAAAGGTATCATTACTATTACCAACAAAGAAGAAAGAGAAATTGTATTTAAAAATCCAAAGAAACGTATATATATTGTTTCTTCAGGTATGGCTGACTACGGAAATGCTCCATTCTATTTACAAAATCTGCTTCCTAGAAGTGATTTTGAAGTTCTATTTACAAGTTATCTTGCGAGTGGAAGTTTAGGTAGAAAAATAATGGAAGCTCCTAGAAATGGAAAAATACCAATTCTTCCATTTCAAAAATCTGTAGAGAAAAATGCAATTGTTAGTCAAACAAGAGAATTCTCATCTCATGCTAATAAAGATGAGTTGATTGAATTCTTATCTAAGTTTCCTAATATAAAGCATATCTTCATAAATCATGGCTCTAAGGCTGCTCAAGAAGAAATGAAATCTACTCTAAATTCATTAAATTTACCTGCGGTAATTTTAGGAACAGATAACTTCCATAAAATTACAAATAAGGGAGAATATTTTTCTTATCCTGTATTTAAGGAAGAAACAAAGATAAAAAATTTAGATGATAGACCTTCAAAGTATTCTTCTTTGGAAAATAGAACTATTCCTACTTTCTTAAGAAAAAATTGTACATTATACCAATTTCACTAAAAAAAGAGAAACACTAGCTTAAAAAGCTGGTGTTTTTCTATAACTTTTCAATAAATAAACAAATAAAAACTGTATAAATATTAATGGCTACTAATACTCATACAGTTAATATTTTTGGTGCACCATCAGGGGCTCGAACCCTGGACAAATTGCTTAAGAGGCAACTGCTCTACCAACTGAGCTAATGGTACTTTCTAAAAAACCTCTACTTGCAAAGTATATAAAGCAATGTAGAGATTAAATAGTGGCTCCTCCAGTTGGACTCGAACCAACGACCCTGCGGTTAACAGCCGCATGCTCTACCAACTGAGCTATAGAGG
>CAKPAG010000002.1 GCA_934132895.1 uncultured Clostridia bacterium
GAGTTGGTTTTAAATGCAATTTTTTTGCAAAATAATGTTGGGATGGATTTTACCACCCCAACGAATATTATACAACCAATAATCAACGCTTTGTTTTTAAACTATTTTATCTTCTAAAAATTTTGCTAATTTTAGTGATAAATTACCATACCTATTTACTTTGATATCCGCCATAATTTGTGGCTTTGATTGGTACTTACCTTCAAAAATCAAAGCACAGTTTTTCTTTTTGCTGTTAACAAGTAACGGTAATTCAATTTCACTTAATTCATTTTCTTTTAAACAAACAATTGAAGAAACTAACCCAGATTTTGAATTTAATACATCTAAGTCTTCTATACTATTAATATCTGCCAATAAGATACTCTTACAATTTGTAGCTATTTGCAATAATTCATATTTTTTTATAAAAATTACAAGTCTTTCATCAATAGTTCTAAAACCGCCCTCTGCAGCAATTACCTTTCCTGATTTTATATAATTATCATTAAAAGAATTTTTTCTTAAAACCACAGGAATTCTATCACTCTGATGTTTACCTATGACAATATTAAACTTAATATAATCGTCATATATTTTGCAAATGTTTGAAACTTTACCTATCAATTTTATCCGTATCATAATTTACCTCCTAGTAATTATACTTTAGTTTTAAATAAATATATAGATATTATATCACATTATGTTAATTTTGTAAACCTTTACACTTCTTTTCCGTGGTATGCCTACCACTGTAGAGTTATCTTTTACATTTTTCAAAACTACAGAGTTGGCACCAATTTTAACGTTTTCTCCTATTGTTATATTTCCAAGTACCTTACTTCCACTTCCAACCATTACATTGTTCTTTAATGTTGGATGCCTTTTTTTATTTTCTTTACCAGTACCGTCCTAATGTTACCTGATGATATATTGTACAATCATCTCCAACTACTGCTGTTTCTCCAATTACTACTCCCATACCATGATCAATTAAAAGCCTGTTTCCAATCTGAGCCCCCGGATGTATTTCAATCCCTGTTAAAAATCTAGCTATTTGTGATAAAAGTCTAGCTAAGAAAAACAAATGCTTTTTATATAAAAAATTATTGATTCTATGAAAAACAACTGCATGAAACCCTGGGTATAACAAAATTACAGATAATATATTTGTAGCAGCTGGATCTTTTTCTTTTATATTTTTAGCATCATAATATAAATTTTTTACTCCATTAAAAAAAGATTTCATATAACACCTCACAAGAAAGATATTTCTTGATATAGTATATTATATAAAATCTATATTTGTTAATTTTAGTTGTTTGCTTATTTACTCATTTATCCTTTTTATAGATACTGCTTTTTTGGTATTATCATCAAATTCAACTATAAGTCCATTAAACATTGCCTCATTTGTACTACACTCATATTTAATATATGAATTTGTTAAAAATCTCTCTATTGCAATTTCCTTTTTTAATCCTAAAACGCTGTCTTTAGGCCCTACCATTCCAACATCTGTAATATATGCCATACCACTATCTAATATTGTTTCATCAGCTGTTTGGACATGAGTATGTGTACCAAACACACAATTTACTTTGTCTTCTAAATATTGACCTAAAGCAATCTTTTCAGCAGTAGCTTCAGCATGAAAATCAACTATAATATAATCAGCTTTTTTTGTATTTAAATCATCTATTTGCTTAATAGCTTCTTCAAAAGGAGATACTGTATTTTTTGTAAAGTTTTCTCCCATTTCTGCTCTACCTATTAAATTAATTACACCTAAATTAATACCATTTTTTGAAACTAACACATTATGATTACCATTTAAGTTAGTAATGTTTGCTGGAATTAATAATCTAGGTAATTTAATATATTCATCTGCCATTTCTTTTCTATAATACAAATGATTTCCCATTGTTATTACATCTGCTCCATATGACATTATTTCGTCATATTCTTTTTTTCTTAGTCCTTTACCTCCTGCAGAATTTTCTCCATTTACGATACAAAAATCAATATTTTCTTCTTCAATTTTTTTACTTAAACTTTTTTTTAATCTATCAAGTCCAGGTCTTCCTACTATATCTCCTACTACTAATAATTTCAAGTTCTATTCATCCCCTTATTTTATCCCCATTAATTCTTAATTAAATTACTACTGTATTATATACTATAACGAAAAGAAAAGCAAGAAAAAAGAACAGGAAATTCCTATTCTAAATTAAGTCAATTATTTGACAAATGTTAAGAGGGCCCTACTAAAGCCCCCTTTTTTGGATTATTACTTGAATTGTATAAGTCTACATATTATACCAAAACATCTGTTTATTTGTACGTTTTAAAGCTCTATGTTGCACAATCAAAGCAATAATTGAAATGACAAGTGCTACACTAAGTAATGCAATTATTATACAAAGTATTGTTACTAAGCTCATATAGATTTCCTCCTTATTACTTTTATTGAAATGTTTAATATATTTATAAGTAAAACTAAAAAGTTAGAAGGTAACTCCTCTCACTAGTTAGTGTAAAAAGGTATTGAAACATAACTTATTTATATCATTGCTTATTATACCACTTCTTTTTATGATTTGCAAATATCATCCTTTATATAATCTAAAACCTTTAAGTATTATTTAAAAACAGCATTTAAAAATTCATTTTTTTCTACTAAATTATTTTTATAGTATAATTTTAAAAATTTTCCATCTAATGGTGGAAAAAAATTATTAAAACTGCTTAATTCTTCGTCAGTCATTCTTTCTTCAAAATTATTTATTATACTTTCTAGTTGTTCCTTTCCCTTTATACTCTTTTTACTAAAAATTCTTTCTTTATATAGGGCTGAGGTAGTAGCATAAGAGGATGTTTCTATATAATAGTATTTTTCATCTTTAGATTTATATATATAATATGTTGTATAATTTGCCGCGTCAATTCCGTACACATCAGAGTAGTCTATTTTAGCTATCGCCCCTTCTCTTTGCTCTTGTGTTATAAAGGTAGGTATAATGTAATAATAGATGTTACTTAGTAGTATTATTACTGCTATGCAAATAAACATTAACACTAAAAGTATTCCTATGGATTTTTTAGGCATTTTAACTTTTTTAAAGAAAAACATTAAAGCAAAAATGATGCATATAATTATTGCAAAAAGTATACTTACCTTGTTTGTTAATACCGTTGTTAAAGTCATCTCTTTCCTCCTTTCATATATTACAGTATTAATTATATATCAAATATCATTTTGCCACAAGAGGAGACGAATTAAACTTTATTTTTTATATAAAATAAATTATATAAATGTTGCTATAATAAATATATACATGAAAATAAAGAGGCTTAAAATCCAAATTAGAAATTTAAAGCCTCTTTAATTTTTCTTATACACTTTTCTTTATATAATTTCCTCTTTCACATCTTCCGCCCAATTTATCAATAAGTATATTATCTTTATATACAGAAACTATCTCACAATTATTTGCACATCCTGTACAATTTTTTCCTATCGTTTTAAATTCTACATCTTGTAAATCAAAATTAAAATCTATTTTGCTTCCATTTTTATTTATATTTTTTGAAATAATTGCTACGCCTAATGCACCCATTAAATGAGAATTTTCATCAACATATATTTCACTATTTAATCTTTTTTTGAAAGCCTCTACTACTCCTATGTTCTTACTTACTCCACCTTGAAATACAATTTTTTCTTCTATTTTTTTACCTTTAGCTAAGTTATTTAGGTAATTATTTACAACACTTTCACATATTCCAGCTATTAAGTCTTCTTTAGTATGTCCGTATTTGTGCTTTATGTACCAAATCAGATTCAGCAAATACTGTGCATCTTGCTGCTATTTTAGTTGGATTTTTTGATTTAAGAGCAATTTTTCCTAAATCTTCTATTTCCACTCCTAGCCTTTTGGCTTGAGAAGAAAGAAAAGCACCAGTTCCAGCTGCACATAAAGTATTCATTGCATAATCAACCACAATTCCGTCTTTTAATATTATCAACTTGGAATCTTGCCCACCTATTTCAAGTATTGTTCTTACATCAGGATATCTAGATAATGTCCCAATAGCGTGTGCTGTTATTTCATTTTTAATAGCTGTAGCATTTAAAACACTACCTATTAAATTTCTAGCAGAGCCAGTTGTTCCTATACCATATATATTTTCTTTTATATTTCTATCTGTTATTTCCTGATTAAAATAACTCATTATTTTTTTAGTAGCTTCAATTGGGTTTCCCTCAGTCCAAATATATTTTCCAGCTATTATATTATTTTCGTTATCTATAATTACTGCTTTAGTAGATATAGAGCCGATATCTACTCCTATATAATACTTAGTATTCAACTTACTATTTAAGTTCATATTCAAGTTTTAATTCACCCTTTCTATTTACTTTAATATCTTCTTTCTTTTTATCGTTATAATTATCTTTATTCTCCTTTAACGATATTTTTTCCTTTTCTTTTTTCATCAGAAGCATGTCATAAAAAGCTTCAATTCTTGTCAAAAATCCAGTTCTACTACTTTGAGCATCAAATGTTAAATACATTACTGGTATTTCATTTTCATTGGCAATTTTTTGCAAAATAGGCATTGCATTTATTTCTGGAGTACATCCAAATGGTTTTATATGTATCAAACCATCATACCCCTTATTAATAAGCTCTAAAGCATGTGCAATTGTTTCAGTTCCATCAGCTCCAAGTGCATGTGAGATATACTTATTTGCATATTTGATATGTTTTTTTATACTTTTAGACTTCTCAAATAAAAGATAAGTAACTGTTGTATATCTTTTTACATGTGCTCCTAACCTTGCTAACTCTTCTTCTAAGAAAAGGCTTGAAAATGGTTCCATAGATGTATATAACTCGCCTACTATTCCGATTTTTATTATATCATCTCTTTTGGTATTTAATTTAACATTATGTACTTTTTTAAAAAACTCTTTTCTTAATCTTAATAGTTCATACATATTAGTAACGTTTCCTATTCGTTCTAAAAAATCTTTATGAATTTTATCAAAACTTCCTTTTTTAACTTCATAAACATAATTATCTCTAATATATGTTTCTATTTCGTCCAATAAATTAATACTTCTTATTGCAAGTATTATCTCCTTTGCAAATTTTGCAAACCCAAGTTTTTTATTTAACATTTTAAATTTTTCATATAGCTTTTTTACTTTTATTCCCTCTGGTTCAAGCAAACTAACATAAGTAAATGAATATCCCATATCTTTTAATATTTGCTCTTGAACTTCAGCATAATAGCCATATCTGCACCCTCCACCAGCTTGTATTAAAAAATTTGCTCCCATTTCTAGACTTTCAATAAAGTTTCCCATGTTGTACTTAAAAGGAAGACACACAAAATCTGGACTTGAATTTGCACCAAGTTCAATAGTTTTTTTAGTCATTTTTTGTGGCATAATTACTGTTACTTTATCTTTATCTATTATTCTTTGAAGCATGTTATATATAGGATAAACATAGTTTCCAAGTCTTGGAAAACTTACTATATACTTCTTATTTTCACTACTTTCTATTTTTTTGTTACAAGTTATATTTTTTACCAAATACTTCATTTATTCATTACTCACCTTCAATTTTTTAGAATTTAAAATATCATAAAAACTCTCAAGCCTAGTAAATACACCTGCTCCTAGTTCTTCTTCATCAAGAATTAAGTTTATACTTGGTATTTCATTAATTTTTCTTAAAAGCATTTCATTTACTAAAGAGTCAGGCCCACATGGGAACACAGTTAAATATATAATGCCATCTATAAATTTTGAATATTCTTCTATACCATTTAAGAGGTTAATGCTTGGCTTCCAATATATTGTTTTTGACAAATTAAGATAAGAGTTTTTAGAAGCAGTTTTTCCATACTTATAGCTATTTTCATCTGCAAATATAACATTTGTTCCTAATTTTTCTAAATAAGATATTATAGGTTTACCTATATATAAATCATGTGATATATATGGATGAGATACTATTAAAATATTACTTTTATTATTGAAATTCTTAGCTATTTTTTCATACTGAGTTCTAACTTTTTTTAAATCGTACATCCTTTGCATATTTCTAGCTTTTATATATGCTTTTATTACTAGTGGATAAGAAAAACCAAGTTTTTTACCAAGTTTTAAAAAAGCCCTAAATTCACTTTCACCATCTGCAAAATCTATATTTAAAGATATAATCTTATCATCAAATATGTTTTTACATATATCATACATTGCAAAAAACTTAACACATATATTTTTTCTATTTTTGAAACTGCAAACTCTTGGAACAAAAATATAATCTATTTTTTCCTTTTCTTTTCTCTTTACTAAATTATTCACATGTCCTAAAAATATTTTACTAGCAAGACAGGCCTCATCTACAGAAAGTCTTATTCCTTCTTCTACAATTTCTTTATTTGTATTATCGCTATATATAACATTACATCCTAAATTCTTAAAAAAATATTCAAATAATATAGGGTATTCATATATATACATACCTTTTGGTATTCCGATATTCATTTTAATCACCTAATAATATAATTTGTAAAATTTTCCAAATTATACAAAAAAAGATAGATATACTTATATCTATAAATATACCTATCTTCATAATATTCTATTTTGCAAGTTCTGTTGCACGTAATTCTCTAATTACATTTACTTTAATTTGTCCTGGATATACCATTTCTTTTTCAATCTTATTTGCTACATCTCTTGCCATTAGTACCATTGATGCATCATCAACTTCATCAGGTTTAACAATAATTCTAACTTCTCTACCTGCTTGAATAGCATATGATTTTTCTACTCCCTTATATGAATCACAAATCTCTTCAAGCTTTTGAAGTCTTTTTATGTATGTACTTACTGTTTCCTTTCTAGCACCTGGTCTAGCAGCTGAAACAATATCTGCAGCTTGAACAAGCACTGCTTCAATTGTTTTAGGTTCAGTATCGCCATGATGAGCTTCAATTCCCCAAATAACTTCATCTTTTTCTTTATACTTTCTTAAAAGATCAACACCAAGGCTTACATGTGTACCTTCTACATCATGATCAAATGATTTACCAATATCATGTAAAAGCCCTGCTCTTTTAGCTATTGTTGGGTCAAGACCTAGCTCTGAAGCTAAAATTCCTGCTATATTAGATACTTCAATAGAATGGTTTAGAACGTTTTGTCCATAACTAGTTCTATATCTAAGTTTTCCAAGTAAACTAACAAGATCAGGATGAAGGTTTATTACACCAGTTTCGTATAGTGCTCTTTCTCCTTCTTCTTTTATTGTATTTTCAACTTCAACTTTTGCTTTTTCAATCATTTCTTCAATCTTACCTGGATGTATTCTACCGTCAGCAATTAATCTTTCAAGTGCAATTCTTGCTACTTCACGTCTTATTGGATCAAAACTTGAAAGTACTATAACATCTGGAGTATCATCTATTATTAAGTCAATACCTGTTAAAGTTTCAATAGTTTTTATGTTTCTACCTTCTCTACCAATAATTCTTCCTTTTAAATCATCATTTGGTAAAGAAACTGTTGTAACAGTTGCCTCTGATGTATGATCAGTTGCACATTTTTGAATAGCAGTAACTAAAATGTTTTTAGCTTTTTTATCTACTTCCATTTTAGCTTTATCCTGTTCTTCTTTTATAAATGTTGCCATCTCAACTTTCATATCATCTTTAAGTTTTGACATCATAGAATCTTTTGCCTCATCAACAGACATTTTAGCAATTCTACTTAATTCGTTTAATTCTCTTTCTTTAGCATTATCAAGGTCTTTTTCTTTCTTTAAAAGTTCTTCATTTTTCTTTATAATGTTATTTTCTTTTTCTTCAATCAATGCAGCCCTTTTATCTACAAGGTCTTGTCTTTGATTGATTCTTGTTTCAATTTCTTGAAGTTCTTTTTTACGAATTTTTGCATCTTTTTCAAATTCGTCTTTTTGTTTTATCATTTCGTCTTTTGCTTGTAATATAGCATCTTTTTTAACTCTTTCAGCATCTTTTTTACTGTCTTCTAATAATTTTTTTGCTTGTTCTTCTGCTGATTTAACAGTAGATTCTGCTACTTTTTTTCTATATTTTATTCCTGCATAGAAAAATATTACTGAGCCAATTGAAAATGCAACTACAGCGACAATAATATCAAACAACATACATTATCCTCCTTACAATATTTAATTTTCAATGTTCAACACTATATAAGTATAAAATAAACTATACTTTTTTATTTTATTTAATGTTAAATCTTCCTCAATATATATTTATGTAAAATGTGTAATTTCTAAAATGTATAATATATACATATAAATTATACATTAAAAATTAGAGTTTGACAAGTACTTTTCCAGAAAAAATCAAAAAATAGAGCACTTAAAACTTTTAGGCTCTATTATAATCATTTCTTAGTATTTTTTTATATTCTTTCTTCTTTATAAAATCAAATCTTTTTCTTAAAGGATTTAATATCCAAAAAACTTTTTCTTTCCAAATCTTTCTTAATGCGTGATATGTAAATATATTTTTAGCATGAAAATATACTTTTCCTTCATAATTTTCTAAAGTTTTAATTAGTTTTTCTTTAAAACTATTATTAAAATATCCCTTTATCTCAATTAATAACGTAACTTTTCCGTCAACAAGTTTAATAATTTCTGCAAGTTTTGGCACACGTTCTTTACTATCTAAAATAGTACAGCCTTTTATCGTTGTATAATCTAATTTAGAAGTAGTACCTTTTTTTCCTAATAGTCTTTTTATATGTCTATCATGCATGCATATAATCTCGCCATCTGACGTTAATCTTACATCTAATTCTATTGCTAAGTTCCTATTTATAGCTTCAATATATGCAGGTATCGAATTTTCTGGAAAAATCAAATGAAATCCTCTATGGGCTATTTTTTCATTATATATCTCTCGTGATTTTTTAGGAATATACTGGAACACTTACTCCACCTGCTTAGCTAATATTTTTGATATTACTTCTGCTATAGTAGTATATGAAGGATTTATTTTTTCATCTTTTGATACTAATATAACAGAACCTAAAATTTCAGCATCAGAAATTATTGGACAAATAATTAAAGAAGAGTATTTTTCTTTCTTTTCATCTAAACATAAATTTAAATTAGCAGATGACATAGTAATACTTTTTCTTTCTTTCATTATCTCTATTATCTCGTCACTTACCCCTTTTCCCAAATATTTATCTTTGTTTGCTCCAGAAGCAGAAATTATAGTTTCTCTATCAGTAATATATACAGCATATCCTGTAATTTGATTTAAAGTGTCTGTATAGTCATTTGCAAGATCTATAAACTCATTCATAGGAGCATACTTTTTTAATATGACTTCTCCTTTTGCTTCTATAAAAATTTCTAAAGGATCACCTTCATGGATGTGAAGCGTCTTTCTTATCTCTTTTGGAATAACAATTCTTCCTAAATCATCAATTTTTCTAACAATGCCAGTTGCTTTCATTTTTTACCTCCAAAGTTTTTAATATTATTGGCTTTAAAGATAAAAAATATACTTTTAAACAAAAACAAAGAAAAAAATAAACAAAAAAACTAACGGTAAGCTTTTCTTACTATTAGTTTTTTAATTTAATATTTTATTGTAATTTATCAATTGTTGATGCTAAATTTTCTAGTAATGCTTGCTTTATTGTTTTTTCTTTTAAATGGCTTGATTTACGTATAATTTCAGCAAGCTTTTTTAAGTTTTTTATATCCTCTTTAAGTAAATCTTTATTATCTTTATATCTTACTTGTAACATATTAATAATATTATATAAATCATAATTTGGAGTGATATCTAACTTACTATATAAATCATCCATATCGTATCTTGAAAATACTGGTATATTTGCATAATCTCCCATAATATCTTTATAAAATTCTGAAATATTATTAGGAAGTTTTTTAAATAGCTCATTAGCTTTATCTAGTGCTACTTCTTGAATGGCTTTTTCTTTTACACTCAAATATTTTTGTTTTATTTCTATAATATCTCTATCTTCAGTATCGTAATCAGTATTAATATCTATATTTTGAGAAATATTAATAACCTCATCTAAATTGTGTGATGCACAAAGCTGCATTCCTAAGATAAATGATTGCTTTAGCTCATTCATTGGAATTTTTATAAGGCCCATATTTATAAGATATTTAAAAACAATAAAAAGTTTAATATAATGATTAAATTCTACCTTACCTACTTTTACTTCTTCTAATACTTGTTGCCATAAACTATCAAATTCAAAATCTGACATTTTCCAATAACTATCATTAAGTAGCTTTAAATACTTTTTACCTTCATTTGATTTATCATCTTTAAATGAAGAAATAGCTTCTGTAATATTCTGATCAAATTCTTTTTCATCAAACATTCTTGTACGCACATATATTTCTATAAATTTAAAGAATTTGAATTTTGAAGAATCATTGAAAAAGTATTTATTATCAAATTCTCTTAAATAGAACTGATTATTATCATTTAAAATTTTTGAAGTCAAAATAATAGAATTATACTCATCATTATTTTTTATATATCTTAGTTTTTCTTTTACCATATTTCCAGCTTTTATTTCAAATGACATTGCAATTGTAAATGTAAGCATTGTTCTTAAAATTTCATAATTAATTTCTGGATATTTACTTAATGTCATTGTAAAAATTCTCTCATAATCATTTAAAGCATGCTTTAATATTCTAAGATTTCCTGTTCCGGATTTTTTGAATGCTGCTATTATTAAATGAGAGTTTCTTTTATAAAAGTCTATTAATTCATCATTATATGAATACTTCATTATCATTCCATTTAATATATATGGATACTCTGGAACATATTCAAATGTTTCACCTATTAACTTTTCTTTTATTCTTTCATATGCGTTAGCTCTATCAAATATATCAGTTATTTTATCTTCAATAACATTTGCTATAGGTTTAGAACTTTCTTCTCCTTTTTTGTCTTTAGGAGCAAGCATTCCTTCTTTATCTAATATATATGAAGCTATAAAAGTTTTAAATTCCATATTGCTATTTTTAAATTTAGTAGCTAATTCTTTTTCATTACAAATAAGTATAGTTTTTATTCCATCATGTTCAACAAAGTTGTTTATATAACCAAGAATATCTATTACATCAACATTTGCTCTTTCAAGGTCATCAAAACAAAGTATTTTATCATCTATTGAAAATTGTGAAGAAAAATCTACCTTGCTAGAATTAAAACTCATATTACCGAATAAATTTGCCATATCAAGCCCTGTTTTTACATATTCTGGTATTCTGTTTCCTTCTCTTGTGTCAACAAATTTTTTTAGAGTTTTACTAAGCATAGGATTTGTTTCTATAAATATTTTTTTACTTATTTCTTCTAAACTATTTATTCCATACAATGACATATATATTGTTTTATAATTCTTTCCATTGACTTTTATAGACTCTAATCTACTTCTTAATTTATTATTCCAAAAATAAGTTTTTCCGCTTCCCCATTCTCCGTTTAGCATTACCGCATAATCGGTGTAAGGTTTTCTTACATAATCACAAATACTTTCTATTAATTCCTCCATTTTTTTCACCTCTTTATTTACAAATTTTATCATATTAAAAAAAATTTTTCAATTATTATATGTTTTTTATATGCTTTTTGGTAAATTTTAGTGACAAATTTTCAAAACCACTTGACAACATATATATATTAATGTATAATAATTATGTAATGTATTATTCATTACAATATAATTATATTGTATTAGTAAAATTTATCTACCAACAATTTATTAGAAAATGTATTTACCAACATCATTCATCCCCCTTGATATTAAATTTTTATACCAAATAGTTACATCATATATGTTTGAAAATAAATTGTATTGGGATTATATATTAAAGGAAGCTGCATTAATAGTAGCTTCCTTTTTATGTTATAACTTTTTAAGTATTTGATTTTTTAATCCAGTTTTTCTTTTTTTAGATTCAATATTATCAACCATGAAATTTATTATGTTTTTATTTCCGACAATTATTAACATTTTTTTAGCTCTAGTCATAGCAGTATATAATAAATTTCTAGTAAATAATTTTTGGTATCCCGTATAAAGAGGAATAATAACATAATCGAACTCACTACCTTGACTCTTATGTATTGTAACAGCATACGCTAATTCTAACTGATCTAACTCATCAAATTCATATTCAACATCTTTTACCTCATCAAATACTACTCTTATTTTTTGTTCTACATTATCTATTTCTTTTATATATCCAATGTCACCGTTATATATACCATCAAAATATTCTCCATTTTGAGAAAATTTTTTATCATAATTGTTAATAATCTGCATTACTTTATCGCCTTCTCTAAAAGTTTTACCGTTAAAGTTTTTTTCTGCTTTTTTATTAGACTTAGGATTCAATATATTCTGTATAACAGTATTTAACTTAATAGTACCAAGATCTGTTTTTTTCATTGGCGTTAATACTTGCAAGTCCTTTAGTAAATCAATACTTGCAAAGCTTTCAAGTCTATATGAAAGAAGAGAAGAAATTTCAGATACAGTTTGTTCAATACTATTTGCCTTTATAAAAAACATATCTGTATTTTTATTTTTAAACTCAGGATATTCACCATTATTTACCTTATGTGCGTTAACTATTATGTCACTTTTAGAACTTTGCCTATATATTTCTTTTAAACTAACCGTATTAACTATACCTGAAGCTATCATATCTTTTAAAACATTTCCAGGGCCAACAGATGGAAGCTGATCTACATCTCCTACAAATATTATTTGGGTACTAGGCTTTATAGCTTTAAATAGATTATTCATCATTAATGAATCTATCATAGAAGCTTCATCAACAATAACTACATCTGCTTCAATTATTTTTACATCTATTTCAAACAATGCATCTAGATCTCTATCATCAACTTTAGCAATTTCAAGAAGCCTATGTATAGTTTTAGCTTCCTTTCCAGTCGTCTCTTTTATTCTTTTAGAAGCTCTACCAGTTGGAGCGCAAAGAACATAATCCTTTTTAAAATCTTCTAATATATCAATTATACATTTTATAATAGTAGTCTTTCCAGTACCAGGTCCTCCAGTTATTATAGATATAGAACTATTAAGACAAGTAGAAATAGCCTCGACTTGCTCTTTAGATAAAACAAGCGAATTTTTCTCACTTACTTTTTCAATCTGCTTAGTATATTTTTTACTAGTAATAGGTGCTACAGCATGAGTTACAACTGCTTTAGCAATATTTTCTTCGGCTAAATAATAACTTCTTCTAAACACAAAATCTACATCGTCAATCTTTTCAATATATATTTTATTATCCAAATTAAGTCTTGTTATACCATTAATAATTTCGCTTTCTTCTACATTTAACATTTTAGCTGCGAAAGGTTTAAGAGTGTCATACTCTATACATGTATGTCCAAATTCTGTAACTTTATTTATTGCACATATAATGCCTGCATCTACTCTTTCTTCTGAGTTCATGGGTATTTCTAATTTTTTAGCTATACTATCTACAAATTCAAAATCAAGCGTTCTTACAAGCTTTAACAAGCTATATGGATTTTCTTTTACTATATTTATAGTTTCAACTCCTAAAAGTTTATATATTTTTGATGCAACTAAAACTGATATTCCAAAATCACTCAAAAATTCTATTACGTTCCATTTTTCCCATTCTTCTAAGAAAAAAGTGTTAATATCATCTATTTTTTCAGAATTTAGTCCCTTTATTCCGTTTAGCTTTTCTTTTTGATATCTTATAACATCTACAGTTTCATCTCCAAATTTATCTACAATGTTTTTCGCTGTTTTTTTACCTACTCCTTTAATATTATCAGCTATATATGTAATAAGAGAACTACTTGTTTTAGGAAGTATTTTTTTATATGTGGAAAATTTAAACTGCTTTCCATATACTTTATGCTCACACTCTTCACCATTGAATTCAAATTCATCCTCTACATCTATATCATCTGTTGTAGTTCCAACAGCAGTAATATATTCTTTACCTTTTTTTATCAACAAAACAGTCCAAGAATTCATTTCATTTTTATATATTATTGTTGCTATTTTTCCTTCTATTTTCATCTATTTTTTTCTCCTAAATACAACATTTATTATATTACAGTTTATATATTTTTTCAACGTTTATGTTTGGTTTAATAGAAAAATATTAATTAATAAATAATAAAGAAATTATTGAAATAAAGCAAAAACTAAGCAAACATCTAAATATAATATATTTAAATGTTTGCTATATAGTTTTATACATTTTAATCAATATGATGCCATATTAGTAATTTTTAAGTAAATTTTTAATAGCTTCCATATTGTTTGCTAAAAAGCATATATCAACTCCTTTTTCTTGTATTTTTCCGAGTTGGTCAAATAAACTTTTAAAGATTTCGAAAAATTTAATAGTATAACTATCAATTTTAATAGAAAATTCTTTATCTTCTATATCATCAATTTTTTCAAAAATTTCCAAAATATCTTTTTTATTGTTAACGCAAGTTATAAATGAATTAATTAGTATTTCATCTTCAAGACTATTATTTGAATTCACCACTTCTTCATCTTCTTTAGGCTCTTCTATAATGTTACTGTTTAAGTAGGTTACCTTTTTTTCTGCCTCTTGAAATTTCTCATTAAACATTTTGCAAATTAAATCAATAGCTGTTTTAAATTTTTGAAAATATGTTGCCTCACTTAAATTAAGTCCTAAAGATCTTAAGCCACCGAACTGATTATTTTCCATTTCAGAACTAAGCAAGTTGCTTATTCTTTCAAGTTCTGTTTTAGGATAGGAATCAATCGCCTCATCTATTTTTTTAGAAATATATGTATAAGCAAATTTGTCTTGTTCTAAAGCAAGAAATAATTCTTTATCATACTTTTCAGGATCACCTAAAATATCCGGCTTTCCGTACTCTTCAAACAGATAATTTCTTACTTTTTTGTACAATTGTAAAAATTCATCTCCAACAAGTCCAATTTTAGCCAAAGCATATTCCGGATCATAAGTCAATTTCCAAAGATATGAAAATAAAGTATCCGGATCAAGTTCTTTATATCTCCGAGCCATTTCCTCCAAATCGTTAATTTGTTCTGCACTTAATGTATTTATAAGTTTACTATGCATAACAATTCTCCTTTCATATAATCCAATTATGAATTTAATTAAATATTAAAATATTCATAAATATTTTACCAAATTTATGAAGAAAAGTCAATAGTTATGTAACCTTTTGTTCCTATTTAGAAATACTATAGTCCCAGATTTGCTTTTTTAAGTCATATTCTAACTCATTATATCATATAGTTTAAATATATAACTTGTACAAAGGAGTGATTTTATGTGGCATACAATGAATATACGTGAAGTTCAAAATAACTTAAAAACAAATGAGAATACTGGCTTAACTGAAAAGGAAGTATTAAAACGAGAAAAGGAATATGGAAAAAACAAATTAGATGAAACAAAAAAAAGAAGTATAATTTTAAGATTTTTAGATCAATTTAAGGACTTTATGATAATCATACTAATTATAGCTGCTGTAGTTTCAGCAATTATTTCATATGTTGAAAATACTCATGAATACATGGATTCAGTTATAATAATTGCTATAGTGGTATTTAATGCAATTATGGGACTTATCCAAGAAAGTAAAGCTGAAAAATCTTTGGAAGCTCTAAAAAAATTATCAAGTCCAACTACAAAAGTAAAAAGGAA
Organism: uncultured Clostridia bacterium; assembly: GCA_934132895.1. Lineage (GTDB taxonomy): Bacteria > Bacillota > Clostridia > TANB77 > CAG-465 > CAG-465. The sequence continues at coordinate 15,807 of CAKPAG010000002.1, forward strand.
TGGAAAAATAATTACTGTTGATAGTGAACTTATTGTTCCTGGTGATGTAATTATCTTAGAAGCAGGAAATTTAGTTAGTGCTGATGCAAGACTTACCAAATCATATAACTTGCATGCTGAAGAATCTGCTTTAACTGGTGAAACAATCCCAGTATTAAAAGATGCAGAAATTGTTCTAAAAAATAACATACCTATTGGCGATACAATCAATATGGTCTTTGCTACCACTATAATTACCTCTGGTCATGGAGAAGCAATAGTTACAAATACAGGTATGAATACTAAAGTTCGGAAAAATTGCTAAAATGATTAATGAAAATATAGTAAAGGAAACACCTCTGCAAAAGAAACTTTCTGACGTAGGAAAAAAATTAGGAACTGTTTGTCTAGTTATATGTTTGTTTATATTCATAATTGGAATATTAAAGAATATACCTTTTACACAAATGTTCATGACTTCTGTTGGGCTTGCAGTTGCTGCAATTCCTGAAGGGCTTCCTGCCATTGTTACTATTATGCTTTCAATTGGTGTAACTCATATGGCAAAGAAAAATGCAATCATTAGAAAACTACCGGCTGTTGAAACTCTTGGCAGTAGCTCTGTTATTTGTTCAGATAAAACTGGAACCCTTACTCAAAACAAAATGGAAGTTGTATCTATTTATGATGTTAATGGAACATCTTCTAAATCTTCTAGCTCCTATTCTTTTATATTAGAACTTGGAACCATGTGCAACGATTCAATAATTGAAAAGAATAAAAACAGTACCTATGCTAGTGGTGAAGCAACTGAAGTTGCAATAGCAAACGCTGCATTAAAAAGTGGAATTAACAAAGATGAACTATACCAAAAAATGGAAAGAATAAATGAAGTACCTTTTGATTCATCTAGAAAGCTAATGAGTACAATTCATAAATTTAATGGAAAATACAGAGTAATAACAAAAGGGGCACCAGACGCACTAATTAAAAGATGTGTAAAATATTACAAAAATGGAAATGTATACAATATGAATACGTCTATTAATAACGATATATTGAAATTTAATGAAAAGATGGCAAATGAAGCATTAAGAGTATTGGCAGTTGCATACTATGACACTTCTTCTATTCCTAAAACTATTGACAGCAAAAATATTGAAAAAGATTTAGTATTTGTTGGTTTGATTGGGATGATTGATCCTCCAAGAATTGGAGTTAAAGAGGCAGTTACTACATGTAAGCGAGCTGGAATAAAAACTGTAATGATAACAGGTGACCACATTTTAACTGCTAAAGCTATAGCTAAAAATTTAGGTATTTTAAATGCTGGAGAACTTGCGATAACAGGTGCAGAGCTAGACACTATTGATGATAAAACTTTTAAAAAAAATATAATGAAATACTCTGTATTTGCTAGAGTGTCTCCTGAACACAAAGTAAGAATTGTTAAAGCTTTTAAATCAACTGGTGCTGTAGTAGCAATGACAGGTGACGGAGTAAATGACGCACCAGCCTTAAAAAATGCTGACATAGGTGTTGCAATGGGAAAAAATGGAACTGACGTTGCCAAGAATGCTTCTGATATGATTTTAACAGATGATAATTTCGTTACAATCGTTGAGGCTGTTAAAGAAGGTAGACATATATATGATAATATTAAGAAAGCTGTACATTTTTTACTAGCTACAAATATTGGAGAAATAGTAACCATATTTGTTGGACTATTGCTAGGATTAGAAAGTCCTTTACTGGCAATTCATCTACTATGGATAAACTTAGTTACAGATTCCTTCCCTGCAATAGGTCTTGGAATGGAAGCACCAGATATTCATATAATGCATAAAAGACCTAAAAATCCTAAAAAAGGCTTATTTGCAGATGGATTATGGAGAAAAATATTCTTAGAAGGAACAATGATAGGTATGTTAACATTACTTTCATTTACTCTTGGTAGTTCTCTATATTCGCTTGAAATAGGTAGAACCATGGCCTTCATATCGCTTAGTTCTTTAGAGCTTATTCATAGTTTTAATATTAGGAGTGAAGATAGTTCTATTTTTGAAATAGGTTTCTTTAAAAACAAATATTTAATTGGAGCGTTCGCATTAGGAATGTTTTTACAAATAGTAGTGGTTACCTTCCCTCCTATAGCAAAAATATTTGATGTTGTACCTTTAACTTCTAAGCAATGGATATTAACTCTATTTATTTCAGTATTACCAATAGTAATAATTGAGACTAAAAAGAAACTACATGAATTACTTTTCGGAAAAAGAATATATAACATTTACGGAAAAACAGCTTAAATACTACTAAATATATATTAAAGGGAAATAACTAAATTCTAGTTACTTCCCTTTGTGTTTATATATATAATTTTATTTTTAAATATTCTCTTAAAAATGTAAATAGCTATAAAAATAATTATAAATATTATTATCGGTAATTTTAAAATATCAATGTATGAACTTACAATCTCCCAATTATCACCTAAAAAATATCCTGCACTAACGAATGCTAAAGTCCAAGGTATACTCCCAATTGTAGTATATATAACAAATTTTTTAAAATTTAGTCTAGCAATTCCTATTGGAAGTGAAATAAAAGTTCTAATTATTGGTAGACATCTACCAAAAAGAGCAGCTTTCATCCCAAATTTTGAAAACCATTTATCAGACTTTTCAATGTCTTCTTTTTTCATAAAAAAATATTTACCATACTTTTCTATAAATGGTCTTCCTCCATAATACCCCATCAAATATATTGTAATAGCACAAAATATGCTTCCTAAAAGTCCAGTTATAAAAGCACCAAAAAAAGAAAAAATATTATTTGCAGCAAGTATTCCTCCTGTTGCTAAAATCACTTCACTTGGTATTATGATTATTACTGCTTCTAATATCATGGCAATAAACATCCCCAAATAACCAAATGAAGATATTATATTCAAAATATATAAAGACATAATTTCACCTCTATATACTTTAGTTTATGCTAAATAAAAGAAAAAATGAAAATATTAATATTTACAATGCTATAACAAAGTGATATAATACTTACGGATTTTTAAGTTAAATATAGTTAAAAATTTAACTATCAAATATGTGAATTATTAAAGGAGAGTTTATTATGAAAAAATTAAATGAGAAAAAACAATTTGATTTAATAACCTTAGGTGAAATTTTGCTTAGATTTTCACCTGATCAGAACAATCGGTTAGCAAAAGCTTCTGCTCTAAACATACAAGCTGGAGGTGCCGAGCTAAACGTGGCATCAGGTGTATCAATTTTAGGATTAAATACTGCAATAATAACCAAACTGCCCAAAAATGATTTAAGTACCTTGATTATTGATAATGTAAGAGCTCTTGGAGTAAGTGATAGTTTGATAATATTTGACTCATCCAAAGATGCACGAGTTGGCACGTATTATTATGAATATGGAGCTTATCCACGTAAGCCAAATGTAATATATGATAGAAAATCTAGTTCATTTTCTAAAATATGCAATAATGATTTTAAGCATATATTAAAAGGAAATAACTTCTCTTCTACAAAAATGTTTCATTTATCTGGTATCACTTTAGCTCTTAGTAAATCTGCTAGAGAAAGTGCATATGAACTTGTTAAATTTTTTAAAGAATCTGGTGCTTTAATATCATTTGATGTTAATTACAGAGCTAATTTATGGGATGAAGATGAAGCTAGGAAATGTATTGAACAAATTCTTCCATATGTTGATATTTTGTTTTGTAGTCAGTTTACTGCCAATCATACATTTAAATATGATGGAGATTTAAAAACAATAATGCAGCAGTTTTGTAATAAATACAACATAAACATAATGGCTTCAACTAAGAGAATAGTTCATAGTCCTAAATCCCACTCTTTTTCTTCAACAATATATAATTCTAAAGAGCAATGTTATTATGAAGAACCTCCATACGAAAACATTGATGTAATCGATAGAATTGGTAGCGGTGATGCATATGTGTCTGGTGTACTCTATGGGCTATTACAATATAACTTAAATTGCAAAAAGGCTCTTGAATTTGGAAATGCTGCAAGTGCACTAAAAAATACTGTTACGGGAGATATCTTATGTACAAATATTGATGAAATAATTTCTATCATTAATGACCATTCTAATTTAAGTGGTTTCACTGAAATGAATAGATAATCTAAAGATATAAAAAAGTAGTTAGAATTTTAACTACTTTTTTTACGTTTATTATATAATAATACTCTTAAGATTTATTTATTGTATTTCTTTTCAACAGCTTTTCCTACTAGTGCTTTAAATAATGGATGTACTCTATTTGGTCTAGATTTAAGCTCAGGATGAAATTGTGCACCTACAGCCCAAATATGATCTTTTAATTCTATAATTTCTACTAATTTACTATCTGGAGAAACACCAGCAATAACCATTCCATTCTTAACTGCTATATCTCTATAATTATTATTGAATTCAAATCTATGTCTATGTCTTTCATATATTAAATTTTCACCATAAGCGTTATATGCATTTGTATTTACATCTAACATACAAGGATATCTTCCAAGTCTCATTGTACCACCTTTATTTTCAACGCCTACTTGTTCATCCATTATGTTTATTACAGGGTCTGGTGAGTTTTCATCAAACTCTAAGCTATTAGCATTCTTAAGACCTACAACATTTCTCATAAATTCTACAACCATAAGCTGCATTCCAAGACATATTCCAAGAAGTGGAATGTTATTTTCTCTTGCATAAGTTATAGCATTGATTTTTCCTTCTATTCCACGTGTTCCAAAACCACCTGGTACTATTATTCCATCTAATCCCTTTAATTTTTCAGAATAATTTTTGCATTCCAATTCCTCTGAATCTATCCATCTAATATTTACATTAACATTTTGTGCCACACTTGCATGATGTAAAGCTTCATAAATAGATATATAGGCATCTTTAAGCACAACATACTTTCCAACTATTGCAATTTCAACTTCGCCTTCCTTTTTTCCTTCTCCTTTACAAGCTTTATTCCATTCAAGTAAATCATTTTTTGTTTCTTTTAATTTAAATCTTTTAAGTATAATGTTTGCAACATTTTGTTTTTCAAACATTAAAGGTACATCATATATAGAATCAGCATCTAAGTTTTCAATAACATTTGCCGCATCAATATTACAGAATAATGATATTTTTTTCTTTAATTCATCATCTATTGAATAAGTAGATCTTGCAACAATTAAATCTGGTATAATTCCAATTCCCATTAGTTCTTTGCAACTATGTTGAGTAGGTTTAGTTTTTAACTCTTCAGACTTTGGAAGAAACGGTAAAAGAGTTACATGTACAAACATAACGTTATCAAATCCCTTTTCGGCTCTTACTTGTCTTATAGCCTCTAGGAATGGTTGAGATTCTATATCTCCGACTGTTCCACCTATTTCAGTAATTACTACATCACTTCCTGAAATCTCTCCAGCTTTATATACAGTATCTTTTATTTCGTTTGTAATATGAGGAATAACTTGAATTGTTTTTCCTAAATATTCTCCTTTTCTTTCTTTATTTAAAACTTGCATATAAATTCTTCCTGTAGTTATGTTACTATACCTATTTAAATTTTCATCTATAAATCTCTCATAATGTCCAAGATCCAGGTCACATTCTAACCCATCATCAGTAACGAATACTTCGCCGTGTTGACATGGGTTCATAGTGCCTGGATCTATATTTAAATATGGGTCGAATTTTTGGATAGTGACTTTTAGTCCTCTTGATTTTAAAAGTCTTCCAATTGAAGCGGCAGTTATCCCTTTACCAAGACCAGAAACAACTCCACCAGTTACAAAAATATATTTTGTTGACATATAAAACAACTCCTTACATAAATAATTTAATTTTTAATATATTACCTCTAAAGTATATTATACTAAATATAATTATGCAAGTTTTTTTCGACATTTTTCTGTTAAATTTTCTTTACAAAATTATGTGAGAAATTTATGTAAAAAGATAAAGAGAAAAATAACTTCTCTTTATCTTTTAGAAAATTTTAAATCACAAAATCATTTTTTAAGAAATTGTTTATGAGATTTATTGGAATGTTACCAAGCAATATACTTTTAGTAAAAGCTTTATTTGTTTTTTCATTTAATATCCACTTTACAGGAGTAACTTCAAAAACAACATCTTCTCCATTAACATAAGTATTTCCATCCGAAAATAGTTCACTTCCATTACAAATAATGTATTCAAAAGGAATTCCATCTTCATAAGAAACTGTATTTTTTCTTATTTTAAGATTTGCTTTTAAAAAAACGTACTTTCTACCATTATAGTCATATTCATATAACGGTATTACTTTTTCTTCTAAATCGCTATAAAAGTGGTATACTTTTTCAGTTCTTATAAGCTTATTTTTATCTAAGCTCGATATAAACTTATCTGCCTTTCCTACAATTCTTTGAGGATAAGTTCCATACTCAAAAGAAGTATATCCATTTTTATTTTTAAAGTTTGAAGATAAATCTTTTATATCATCAAAACATACCATTGGTTTTACGCCATAAGCTTGCCCTAAGCAGTATTCTTTAGAAATATATCCCTTGTAGTTTACAACGTTATATCTTCCAAAAAGATCTTTAGTAAGCAGAGGATTATCTAAAAAATATGAGCCAAAAGCCAGCCTAACTGTCCTTTTATTAGAAAAGTCATAATAAGGCTTTACTCCACATGCTATCGCAAAGTCGCTCAAAAAGGAAGCCGTTCCAATTCCCATAAAGTTTTCTTCTGTTAAAATCTCAAAGTTCATTTTTTTCTCCTTTCTTGTATTAACAATAAGTTACTTATGATATACAATCATATATCATATAAAAATTTAAAGTAATATTATTATATCACTTTTTAAATTTATGTCAAGTTTTGAGACAAAAAGATAGAAAAATGTGTAAAAAAATACAAAGAGTGACATCATCACTCTTCATATTTTTATATATGAGATTATATATTTATGCTATATAATTTTACCACCACCAATAACTATATCTCCATCATAGAAAACTACTGACTGACCTTTCGTTATTGCTCTTTGCTTTTCTTTAAATGTAACTTTTACTTTTCCATTAACTAAAGGTTCTAATATAGCCTCTGCCTCTTTAGCTGCATATCTTATCTTAGCAGTTACTTGAATAGGTTCAGTAAGTTCATCAATTGCAAGGAAATTAACTTCGTCCGCTATTAGAGTATCAGAAAATATTTCATATTCTTCTCCTACAATTACTTCATTATTTTCTTTATCTAGTTTAGTTACATATAACGGCTCTTTATATGCTATTCCTAATCCTCTTCTTTGACCAATAGTATATTTTATCAAGCCATTATGATTTCCAAGTTTAGTTCCATCTTTTAAAACAATATTACCAGATTTTAGCTTTAATTTTCCATAATTTGTTAAGAATCTAACATAGTCATTATCTGGAATAAAGCAGATATCTTCGCTATCTTTTTTACTTGCTACATCTAGATTATATTCTCTTGCTATTTTTCTTATTTGTTCTTTATCTTCATATTTTGAAAGTGGAAACAGTACATGTGGTAATATTTCTTTGTCAATACTATATAACACATAACTTTGGTCCTTTTTTATAGAATCAGATTTTTTTAAAACCATTCTTCCATATTTATCACTATATTCTACTTTAGCATAATGCCCGAGTAGCAATATAGTCACACTCAAGCTCTTTAGCCTTTTCATACATCTTTTTAAATTTTAAGTATTTATTACATTCTATACAAGGATTAGGTGTTTTAGCATTTTTATATTCATTTATGAAGTTATTTACTACATGTTCATTAAAGTCAGTTGTAAAATTTACAGTATAATGAGCTATACCTAATTTATCACAAACCCTTTTTGCATCATATGCAGCGTCAGCTCCGCAACAACTAGATTCGTCTTCACCATCCCAAAGCTTCATAGTTACGCCTATTACTTCATAACCTTCGTTTTGCAAAAGTATAGCAGAAACACTACTATCTACTCCACCACTCATTCCAAGTAAAACTCTGTTCTTCTTATTATTCATTTATTTCATCATTCCTTTATATACTTATTTATGTTATCTCTACATAAATATTATATAATATTTCAAGAAAATTTTCAATAGTACTTTATAGCAATTAATCAAACGTACTAGCTACTTTAATATTTTCTTTTTTTACTCTTTGATTTATCTTGTATATATGATAAAATATCTATGGTGATTATATGATAAAAATTATAGCGTTTGATCTTGTTGGAGTACTTGTAAAAGAAACCAATATAACACTAGAAGAAGATCTAACTAAAATAGAAAGATTGTTTGGGCCTAACAAATCAGATTCTGAATTCATTAAGCAAGTAAAACACATATTTCCAGCAAAAAACGAAAAAAGTATAGTTTTTGACGCAAAAGAAATTATTAATAAGCTTTATGAGCCCAAAATAACTTTAAACTCTCTTACTCATTTAAAGAAAAAACTTAATAATATTTCCTTTGTAATTGCAACAAATCATGTTTCTTTTATTAAAGATTATATTCTAAAAACATTTGGTAGTAATGTATTTTCAAGCATTTACATATCTGCTTTGATGAATGAAGTTAAACCAGAAACTAAATTTTACCAAAAGCTTTTAGAAAAATTAAATATTAAACCCACAGAGCTTCTTTTTTTAGATGACAATATCTCTAATATCAATGGTGCTACTGCACTAGGTATAAAAACTATCCATATTTCCAAAGAAGATAATACTATTTCTAAGATAGAAGAGTATTTTAACATGTACAGTGAAAGCAACCAATTATAAAATTAGTTGCTTGAAATCTTTTCATAACTTAATTAATGACAATGTATACAGCCACTTTCTTCTTTTAAGCCGCATTTTTTCCTTGCTTCTTCTTTTGTCATTCCATTTTTTATATAATAATCAGCTATTGCTTCTCTTATTGCTTCTTCTGCTAAAACAGAGCAATGTAGTTTAACTGGTGGTAAGCCATCTAAACTATCTACTACTTCTTTATTTGTAAGCTTTAAAGCATCCTCTACTTTTTTACCTTTTATAATTTCAGTTGAAACAGAACTAGTAGCAATGGCAGCTCCACATCCAAATGTTTTAAATTTGACATCCTTTATTATATCGTCTTCAATTTTTAAATATATTTTCATTATATCTCCGCAAACAGGATTACCTACTTCTCCTACGCCATTTGCATCTGGTATTTTACCGACATTACGTGGATTTGTATAATGATCTATTACTTTTCTTGTATATTGCATTTTTTATTCCCCCTATATTTATATTTCTTCTAATTTATATCTTCCCTCTTCAAAATCTTCATAAAGAGGTGACATGTTTCTAAGCCTTGTTATTATTTCTACTAAATTATCTATTAAATAGTCTACATCTTCCTTTGTATTATCAATGCCAAATGATATTCTAAGTGAACCGTGTGCTATTTCATGAGGAAGACCTATTGCTAGTAATACATGTGATGGATCAAGTGAACCTGATGTACATGCACTACCAGAAGATGCACATATTCCCTTTAAATCTAAATTTAAAAGAAGTGACTCTCCTTCGATAAATCTAAAAGATATATTTGCATTTCCAGAAAGTCTATTTTCTCTATCTCCATTTAATCTTACATATTTTATTTTTTCCTCAATACTTTTAATATAATAGTCTCTTAATTCTTTTAAATGGTTAGCATTCTTTTCTAAATTTTTAGTTGCTATTTCAATAGCTTTTCCTATTCCAACAATTCCTGCAACATTTTCAGTTCCTGCTCTTTTATTTCTTTCTTGATGTCCACCTTCAATCAATTTTTCAAATTTTACTTTATTACTAACGTACAAAGCTCCAACTCCCTTAGGCCCATGGAATTTGTGAGCAGACATTGAAAGTGCATCAATACCTAAATCTTTTACATCAATTGCTACATTTCCTACTGCTTGTACCGCATCAGTATGAAATATTACTCCATGTTCTTTAGCAATTTTAGCTATTTCTTTGATAGGTTCAATAGTTCCAATTTCATTATTTGCAAACATTATTGATATAATAGTAGTAGTATCTTTTATACTATTTTTTAATTCTTCTAAATCAATAATACCATTTTTATCTACACCTATGTATGTTACTTCAAAGCCTTCTTTTTCTAGCTTTTTACATGTATTTAAAACTGCAGGATGTTCAATTTTAGAAGTAATTATATGGTTTCCTTTGTTTTTATATGCATAAGCAATTCCTCTTATTGCAGTATTATCAGCTTCACTTCCAGATGCTGTAAAATATATCTCTTTTTCATTTGCATTAATAGCATTCGCTACTTTTTTTCTAGAATCTTCAACTGCTTTTTTAGCATCTCTTCCAATACTATATATGGCGGATGCATTACCATAGTTATCCTTTAAGTATGGTAACATTTCATCTAATACTTCTTTAGACAAACTAGTTGTAGCCGCATTATCAAAATACTTTATATCCAATTTAAAAATCTCCTTTCAAATGTTAGCCTAAACTAACTTAAAATCAAAAATATATGAGATTTAATCTAAAAATCTCATATATTATAATATCACTTCAAAAAATGTTTGTCAAGACTAACTTTTTAATTTTACATTTTTTCCATATAAATTTTTTCTAAACTTTCTATTCATGCACTTTTTACATTTTTCAGAAGTTGGATTATAATTACATACAAATTCTTCTACATCTATAATGCTTTGAATATAGTTTTCCAGCTTCTTTATGCTATCTTCTGACATAGCATACTTCATCATTTTTGCCTCTTTTTCAGCCATTTGTTCTTCAACATTCAAAACTTTAATTAAGAATGCTTTTAAAGTGTCATGTTTTTTCACAAGTTCTTTTGCCTCTTCTTCCCCTCTCTTAGTTAGACGAATGTCTTTATATGCCTCATATTCAATAAGGTTCTCTTCTTTTAATATTTTAAGAGCACGGTTTACACTAGGTTTTTTATATCCAAGTTCATCAGCAATATCTGTTACCCTTGCCTCGCCATTTCTTTTTATTAATATATATATTGTTTTTAAATACTCTTCTAGTGAAGCTGTCATTTTTTCTCACCTACTTATGTAAATATATTAGCACAAATGTAGTAAATTGTCAAATTGAAGAAAAATTAAAGAAGAGACGATTTAATGTCTCTTCTTTAATTAATAATTAGTGTTAATACATTTACTACACACAAAATGCCAAAAAATCCAGAGTATAAAAAATACTTTTTCCTTAATTTATGAATGGAACACATAGTAGAAAAATTATATTGCATAATTTCCATATATAAAAATAAAGATGACAAACCACTCAATAGGCTAATAAACATATCAAAGTTTTGATTATTTACTGTTATTGCATATATTATTGCTAATATTAAATTTAAAAATATTGCAACAGTGCACAAAATATATGACAAACTATAAATTTTTTCATTGCATTTTTTCATAAAATGCAAGACTTCAATTATTAAATGAAATATTGCCAAAATTAAAATCAATATTTCAAATGCATATAAAATTTTAAACAAAAAAATCACTCCTCTAACTTAAAATTATTTAAATTATATTTTTTAGATATATGGTATATTATATCACACCCAGAGCCACATTTCAATACATTATTATATGTCAGTTGCCTTCTCATATTTATTAATATATTTTCATATACATATTTTAACAAAAGGTGATATGGTGATATATTTTGAGAAAAGCAAAATTATTTGTAATTAATGGTGTAATACTAACCCTTACTTCTTTTATTATAAGAACCGTGGGAATGTCTTTTAATGTATATGTATCAAATAAAGTGGGAGCTGAATGTACAGGCCTTTTTCAACTTATACTATCTGTATATTTGTTTGCTATAACACTTGCGACTTCTGGTATAAGTATAGCAGCTACTAGGCTTGTTTCGGAAGAACTTGCAAAAAATAAACCAAAGGGTGCTAAGATTATAATAAAAAAATGTATTATATATAGCCTAATACTTGGTATATCTTCTGGTGCTGTGGTACTACTATTTTCAAGTTTTATAGTTAATACTTGTTTGCATGGGAAAATATCAAAAATGCCTCTTTACGCTATTGCTATTGGTCTTCCATTTATATCCATGTCTGCTGCAATAAACGGATATTTCTCAGCAGTTAGAAAAGTATTTAAAACAGCCTCATCTCAAATACTAGAACAATTTGTAAAAATATTTGTAACTTATTTTTTGCTTTCGTTATTTTTACCTAAAGGCTTAGAATATGCTTGTCTTGCCTTAATAATTGGTGATGTAATTTCAGAAGTGGTTTCATTTACATATATATTTTTACTTTATTTAAATGATAAAAGAAAACTTAAAGAAATTGGAGATACAGAGAAAAATACATATTCAAAAGATATACTAAACATTTCAATTCCAATTGCTCTTACCTCATATATAAGGTCAGGGCTTTCTACATTAAAACAATTAATTATTCCTACAAGACTTGAAAAGTCAGGAATAAGTTGCGAAAAAGCACTGTCTAATTTTGGTATAGTAAGTGGAATGGCACTTCCCTTAATTATGTTTCCAAGTGTAATAATAATATCAATAAGCAATTTGCTTATACCAGAATATTCAGCCTTTTACGCTAAAAAAGATTTAAAACAAATTAATAGAATAAGTGAAAAGCTTTTAAAAATTACTTTTATATTCGCAATATGCGTTTTTGGAATATTTTTCACTTTTCCACAAGAATTATCTACTCTTATGTATGAGGAAAAAGAAGTAATATATTACATTCAAATACTTTCTCCATTAATTATATTCATGTATATTGATACAATTGTTGATGGGATGCTTAAAGGACTAAATAAACAAGTTGCAGTTATGAAATGCAATATATTTGATCTATTCTTAAGTACTTCACTTTTATATATATTGTTACCAATACTTGGTATTTTAGGCTATGTTATAGTGCTATATATAAGCGAAATATTAAATACAGTAATAAGTATAATTCAACTAATAAAAGCTACAAAAGTAAAAATAAAATTTGTTACTTGGACATTTTTTCCTATAACTTCTGCTATACTTGCAAGATATATAATTAAACTTATAAATATAAAAATATCATCCGATATTTTATCACTTATAGCTGAAATAATTGTATTTGTAACAGTATACTTAGGCTTTTTATATTTTTCGAATATCATTACTAGAAAAGATTTAAAAATATAAGATATGACTTATACTATTCATATATTTTTAAAACAAGAATATAATTTTTTAAGGAGTGTGATTTTTTTATGAACCCATTTGAAGAAAAAGGAATTAGCTTAGAAGATTCTATAAAAGACTGGTGCGAGTTATATCCTAAACAATATAATAAATATGAAGTAAACCCGTATACAAAAACACGTATAATTCTTATGAATGGAACTGAATTTGAAGCAAATTGGTTTTCACATCAATTTTCTAGAAACTGTAATAATAATGATTTAAGAAGAGCAATTGCTTTTACTCGTAGAATTGAAAAACAACAACAAATGAAGATAGCACATTTAAAACCTATAAGCGAAAATATACTAGAAACAACAATATCATATGAACAATTAGCAGTCGATTTAACAGCAAGACTAGCAAAAAGCGAGCCAGACCCTAACGTAAAAGCTGCTTTAGATTTTGCACTACTCGAAGACTTCGATCATTTGTATAGATATGCCGATTTGCTTGATTTAGAATATGGTATAGCCGCAGATAAATTAGTTGGAAGATACACAGAAATAATGCCTGGCAGACCTACTATCTCCCATCATAGACACCCTTATGATGAGATTAAAAACTATATAAACAATAAAACTGCTGATCCAATCACAAAATTAAATGTAAATATTATAACTGCAGCAGAACAACAAACTATGAATTTTTATATGAATGTTGGACAGTATTATACCTCAGAACTTGGAAGAAGATTATATCAAGAAATAGGATTAGTTGAAGAAGAACATGTATCCCAATATGGAAGCTTAATTGATCCAAATGGAACTTGGCTTGAAAATCTACTTAATCACGAATATACAGAATGTTATCTATACTATTCAATGTATTTAGATGAAACAGATGAATATATTAAAAAAATATGGGAAAGATTTTTCTTAGAAGAGGTAACTCACTTACATATTGCTTGTGAACTTCTTCAAAAATATGAAGGTAAATCATGGCAACAAATAATTCCAAACGGTACATTCCCTACTCCTTTAACTCTAGGGCCAAATATTGAATATGTTAGAAATATACTATGCAATACATCAAGTTATACTGCAATGAGAGAATCATATATTCCTGTTTGTGAAGCACCAAAAGATTTTGATTTCTTTACATATCAAAACATTGTAAATAAAGATGTTTGTACTGTTCCAAGTCACATTGTTATTAATAAATACTTAAAATGTAATGAGTGTGATTTTAGATTTGAAGTAGCTCCAAACCCTGTTGAGGCTTTAAGAAACAGAAAATGTGATAATGTATGTGTTGGACGTGAACCTCTCTGTGGAGAAAATTGTTGTTAAACTTATATTAGTATATATTTAAAGCAAAGCTTATATAAAAGTTTTGCTTTAAATTATATAATAAGTTTATATGAGTTATTTTTTAGCCACTTGTCTATTTTATCATAACTCGCTGAATATTTTTTAACTAAATTATAAAAATCCTTACTATGATTTGGATATACTATATGGCAAAGTTCATGGATTATTACTGCATCAATCTTTTCTGTATCTAACATCATAAGCCTTAAAGTAAAGTTTAAGTTTCTGCTTTTTGGAATACAACTTCCAAACCTAGTTTTGGCATCTGTTATTTTAAAAGAATTATATGAAATATTTGTTAGTTTACTCAAAACTTCTAATCTCTTGTTAATTACTATTTTCAAGTTTTCTCTAAGTATCTTCTTTATTAACCTTTTAATATTTTCGTTTAATATTTCTTCTTCTACTTTTACACTTGGTACGTATATGTATAATCTTTTTCTATCTTCGTCTATTTTAATTTCAAGACTTAAACTATTATCTAAATTTTCTTTTCTTTCTATAATGTATTCCTCACCTGCATATAAAAATATATCTCCTGTTTTAAAAGTTTTAAAATATCTATCTGAGTTTTCCTTTATTTTTATATATTCGTTATATATTCTATCCTCATTTTCGTGTATAATTTTTATAACCTCTTTTTTAGGACAATATACTGGTTTTGTTACATTCATAATACCTTCTTTAAAGTATATTCTAACTGACTTACTATTTTTGTAACTTATTATAATCACTGGTATTTGTTCTTCTTTTATTTCTATGTATTCTTTTGAGTTTCTCAAATATTATCACCTGCTTTAAATCAAACTAAAAATTAAACTAATTATATTATACTTTAGAAGAAAAGTCTAATATTTAATAATTTTTTCTAGATTTTAGTAATCTATTTTTTATATTTACATATAATACTAATATATGTTTCCAAAAAAATACAACAAATGCAAACCATTTTTACAAAATTTTGCCTAAAAGTATTGACAAGTTATTATTTTTGTATTATACTTATTTTTGTAAACACATCGCGGGATAGAGCAGTTGGCAGCTCGTCGGGCTCATAACCCGAAGGTCGATAGTTCGAGTCTATCTCCCGCAACCATATATTTAAGACTGAAAGTAAAATTTCAGTCTTTTTTGTATTATGTTTACTTGTAATTGGTATAACTCTATGATATAATGATTATATGTAAATTTGTTTTACTATTAAAAATAATTTTTTAAAGGAGTACTTTTTATGAATATTGAAATCTTAGGAAAGAAAGTATTAGGCCAAAACGGTTTTTGCTTATCTAAAGAAAAAATGAAAGATGGCATCTTTGAAGAACAACTGGAAAAAATCATAAGCTATGCAGAAGATATTTATGGCTTTGACCCTACTCTTGTAATGCCTGCAATTACAAATATTGAAGAAGTTGAGCTTCAATCTGGTAAATATGTTCCTCAAATTTACGAAATAGATTCATATGACTCATATGATAAACCTATTTTGGTAGACCCTCAAACAATTTTTAATTATTGTAAAAAAGATAAAGATGATATACGTCCAAATATTGACTTCATCATGTGGAACTCTGTGGAGGAATTTTTTGGAATTACATTTTCAAGAGAAGCACCCATTCTTGCATTTGAATCTGCAGACGGAGCTAAAAGGGCTCTAGGAACAATATTAAGACCATCTCTTGTAGCGTACGGCGATTATCTTTTCAAAAAAATGAAAAAATATTTAGGCGAAAAAACTACGGTAAATTTGGTGACCTGTAACCATTACGGTAAAACTATAATGGAAAAACGAATGGCACAGTTAACCAATCCAAACTATGATGGTAGATCTCTAATTGATATAATATCTGATTTGGCAGAAAAATATGATTTTCCCCTTATAATAGGAAAAGATACTGAAACTGATGATGACCTTTTCCATAGAGGTGAAAGTGGAAATCACGTAGTTATGATTTGGTAATTTTCAAAACTAAAAACAACATGATATAATTAATATTATGTTGTTTTTTTATTTATTTTTCATTTAGTTTTAAATATTTTGTCATATTTCTTGACTAAGATAAGTTATTCTAGTATAATTTAATATAGATGTTTTTTACAAGGAGATTTAAATGTTAGATATTATATTAGATACTTTAGTTGATTCAATAAAACTTTTACCATTTTTATTTTTATCATATTTATTTATTGAATTTATTGAACATAAATCATCAAAGACTTTGGAAAAGACACTAAAAAATTCTGGAAAATTTGGTTCTGTTATTGGTTCTATACTTGGTATAGTACCTCAATGTGGATTTTCTGTTACAGCAGCCAATTTATATTCAAGTAGAATTATTACTTTAGGTACCCTTATAGCTGTATTTTTATCTACTTCAGATGAGGCAATTCCGGTTTTACTTTCTCATCCAGAAAATTTTGGTGATATTTTTAAAATAATAATAGTAAAACTTATAATAAGTATATTAGCAGGACTTATTATAGACTACATATTTAGAAAAAGACATAGTATAAAAAAAGATATTAAAGAAGCTCATGAACATATGCATGATATGTGTTCAAATTGTAATTGTGAACATGAACATGGAATATTAAAACCAGTTTTAAAACACACTATTAATGTTTTTATATTTATCTTGATTATATCGTTTTTATTAAATACAAGTATACATTTTATTGGAGAAGAAAGATTATCTAAAATTCTTATGAGTGGAAATATACTTCAACCATTTATTGCCGGTCTTATTGGTCTCATTCCAAACTGCGCTTCATCTGTACTGTTAACAGAGTTATATATTGAAGGAACTCTTACTTTTGGTTCAGTTATTGCTGGACTTTGTACTGGTGCAGGAATTGGAATGGTAGTACTATTTAAATTCAATCACAATATAAAAGAAAATGTAAAAATACTTGGAATTATATATGGAATTGGAAGCATTTCAGGTGTTATTCTTTCACTTCTTTCATTTTTATAATAATATAACAAATAAAGACTTAAGCTAGCTTTAAATTATAACAGCTTAAGTCTTTATTTATATTTTTTATTCTCAATTTTTCACTTTTCTAATTCTAATTACTTGTACTTAAATACTTTACATATCTTTCTTCCATTTTAGTTAAATTAATTATTTTCATAAAATTTGATATATACTCTTCCCTTTTATTTTGATAATCTAAATAATATGCATGTTCCCATAAATCGATTAAAGCTATAGGATAAAGGTTTAACTCAAATACACTGTTTTGATTTTGGGTTTTAACAAAATCAAGATTTCCATTACTATTTATTACTAAAAACACATATCCGGATCCGAAAACTTCTGTTGCATTATCTTTAAATATGTCAAAAAAATTTTCCATACTTTTAAACTGACTTTCAATTTTTCGTATAATATTGTTTGGCTTAATCATACTTTTATTTGGATTTATTATATCAAAATATAGCATATGATTAAATACTCCGCCAGCATTATTTCTTATTTTTTCTCTTATACTAACTGGCATTGAATATAAATTAGAAAGTAATTTAGTTAATGTATAGTTTTGAAATTCAGGGCATTCCTTTAAAACCTCATTTAATTTTGTAATATATCCGATTAAAATGTTTATCATAATGAAAATGCATTGTTTCACTACTTATATATTGCTCTATAGCATCATATGAATATTGTAATTTAGGAAGTGAAAATGGATATGAACTAAATAATTGCATATTTGAAAATTCTCCTTTTTAACATATATTTAATTATATTAAATAAAAAGAAAAATAATTACCAAAAAGAAAAAAATAAAACCTAACTATATAAAAGTTAGATTTCAATATATGGTAGCGGCAGTAAGAATCGAACTTACGACACTACGGGTATGAACCGTATGCTCTAGCCAACTGAGCTATGCCGCCACAATGTACCAACAATTAAAATTATACACTATTTATCTTTTATTGTCAATACAATTTTTTAAAGTTACCAAACATTGTTATTATTTTATCAAATTTATGTAAAATTATACTTAATTTTTGAAATAATCACTTGTTTCTTGCAAATTAGTAAAGTTTATTTGCTTTTCTGCTTCATATGCAACTATTGCAACGCTATTTGATAGGTTTAAAGAACGTATTCCCTTTCTCATAGGTATTCTTACAGCTTTATCAAAATGTTCTAAAATATATTCTTCTGGAAGTCCTCTAGTTTCAGGCCCAAATACAAGGTATGCACCATCTTCATACTTTACATCACTATATACTTTTTGTGATTTAGTAGAAAGTAAGTATATTTTATCACTTTTAATTTTTTTCTTGAAATCTTCCAAACTTTCATATTCAACTATATTAACTTTATCCCAATAATCAAGTCCTGCTCTTTTTACCGCCTTTTCAGATATATCAAATCCTAGTGGATGTACCAAATGTAGTGTAGCCCCAATGGCTGCACAGGTTCTTGCTATATTTCCAGTATTTTGTGGTATTTCTGGTTCTACTAATACGATATTTAGTGCCATTTAAACATTCTCCTTCTTTCCAAGTAGTGGTTTTACTTTTTCTTCTAATACCTCATCATAATCTATCCAATCTTGTACCTTCTTTACGTCGTATTCAGTATCATTTATTCTAGATACAACCTTATCTATGCCAGCATTTATTATAACACGCTTACACATTGCGCAAGAGTCTGTATTATTTACATATTTGCCAGTTTCCTTTTCTCTTCCAACAAGGTATAATGTTGCTCCTATTAAATCTTTTCTTGCAGCTGAAATGATTGCATTTTGCTCCGCATGTACACTACGGCAAAGTTCATATTTTTCTCCACTTTTTATATTTAACGCTTGTCTTGCACAATATTTTAAATCCATACAATTTGCTCTTCCCCTTGGAGCACCGGTATAACCTGTAGATATAATCTCATCGTTTTTTACAATTACAGCTCCATAATTTCTTCTTATGCAAGTACCTCTTTTTAAAACAGTGTCAGCCATATCTAAATAATAATTAACTTTATCTATTCTTTCCATATAGTTATTCCCCCTACCTTTTCTTTCATTATTATACATTTTTTGCATATAAAAGTCAAACCATTTTCTAGAAAAAATGAGAAGCTCAAAAATTTGAACTTCCCACTAATTATATATAATTTGAATTTATATTATTAGAATTTTTTAATTATTTATTTGTATAATATAGACTAGTTATTTTTATTTAAGATAGGTTTTACTTTTTCCTCCAGCACTTCGTCATAAGAAATATAGTCATCAACATAAGTTACGCTATATCTTTCTTTATCAATTCTTGCTACTACCTTTTCAATACCAGCATTTATTATGACACGTTTACACATTGCACAAGGAGAAGCATTACCTACATACTCACCTGTTTCATTTTCTTTACCAACAAGATATAACGTTGCTCCTAACGTATCTTTTCTTGCTGCTGATATAATTGCATTTTGCTCTGCATGTACACTACGACAAAGTTCGTATTTCTCTCCGCTTTTGATATTTAATGCCTGTCTTGCACAATACCCAAAATCTGAGCAATTAACTCTTCCTCTAGGTGCGCCGGTATAACCAGTTGAAATAACCTCATCATTTTTTACAATTACAGCTCCATAATTCCTCCGAAGACAAGTTCCCCTCTCAAGTGAAACCTCAGCCAAATCTAAATAATAGTTAATCTTATCTTTTCTAATCATAAAAGACACTCCTTTTTTTAATTAAATTAAAGTTAAATTAAATTTACTTCATAAGTATTATACCATATATGTCAAGTTCCTGCGTTATATTCTCTTACCAAGAGAGGCTTCCTTTATCTTTTCAATAATTTCGTTATTTATTTTTTCTTCTGAGTTTAATTCAAACATATTTTTAAATATACTAATTGCTTCCCTTGTTTTTTCTCCATACATACCATCTATTTTAACCTTTGGTATTCCTTTATAAAAATTTGATGCTTTGTTTATATTTTCTTGAATTTCTTCTACTAAATTTGGAGTTAAAGTAACTTCTAAATTTTCGCCATTTCTGGTACTTAAATTACTTTTTCTTTCTAGTTCATTTTCTTTTTTTACATTTGATTTCATTGCACTTTTTTTACTATGTATTAATTGTAACTTATTCCAAGTAACTGTATCTACTATTCCAGTATCATATATTCCCATTAATTCTTGAAATCTTTTTACCGATTCAAATGTATTTTTTCCATAACATCCATCTTCATCTAATTCTTTTATTGAAGGATAAAATTCAACTATATCATTTAACATTTCCTGCAATCTTTTAACTTTATCTCCCTTATCATTTTCTTTTAACTTAAAATTTCTTTTATTTGAAATAGTATTTGTATTTCTGCACATAGCTTGTTTCATAGACAAATTAACTCTTCTTTTTCTTTTAAACATATATATAACTCCTTTATTAATTCTATAGCTAATTATTATCAAAATCACATTAAATTTTAATAATATGTACTAATATATAATACGAAATTAATCATAGTTTATGAATGTTTAAATTATATTTTGTTGAAATTTTTTCTTTCTCGTTATATAATATGTGATAAGGTGATTAATAATGAAACACGTTATACTTGCTAACCCAGTTTCTGGTAATAGAAAAGGAAAAAGACACGGAATTGCTGTACAAAAAATTCTTAAAAAAAATGGTATTAATTCAGAGCTTATCTTATCTGAATATCCAGGACATCTAACAAATATTGCTAAAGAATTTTCTGAAAAAGAAAATTGTAGATTTTATGTAATTGGCGGCGATGGAACTCTTAATGAAGTTGTTACAGGAATGCTTGGTACAGATTCTGAAATAGTAGTTATTCCTTCAGGTACAGGTAATGATTTTATAAAAAACGTATCAAAATATATGAGTTTAAGAAAAATAGTAAATCTTTCTATAAACGCTAAATCTAAAAAAGTAGACATTATTAAAATCAATAACAATAAATACTGTGTTAACGTCTTAAATGCCGGATTTGATGCAATGGTTGCTAAAAACGTAGATTTATTTAGAAAAGTTCCTTTCTTATCTGGAAAAGGAAAATATAATTTATCTATTTTCTATACTTTAATGCAAAACAAAAACTTTAAGTTTAAAATAAGATGTGATAATGATAATATCTTAAAGGGAATGTTTACTTTAATAGCTATATGTAATGGAAAATTCTATGGTGGCGGCGTTTCTCCTTGTAAGGAAGCAGATATATCTGACGGCTTGCTTAATGCTTGTATTATTGACTCTACTAGAGTAAGACAAAAGATTGTACTACTACCAAAATACAAAAAAGGTGAACATTATGGCCTAAAGCAAGCACATATTGTATCCTCCAAGAGCTTTTCTATAGTATCTACTAAGAACTTTCCCGTTAGTATTGACGGAGAGATGATTTATACCAATAGATTGAAAGCAACTATCTTAGAAAAGGCTATAAACGTTGTATTTATAGAAAAGTAGAAAAAATGATAATAATTAATAATTAGAATTAAAATAATATAAGGTAATATAAATAATAAAAAATAAAATGGATTATATAACTTTAAAGCTAAAAATCCATTTTATTTTTTATTAAAATTGAATGTTATTTTCTACTACGTTTTGTACTTTATCATTTGATTTATCTTCAGTAGAAATTTTGAAATATTCTTCCATTATTGGTCTTACAACATGAGCTGTATATGTTCCTTCTCCACCGCCTTCAATTATTGCAACTACTGCAATTTTAGGTTTATCGTACGGAGCAAATCCAACAAATATACCGTTATTTTGTTTACCAGCAACTTGGGATGTACCTGTTTTACCGGCTACTTGAATATTACTATTTCTAAATATAATACTTGCTGTACCACCTACTTCATTTGTAACAGATAGCATTCCTTTTTTTACAGCATCTACATATGCTTTTTCAAGTCCTACATCTTTACTTTCAAAATTAGTTTCAGTAAATGAGTTTGAATAATTCTCTATTTCATTTAAAGATATCTGCTCATTCATATCAGATGAAGTTACACTTTTAATAATAGAAACCTTATTTAATCTACCACCATTAGCTATTGTAGATATATAATTTGCAAGCTGAACTGGAGTATATAAATTAGATGATTGACCAATAGATGCATTTAATGTATCACCTAAATACCATTCTTTTTCATTTTCTCCTGCAATTTTTCCAGTAGATTCACCATATAGCTCTATTCCTGTTTTTTGTCCGAGACCAAAAAGTTTTGTAGTTTTTACAATTTCATCTATTCCTATTCTTCTTCCAACTTCATAGAAATAACAGTTGCATGAGCCTTTAATTGCTCCTTCTAAATTAACATATCCATGAGTTGTATGATATTGAGAATATATCCAACACTTTGGCTTATGTCCATATGGATAAATTCCTGGGTCTAATATTTTTTCATCTAAAGTTATTTTTCCAGCTTTTAAACCTGCTATTCCTACTAGCATTTTATATGTTGAACCGGGTGAATAAGTTCCAGAAATTGCTCTATTATACATTGGTTTTAAAGGGTCGTTAAAAAGTGAACTTAACCTTTCTTTTGATATTCCAGACACCATATCATTTATATTATATGTTGGATAATTTGCCATAGCTAATGTCTCTCCACTTTCAACATCAAGTACTACAACACTACCAGCGGAAGCTTCTGATATTTTTTTACCAAGTAAAGTTCCATCTTTTAAGCCATTAATTACACTTACTAAAGATTCCTCTGCTGTCTTTTGAAGCCTATAATCAATTGTTAAAGAAATACTATTTCCAGACACTGGTTCTTCAGCTACAGTCTCAGAAGAAACATTTCCCTTAGAGTCAGTTTCTGCTTTTATAACGCCATCTTTTCCTTTCAAGTATTTTTCAAAGGCTTGTTCAATTCCTGCCTTTCCTATAATACTGTTTATATTATATCCCTCATCTTTTTTAGTTTTGTATTCTTTGTCACTTATTTTACTAACATACCCAATTACATGAGCTGCAAATTCTCCATTAGGGTAATATCTTTTTGGAACCGAAATAACATTTACGCCATACAATTCTGATTTTTTTTCTTCAATTTGAGCCACCGATTTTTCAGATATATCTTTAGCAACTAAAGCAGCATTAAATAACGAATAACCATTTAGATTTCCTTCATATTTTATCATTATCATTCTAATTTGATTTTTTCTATCTACAGCATAATCTGCAAGGTCATATTTTTGTATAAATGTATCTATCGTTTCATCAAATGTAGAATCTTCTTTTAAATTCATTTCCTTTTTCCATTTTTTAGCCTCTTCTTCTGTTTCAAAATTAAATGAATCTAAAGTATCATTTACAGGGAAAGTTGAATATATATTATCACCGTTTGAAAGTAAAATATTAATAAGTTTTGCTATTGCCTCATTTTGTTCCTTTGCACTTACTTTTACTTTGTATAAGTCTACGTCAAATGAAAGTTTATTACTTGCAAGAACAACTCCATTTCTATCTGTTATTTCTCCACGTGAAGCAACTTGCGTTTCTTTTCTTAACATTCTTTTTTCTGATTTTTCTCTATACTCATCTCCATGTAATATTTGTAGGTTAAAAAGTTGAATTATAAAAATAACAGATATTATACCTATTATTATATTTAATATTAATATCCTATTTTCCAAAAAAGCTGAAACTTTTTCTAATATTTTCTTCAATCTTTTCACCTACCTTATATTATAATCTAAATTGCACTATCTCTTCTTAAATTACTCTCAAATTTTTCCATTATCTTGTATATTATACCGTAAACAATTACTACAATAGTAACGTTTAATATAGAACTTACAATAACTTGCTTTAGTAAATAAAAGAAACTACTGTAAACGCCTGTTAAAATTAAATACTCAATATACTGTATTAGTTCAAAAACAAATGTAAAAATTAATGTAACATATATAAGAGATAACTTATTTTCTTTTCTGTAATTTGTATTTATTATACCAGTTATTGCACCAGTTATCGTATACGCAATTGTAAACATACCTGTGGTACTACCAAATACAAAATCAGTTATAACCCCAATTATAAATGCAAAAATTGTACCTGTATATACTCCATACCATAGACTTACAACAATTACCGTAATAAGTATAAGGTTTGGTTTTACTCCAAATAATGTTTTGGTATCAACTACAAAAAGTTGAAGAAAGTATACAAGCACAATAAAAAGAATTATATATACAAAAGTCAATGTTTTCTTTGCCATATCTTAAATTCCTTTCTAATTAATGATAATTCCGACCTCAGATATAGTTCGTATATTAACATTAGGTTCAACAATAGCATATCTATTTGTATCGTTTTTATTATTTACGACTTCAATTACTTTTCCTACGGGTATTGCGTTAGGATATGTAGAACCCAATCCAGATGTATATAACATATCTGATATTGAAATTTCTGCATCAATTGGAATAAATGTAAGTTTTAATCTATTATTAGATTTTAAGCTTAAATCTCCTTGCAAAATTGCCGGTTCATTAATAGTACTAATATTAACGCTTACTGATGAAGATGGATCTAAAATTGTAGTTACTGTACATCTTTCTTCACTTACTTCAGATACATATCCCACTAGCCCCTCTTCATGAACAACAGCTTGATTTAAAGCTACTCCATCATTTGAACCTATATTAACTGCAAATGTTTGAGTCCAATTATCATGTTCTCTATATATTACATTGCCAAGTTTTATGTTAAAGTGTTGAAATTTGTTATTTATTTTAAGCATGTTTTTTAATGATTCATTTTCTTTTAAAATTCTTTCTGATTCTAACACCTTGTATTCTAAATCTTTTTTCTCACTTTCTAATTTTTCTTTTTCTTCATTTATTTTTTTCTCATTTGCAAAGTGAGAAGAAATTCCATGAGTAAAATCAGAAGCTGCATCAAATACAATGTCTATTGGTTTAGTAACAATTCCAGATATAGTTTTAATTACTGAATTATTACTATTTTTAAATATTAAGCTCGCTATAACAATTACAACTATACATATAACTGCTACAAATATAATTTTTTTAAATTTATCTTTTTTTCTAACATCTAATCCATAGTTGTAACTATACTTCACTTAAAAATTCACCTCTTTTTATCTCTTTCTTGCAAGAGTTGTTTTCTTCAATATTTCTATACTATCAAGAGCCATTCCTAAACCTTTTAATACACAGCATTCAGGATTTTCTGCTAAAAATACTGGCATTCCTGTATTTTCTGATATAAACCTATCTAAATTTTTAACTTGAGAGCATCCTCCTGATAGTACAATTCCTCTTTCCATAATATCTGCTGCTATTTCTGGAGGAGTTTCCTCTAATGTTAATTTTACTACTCTTAAAATTTCATTTAAAGAATCACTCATAGCTTGATTTATATCTTCTGTTGTTACAGTAATTGTTTCTGGCAAGCCTGTTGTCAAATTTCTGCCCTTAATGCTCATTTTTTCCTCTGTCATTGCAGCAGTTGCAGCACCAATTTGTTTTTTTACTTCCTCGGCTTCTCCCTCACCAATTAACACATTAAATTTTTGTTTTATATATTCTATAATATCTCTATCAAGTTTATCTCCAGCAACTTTTATAGAATTAGTAACTACTATGCCTCCTAAAGAAAGTACAGCCATTTCACTTGTTCCGCCACCAATATCTATTATCATTGAACCTTCAGGTTGTTCAACTTTTATTCTTGCACCAATTGCAGCAGCCATAGCTTCTTCCATTAAAAATACATCTTTTGCTCCTGCTTTATATGCGACACCTTGAACAGCTCTTTCTTCAACATCAGTTATACCTGCTGGTATAGAAACCACAAGACGTGGTTTAGAAAAAAGGCTTTTTGGAACTACACGAGATATCAAACTTTGTATAAGCATTCTTGTACCATCAAAGTCAGCAATCACACCATCTTTCAAAGGTTTTACAGCAACTATATTATCTGGAGTTCTTCCAACCATTTCTTTGGCTTGATTTCCAACTGCAAGTATTTCACCTGTTATCTTATTTATAGCGACAACAGATGGCTCTGAAAGTACCATTCCTTTTCCTTTAACGTGAATTCTAATATTTGATGTTCCTAAATCTATTCCAATGTCTTTTGATATTATTCCCATATTTCTTCCACCTTTTCTATTTTTATTTTCTATTTTAAAAATATTTTTCTTCTTTTAAACTTATATATTTATTATTAGCAATTATTATATGATCTAACAACTTAATATTAAATATTCTAGAATTTTCTTCAATTTTCTTTGTAAAAATTAAATCTTGTTTACTAGGAATCAAACTTCCCGCAGGATGATTATGCGTAAGTATAATAGAATGAGCCATTTGTTTTATAGGTTCAGACAAAATTTCTTTTAATGAAATATTTATACTATCTGTTGCACCTATTGCATTAGTTATAATAGACAATACTTTGTTTTGCTTATTAAGTAAAATTGTTTTCATTATCTCTTGCTTTTCAAAAGCATATGAAGCTGATACCAAATTAAATATATCCGCTGGAGTTAAAATTTTTATTTTAGTTAAATCTTTTTCATAATCTTTAGCTATCCTTCTTGCTAGCTCTACTACAGCTTTTATTTCAATTGCTTTTACTCTTCCTATTCCTTCAAAAGCTTTTAATTCTTGAATTGACAGTTTACTTAAATACTCTAAATCACTCATTTCTAATCTCTTAGAATTATTTAATATATTTCTTGCAATATCAATACATGAAAATTTCTTTGTTCCTGTTTTTATTACTATAGCTAAAAGTTCAGAATTTGTTAAATTTGACGAACCTACTAGTTCCAATTTTTCATAAGGTCTATCATTTAACGGTAAAGCTGTTACAATTTTAGCCATCTAGTTAATTTTTGTGATATAAATGCAAATAGTAACATAAATATGACCCCACCAACACTTACTTTGCACCATATACCTAAAGTTAATTTTAAGAAGCTAAGATCCAATGTGATTGGATTTTGAAATCCTATTTCTCCACCTATTGCTAGCCATTTAAGATAGCTCACCTGACTAAAAGCCTCTCCAAATGCTACTCCTACTATCATACCTAAAATAGCACAAATAACAACAATAACTTTTTTCATTATTTTACCTCCTATGAAAACTATTATGTATTTAAATCTAAAGAAAAAATACACAACAATTTGTGTATTTATTATATAACTTTTTTCCAAATATTTCAATATTATTTCAAAAATATGTTAAGAGAATTGTATTTTCTAATGTCAAGTTTTTGTATTCGTTAATTCTTTATCCTCTAA
This sequence comes from uncultured Clostridia bacterium, assembly GCA_934132895.1. GTDB lineage: Bacteria > Bacillota > Clostridia > TANB77 > CAG-465 > CAG-465. The sequence continues at coordinate 43,691 of CAKPAG010000002.1, forward strand.
CAAAATATTATTTTAAAAATTTATTACTATTTTATTATTTAATATTTTAGAATCAAATCCATTTTCGACATTCCAATTGTTAAACTGCTTTAAATACTCATTTGACTTTTCACTATCATATTCGTTATATAGCATAACTTGCTTTTTATCAAAAATATATGTAGGTGTCATTTCTAATGATGTTATTTTCATATCTTTATTTACTTCTATAGTAAAGATAAATCCCTCTTTAGCGACCGTATAATCTAGGTCTGTCATTAAATATCCCGTACTATAAATTATAGGTTTATCTTTATATTTAGTTATTGGATAAACTCCTAAAGCGTGCGAACCGATAACCATATCTGCACCACTATCAATCGCTCCTTTAGCTATCTCACGCATTTGGTTTGTAACACCATATGTAGTATCTCTTCCCCAATGAATATCTGCAATTACAACATCCGCAGCTTCTTTTGCCTCTTCTATATTCTTCTTTAAATTGTCTTTAGTGTATACACTAATTTCATTATTTGTATAGTTTTTAGCTGTCCCAATTATTACAGAATTAGTTGAAACAATAGCAATCTTTTTACCATCTTTTTCAAAATATACTGGTGTATTTTCTCTACCAGCCACAAATATATTTGAACTTTCTAAAGTACTAATTGTGCTTTTTAATACATCTGATGGAAAATCAATTATATGGTCAGACGCTATAGTTACAGCATCTAAACCTAACGCTTCTAATGCACCAGTTATATTTTTTGTAACTATATACTTACTCTTAGGATTTTGTATAGCTTCTAGGTTGGTTATATTTGTGGAAAAATTAGCATAAGTAAAATCCGATATTCTAGCCAAACTATATATTTCTTTTATTCCTTCGCTATAATTGTAATTTAAATTGCTTCCAACCTTTCCTCCCATCATTATCTCACCTAGTATATTTAAAGATATACCTGATGTTTCTTTTTTTTCTTCAGATATATTAGCAAATACCTCTTTTTCTGTAGTTTCTTCATCTATATTATTTTCATTACTTGTATTAGTAGATGAATTTTCTGCTTGCGCTTTAGCTACTTCATCATTACTTTGATTTTTTTCTTCACTATATACTATAGTAGATTTAGCTACTTTTTTTCTTAAAGCAGTAGCTGTAATCATTGACACTGTAAAAAAAACCACTGCAAAAGTAGCTACCAATATACAAGTATTTTTTATTGTAATAATTTTCCTAAAATTAAATCTCCTTCTATTGAACATAACTCTACTTTTGTAAGAGTTCCCCATAGAGCCTTATCTCCTTTTACTTTAACTTTTATATAATTAGATGTAAAGCCATAAAGATAACCATCTTTATATGACTCGAATATTACATTCATTTTTCTATTTAAGAATTTTTCCATATATTCTTTTTTGTTTTTACTAGCAAGCTCAATTAATTTTTCACTTCTTTTTATAGCAGTTTTACCATCTACTTGATTTTCCATAGTTGCTGCTCTTGTCCATTTTCTTTTTGAATACTTAAATACATGCATTTCATAAAAGCCTATTTTTTTGGCCATCTCATATGTGTTTAAGAATTCTTCTTCAGTTTCCCCAGGAAATCCTACTATAACATCGCATGTAAAAGATACATCTTTCATTTTTTTCCTTATTTTTTCTATAGTTTCTAATACATAACTTGCATTATATTTTCTATTCATTCTTTTTAATACATTATCGTCTAAGCTTTGAACAGATAAATGAAAATGATGACATAATTTTTCAACATGTGCAAGTCTTTCAATAACTTCATCTGTTAAAACACGTGGTTCTATTGAGCCAAGCCTTATTCTGTCTAAACCTTCTATTTTATTTACTGCTTCTATAACATCAATAAGAGAAATGCTATCTTCTAAATCTTTTCCATATGATGCTATCTCTATTCCCACTAAAACAACTTCTTTTACCTTAGACTTAACTAAATTTTCAACTTCTTGAGTTATATCCTCTATCTTTCTGCTTCTAACTCTTCCTCTTACATAGGGAATTATACAATACGAGCAAAAATTATTGCAACCGTCTTCTATTTTAACACTTTCACGTATATTTATTCCTTTGTTTAAGATTTTAGTATCAGCATATTTTTTTACTTTTGAAATATCAGATATATACTCTAATTTACCTTTTTTAGCAATATATTCTTCTACTATTTCTACTATTTTGTTTTTTTCCTCATTTCCAATAATTATATCTACATTTTTTATATCAGTTTTATCTTTTATCTCTTGAGCATAACAACCAGCCAAGACAACAATTCCGCCTTGCCTTTTAGCTTTACTTAATTGTTGTCTTGTTTTTCTTGTTGATAAATTTGTTACTGAACATGAGTTAATAACATATATATTTGCTATATCATTAAAATCTACTATATTATATCCATTTCTTTCAAAACTTTCGCGCATTAAATCTGTTTCATAAGAATTAACCTTACATCCTAAAGTACAAAAAGCAACGCTTAAGTTTTCTTTGGACAAATTAATATTTTTTTGTGTTTTATACTGCATTTATTATCTTCCTTTTAATAATTAAAGTTAAATATTAGTTTTCAATAAACTAATTACCATTTTATCATTATTTTCTACTGAAAAAGCAGAACCTTTTATTGATGCCATAAGCATTTTTACAAGGTATATAAATGATGGAGGAAGTTTAGATATATTTGCAGAAGTAATATATATAAGCCAAGTATTTTCATCCTCAGTTATTGATAAATCAATCTTATCATTTTCTTCCGATTTATCTAAAATCTTCTTTATTATTTCACATGTTAAAAATACTATATCATTTATATTTCCTTTTATATAACTATTAGGTCTTAAAGAAACATTTGTTGTAAAATCTACTTTTTTAATTTTTACATCATTTTTAAGTATCAAATTAGCAAGTGTTATAACTTCTTCTCCAGCAATAACAAAGTCTTCATCTTCAGATGATTGTTTTATAATTGCTGTAAGTACTTTATCTACATTTTGTAAAGTATTTTTGTTATTTACATATATATCATTTAATTTAGTTAATTCTTCATCACTTGCAATATCCTTTGAAGATTTAACAAGCATATTCATAAGTTCTATAGAGCCACTTATAGATAAAAGATCTGATTTAATTTCTTGAGCAATACCTGCTACTAAGGCACCAATTGCATGTTGTTTATATTTTGCAAGCTCAATTTCATTTTGTTGCTTAAATATCTTAACAGCTGATATAATCTCAAGATGTAATCTATCAATTCCTTCAGTTTTATCAAAATAGTTTTGAATGTTTAATCTTTGCATTGTTTCAATTGGAGGTTTTTGACCTGAGAAACCTGTTTGTAATATTATAATAAGTTGCTTATTTGTTTCTCTTACCTTTTCTATAACTTCTTCACCATTAAACTCAGGCATAAAATAATCAAGTAATGCTATTTGGTAATCTTTGTTTTCAAGTGCCTCTATTGCTTGTTTACCATCAGTTACTTTATCTACTTTATATCCTTGTGATTTCAAGAATGAATATGTCATCAATAAATAATCTTGATCATCATCAGCAAGTAATATATTTATGTTTTTCTTTATTTCATCATATGTCATCATAATACCAAATCTCCTTTATTTTTAAACCTTTAAGTCTAAATTAATTTCATAACTATATTATATATTAATTTCATTAAAAAGGAAAGCTAAAACTAAAAAAATATCAAATAATTTGTAAAATATTTATTCGTATATATAAAAAAATCCAATCAGTAATTTTCAACCGATTGAATTATTATATTTTTTTAGAAAAAGAATACTTTTGCAAGTACTATAATTGCTATTATCACTCTATAATATGCAAACACTGCAAAGTCATGTTTCTTTATGTATTTTAGTAAGAATTTAATACTTAATATTCCTACAATTGCTGCTGTTACAATACCTACTATTATTGAAATATCAAATCCTATAAATAAATCTTTTACTTTTACAATTGCTGCCCCAAAAATTATTGGAGTTGAAAGTAAAAATGTAAATTTAGCTGCTGCTTCTCTTGATACTCCCATAAGTCTTGCTGCAAGTATTGTTGTTCCAGAACGTGAAAAACCTGGTACTACAGCTAATGCTTGTGAACATCCTATAATAAATGTTTGTTTAAATGTTAGGTGTTCAAAGTCTATTTGATTTTTATATTTCTTTTCTGCCCATTTATCTCCTAGATAAATAAATATTCCCATAAGTGCAAGTAATAATGCTATTATTACCATATTATTACGCACAACATCTTCTATAACACTCTCAAAAAGCATTCCAACAAGTGCTCCTGGAATAGTGGCACAAACTAAATACCAAAACATTTTTCCATTAAATGATTTTTCTTTTTTAGTTAAATTGGTAAAAGCCCCTTTAAATAAATCAAGCCAATCTCTCCAAAAAACTGCAAGTACTGCAATTAAAGTTCCAAAATGTAATGCAATGTCAAATGCTGTTTCAAATGAAGCTTCCATTTCTGGAAAATTAAATAAATATCTTACTATTATTAAATGAGCTGAACTAGATATAGGTAAAAACTCACCTATACCTTGAACAATTCCTAGTATTATTGCATGTAAAATTCCCATTTTACTTCCCCCTAAATATTATTTTATTTGTTTTCAAGTAATTCTGTCGAAATAAGTACATTGTTTGAAGTTCTTAAATACATTGTATTTCCCTTTATAGCCTCAAACTTAACATATGTTGAATATTTTCCTATTCGTTTATATGGATCCTTCCCAGCTACATTTAATACATATGTTGGATATACTAGATAAACTCCATAATTGTTTGAATATGTTGTTACAAGATCAGCATCACTAAGTTTTATAGTATTAGTAATTGTATTATTATTTACTTTGTATACTGTCTTTTTCTCTTGTTTATCAATAAAATATAAATTATCTTCTTCATCAAGTCCTATCATATCTACATCTTTTTTAAATAAATTCATGTAGCCTGCAGATGAATAAATATTTGATTTTGAATCTTCGTAATATATTCTATCTCTACGTTGAAGCATAATCAATTTATTTATTATAACGCCTGACTTAACTTGTGACATGCTATTAAATAAATCTATTCTATAAAGTACATTATTTGTATTTGTTCCTGATTTTGTTTCAACATTAATATATAGTATGTTTATAACTGGTGACATATTCATGTCTTTTATTTTAGAAAAGTTATTTACGTTAATTGTATTAAACTTGTTTTTCTTTTTATTGGCTATTTCATAAGTATTTAATACCAACTTAGACGAATTATTTGTTTTATTTTCTGTAAAATATATAATTAAGTTTTTGTCGTATAATAAATTATAATAACAAATCGGTAACTCTTCTTCTATTGTATCTACTAAAGCCCCATCTTTTAATGAGTTTATAACTACCTTTCCATCTTTTAGATAAGTATAGTATTTATTATCAAAAGAGTACTGTATATCTGATACATCACTTGGCAATTCTATCTTTTTCCCATCAGTAATTTTAGAGCCAGATGTTGCAACATTTGATGTAATTGCACTTGTTTGACCTAAGTCAAATATAAAATTATCTACTAGTGTTAGTGCAATTATAGTAATTAAAGTACCTGTTGCAAAGAATACTGATAAATATAATAAAAATTTTCTCATTCTTCCTCCTATATATTCCTAATTTTTATTAGGTTTTGTAATTATAAACGCACAAGGAACATATCTTTCTCCCATTATATCACTTGGGTTATTTACAAGTTTTGAATTATAGTACATTGTTGTAGAAGCTCCACCGTCTAAGTTAAATGCGTTGTAAGCTCCATATTGTAAAAATATGTCTTGAACATTTTTTAATGTGGCACCTAAACTATCTGATTGTCTTCCATCAATTACAAGCATAAGTATAGTTCCATCTTTTTTCTGTCCTATAGCAGTTCTTGGTTGAATTCCCCAACCTCCATCTCCAGACCTTATTGTTGGTTGACCATTTATTATTATAACTGGTCCAAAAGATACAGCACTTTGTAGATTTAACTGTTTCATTCTTGAATATGACATAGAGTTTGAAACAACCATTTTATGTTCTGAGTCAAGACCCACAACGCTATATGAACCACCTTGGTTTGTTGTTTTAAGTTCACCATCTGTAATTAGTATTCCACTTGGTTTGCCTCCTGTTCCAAGTGCATCATCAGCAAACCCTCCTGCGTTTATTCCACCTATTGCATCATAAGCTTCTACAATTTGTGATGTTGTTGAGCCTACTTTTCCAAGTTTAGGGGCTGCAGCAAGTTTTACACGTGATGGATCGTTAACAATTAATAAATAGCCTTTAAAAGTCTTAGAACTTACATCTACAAGCTCTATTCCATCAGTATCTCCTTCACTAGATTGTGATTTATTTATTTCGATATCATCAAGATTTTGGTCTGCCAATATTTCTTCTGGCCTATTACGCTTTAATATTTCCTGAATTGTGTCATCATCTAAAAACAAAGTTGCAAAATATTGATGACGCATTGTTGTCATTGCAGTTGTTACAATCATATCTCTTATATTGGTATATGGTCCATAATATATAAGTAAAATACACAAAAGTGGAATGTATATTATTTGAAATAATAAAAATCCACCAAATATTTTTAAAAATTTCTTCATTATTGTCTCCTTTTTAACTTTATATTAACATATTCAATTTTATCAAATAGTACAACATTTTTCAACATAAATATATATATTTTTTAAAAAATGTTGCTTTTAGCTTGCACGAATAAATCGTAAGCCTTAAGTTAGCCTACGATTTATTCTTTACAGTTTAGTGTGTATTTGAATTTTTATTAGTACTTTCAGTATAAATCTTTACATCAGAATTATTTTCATTTTTTACTGAATTTGCTGTATGAAGATCACATTTATCTTTTGGTACCATATATTGCCAATCGCTTGGTTTTATTGGTGGATCATAATCTCTTGAAATATATGATCTTTCTTCTGTGTTTTGACAATACTCTGTTGCAAGCTTTCCTGTATCTTTACATACTTTTACACGTTTATGTACTGTACATGTAGCAGTTGGAACCGAACCTTTAGCTAAAAGATCTGTTAAAGTTCTATCTCCTCTTGGGTCAGTTTTACATGCTTCTGTTGCAACAAGTCCTGAATCTCTACAAAGAGCTCCATCTATTACACTTGAAGGTCTTTCAAATTGTTTTACTTGTTGACCTTTAGATATTTCATTTACAACGCTATTGAATAATTTCATTGAAGTATATGGATATGAACCATATTTTCTATAACCTATTGCTCTTGGATCATCATAACCATTCCAACAAGCTATTGTATAGTATGGAGTAAATCCACAGAACCATTGGTCTTTATCATCATTTGTGTTACCTGTTTTACCCGCAACTGGCATTCCATTTGTTGCCTTAATAGAGCCTGCACCTGTACCAGATTTAACAACAGTTTCCAAACAACTTGTAAGCATATATGATGTTGAGTCTTTCATAACACGTTTAGCTTCTGAATTTGATGTTAATATTTCTTTTCCGTTTCTATCTAATACTTTAGTGTATAGTTTTGGTTCTATATATAGTCCTCCGTTTGCAATTGTTGCATAAGCATTTGCCATTTCAAGTGGTGTGAATCCTTTAGTTACGCCTCCAAGTGCTAAAGAAGCTGCACTTTCATCATTTTTAGCTTTATTTTCTTTAGCAGAAACTAAACCTTTAAGTCCACAGTTTTTTGCAAAGTTAAATGCAAATGAAACATCAACTTTCATATTTGCTCTTGCAGCAGGTAAATTCATTGATTTAGCAATCGCATCTCTTGCTGTAACATATCCATTAAAATAACCATAATAGTTTCCTGGATTCCAAGTTCCTTGTGGAAGTGGTGAGTCATCAAGTCCTGCACCTGGAGAAGAAACGCCTTGTTCAAAAGCTGGTCCGTATGCTCCAAGTGGTTTCATACAAGAACCTGGTTGTCTTCTTGCTTGTGTCGCTCTGTTAAATTGCAAAGCACCAGTTTTTTCTCCAGCTCCTCCTGAAAGCCCTACTACATCCCCAGTAGCTTGGTCAATAACAACCATTGCAGCTTGCATAAAGTCACCATTTTTTTCAGTGTAGAAAAGTTTATCATTATTAAATGTATTGTCTATAGCTGTTTGAACTGTTGGATCTTGTGGTGTATAAATTTTAAGTCCATCACCATATAACATCTTTACAGCTACGCCCTCATTTACGCCTTTTTCTTCCATCAAATCTTTCTTTACTTGTTCAAATACTGCATCTACATAATAGCTTTGAATATCAGCATTTACTACTACTTGCTCTTTCTTAAATGCTATCTCTGTATTACATGCCTCATTATACTCATCTTCAGTAATTTTTCCAAGCTTTTTCATTTGATTTAATACTATTTTTTGTCTATCTAAAAGCTTTGTTTTTGCCTCTTCACTTTTATATGGGTTAGTTGATTCAGGAGATTGAATTATAGCTGCAAGGACTGCTGCTTCTGCTATATTTACATCTTGGATTTTCTTTCCAAAATAGTTTTGTGATGCTACTTCTATACCATATGCACCATCGCCCATATATATAGTATTAAGGTATGCAACCAATATATCTTCTTTAGACATTTTTGTTTCAAGTACTGTAGCTCTGTACCATTCTCTTATTTTTCTAGTCCAAGAGCTTTCCTTATCCGAAGTAACATTTTTAACCAACTGTTGAGTTATAGTACTTCCACCAAAGTTTGACTTTCCACCATTGAAGACATACGTTACAACGGCTCCTAATGTTCTTTTTACGTCTACTCCTTTATGAGTAAAGAATCTTTCGTCTTCTATTGAAACAATAGCATCAACTACATGCTTAGGCAGATCTTTGTACTCAATTGTTATTCTATTTTCAGAATCATAAAGCTTTCCAATCTCATCACCGTTTTTGTTATATACAAACGATGTTAAATTATATGCTTGTATATCATCAAGACCTATGCTATCAGTTTTATCAATAATTCCAGTTATTACACCTACTACAACTCCAGTGCCAATTATAACTAAAGCTAGGAACACAAAAAAGCAAATCTTTAGTATTTTCTTCTTTTTAGAATTATTTTTCTTTGATTTTTTTCCTTTTCCTTGTGTACCGTTTTGAGTAGCATAACTACTAGTAGATTTAGATTTATTTCTTAATTCCTTATCTACTTTCATTAAAGCTTTAGGTTGTAACTTTTTCTTATGATTATTATATTTCTCCATCTTTTTCACCTCTGTTAAAGTTCATTTTGCCTTTTTAGTAATATAGAAAGATCTGAGATTTCACCTCTAATACTAAAATTAATCTTTAGTGCTTTTTTTATTTTTTCTATATACGAAATAGGTAAATGACCAACCTTTTTTATAACCCTTATCTTATCAATTGTTCTTAGTTGTTCTACGAGTATAATAGAATTACTAGGAAGATTAGAACAAGATTTAGGTATATTAATATGAGTAGGCAGCTTTGTTTTTGTTTTTGTTGTCAGTGGTGCTACAATTATGGTTGGACTATGTTTATTTCCAACATCATTTTGCAATACCACAACTGGCCTTATGCCATCTTGTTCACTCCCTATAACAGGCCCAAGGTCAGCATACAGTATATCGCCACATATAATATTCAAAACACATCCCTACTTTCATATATTATACACTAAAAGACAAAAAAAGCAAATATTTTTAATAAAATTTATTTAATATCGAACAAACTATATTCTATATCAACAAATGCTTTATCTAAATTATCATAAATTGTATATTCAAGTGGCTTTCCGTCATCATTTGAGACACTTAGTTCCATCTTAGTTATTTTTTTATTGCTATTTAAAAGGTCACTATAACTTTTAAATATTTCATCATATCCATTAAATATTATTCTAAATATTGTTTTTTCTTCTTTAGTTTCAACTTCAATTTTAGTGTTTAGTTCTTCACAAGAATTTTTTACTAAGTTTTCTATATCATTATATAGAGATATAAAAGTTGAAATACTTAAAATATTAGTTTTTCTTACTAAATAATCACTTAAAATATATTCACTTATTTGAGAGTTACAATTTATCTTTAAATTATTTTCTGAAATTTCATAAGTAATTGTATCTTGAGTTTCATTTTTGGTTATTATTTTAAATCTTTCTTTTCCTTCTTCATCTTTTTCATATTCTTCTTCAAATTCATATTTATTTGTTGTTTTATTGCCAATAATTGTAGCATTATACTTAGCATTATACTTTTTAGCATTAAATATTCTTTCTCTTTTTAAGCCGCTTATTTGGTTTATGTATTCCAAATCTGAATTATCTTTTAACACTATTTTCATAGTTATCATAATTAAAAGTGCAGCTACAGTTAATGCAGTTAAAATAATTAGCCAAAGTCTTTTATTTCTATCATTTCTAACATTTAATTTTATTACCATATTTTTTCTTTCTCCTTAAAAATATGTATATGTTTAGATAAAAACAAAAATACCATATACACTTTTAAAAGTATATATGGTATAAAGCTTTACTTTTTCGCCTCTTTTACAGCAGCTAATGCTTCCTTTACAGCATCTAGTTTATTTTTAATATCATCAAGTTCATTATTTTCTAAATTATTTTTTAAATCTAATTTTACCTTATTTGTCATATCATCTACATCTTGTTTTAAGAAAGATAATAGTTCAAGTACATCAAATCTGGTAGATTTATATTTTGGCATTTTGTCTTCTAGTAATGTTCCATTTATATCAAAGCTTTCCTCGTATGAAGGAATTACGCAAGGAATTCCAAATTTTTCTTGTACTGCATTTTTAAAGGCTTGTTGGGCTGGATATTCTCCATGAACCAGAAAAATATTTTTAGGTTTTTTATCCATTTTTTCTATCCATGTTAAAAGTCCATTTTTATCAGCATGACCTGAAAATGCGTCTAAGTATTTTACTTCTGCATTTACCGCAATTTCCTCTCCAAATATTTTTACCAATTTTTCTCCGCTTAAGATTTTCTTACCTAGAGTTCCTTCAGCTTGAAAACCTACAAACAATATTGTACACTCTGGTCTATACAAATTATGTTTTAAGTGATGCTTTATTCTTCCAACTTCGCACATACCACTAGCAGATATAATAACTTTTGGAGTTCTATCTTCATTTAATGCCTTTGATTCTTCTGAACTAGTTACAAAATGCAAATTTTCAAATTCTAAAGGATTATCGCCTTTTAGTAAATATCTTAATGCATCCTCATCATAATAACTAGGATTACTTTCAAAAATCTTTGTAGCATTTACTGCTAAAGGACTATCTACATATACAGGAATTTTTTTCATTACATCCACTATTCCTTTCATTGCAGCAAATTTATTTATTTCGTATAACATTTCTTGAGTTCTTCCAACAGCAAATGATGGGATTATAACATTACCTCCACGGTCTATGGTGTCAATCAATATTTGTAAAAATTTACCTGATTGGTCTTCCATTGCGCCATGCAATCTATCACCATATGTTGTTTCCATTACTAGATGGTCAGCTCCATCAATATATGTAGGGTCCTTTATTATAGGCATATTTAAATTTCCCAAATCTCCAGTAAATACAAGTTTTTCTTCTTTTCCATCTTCCTTAACATATACCTCTATTATGCTAGATCCTAGCATATGTCCAGCATCACGAAGTATAAAACGAATATTTTCATCTATTTTTATTTCTTCGTCATATTCTATAGGATAAAAAAGATCTAAAGAATCTATACCATCTTGTGCAGTATACATTGGTTCTGTTGGTTTTTTACCAGCTCTTAAACGTTTTCTGTTAACCCATTCTATTTCTTTTTCTTGAATATGTCCACTATCTGCAAGCATTATTGAACAAAGATCAACAGTTGCACTAGTTGCATATATCTTTCCACTATATCCTGCTTTGAATAATTTTGGAATTCTTCCGCTATGGTCAATATGTGCGTGAGTTAAAATCACAAAATCTACATCCTGAATATTAAAAGGAAAATCTTCATAGTTTAACATTTGGTCTGTAAGTCTTCCTTGAAACATACCACAGTCTACTAAAAATTTCTTACCTGCTGCTTCTACCATATGGCAAGAACCAGTTACAGTTCTAGCAGCTCCATAAAAAGTTATTTTCATAAATATCAATCTCCTACTTTTTCTTACGTTTTTATTAAATTAATTTAAAATTTATATTAAAATTGTATATTAAAAGAAAACTTTTTTCAAGTGTATTCCTACAAATATTTTTTTATTTACATTCAAAAAGCATAAGTAAAGAATTTCTCTTAAACTTATGCTTAAAATTTTTTGCTTAAAAAGCTAATTTAAGTACATGAAAACATAAATGTACCTAAAAATATTATGAGTAAATATTTAAAATCTATACACCTCTTTACATATTTTTTTAACTTAAAAATATAGGGTTCCTTACTACATTCATATTTACATCTTTGCTACGCACTTTATTATACATATTAATTTTTGAGTATAGTTGTCTATATAACTCAGTAGAAGATTTTGTTTTTATTATTATATTCATTCTATATTTATTATTTATTTTTTGAACAAATGGGCTTCTTGGCGAAAATACGTTATACAATTTATTTCTGTCATTTGATAAAATTTCATACATTTTATTTGCATCTTTTTTCAAATTATTTAAATTCTTTGAAGAAAATTCAAATAAAAATATGTCTATAAAAGGTGGGTAGCTACATCTTTTTCTAAATTCAATTTCTTCCTCATAAAAACCAACATAATCATTTTTTATAACATTCTTTAAAATATAGTTTGTTTCATCTGCTGTTTCTATATATACTCTTCCTCTTTTTTCCGCACGTCCTGCACGTCCTGCCACTTGTGCTATATTTTGAAAGGCTCTTTCAGCTGAAGCATAGTCATTAATTGCTATCATAGCATCTACACCTAAGATACCAACTAAGCTAACATTTGGAATGTCGTGACCTTTACTTATCATTTGCGTTCCTATCAAAATATCAGCTTCGCCTTTTTTAAATTTCTCTAATATCTTATGATGTGAATCTTTAGCAACTGTTGTATCAGCATCCATTCTTAGAATTTTTATACCCGGAAAAATTGATAAAAGTTCTTCTTCTAATTTTTGAGTTCCAACCGTTCCAGATGAAAGATTTTCACTACCACATTTAGGACAAATAGAGATATGTCTTTCTACATGTGAACAATAATGACAAAGAAGCAAGTCGTTATTTTTATGATATGTAAGTGCAACATCACAATTTGGACATTTAAAAATATGCGAGCAATCTTTACAAGTAAGGTATGAAGTATATCCTCGTCTATTTAAAAAAATCATCGTTTGCTCTTTTTTTTCTAAATTTTTGCCTATCTCTTCTTTTAACTTATTACTTATATGTAATGTATTCCCACTTAATCTATCTTCTTTTAAGTCTATAAGTTCTATATCCGGTAATACAGCATTTCCAGGTCTATTTTTTAATTCAATAAGTTCAGATTTATTATTCTTTGCGTTATAATAGCTTGAAATTTCAGGAGTAGCAGAACCAAGTAGTAATACTGCACTATTTTCCTTACATATATATGATGCAACTTCTTTAGTTGAATATTTTGGAGTACTTTGAGAATAATAGCTTTGATCGTGTTCTTCATCTATTATAACAATACCTAAGTTATCTATAGGTGCAAAAATTGCAGAACGTGCACCTATTACAATATCAACTTTCCCTTCTTTTATTCTCTTATATTCTTCTTTTCTTTTTGAAACAGTCATTTTACTATGTAATACTGCCACATTATTTCCAAACCTTGATACAAATCTATTTACCGTTTGATAAGTAAGCGATATTTCTGGTACTAGTACTATTGCCTTTCTTCCTTGATTTAAAACTTTCTCTAACACTTGCAAATATACTTCTGTTTTTCCACTTCCTGTAACTCCAAAAAGTAAACATTGTTTATATTCTTCTTCATATATATGATATGATATTTTCTTTATAGCATCTTCTTGTTCTTTTGTAGGTTCCTTTTTGTAGCTTCTTTCTATATTATAATCACTTAATAGATCTGGTTCGATTTCATATTTTGTACAGAAAATATATCCATTTTTTTCTAAAGTTTTAAGTATTGCTCTTGATATATTTAGTCCATCAACAATATCATTTATTACCACAAAAGAGTTCTCAATTAAAAAATTTAATACTCTTATTTGCTTTGCACTCTTAATAGCACCCGAATTTATTTCTTGCATAATCTCATCTTCAGATTTTGCGAGCTCTACTCTAATATCATATTTTGAATTTAAAACTTTGCTAGACTTTTTTGAATTAGTTCCAGGTGGTAACATTAACTTTAGTGCATCATATACATTACAAAAATATATATGTGAAATATACTTAGCAAGTTTTAATCTTTTTTGATCTATATATGAAACTTCGTCTAAAACCGAAATTATATCTTTTAATTTATATTCTTTAATTCCTTCTTTTTTTTCTATTTCAGGTTCTATTTTTACTATAATTCCCTCAGTTGTATCTTTTCCTCTACCAAAACTTACTTCTACTCTTTTACCTATTTCTGCATCATGTAAAAGCTCTTCTGGTATATTATAATCATAAACCTTATTCAAACTTTTTACTGTTGTATTTATAAGTACTTTTGCTATCATAATTTTAACCTCTAACATATTATATAAAACATTAGTTTGAAAGTCAATAACAATTATACTATTAAGAAAAAATAATAATGCAAATAAAAGTTACTAAAAATATATTACTATTCTTAATAACTTTTATTTTAATATTAATTACTTGACTATTTTATTACTCCTTCTTTTTTTAATACTTCTTTGTATTTTTCAGCATTTTTTATCTCATCATATATAATACTTTTAAAGAAACGTCCAATATTAATATCTTTGTATATTGTCAAATGAGATGGTGATTTTCCATATAAGTTATAGAACTCAATAATTAGCTTTAATTTTTTTTCCATCTTCTCTTCTTTTGTACAATAGTTTAAATCTATTCCATTTTCCATAAGAAGATTTTTATCAGGTGAAGATATTTTGATTCTTTTTGTTATTATACAGTCAAGAAATTCTTTTAAACGTACACCGTCAATTTCTTCACCAAAATGTGGCAATCTATTATATTTTTTCTTAAACTGTATTAACTTTTGAACCTTATCATGTGTTCTTATAACTCTAATATCATTTACCAAATATATTTCATTTTTAATTAGCAATTCTTTTTGCTCATTAGAAATATTAATACCACCTCTTCGTATAGCTGAATAGAATTCTCCGATATTAATACCTTTATATTCTTCCACACGTTTTGGTACTCTTTTTTTCTCATTGCAAAATTCCAAAAGCAATTTAATTTTATCATCTTTATTCATAACAAATCCTCCTATTACTTTACTAAAAATAATAATTACTATATTATAATAATAAAATTATACCACTTCAATTGCATTATGTCAATCGTTTTAGTCCAAAGTATATAAAGCAAAAGCTATTTAAAATATAAATTAATATTTTAAATAGCTTTTACACATATTATTGTAGATTATCTTATAATATAAGTTCTTGGAGTTTTATTTTATATTCTTCTGGAACATTAACTCTACCAAGTTTTATATTCATCCAAAAATATCCAATGTTTTGTCCTTTATAGCTTTCATCTTGCTTAGGAGCTCTCATATATGTATTAAAAAACTCTATTAGCAAAAGAAGTTTTCTTTCAACTTCTATGTTACGCTTATTTTTTAATATATAACCAATTCTTAAAAGTTCGTTATAGTCCTCTTCAGAAAGCTTAACTACATTATATCGAATATTTCTTAAAAAGACACCCAACTTAACATCTTTATATATTGTATTATACACAGGTTCTTTATTATATTTAAGATAAAATTCTTTTAACAATTCAACTTTTTTGTGAACCTCTTTTTTAATATCCAAAGAGTTAAGCCGATAACCTATCGCTAAAAGTTTTTTTTGCTCGTGAGGTTCAATTTTAGTATTTCCACTTCTTATTGAGCATAAAAAATATCCTACATTTTCACCTCTAAATTTTTCCCTTGATTTTGGTTCCCTTCTATAAATTTGGTAAAACATAATCAAAAGATCAACTTTTTCCCGTACTTTTTCATAACTTACCATGAATAATTATCCCCCTTTGTAATATTTTATTTAAAACAATTATAATATATTTGCATATTTATATTATACCAAATTTATGCATCAAAGTCAATATTATGTAATCTGCAAAGAAATACTCTAATAAAAAAATGAAATGAAAATACAAAAGTACCTCCATCTCATTTTATTTTTATCCTTTTTAATAATATCTTAATTACATTCCTCTATAAACTTGTTTACAACTCCTAAAAATTCTTCTTTCATAGTCTCAAGTCTTTCTTTTGTATCAGCTTCAAACCTTATTGTAAGTTTTGGAGATGTATTAGACATTCTAATTATTGCAAAGCCGTCATCAAATTCAACTCTTGCTCCATCTATAGTTGATGTGTTATATCCTTTTGAAATACAATATTTCTTTACTTTTTCTACTATTAAAGCTTTGCTTTCTTCTGATACAGTTATTTTAAGTACTGGAGTTGAATAATATTTTTTTAGTGTAGCTTCTATTTCTGCTAGAGTATGTGTTTCATTATCTATTACTTCAATCATTCTCAAACCTGCATATATTCCATCATCAAAGCCATAAAATTTGTCTTTAAAGAATGTATGACCTGATATTTCTCCACCAAAAAGTAATCCTTCTTTTAACATTTCTCTTTTAATATATGAATTACCTGTTTTATATACTTTAGGCTCTCCACCATTTTTTCTTATCTCATCAGATAATGTTTTAGAACAACTTACATCAAACATTATTCCTTTGTTTTGAACAGTAGGTAAAATATACTTGCTCATGATTGCCATATAATAGTCACTTGATATTATATTACCTTTATTATCTACACATCCAACTCTATCTGCATCGCCATCAAAAGCAACACCTATATCAGCATTTAACTCTAATACTTTTTGCTGCAAAGAAACCATATTTTCAGCTTCAGCTGGGTCTGGATGATGGTTTGGAAAGTTTGGATCACTCTCACAATAGATATATGTAACATCTAAGTTTAATTTATCAAATATGTCTTTTACGATAATCGATGATGTACCATTTCCTGCATCTACTACTACTTTTAATTTTTTCTTAAAATCAAATTTTGATACAAGCATATTTACATATTCTTCTTTTATATCTACTTTTTCAAAAGTACCAGTTCCTTGTATAAAGTTTGCATTTAATACAAAATCTCTAAACTCAGTTATTTCTTCGCCACATATTTCACCTTTTTCATCAAAGGCTATTTTAAAACCATTATATTCTTTAGGATTATGACTAGCTGTTACCATTATTCCTGCACGTATGTCATATATTTCATTGGCATAATACAGCATAGGAGATGTTACAACTCCAAGATACATAACATCCACACCTGTAGATAAGACTCCTTCTATTAAAGCTCTTGCAAGTGCAGGTGAAGAAACTCTATTATCTTCTCCAATTATTACTTTATTTCCATTAAATTTTGTTTTTAGATAAGTACCATATGCTTTTCCAATAGTATATGCTGTACTTTCAAATAAATCTTCGTTGTATATTCCTCTTATATCATATCCTCTAAAAATATGAGGATTTATTTTCCTTGTTATTTCCATATAAAATAAAGATAACAAAATACCTTAAATAAATTTAAAATAATTTGTTATCTTTGCACCACCTTTCAAAATAATTATTATTAACTACTATATTTTAATTTCTACTATTTTTCTTCTAACCATTTTTTATATTCTTTAAGAACAATTTCGTTTACTTCTTCTATTGAAAGATTAGAAGTATCAATAACTAAATCATAGTTTGACATATCTTCTCTTTTAATACCATATGTTTTAAACCATCTAACATTTTCTTCGTTATATCTGTATCTAATTTGTTCTTTTACTTCTTCAATAGTTTCGAAAGTCTCTGTATCTTTTCTTTTTTCATCATTAAATACTCTTTTAGCAGCTACATCAATGTCCACTTTTAAGTACACTTTAAATGAATCTGGTATAGCATACCACCCAAGTTTTGCATCAACAATCAAATTATCATGAGTTGCAGCATACTCACTTGCACTTTTTTCAATTTGTCTATCTAATTCTTCATGTTCATCAAGATATGTTTGAAATTCTACAATAGTCATTCCCATTTCTTTTGCTAACTTTCTTGCATATTGACCATTTCTATATATCTCATATCCAAGTTCTTTTTGCAAAGAATTAGAAAGTGAACCTTGACCACTAGCATGCTCTCCTGCTATTGTTATAATATGTCTTTTATTCATTTCTTACTCCCTATTATATAAATAGTTTAATTCATCAGTATCTACTATATCTTTTTTTATATCAGGTTCAATTACATATTGACCATTTTTCTTTACATATGCTTCTTCGTTTGCAATTTCTTCTGCTGCTATATCTACAGCATCCCTTATATCACTACTACCTTCCATTACTCTTCTTTTTTCAATATCTCTAGCTCTTTTAGCAATAGCAAGAGCTGATTCATATCTGTTACCTACTTTTGGCATTATTTCTTTAACATTAGGTTTTGCTAACATTTTATTTCCTCCTTTAAATACATATATATATTTTAGCACAAATAATTTGTTTTGACAATACTTAAATCAAAATAAATTATGTAACTTAAAACTTGTAATTAATCAACAAAATATTTGTAGTATTTTGTCTGCTATTAAATCATAATAAATATAATGAATATAATGTTCAGATTCTCCCACATTTAAAATATATGAATTTTTAAATTTATTTTGCATACTCTCATTATATTTTAACGTACTGTTTCTACATATAAGTATAGAAGTATCAAAAGTTCCTTCTTTTACACTGTTTAAATATTTATTAAAGGTATCTATTTCTTTAACTATATTTTTTAGTTCGTTTTTTATATCTTCGTTTGGTATTTTATTTTTTTGTACATAAATAGCTTCATGCTTTATTTCATCTGGTATATTTCTATCGAACATTTTACTTACGCTTTTATCAAATATTTTTTTAAATTTAGTTTTACTAAGTAAAAAGTATATGTTATATGCAAGCTCTGTAATTTTTAACTTAAATTTACTTTCTTCTTGCATATCAATTAATATAGTTCCTAAAAGAGGAACTTCCTTATTTAAAGCAAGTGCATAAAAACAAGAGACTGAATGAGCAACTATTAGAGTATTTTCTGATTTTATATTTAATATGTTAAATACATATTTTATCTCTTCTGTTATATTATGTATATTTCTAGTATTATTTATAACGTCACTATCTCCATAGCCAAATCTATCCAATACTATTACTCTTAAACTTAAAGAAAGTTTACTTGCCATCTCATACATATCTGCTATTCCAAGAGGTGTACCAAAACCAGATAAAAATACAACCGTTTTCTCTCCATAGCCAGCCTCATAATAACTCATATATTTTCCATTTATATTTATTTTATTTTTAACAAACATTTTTTTATCCTTTATTTTTTCTTAAAACTCAACTATTGTCGTTATACCACATGGTAAAAATACATCTTCTCCTTTTTGTTTTAATCCTATTTCATCAAAAGATATATTTTTTATTTTCTTGTCCTTAAAAGCATACCTAGCAGCAGTAGTTATAACTGTACCTGAAAGTCCACCTGTATAAGTATTAATCATAACAAATAATGGGCTATCAGCTAATACTTCATTGCACAATTCTAAAAGTTCACACAAATTTTTTTCTATAGACCATACTTCGCCATTTTTTCCTCTTCCATAAGATGGGGGATCCATTATTATTACATCATATTTATTACCACGTCTTATTTCTCTTTTTACAAATTTTATAACATCATCTACTAAAAACCTTACTTTTTTATCTTTAAGATTACTTGACATAAGGTTTTCTTTTGCCCAATTTGTCATACCTTGTGAAGAATCGACATGACAAACCTGAGCATTTGCATAAGCTGCTGCTACACTTGCTCCTCCAGTATATGCAAATAGATTTAGTACCTTTATTTCTCTTTTATTTTTTGTTTCTTTTGATATTTTATCTATAATATAGTCCCAATTAGTAGATTGTTCAGGAAAAAGTCCAGTATGCTTAAATCCCATTGGTTTTATATTAAAAGTTAAGTCTTTATATCTTATTTGCCAATCGTTTTTAATTTTTTTTAATACTTCCCAATGACCTCCACCGCTACTACTTCTTATATATCTAGCATGAGCCTCTTTCCATAGGTTGGGATGAGTTTTTTTAGTCCATATAATTTGTGGATCGGGCCTTATTAATATGTACTCTCCCCATCTTTCGAGCTTTTCACCGTTTGCCATATCTAATAGTTCATATTCTTTTAAATCTTTGCTATATCTCATATTTTCTACTCCTTTATCATAAATATTACTGATGTAATATGAAAATAAAACAACAACTTAATTTATTTAAAGTATATAACTTTACTCCAAATAAAAGAAATTTTAAAAATATATTTAAATTATTGCTATTTTTTACTGTACTATGTCTGTTACTTATATTCTCCAAAACAAATTTTGAGTCAGTTAAAAATAGTACAAATATTTTCCTTAGTAATATATTGCCCTCTCTTTTTCCATTTATATTATTTACAGAAATTATACTTTCATCTAATATAATAGATATGCTATCAAATATATTTGGTTTTATAACAAAAAATATTTTTAAAATAAATAAAAATTGTACACCAGCAATAATTATAGGTTTTCTATGCGGTTATCCAATGGGAGCTAAAACTATAACGCATCTTTATAACGAAAACAAAATATCAAGAGAAGATGCAAATAAACTTATTACTTTTACAAATAATTGCAATCCTATTTTTATACTTTCAACTATTGGAATAAGTATTTTTAGTAATTTATACATTGGTATTATTTTACTTTTATCTCATTATATTAGTAGTATTTGTACTTTCTTTTTTGTAACACATACATCTATTATACACGAAAATTTAAGTTTAGAAAAGCCTTTTTTAAAAAATGATACTATAAACTCCTCAAAAAAGAGTACTGAATTAACATTCTTTGAAATAATAAAAACTTCAATATTAAAGTCCTTTATAACGCTTGGTATAATTTTTGGATTTATAGTATTATTTAATTTAAGCTTTAGTATTATAAATGAGTTTTTAACTAAATTAAATATTTCTCAAAACACTATATCATTTCTTAGTGGTATATTCGAAGTGACAAAAGGCTCTTTAAACGTATACTCATTAAATTTATCTATAGATTTAAAGATAATAGCAATTTCATTTTTACTTGGATTTAGCGGCTTATGCATTATTTTCCAAGTATACTCTGTACTACAAGAAAATAAATTTAAATTTAAAATTCTATTTTTTTCTAAGTTGGTACAAGGAATTATTTCTGCATTTTTTACTTTTATTATGTTAAAAATATTCAACATTCAATATGTTAATTTAGCAGTGTATAATAACATTTCAAATACTATTACATACGATGAGTTCATACATAATATTATTCACTCATACACAAACTCAATTTTTTTAATAATACTTGGGCTTTGTATATTTAACATTGTTTATATATTAAAGCATAAAGAAAAATAAAATGGGTACTTATAGATATAAAGGTACTCATTTTCAATTTTTTTGTTTTTTATGCTATAGAAATAAGAGCAACAATATACAAATATTATCACTCTTTAAAATCAATCCACAAAGTTTTATTATAATTCATTCATCCAATTAGAAGCACCATACAAAATTCTCTCGACAGTTACTATATTTTTTTCATCATTAACTCTATAAAACGCAATATAATTTTTTATAATAAGTTTTCTAATTCGTAAATCTTTAATCTTCTTATTATCTATAATAGCATATCTTCTTGGATTATATTCTAGAGTTTTAATTTCTCTCTTCATCAAATACATATATTTTTCTGCAATATACGGTTCTTTTAATTCCTCTTTGATATACATAATTATATTTTGTAAGTCTTTTTCTGCCTCAATAGATAATTTCAAATTATATTTTTCTGCCATTATATTTCACTCCAATTCAACTTACAAACATTTTCTCAATTTTATCAAAA
The DNA here is from genome assembly GCA_934132895.1 of uncultured Clostridia bacterium. Taxonomy (GTDB): domain Bacteria; phylum Bacillota; class Clostridia; order TANB77; family CAG-465; genus CAG-465. The sequence goes on from CAKPAG010000002.1 coordinate 65,919, forward strand.
GCTTCATCTATTGTACAAGTTTCTCCCTTGTCTGATGCTTGTATTCCTTTTTCTAATTTTTCTCTTAAATCATCTTCATTTTTTACAATCACACTATCGGGCGCTTGATTTGTCAATGTTGTAAATTTAAGATATTCTATATAATCCATAACCTTATTTGCAAGTTCTTCTGGTAATGTTTCTATAATGTTACATATTTCTTGTTGTTTAACTGTCATATTTATCAGCTCCTTTTATATTTCTATAATATATTATAACATATAAAATGTGATTTATATACTATTTTTGATAATATTTACAAATTTTAATTTATATAAAAAATTAGACAATCACTACCTATTTTCACAGATAATCAATTGTCTATTTTAAATTTACATATCTTTTACACTACTTTCCTAATGTAGTATTAATTTTTGTTTTAGCAGCTTCAACTGTTGACATATCTGGTATCATAACATATAGTTTTTGTGAACCAGCAGAATATGTAGTTTGTGAAGCACCTGTTCCGTTAACACTAATTGTTTCAAATTTCCATCCAGACATATCATTTAATTGATCTTTTACAAGTTTACTTATGTCTTCTTGTGCTATGTTTGTTTGGAAACTTCCTGATAAAGAGTTTAGTATTGAAGTATATTTTGTAAGAATTGTTGTACTATTTAATACTTTTTTCATAATAGCTTCCATTACTATTTGTTGATTTTTTACTCTTTGTCTATCTCCATCTGCAAAAGCGTGTCTTTCTCTACTAAATGCTAAAGCCTTCTGACCATTTAAATGATTAGTTCCTTTCACAAATTTGTACCCTTGAGCAGTAAAGTTGTAATCAGAATTTACATCTATTCCACCTAATGTATCTACCAATTTAATAAGTGTAGTAAAGTTTACTCTAACATAGTAGTTAATGTCTGTACCAAATAAGTCTTCTACCGTAGAAACAGTTTCTTTTACTCCATATATTCCAGAGTGAGTCAATTTATCTTTAGCTTTTTTAGAGTGTAGTGTAACATAGTAATCTCTTGGAATTGAAGTTAAAAGTACAGTTTTTGTTTTAGTATTTACAGTAGCTAAAATGTTTGCATCACTTCTTGAAACATTTGATATTTTTCCTGATGTATCAATACCACTAATATATACATTGAATATTCCATTCTTAATATTTAAATTACTATTCTTATCATTTATATCAGAAGTATCCGCATTTTTAATTTTATGTGATACAGTATATATTATTTTTGTTTTGGTATCAAAGCCTTCATTATCATCTTTTATCATTTCATATTGAGAAGCACTTACAAGTGCTACATAGCTTTTCCAACTTAAAATATCTTTAGCAAGTTTTTCTAAACTCTCATCTTCTTTGAAAGTTACTTTTACTTTTGATGATATATCATTTTTTACATCTTCATAGTCTTCTGTTGTGCTAAATACATGCAAATTCTTTCCATCAATATCCTCTATTTTATTTAACTTTCCATTATTTAGTGTTATAACATAATAATCTTCAGTTTCCTCTACTTCCTGTGACATTGTACCGATAAATGACATTGTTGCATGTAAATAATTAAATGCATACGCATATATCGCCATTATACCACAAGCAAGTATTGTACATATTATATTCTTAGTAAGTTTTTTATGTTTCCTTACAATACCTAAGCATATTAAACCAGTTATAACGAAATCTAATCCAGCAAGTATACTCAAATACATTGTTGGCAACATATTCATTTTCACTACATACCCAAAGAATAATATACTTACTAATAAATAGATAACAAAAATAACTTTAAAAAATATCGGAACTTTTTTCTTCCTTCGTCCATTTCCTCCATTATTTGAATTACTCTTATTAGTATATTCATTTATATGAGTATTATCGTATCTTTCTATGTTTGCACTACCAGTTCTTGGCAATTACATCTCCCCCTTTTGAAATAAAAATACTTAAATGTTTAAAAATCAAAGTATTTGAACATTTTAATTTGCATTTTTCACCTTTATATTATACAACATTTAATCAGTTATTTACAAGTGTTTTTTCTTTTTTAAAATTCTAGTACATATCTTAATATAATAAAGAGATAAATGCTGATTCTATTCCCCTAGTTACAATACTTGAAATATTGTGTATACTTATAATATTAAGTATTCTAGCATCTAAAAAATAATTTTACTTATGTATTAGGGACTTGGTCAATTCCATTTATCGGATCTTGCAATCCTAAATCTTTTTTTATTTTTGTTGTCGAAATACCTTCTGTCCTATCTAAATAAATAACATTACAATATTCTTTTAAGTAATCAAAACGATCACTGCCCTTCCAATCACTTCCCATAACAACAACATCAACCTTATATTCTTCAACATCGTTTTTCTTTTGTTCCCAATTTTCTTCAGGTATTACCAAATCTACATATCTAATTGCTTCTAACATTTTTTTTCTTGTTTCATAATTATGATAAGCTTTTTTTCCTTTTAAATCATTAAATTCATCAGTAGACAATGCTACTATTAAATAATCGCCCAATTCTTTTGCTCTTTTTAAAAGTCTTATATGACCGTAATGTAATAAATCAAACGTACCATATGTTAAAATTCTTTTCATTATTTTCACTCCCTTAGTTTAATTTTTATAAAAAATAATATATATATATTATTTGATGTATCAACTATATTTTTTTCTTTATATGTGTTTCTAATCACCTTAGCTTATTATTTTTAGCTGAATCGCATTTAGTTATAACTTTTTTATGCAAAAATAATGTAATGCTACTATAGTTAACATTGCTATTACTCACAGCATCTGGATCTATTTTTCTGTGTATGTTAATATACTTTAATATTTTAATAAAAACTTCTTTAAAATTTTAGGAAATGTGTAAATTCACTTTATATTTCTATTAAGTTATTTTCAACAACATTTTACGTTTTATCTTTTGATATAATTCTTTAAAAGCTCCAAATATTACTTTGTTATTAAAAATAGACTTTAATATCATAAAAGAAGATTTTCTTGTCTTCTTAAAAATCATTAATATAAAAATATTACTAATAAATTGTGTTATTAATGTAGCAAAAGCTGCGCCAAAAGCTCCATAAGTTGGTATTAAAATAGCATTTAAAGCTATATTAATAACACATCCAGATAAAGTATATATAATAGTATACTTTTCTAAATGTTCAATTATTAGCCATACAGATCTTGCAGTTCCCAAAGTAGCAAATAGTCCTGCCCAAACACTAATAGTTAATACGTTTGATGCCTGAGCATATTCAGCACCATATAAAATATCTACAGCTAAATCACTAAATATACTTATTAAAATAGCAAATGATACACCTATTATAGATACTAAGTCATATAATTTTTGCATTGTACTTTCATATACTCCATCCTCTTCTTTTTTTCTCTTAATAATTATAGGTTGGAATGCAGATATAACAGCTGTTGGTACAAAATACCACATTTCAGCTATTCTCACAGCAGCAGAATATATTCCGTTTTGTGACTTTTCCTCAAACATACTTCCCAACATAACTTGATCTATTCTCATATATATAGTTGTCATTAGTCCTGCAATCGCTACATACCAACATCTAGATAAAATACTTTTGGCATATGCCTTGTTTAGTTTCCATTTATCACTACTACCGTTCTTATATACAATAAAAAATAATATTGCTGCAGTTACTGCATCAACTAAATACGATGAAATAAATCCAATCATTCCAAAATCAAAAATCACTACTAATACTTTGAACAAAGCGACTACAATTGCTGTACAAAAACGAATTAATGCTATCATTTTAAATTTCATTTTAGCTTGGAAATAATATTCAATCACCTCAAATGCTTTAAATAATATAGATGTTCCCATTATTATTCCAAGAATCTGAGTTTCAAAATTTGATCCATCTAAAATATACAAAGTTAACTGAGAAATAAATATCAATATAACTCCACCAATAATTCTAATAAAAAAACTTGTACCTAAAATTTCACCTACTTTATTTTTTTTATCAATTATATCATTAATTGTAATTTTTTCCATTCCTAACGTTGAAAAAGCAGTAAATAACATAACCACTGAAATCACGTAATTAACTGTTCCATATCTTTCAGAGCCTAAATATCTAGCTATTAAGGATGTAATAAATATACTAATAATCATAGTTAATATTTTTTCACAAATTTGCCACATACTATTTCTAAATATATTTTTTAAACTAATCTTATCACTCATTTTTTTTCCCTTTCTTTAGATATTTTTTTAAACTTGACTTTAAGTAATTTAACCAAGAACCATTAATTTTTTTATATATTTTTTCATCATACTCTTTATCTTGAATAACATATGGAACATGTACAAGAGGAAATTCCATTTCGAATTTTCCTAAGTTTATTACCAAACTATCACTTTTAGTGTGAGTAGCATCATTTCCATTACCAATATTCGATATTAAATTAACTGATGGCGATATAGCTAATCCAGATTGAACAATTCTAGCGAATCCCCATTGATAATCCCATGCTGTAGTATTTGCACTATTATTACACAAACTATCATAAATCTTTTTCCTATCTAAATATTGTAATTTATTAAGTTTATACTTTAACATTTCTTTTAAAGTATCATCATTCCACATATCAATTTCAACATCAAAATACTTCCATGCTCTTCTCCATGAAGCCCAACCCCAAATTCCACCAAAGTTTGAAAAATGATAACTATACTTACCTCTTTGCCATTTTCCTAATTGATTTGTTCCAGAAATCAACATAATTCTTGTATCATTTTTATACATTTCAAGTAATTCATCACAATATTTAAAAAAACTAATACTTGGTAAACAATCATCTTCTAAAATTATCGCTTGTTCAACTTTTTCAAAAACCCAATTAAAGCCTGTATATGGTCTCTTAGAACAACCTAAATTTACATCTGAAAAATTTTTATATACAGTACATTCCCAATCTATATGATCAAATATTTTTCTTACTTTTTTACACTTTTCGATATCTGAAGCAACGTTTTCTCTAGGCCCATCAGCTATTATAAAAAGTTGCTTAGGTTTCACCTTTTTTATTTGTTCAAATACTTTTAATGCAGTTTCATATCTATTAAATACTACAAAAGCTACTGGATTTTTTACTTCATATTCCATAAATGTAACCTACCTTTCAAATTGTGCTTTCCATTTTTTTATATTTTCTATTGGTAATTTTATATCTGTTTCTATTGGATTTGTTAAAATTTCTTCTAATAAATCAATAGATTCTCTTTTTAATATTGGAATATTATAATTTTTATTTATTTCAATTGCCCTATTATCTATAGCAATTATTAAACTTCTTCTTTTATGTTGTAAAGCTCTTATTCCACCATGCAATCTAGTTCCTATAAAATCAACATCATAGTTGTTTAAGACTTCATCATATACTTTTAAAGAAGGCCCTATTATTTCTATACCTTTCATATCATCTATAGATTCTAAATATTCTAAATCATCACTACCTTGTATCCAGAAAAAAACTTTTTCATAATTCTTTTTTAAAATAGAAATTAATCTTTCATCCTTTTCAATATCTCTATTATAATCTGTTAATGTAAATATTACGTTAACAGATTTTTCTTTAGGTATTTTTTGACAATGTTCCTTCGTTAAAGACCAAAAAGTTGGACAACCCGTATTTATAACATTATTAATTCCAATTTCATTTAATTTTTTCTTAGTATATTCATCTCTAACACTATGAAAATATTTATTTGATAATATTTTCTTATATAAGTTTTTGGTATATATAGTTGTTTTTTTAGAATATTGATGCCAACCTACACCCATCAGGATAACTGGCGAAATCTTTTTTACATTATACTTTTTTATATCCCACTGTCTAAATCTAGCATCCATTTTAGGCATAAGTAAATTACTTCCTAAAACAAATGAATACTCAACATTATTGATAAATTTCATATATGTATTAGAAATAGGCAAATGTGTAGAGATTTCAATACACATATTTTCCTCTAATATATTATTTAAATTTTCTTTACAAGCTTCTCCAATTATATGATCACCTAAATTTAAAGATGAAATAGCTGGATTATATAAAATTATTTTTTTCATAAATTGGCCGAATAAATAAATTCGACTCCCTCCCCTCATTTTTATAATATTTTATCTTAAATGCAATTAAAAAAAGAATATGGAATTATATTGTACATATTTATAGAAAACAGTAAATATTGTAATATCATCAAAAAATATATACATAAACTTACAATTCTTTTTATACTAATTTTTTTATCAATAATATTAATACTTCCTTTTACATTACTGATAACATTTGGTAAAAATATTACTATAAAAATATAAAAATACCACATTAATCTTGAAAGCATACTAAGTTGATAAGTTAAAGATTGTATAGCAAAAGCAACATAGATCACAAAAAACAAAATATTATCCTTATACTCATTTTTATCTATAAATTTAAAGTAAATTAAAATGCCCAAAACTAAATATACCAACATAACAAATGCTTGTGTAATACCACTCCCATCTGCACTTAAATAACTCGTATAATAAAATTTCTCAACACAAAACTTTACAATAGTTATAGCACATACTTGTAGCAATAAAATCAAACATCCACCGATAATTAAATTATTTTTTGAAATTTTTATATTTTTGAAAAAATATACTGGTAAAAAAATCAATGCGCTTTTATGAAAAGTAGCCGCTAATAGAATGATAATTATAAACTTTATATATTTTTCTTTTCTAATAAAAGTATAACTATTTAATACAATTATCACTGCAATCATCTGCCTTAATGCTGTGAAAGATAATGTGAAGAATTCTACTCCCATAAATATTATAACACTCATAAGAGGATTCTCAGAATATTTATATATAAATAACATTAATCCACCATTTATAATCATTGCTACAATAAGAATAAAGAAACGAGTATTTATACCTATCAAAGAACACACTTTCATTAACATTCCATAACCAGGCTCAATAACCCAATTGGATTGCAGTAATATACTTTTTATAGACATAGTTTTTACTATTTCATAAAACCTAACATAGTTTTTAGTGTCATTTCCTACATTCCAACTTCGTAACCCTTGAACAAGAGTAAGTAAAATAAAAACAACTCCACAAAAGATTTCTTTAGAATATTTTAACTTAAATACTTTAAATAGAAAAATATACAATAATATAATTATCAATAACAAAATAATATATATTTTCATTAATTATCTCCTTTCGACAAATAACTATTATATAAGTTAATATATTCTTCAAATTTTTTATGTTTATCATATTTTTTAGAATTATTAATACAAGCTTCTTTAATTTTATTTGACAATTTAAATTCTTTTATAGCACTACTCAAGCCTATAATATCGCCTTTTTTTACTACACATCCACAATTTTCAATTATTGATTCTGGACTGCCACCAGTATTATATGTTATAACAGGCGTTCCACAAGCTAAAGCTTCTAAATTGGTAGTTGGAAAATTATCTTCTATAGTAGGATTAATAAATATATCAGCCATAGAATAAAATTCTGCTAATTCTTGAATACTATTTGTCTTTTCTATTTTTATAATACTATCTGGTATTTCTTTCATCTGCTTTTTATTTAAACCGATAAGAATAATTACATATGTATCATTTAAACTTTTTCTAAGCTCCAAAAAAGTATTCAAACCTTTTCTATCATTCCACTCACTAGCCACTCCTAATAATACAATCTTATCAGTTAATTTAAATTTTTCTTTTATTTTATTATTTTTAAACTTAAATTGATTTAAATCTATGCCATTGTTAATTACTGCTACTGGAAACTGCTTTAAAAAAGATCTTTCTATTTTATCTTTTAACCATTTTGAGGGAGTAACTAAAATCATATTTTGTACAGCCTGAAATGAATTCTTTTTATTTTTATATTCGGATTTTGTATTACACACAAAACAGCTCTTAGGATATTCTTTTAAATTTTGACACTTGCCACAACCTTTTTCCCATTTATTACAATCTATAGCCTCAAAATGCGTACATTTTCCTGTAAAAGCCCAACAATCATGTAAAGTCCAAACAACAGGAATTTTTTTGCTTTTTATATACTTAAATAACAACCTATAATTTATATAATTACCATGTATATTATGTAAATGTATCAAATCAGGCTTTATTTTATCTACTTTTTTTAAAAATCTTTTTGTTGCAAAATATGAAAACCTACCTTGCATACAAAAAACTCTTGAAAGAATATTATGTACATAATATTCTAATTTAGTTCCTATTTTTATTGTGTTAGGTAAAGCAGAGCTGCCATAGCCATATGCAATATAACTTTCCATATTATTTGCTTCTATTACCTCACCAATATCTTGGACTATTCTACCAGTACTTCCAACACCACAAACAACATTGATTTGTAAAATTTTTTTCATTCTCGAATCTACTCCAAAATTTTATTTAATTTATCATATATAGCATCATTTTTATGATTAATTTTAACTAATTTTTTAGCGTTAGCTATTCTCTTATTTATATCAATTTCATTATTTAATAAAGATGTTAATACATTTAAAATTTCGTTTTTTTCTTTTATAACAACACCAGCATCATTTTTTAAAATATAACTAATAGATGCTAATTTAGGCGAGCCATAAACTAGCAATAATTTACCACTTGCAAGATAATCCGGTATTTTAGTTGAAACTGAATACTTTATTTTCTCCATATCTAGTCTTTCAAAACTTTCAGTATGTAATAATACATCCGATTGCACAATTTTTTCAAAAATATCTTGAGGATCCAATTCTCCCATATACATTAAACCTTTTGTACTTTTTAATTTATTTACAACTGCTTGATTAGTTTCTTTTGAATATATTTTAAATTCTATTTTATCTTCCAAAGCATTATTTGAAATTACTTCAGCAATATCTATAATGCTTTTCCATCTATTATATCCTAAGCCCCCTATATATGTAATCACCATTTTTTTATTATTTATAATACTTTTATTTTCTTTTTTAAAATTCAAAAAATCAGTTGTATTCATTAAAACATTTCCATTTTTTTTAAATACTTTTTCATAAAAATTCTGCATCTCTTCACTAATACAAAAATACTCTTTAGAAAAATTTACTATTTTCTTTATTTTTCTTCTATATAACATTTTATGGATCATTGACAAAATTGATTTCTTGCCTATATTTTTTCTGTAATATTCATCTACAAAGTATATGTATACTGGTACTTTATATTTTTTTGATAATTTTAAAGCTATATTTATAGGAAAAATATAATCACCTACGAATAAAAATATGGAAGTAACTTCATTTTCACTTATCCAATCATTTAGTTCTTTTGTATTCCATTTTCCAATTTTCCATAGAAAATCTCTTAATATATATACTAATCCACTTTTTTTTCTTCCATATTCAAAAATACTATTACTTAAGCTATTCCCTTTATCAATACAAAAATTATTTTCAGTTATCTTACCGGTTTTATAAAATCTATTAAATATAGATTTCACCACTGAAACATCATCTATGCAAAAAAAATTAGTACAATTATCTGAACTGACAAGCTGCTCTTTAAAATACAATTGACATAATTCTTCTGGCTTGAATTTAGAAAAAATATTTCCTATAGTTCTTCCCATATTATCAAATCGATTTATAGGATTATGACTTATAATTAATATTCTTCGTTTATTCATTATTTCCCCCAAACAGTTCTATTTACTATATCTGTATAGCTTTGAATTATTTTTACAACTTTTACTGAAACGTTAGTATCTGCATAATCTTCAGCCATAACTACTTCTTCATTATTATCTCTCATTGATACTGCAAGTTCTAATGCTTGCTCTACTGTTTTATCAGTAATACCACCAATAACCACTGTACCTTTATCAAGTACTTCAGGCCTTTCAGTAGAAGTCCTGATTAATACACCAGCGAACCCTAGCATTGCACTTTCTTCGGATAATGTTCCACTATCTGATAAAACACAATATGCATTCTTCTGCAATTTGTTATAGTCTATAAACCCAAATGGCTTTAAACTTTTTACTAGTGGATGAAACTTAAAATTTCTCTTTTCAATGAATTTCTTGCTTCTTGGATGAGTAGAATAAATTACAGGCATTTTATATTTTTCAGCTATATCATTTATTGCCCCCATTAAAGACATAAAATTCACTTCATTGTCGATATTTTCTTCTCTATGTGATGATAATAAAATATATTTGTTTTTTTCTAGTCCTAATTTTTCTAAAACGTCACTTTTTTCTATTTCTTGAGCATGATCTCTTAATACTTCCCTCATAGGCGAACCTGTAACAAAAATTGTTTTGCCATCAATACCTTCAGATAACAAATATCTTCTAGAATGTTCAGTATAAGGAAGATTTATATCAGAAATATGATCCACTATTTTTCTATTAATCATCTCTGATACATTCCAATCCCAACATCTATTTCCGGCTTCCATATGAAATATTGGTATTTTAAGCCTTTTGGCAGATATTGCAGATAATGCGGAGTTTGTGTCACCTAATAATAAAACAGCATCTGGTTTTTCTTTTTCCATTATTTCATAAGATTTAGCGATTATATTCCCCATTGTTTCGCCTAAATCCTTGCCTACACTATCTAAATAATAATTTGGCTCTCTTAATCCTAGATCTTTAAAAAATACTTCATTTAACGTATAATCCCAGTTCTGACCTGTATGAACCAAAATGTGATTAAAGTATTTATCTGCACATTTTATAACTGCAGAAAGTCTAATTATCTCTGGTCTTGTCCCAATTATTGTCATAAGTTTTAATTTTTGCATTATTTATACCTCCAAAAAATATGTATCGGGTTTATTTGGATTAAAATTTTCATTTGCCCACATAATAGTAACCATATCCTCGCTTCCTACGTTTTCTATACTATGTGTATAACCTACAGGAATATCTATTACTTCTAATTTTTCACCACTTACATTATACTCTATAATTTCACTTTCATCAACCTTTTTAAACCTTATTATTCCTTTTCCTTTTACTACAACAAATTTTTCATTCTTTGTATGATGCCAATGATTTCCTTTAGTAATTCCAGGTTTTGAAATATTTACTGATACTTGGCCATTATTCAGTGTTTTAAATAACTCAGTAAATGAACCTCTATTGTCTATATTCATCTTTAAAGGATATGAAAAGTCATTTTTATCTAAATATGAGAGATAAGTGCTATATAATTTTTTTTCAAAACTTCCCTCTTTAACATTCGGTAAAATCAAATTACTTCTGCTTTCCTTAAATGAATTTATTAAATTTGCAATATAGCCTAATTTTTCTTTATGTGTCACATTTATATAACAAAACATATCTTTTTTGTTAGCTTTTCCCTCTAAACAAGAAATAAATTCATCTACCACATCATCAATATATGCAAGTGTTAATTCGACATTTTCATCATTTATTTGTATAGGTAAATTATTTGCCACATTATTACAAAAAGTAGCTATAACACTGTTATAATTAGGTCTGCACCACTTACCAAATAAATTTGGTAATCTATATACAAAAACCTCTACATTATTCTGTTTAGAGTATTCAAATAGTAAATCTTCTCCTGCCTTTTTACTTTTTCCATAGTCATTATCAAGCTTGGCTTGTATTGATGATGTAATAAGTATCGGAGCCTTATTAGCATTTTCTTTTAAAGAATCTAAAAGTTCAGATGTAAAGCCAAAATTTCCTTTCATAAACTCAGAAGCATCTTTAGGCCTATTAACACCAGCTAAATGAAATACAAATTCACATTCTTTTGTATATTTATTTAATAATTCTTTAGGAGTATCTATATCATATTCAAATATTTCATTATACCCTCTATTTTTTAATTCCAATACTAAATTTTTTCCAACAAATCCTTTGGCACCAGTTACTAAAATTTTCAAATTAATTCCTCCAATCAGCAAGTTCGTTTTTAACGTACTCAAGACTTAATAATTTTTCTTTTACTTGTTCAACATTTAAAAGTTCAGTATTGTTAGAATTAAATTCAGAAAGTTTTGTTAGTTCTTCATTTCCATCAACAAAATATTTATCATAGTTCAAATCTCTTTTATCGCAAGGCACTCTATAAAAATTCCCCATATCTTTTGCATGAACACATTCTTCATTTGTAAGTAAAGTTTCATACATTTTTTCTCCATGTCTAATACCAATAACTTTAGTTTTTTGATCTTCTACTCCAAATATTTCTTTTACCGCTTGAGCTAAAACATCTATTGTACACGCAGGTGCTTTTTGAACCATTATATCGCCAGCGTTTGCATTTTTAAATGCAAATACTACAAGTTCTACTGCTTCCTCTAAACTCATTATGAATCTTGTCATTGAAGGTTCTGTAATTGTTAAAGGTTTACCTGACTTTATTTGTTCAATAAATAATGGTATTACTGATCCTCTCGAACACATTACATTTCCATATCTTGTAGCACAAATTGTAGTTTTACTAGGATCAACTGTCCTTGACTTAGCTACAATAACTTTCTCCATCATTGCCTTAGAAGTTCCCATAGCATTTACAGGATATGCTGCTTTATCTGTTGATAAACATATCACTTTTTTTACTCCTTCTTCAATAGCTGCAGTTAATACATTATCTGTTCCTATAACATTAGTTTTAACAGCTTCCAAAGGAAAAAATTCACAGCTAGGCACTTGTTTTAATGCTGCTGCATGAAAAATATAATCTACTCCATGCATAGCATTTTTTACACTTGCTAAATCTCTTACGTCACCTATATAAAATTTTATTTTATCATTATGATATTCTTTTCTCATATCATCTTGTTTTTTTTCGTCACGAGAAAATATTCTTATTTCTCCAATATTCGTATTTAAAAATCTATTTAGAACAGCATGTCCAAATGAACCTGTTCCTCCAGTTATCATTAAAGTTTTTCCTTTAAACATTTTTTATTTCCACCCTTTTTATTTAATTATTTTATCAATATATTCGGTTGCTTTTCCATACACTTGTACATATTTTTCTTTAAATTTTTTAGTTTTATTTTTTTCCTCAACAAAATCACATTCTTTTATTAACTGCAGCAATTCTTCTTCTGATGTAACTGCTCCATTAGGTAGCTCTTTTCTTATATCTATATAAAGGCCTCTTTTTTGTAAATATGTACCATAATCATAAGCATAACAGAAAATAGGTCTCTCTAAAATCGAATAATCTATCATAATACTAGAATAATCAGAAATTAAAATGTCTGATAATATTAGTAACTCATTCAGATTTTCATAATCAGATACATTTTTACAAAATTCGTCATTTTTAATATTTAATACTTTATTAACTTCATAATGTGCTCTAAAAAGAACACAATATTCATTAGCTAATTCTTTCTTCCAAAGCTCTAAATTAATAGGTGGTATTAAAACACATCCAAATTTATCTTTTTCATATTCTCTATAAGTTGGTGCATATAAAATAATTTTTTTATCAAGAGGCAGCTTTAATTTTTTTCTTATTTCAATGGCATTACAATGAGTATTATCAACTAACTCATCATTTCTAGGTAACCCACTTAATAAAATCTTTTTTGGGGAACATCCAAAAGCTTTAGAAAAAATATTTATATCGTACTTACTCTGAGCAAAATAATAATCAGGTTCAGTAACTTTTAAACGAACCGATGAATCTTCTTGCATATCCTTTTCTATTTTCTTTATCGCTGAGCCATGCCATGTATTTATATATACAGTTCCTTTATTTTTAAACTTTAATCCTCTTTCTATAGAAGAATTAGTAATCCAATACTTAGATTTTAAAGCTATATAAAAATACTTGATAGAATTATTCTTTAAGACAGTTGCCCCCACTATATCACACTTTTTTGGATCATTTATTCCCCAATAAAATTTATAGTCACTATATCTTGAATTTTTTTTCATATATTCAAATATACATCTCGGACTATCATCATATCTTTTTCCTCCAAATGAATTAAACAAAATCATTTTATTGTCAATTTTAATAAATAATCTAAAAAAACTCAATACAGAATTTATAATGTTACTATATAAATAATATATAAATTTATTGTTTTTTAGTAAATTTTCTAATATTTTTTTCATTTTTTAATTTCCTCTTTACTATTTTAAAAATACCAAATATTGATCCTATTCCATATGAAATATGAAATAAAGGATATAATATGATTGAAATTAAAGACTGGATAACTCCATCGCTTACTTTTTTAAAGCTGAAAAATAAATCCAATACTAAATATAATAGAAGTTCAAATAAAAAAAGATAAGTAATCCATTTTACATTTAAACACATAGACATAATTCCAATTATTAGAGATAATACAAAAGCAAAAGGTACTAAATGTCTAATTCCAACAGAACCAGGAATAAAATATGAAGTATATATAACATATTTTCCATTTCCAAATGCCATTTTTGCTAAACTAGGAATTGTATTTCTAGGATGATATATTATAGCAATATCATTAAACAAATATACTTTTCCTCCACTCCTTCTTATTCTATAATTTAATTCATTATCTTCGCTTCTTAATAATTCTTCATTAAAAAATCCAATTTTTTCAAATAACTCTCGTCTAAAAGTGCCATAAGGTACTGTATCTACATAGCCACTCTCTGCATTTAATCTAAATCGTGAGTTGCCCACTCCAAATTTTGAAGAAAGTACATTTGAAATAGCTTTTCCTAAAATTCCATTCGCTTGAGCATCGAATAAACACCCAACATTATCTGCACCTGTTTTATTTAAATAATATACACATTTTGAAATATAATTTTTAGGATACTCACTATGTGCATCCAATCTAATAATGATATCATTTTTAGCATGCATTATTCCAATATTAACTGATATAGGTGTTTTCTTTTTAGAATTAACTAACAACTTATACATAACATTACAATTTTTCATTTTTTTCTCAAGTAATTCTATTGTTTTATCACTGGAATTACCATCAACAAAAATCAATTCTATATTATTAAATTCGTAATCTTGTGCTAAAACGGTTTCAAGAAATTTTTCAATATATTTTTCTTCATTTAAAATTGGAACAATAACTGATACAGTTTTCAATTCTTCTTTTTCTTTCATTTTAACACTCCAATCAACGTTTTAAAGCACATTTTTATATCATAAAAAAATGTGAATTTCTGTATATATTCTAAATTAAATTTCATTTTTTCAGGTAATACATCTTCTATATAAATATCATCTACTGCTTTACCTTGTTTTTGAAGTTCAGCTATAACTGTGTCTTCATCTTTATATTCTAAACTTGCTTTTGACGTAATACCTGCTGGCATAAGTAGAGTTGCTTTCATTTCTTCTGTGTATTTATCTACATATTTTTTAACTTCAGGTCTTGTCCCTACAAAACTCATATCTCCAACAAACACATTGAATAATTGCGGTAATTCGTCAATTCTTAAATGTCTTATAAATCTACCAACTCTTGTAATTCTTGCATCATTTCCTACTGTAACTAATGTTCCTTTTTTATCAGCGTCTTTTACCATAGTTCTAAATTTTATTATCTTAAATATTTTTCCATTTGTAGTCACTCTTTCTTGTTTGAAAAATACAGTTCCTTTAGAATCTACTTTTATCCAAATAGCTATAATTAAAAAAATAGGCGATAAAACAACAATCATAAGAAAAGACATTATAACATCAAATATTCTTTTTAAAAATAAAGAAATTTTCTTTTTTGAAAGTATGTCATAATATTCTTTTATTTTATCATTTTTTAATTCGTTTGGCAAATCTTCCCACTTTTTTAAAAATAACAATTTATTTTCCTCCTACTACTATTTCAATTACATTATTAATTATATACTCCACTTGCTCATCAGTAAGTAAAGTATGTAATGGTAAAGTAATTTCATTTTTGTATAAGTTATATGCTTTTGGAAAATCTTTAATATCGAATCCTAAATTTTGGTACGCTGTCATCATAGGAAGGGGTTTGTAATGAACATTAGTAGGTATTTCTTTTTCAGCTAATTTATTTATTATTTCATTTCTTTTTTCTTCATCTATATTATTAATTCTTAATAAATACAAATGCCCAGTTGAGTTATACTCTTTAGTATAGTGAACAAGTGGCTTAAATACATCTGAATATTTAAGAAAAGCTTCATCATACTTTGATATGATTTCTTTTCTTCTTCTTAATAATTCTTCATATCTTCTTAATTGTGCAAGTCCAATAGATGCCATTATATCAGTCATATTACATTTGTATCCTGTTATCTTTATATCATATTCCCAACTTCCTGCTTTACTTTTAGATAATGCATCTTTGTTTTGTCCATGTAAGGAATAAAGCATATACAAATCATAAATCTCTTTATTATCTATATCTTCAATATTTTTCCAAGTTACAGCTCCACCTTCTGCAGTTGTTAAATTCTTTACCGCATGAAAAGAAAATGTTGTAAAATCAGCCACATTACCACTCATCTTACCATTTTGATTAGCACCAAAAGAATGTGCTCCGTCTGCAACAACAGCAATTCTTCCCAGCTTTCTTTGTATATCATTATTTGGTATAAATTTATCTTTATTTTTTTCTACTATTTCAAAAATTTTAGTATAATTTGCAATTATGCCTGCTATATCAACACCAATGATTGCTTTAGTATTAGTAGTAATTAAATCTTCTAATTTATCATAATCCATTTCAACATTATTTTCTAATGAATCAATCATAACAGTTTTTGCACCTACATGAGATATAACGCTAGCTGAAGCTGTATATGTATAAGCTGGGACAATAACTTCGTCTCCCTCTTTTATTCCTAAAACTCTAAGTGTAGCTTCTAAAGCTGCAGTTGCAGAGTTTAAAGCTACTGCAGTTTCAGTTCCACAAAATTTAGCTATTTTCTTTTCAAACTCTTTTGTTTTAGGGCCAGTTGTTATCCAACCAGATCTTAATGTATCTACTACCTCATTTATTTCTTCTTCTGATATATCAGGTGGAGAAAATAATATTTTTTCCAATTTTAATCACCTTTCATTTCCATTATATATTCTCTTTAATTTTTATTTACATTTGTATAAGTTGGTATTACTTTTGTAACTGCTTCTTTTACTAATACATTAGTTATATCTTTGTTTTCTAAAGTATCTGTTAACATAGCAAGTTTTTCTTCTATATCATTCATTGTTATATTAAGTGGCTTAGCTATAAATATTTTTTCATGTGCTGTACTTGTTAATCCTTCTTCAGCCATTAATAATTCTTCATATAACTTTTCGCCTGGTCTTAATCCTATCACTTCTATTTTTATATCTACATTTGGTTCAAAACCTGAAAGTTTTATTAAATTTTGAGCTAAATCATAAATTTTTACAGGTTCACCCATATCAAGAACAAATATTTCTCCACCATTAGCATATGTCATAGCTTGAAGTACAAGCTGAACAGCTTCAGGTATTGTCATAAAAAATCTAGTTATTCTTTTATCTGTTACAGTAACAGGACCACCTTTAGCTATTTGCTTCTTAAACAATGGTACAACAGAGCCATTACTTTCCAAAACATTTCCAAATCTTACAGCCATATATTCTGTTTTACTAACTTTATTTTTTGCTTGAATAAGCATCTCACAAAATCTTTTAGTTGCACCCATAATATTTGTTGGGTTAACAGCTTTATCCGAAGATATAAGGACAAAACGTTTAACATTATACTTGTCCGCCATATTTACAACATTATATGTTCCAAACACGTTATTTTTAATTGCTTCTACTGGTCTTCTCTCCATAAGAGGAACATGTTTGTGTGCTGCTGCATGAAATACCATGTCTATATTATGCTTTTTAAATACTTCTTCTAATCCTTTTACATCCCTTACACTACAAATTATTGCTTCGATGTTTTTATGATTTTCTGTAAGTTCCATTTGAATATCATAAAGGGAATTTTCATAAATATCCAGCATAATTAACTTTTTAGGTTCATATTTTATAATTTGTCTACAAAGTTCCGAACCAATAGAACCACCTGCACCAGTTACAAGAATTGTACTTTTATTTATCAAATTAGCAATATTTTTGTTATCTAAGACTATTGGATCACGACAAAGTATATCAGCTATATCTATATCTCTTAAATTTGAAATAACATTATTGTTTTTTATTATATTCTCAGTACTAGGTAGTATTCTTATCTTAGCACCTGTATTTTGACATTTTTCTAATATATCTTTTTTATCTTCACTTTTTATATCACATATTGTAAAGAAAATAGTATTTACCTTATTTTCTTTAGCTATCTTTTCTATTTTGGATCTATCTGCAAGTATTTTTACTCCTGAAATACTATATCCGATTTTATTTTTATTATCATCTATAATTCCGATTATATTATATTCATCACTTAATCTATTCTTTATCGCCTTAATTATATCTCTTGTAGCAGTACCAGCTCCAATTATTAAAAGATTCTTTTTTCCATTTTCTTCTATACTTCCATTATGTCTTGTAAGAGAAAATATGTGTTCCTTGGTAAGTATCATTCTTATTATAATCCTATATGCTATAAATAAAAATGCAATAAGCATACATGAAAGTATGTCAATTTTTAAGATAATTTCATTTTTTAAAAACATTGCTTTAAAAAGTGAAAGTACCGCACAAGCTGAAAGTGAAATAAAAGCATAGTACAAGTAATCTTTTCCATTTTCGTATCTTGTTATATTATTGTACATTCCAAAAAAAAGTAAGAAAAATAAATATGCTACTTCTCCACATCCTATATTAAACAACATATACTTTATATACTCAGAGCTTAAATTAAATCCACTATCTATTATATAAAAAGCAAGTATATATGCTAAAGCAATTACTACTATATCAAATAATACTAATATATATTTTCTATTTTTTTTAATATAATTTATAATTCCCATATTCCTTCAATTCCTCTATAAACTTATGTTAAATAGTTATAACACTTAAAATTATATCATTATATATATTTTTTTGCAACAAAATGTCGAAAATTTTTTTAGCCATATCATATATTGTTATAAGTTAATTACATAACATTATTACATAAGAAAAATCAGTATAAAACCTATTAAATTTTACACTGATTTATATAATTATTCAACACTATTTTCTAATTTTTCTAAATCTTCATCACTTAATCTTAAAACTCTTGCAATTGATTCAATACTTATATTTTCTTTTAGCATTCTTTTGTATAATATCTTCTTTCCTTCCAACTGCAATTCATCTCTTACTTTTTTTATTTCCAAGGCTTCTTTTCTATTTAATTCTCTTATATAATCATTTACCATGGTCTAATCTTCTCCTTTCTTTACATAATAAATTATTTTGCGGCAAGTTTTAATATTTCTTTTTTACTCATTCCTGTTATACTAGCTATTTTTTTAATATCCATTTTTTCACTTAGCATTTTTTTAATAATTCCGTTTATACCTATAATTTTTCCTTTAGTTAATCCCTCTTCATAGCTGCTTTTTATCCCAGAATAATAATCTCTTATTCCTCTTTCCTTTAACTCAGCTATTTTTCTTGTATTTTCATCTGCCACTAAATATTCCAATTCTTCCGCTGCTTCACGTATTTCTAAATGATTTTTCATAGCCATTTTCACCTCCTCTTTATGCTCTCCATTTATAAACAAAAGCCAAGCTTGTAATGGATCTTTAACATTAATTTTCTGTTTTCTAAATTTAGGTAATTCAATAAAAAAATACTTCTGGAAACAATTTAATTCAAATTCCTCATGATATTTTGCGACAAATTTACTCTCCGTTATATACTCATCATAAGGAAAGATATTATAATTTAAGAATATTATTTCTATTACTTGTTTTAATTTGCTATATTCTTCATTTTTATTTAATTCGTTTGCAAATATTTTACTTGAATAATATGTTGCTCTTTGAATTATATAATTATCTCTTTCTCTTTGCATTTCAATATTTATTATTTTATTATCATCAACTAAAACCTTTAAATCTAATATACCTATTTTTTCATTAATTCCGCTTCTAGGTAAAGTTACTTGCTTTTCTACTTTTACTCTTTTTATTTTTTTATCATTTAGCAATGCTCTTAGAAAACTTTCCATAAACTTTTCATTACCTTTTTTAGAAAAAATTTCTTGAAACAAAATATCATTTTTTAACGTCAAATTATCTTTAGTATACAATTTTTAACCTCCTTTCTAAATTGCAATATATAGTGGATAAGGAGAAACTGTATGTTTGCCATTTAATTTAAGTTTATTTTAAATATTTAACTTATTTATATTATACAATTATTTTGTGTTTATTTCAACACTTATAATGCTTTTTACTTAATTTTTGTTAGGATTGCTTTTAATAAAACTTTTTTGATAAAATAACTTAAATAAACTCATAAAGAAAAAATATTATGATTAAAACGATTTTGAATGTGGTTATATTTCCTTTTCCACCATACATTATATACTAACATACTTTTTTAATTTGTAAATACTTTTATAGTTATTTCAAGACGTTCGACAAAAATAGAGCCTTAATATGTAAATATTACATATTATAGACTCAATTTTTATTTCATTATATACTAATATTATATATCTTAATTATTCTCAAACAAATCATCATTCCAATCATTTTGATTATAATCATTGCTTGTATAATCAATGTTCTCTGTATCAGTGTTATTATTGCTAGCATAGGCATTGTCAGTTTCATTATTAGTATTATTTTTACTATATCCTCCACTTCCATTGTTATATATACTATCATCATTTTGGTTATTATCTTCGTAATAATAGTATGTATGTATAGAACAGTACGAAGTTGGTTTTGATTTTCCGCTTATATTTTTTTCTTCTGCGCAACCTTTTGAATAACAAGCTGAAGTAGCCAGGTCATGTGATACATTACATATCATCACCTTTTCTAAAGCTTCTGATGTATCAAAGTCTTTTGGTGCTTGACCTTTTGAGATTTCATTTACAACAGTATTAAATAATTTCATTGATGTATATGGATACGAACCATACTTTCTATATCCTATTGGCTTTGGAGTGTCATATCCATTCCAACAAGCTATTGTATAATATGGTGTAAATCCACAGAACCATTGATCTTTATCATCATTTGTATTACCTGTTTTTCCTGCGATTGCCATTCCATTTGAGGACCATATTGAGCCTGCACCTGTACCAGAAGTTACAACATCTCTTAAGCAAACTGTAAGAGAAGCTGCTGTACTCTTTTTCATAGCTCTTGTTGGCATATAGTTTTTGTATAGTACTTCTTTATCATTTCTATCTAAAACTTTAGTATAGAATTTAGGTTCATTATAGTCTCCTCCATTTGCAATTGTTGCATATGCTGATGCCATTTCAAGTGGCGTAACACCATGTGTTAATCCTCCAAGTGAAAGTGGTGCTATATTTTTATCATCTTCTGTTAAACTTTTTAGTCCGCATCCTTTTGCAAAATTATATGCATAATCTACATCCACTTTCATATTTGCTCTAACAGCTGGCAAGTTCATAGATTGAGCTACTGCTTGTCTTACTGTTACGTTTCCTTTGAAATAACCATAATAGTTTTTTGGGCTCCATGAACCAATTGTTAATGGTGCATCTTGCAAAATTGTTGAGGTATTTATTGCTCCTTTTTCAAAAGCAGGTCCATAAGCTCCTATTGGTTTCATACAAGAACCTGGTTGTCTATAACTTTGAGTAGCTCTATTAAATACGAAATTGGCTTCCTTTTTTCCTGCTCCACCAGATATACCAACTACATTTCCTGTAGAATTGTCCATAACTACCATAGCTGATTGCATAAAATCTCCATTTTTATCTGTATAGAATAAATAATCATTGTTATATGCATTATCTATTGCATTTTGAACTGACTGATCAAGTGTTGTATATATTTTGTAACCACTAGTATATACTTTTTTCTTTGCTTCTTCATAAGACATATTTTTCTCTTTTTGAAGATCTGATATAACTTGTTCTATAGCTGATTCAACAAAATATGATTTTATTTCTTGGTTAGTATTTCCCTTTACAAATGTTATATTTTCATTTTTAGCCTTTTCATATTCTTCAGCAGTAATTTTGTTTAATTCTAGCATTTTTGAAAGTACTATGTCTTTTCTTTTCAACAATTTATTTCGTGCCTCATCAGATATATATGGATTAGTACTTTCAGGTGATTGTATAGCTGCTGCAAGTACCGCTGATTCGCTTATGCTCAAATCTTTTACTGATTTATTAAAATATGTATTTGAAGCTACTTCTACTCCATATGCTCCTTCTCCAAAATATACAGTATTTGCATATGTTTCAAATATATATTCTTTTGAATACTTTCCTTCAAGCATAGCTGCTCTATACCATTCTCTAAACTTTCTTGATATATTTGTTTCATCATCATTAGTTATATTTTTAACAAGTTGTTGAGTTATAGTACTTCCGCCATAAGAAACTTCTCCGCCTTTAAATATATATGAAGCTGCTGCTCCAGCAGTTCTTTTTATATCTATTCCCTTATGTGAAAAGAATCTTTCATCTTCAATAGACACAATAGCATCTACTAGACTTTTAGGCATATTTTCATAAGAAACATGAATTCTATTTTCAAGTCCATGTATTCTATCTATCTCATTTCCATCTTTATCATATATAAATGTGGTAAGTGACATAGAGTTTATTGAATTTCCATTTAGTAAATCATCTGTTCCTTCAGAATTTGAAAAAACTCCAATAAAGCTGCTAAGTACTAAGAATGCAAATACAAATACTGTTATTAATATACTTAGTAATATAACCTTTCTTTTTTTATGATTATTTTGTACATTTGCTACGTTTTTTTCTACATTTTTCATACAAAATCCCTTATCTTTCTTTTATATTTTTTCCTTTCTTTAATTTTTTAAAAACCTTTTATTTCTTTATCTTTACATATATCATTCATTACACTATTAAATAGCTTCATTGCTGTATATGGATATGATCCATATTTTCTATATCCTATTGTTCTTGGAATATCATATCCATTCCAACAAGCTATTGTATAATATGGTGTAAATCCACAAAACCACTGGTCTTTATCATCATTACTATTTCCTGTTTTTCCTACCACTGGCATATTGCCAACTTTTATACTTCCATATCCTGTTCCATAAGTTATTACATCTTGCAAGCATGTTGTAAGCATAGTTGCAGTTGACTCTTTCATTACTCTTTTAGAATCTGAAGCCTTAAACAAGATTTCTTTTCCTGTACTATCTAAAACTTTAGTATAAAATTTTGGTGAATTATATATTCCTTTATTTGCAATTGTTGCATACGCATTTGCCATTTCAAGTGGTGTCACTCCATGAGTTAAACCTCCAAGTGCAAGTGGTGCGATATCTTTATCTGCAGCTGTTAAACTTTTTAGTCCACAATTTTTAGCAAAGTCAAATGCAAAAGAAGTGTCTACTAACATATTTGCTCTAACAGCTGGTGTATTCATTGATAGTGCTATTGCACGCCTTACTGTTACAAAGCCATTAAAATAATGATAATAGTTTTGAGGTGACCAATCTCTAATTGTTATAGGGGCGTCTTCTATATATGAATTTTCATTTAATTTTTCCATTTCGAAAGCAGGTCCATAAGCTCCTATTGGTTTCATACACGAACCAGGTTGCCTATAACTTTGTGTTGCTCTATTTAGACTTAAGTTTTCTTCTTTCTTAGATGCTCCTCCTATAAGTCCTACTACATTACCATTTGTATGGTCCATAACAACCATAGCTGATTGCATAAAATCTCCGTTTGCCTCTGTATAGAAAAGGTAGCCATTGTTATATGCATTGTCTATTGCATTTTGAACTGACTGATCAAGTGTTGTATATATCCTATATCCACTAGTGTATACTTTTTTCTTTGCTTCTTCATAAGATATATTTTCCTTTTCTCTTAAATCTGCTATCATTTGTTCTATAACAGCATCAACAAAATATGATTTTATTGTATTTCCATCTTCTTGCTTTTTAAACTCAATATTTGTATTAATAGCTTCATTATATTCTAAAGTAGTTATTTTACCAAGTTCTAGCATTTTTGCAAGTACAACATTTTTTCTATCTAATAATCTTTTCCTACATTCATCACTTGTATACGGGTTAGTACTTTCAGGTGATTGTATAGCTGCAGCAAGTACTGCTGATTCACTTAAATTTACATCCTTTAAACTTTTCCCAAAGTACTTTTTAGATGCTACTTCAAATCCATAAGCTCCTTCTCCCATATATATAGTATTTATATACTCTTCAAATATTTTTTCCTTTGAAAAATTACTTTCAAGTACATAAGCCCTATACCATTCTCTTATTTTTCTTTTTATATTAGTTTCTTTATCTTCTGTTATATTTTTTACAAGCTGTTGGGTAATTGTACTACCACCAAAATCTGAATTTCCGTTGTTAGTCAAATATGTATAAGCCGCACCAAAAGTTCTTTTTAAATCAACTCCTTTGTGTTCAAAAAATCTTTCATCTTCAATAGACACTACTGCATCTACAACAGATTTTGGAATTTCATCATATTTTAATTCTATTCTATTTTCATTTCCATATAAAACATCTATTTTATTTCCGTCCTTATCATACATAAATGTAGAAAGGTCAAGTTTTGAAATCTCTCCAGTAGAAACTTTTGCTACAAAGTCTGCACAATTATCTATCTCTTCAGCAACTATATCTGAAACTTTTACACCTATATATATACAACCTGCAAATACTACTAAGAATACACATAAGAAAAATATTGATATAATCTTCAATACTTTTCTACTTTTTTTGTATTTAGCAGGTAAATTCTTATCCTTTCCTTTTCTTTTTCTTTCACTCATTATATATCTTCCTATCTATTTAAATCTCTTTCAAATACTTCATATTAAATTATATACCATTTTACATAAAAAATCAATAATTTCAAGCATTTTTTTGACTAAATATATATAATTTTTTTGACTTTTCTATAAGAATAAATTTTATACTTATAACATATGATATATTAAATAAAAAGTAGCCTTTAAATTATATTAAGACTACTTAAGTTATATATTATAAAAAAGAAGGGGGGTAAACATTTTTTAACGTTTACATTATTATTATTTCATAAAAATTAATTTTTATACTAATTTTTTTAAAATATAAAAAATTAGTGATATTAATAAAATAATCTTTTAAGGAGGTAAACATGGAAAAAAATCAACCATACTATGATCCATATAATTTTAATGCAAATCAAATACCTATGCCCCAACAAGATATAGCACCTGGTATAGAAGCAATAAACCCTGCAATGTATTATGAGCAACAATATATGTATTATAGATATTTAACCCAAATGCTTGAGTATAAAACTAGACTTAAAGAATATGAAAGACTATCTCAAGAAGAAAAGAAATAAAAAAAGGATATAGAGCTTAAATATAAGTATCTATATCCTTCTTTTATATAAAGAGAGGTGAGTAGCATAATTAGAATATGGTTTCACTTATTGCAAACCCCATTTTATCATTTATAATCTCTTCATCACCAACGTATTCTTGTAATATATGTTCAAATTTTTTTGTATACATAGATTTACCATAGTAGCAATAAATTGCAGGATGAATAGCATAAGTAAATTGCTCCCCGTATCTATCTTCTGCATATTTCAAAAGTTCCATAAATACATTGATGTCATTTGTTTCTGTTTCAATAGTTTCATCACATCCGAAAGGAAAGTTTATATCATCCTGGCTTATAGCCACATTTCTCATAATTATAACTATATTTTTTTCACTATCGAAAGTTAAAGCTACTTCAACTAAAATTTTTTTATATTTTTGTTTTTCTTTTTCATCTAACTCTTCAAACTCATTCCGAGCTTCCAACAACTTTTTTCTTAATAGTTCTTTCATAATAATACCTCCATTTGTTAATATTTTTTTAAAGTAACATGTAAGGTAATTATAGCACTATTTTAAAGTTATGTCAAGATAGGAAGAATACAGAATCAGATAGTTGCTCCTCCATCCACTGGAATTATAGCACCCGTAATATACGAAGCTTTTTCAGAAGCTAAGAATACAGCTAGATTTGCAACGTCTGATACACTTCCCATTTTTTCAATTGGTAAATCGTTTACAAAAGATTGTTTTTCTTCTAAACTTAAGTGATCATTCATTTCCGTGTCAATAATGCCAGGAGTTATTGCATTAACTCTAATATTTGATGGCCCTAATTCTTTAGCTAATGCCTTAGTCATGCCATTAAGTCCCGCTTTCATTGTAGAATAGTTTGATTCCACAGAGGCACCTGTAACTCCCCAAATAGATGATATATTTATAATACATCCCTTTTGATTTTTTAGCATATATTTTTTCAAAGCAGACTGAATTAAATTAAAGGCTCCAAGTAGTGTAACTTCAAACATTTTTCTCAAGTCATCTTCTTTAATATCTATAAACAACTTATACTCACAAATTCCAGCATTATTTACTATTACATCTACATTTCCAAACTTTAACAGGCAAAATTCAATCATCTTGTCTACTTCTTCTCTTTTAGTCACATCTGCTTTAAATATTTCAACATTACATTCTTCTTTTATAAGCTCTTCTTTTATTTTATTAGCTTCTTTTTCAGAAGTTCTATAGTTTATTAATACATTGTAATCTTCATAAGCAAACTTTTTTGCTATTTCTCTGCCTATACCTTTAGCTGCTCCAGTAATTATAGCTGTTTTACGCATCATTTAAATCTACTCCTTGAGTGTTAAGATTTATTCTCTTATCACTTTTTTTATTATTTATAAATAGGAAAATTGCACCAACCACAATCGGTAAATAAAATGTATATATTCTCCAAGTAAGTATAGCCATATTTATAGTACCATTTTCAAAAAATGTATTAAATATTACTAAAAACCCACCTTCTGCTGCTATACCAGCACCTGGTATTGGAATAAATGCCATAACCATCATTAAAAATGCTTGAGCTGAAATAATATTAATAACTGAAGCGCCATACTGTCCAAAAGCCCTATATACCGCATAAGTTACAAAGAAAAATACTGTAAGTTGTATAAATGAATAAATAGTCAGTCTAGTAATCATCCATTTTTCTTTTTTTATAATTTGGAATTGCTTATTAAAACTATTTATGCTAGTTTTTAGTTTTTCCAACTTCTTATCAACGTTTTTTAAAACTCTTATTTTGCCAAGTAATTTATAAAAATAACTTACTATTTTATATACAAATTTTTTATTTATTCCTATCGAAACCAAAAATATTATTATTGCAAAATTAACTAAGAAACCAATTAAAGCTAAATATACAAAATTACTAACTAAACTTTTAAAATATGAATATTTAAATACTATTAGCAATAATGTATATGCTACTAATGTAGCTTGATACACAATAAATTTTATAAGTAAAATACTTGCACTATTTGAAAGTTTTTTTCCTTCATTAACCATAGCAACAGCTTGCATTGGTTGACCACCTGAAGAAAACGGTGTAATACAGTTAAAAAGCTGTCCTATCATAGATACTCTAAGAGAACTAAAAAAATTCTGACTTTTATATGTTTTTTTAGTAACCACATACAAACATAATGATTCTAATAGCCAATATATAACCATACAAATAAAGCCTATTAAAAGCCAGTTATAATTTAAATTTTTAATCACATGTACCATAGTTTCCATATCATCTACTGCAAACATATATATAAGTAAGCCTACGAATATAACAGCTACAATTATTATATTTATAACATTCGTAGATACCTTGCCTATTTTATTCTTCTTATTTTCTATTTTAGTCTTATTATTATTCTTTTTACTAAACATTCTTCCTCTTTCTCCAAGTTTTCTTTTGAGATATTTTATATATTCTATTATAGTAATTTTTCCACATCTTAGCTACATTTTTTTCACTATAATATTCTGCACATTTTTTAGATTTTGATACAGCTTCATTATAATAAGTTCTATCGGAAATAAGTTTTTGTATTTCTGATATAAAACTATTTACATCAGTAGCTTTTAAATAATAACCGTCAAGTATCCCCTTATATAATTCTATATCACGAAGTAATATTGGTAAATTACAATTAGATGCTTCCAAAACAGTCATTGGAAATAATTCTTCAAAGGAAGCTAAAAATAACATATCAGACATGTTATATAACGCATTCATCTCTTCCCTTGGAATTATATCTAAAAACTTAACATTCTCAGGTGGATTTTTAAGTATTTTTTTTATTTCATGATATCCATCAGAAATTTGTTTAAATGAAAAACCTCCTGCCCATAAAAATTGTACATCTGGCATTTTTTTAGCCACTTCAATAAAGTCCATTATTCCCTTTCTTATCTGCAGTTGACCAACTGAAAGTACAACAAATTTATCTTTATTAATTCCATATTTCCTTCTTGTCTTAAGATTTTCTTCTTTTGAAAGTTTACAAAATCTCTTTTGAGACACATAATTCGGAATATATGTTATCTTTTCTCTAGGAATACCATATTCCTCTAATTTATCTATAAAGTATGGATTAACTGTTACTAAAAAATCCATGCTTTTATAAAATTCAATAACATATTTATATACAATCTTCCTTATAATTTTAGGAAGTTTTAGACTTGTATCTAAGGTTTCTGGTAAAAAGTGTACATATCCTACTGTACTAGATTTTACCTTTGCAAATGGTAAGGTTAAAAAGAAGCTAGGATTTATTGTATGATAGTGCCTAATATCTGCAAATTTCAATTTATTTATTCTAACATCATAAGTATCATTTAGATGTGTTTTTACAAGACTTACTTGTTCTTCATATGCCGAAAGCACACCTTGACCTTTAACAGTATCTGCTCTTGACATCATATTAATTGTTCTAGACATAAAAACATCTCCCACATAATCTCATTTTAACTTTGATTGCTTAATTATATCATATAACTATAGTAAAAGCAACTAAGTAATATTTATTTACCATAGTTGCTTTCACTAAATTTATAAAACTTTAAATTTATCTATTTGGATCGTCAATAGTCCTTTTTTTATTATTAAGTCTAGTTTCATCAATAGAGTCTGAAGGCGATTTTGTCTGCAATCCAAGTCTTTCACGTAGTTTATTTGAACGACCTTCACTACGCGAAATATTATCTGCATTTTCTCTAGTATATGAACTCATAGCATTTAAAATATTCTTTCTTACAGTAGATCTATTGCTAAATCCTTGGAAAAATCCTCTTATTCTACCTGTTTTAATGTTCTGAAGTAATGTACCGTTTTTAATAAATGTCATGAAATTCTTATCAAAAAATTCAATTTCGTCTTTAGACATATTCGCTTTATTTGCATTAAAATCAGATATTACATGTTGTATTTCTCTTAAAGTTTGAATATCTAATTTATTAAACATAAGTGGTTTATTATCTTTATCAAAGAATTTTCTATAATTTATATTACTACCAGACACACTTGTTACAGCTTGCAAAAAGTCTACAGGTTCAGGTATATTATTTCTAAAATGTTCTTCTAAACACTTAGCTAATTTTCCTCTAGCGAAAGGTCCTAAATGTTCTCCACTCTTAGCTAAATCTTCATACCCATAATATTTTAAAAATCTTTCTTGTTCTTCCAAAGAAGCATTCATAAATTTATCAGCAATATAGTTTGAGTCTTTTCTATTTGAGATATCAAGAAGTCCATTTTCTTCTAAATCTTCTTGAGTTCCAACATCTCCACTTACAATAGCATTCCCCACTGACTTGTCTTTTTTCTCTTTCTTATCTTCTGCTTCCTTTTCATTCTCAGTTCCTGCTAATTCTTCATTTTGTATATCTTCTTCTGTAATATCAATTCCCACTTCAGAAAATTTATCTGTAAATGTCTGAATATCTTTTTCTAAAGATTTATCTAAGCCCCCTTTTATATTTTCAAGTTCTTTAAAAAACATTTCATAAGTTTGGCTATCAGGAATACTCTTTAATTCATCTTCTTTAGCTATTCTATCTCCATTTAAAGCGGTTATATTTTGCATAGAATTCTTTAAATCTATATTTTCTTTTTTATCATATTCTTTCTTCAATTTTTCTGATTCTCTAAGTGCTTTATCAGATAGATCCCCTATCTTTACGCATTCATCACTTAAAGTCGCAAATTCGCTTCTTAAGCGTTCTACTTCTTCATTTGGCTTACCTGCATTGATAGCATCTTGTATTTCTTCTTTTTTGTTTTGAGCCTCTGCTAGCTTTGCTTTCCAATCTTCATTATATTTGTTAGATTCTTCTTCTTTATCTTTTATTTCTTCTTTTATTTTGTCCATTTCAGCTTGTATGTTGTCTCTGTTTTTTTCTTCAGCTGCAATATTATTTTTTATATCTTCAAGCTGTTTTTTTACTTCTTCTTTTTTGGAAGTAATAGAGTCCATTTCAGCTTTCATTTTTGCAGCAATCTTTTGTGCATTTTCAATTAATTTTGATTTTATTTTTAAAATTGTCTCAGCTTCTTTTTTTAAATTAATTTGTTTTTGCTCGTTTGCTTTTACTGCACTCTGAAGTGATTTTTGAAACCCAGAGCTTAATGTAGTCGGCTCCTTAGGAGCTCTAAATTTTGGATTAGTAGCAAGCTTTGGATTACTTTTTAACTTTTCATCATATTCTTTTTTTCTTTGTTCATATCTTTCTTTATCAAAAGAGTACTTGTCATTATTTGCAGAATCAACTTTATTATATGCTTGTTCTAGTTTTAATCTTTTAGTTTCGTTATCTTCATCAGGATTTAATGAAACTTGAATTTTATTTTGAATTTCATTTCCAGAAGCATCTAAACTCATTTCAGTATAATCTTTATTGTTAAATTCTTCTGCTTTTTCGTCATAAAATCTGTTTATTCTTGTTCTTGTTTCTTCTAATCTTTTTAAAACACTATCTCTATTTATATCTTGTTCTTGCAAATCACCTTTTAAACTGTCCAATACATCCTGCATTTCTTTAGTTAACGCCATTATTTTTCACTCCTTTTTTCTATTTCTTGAGCTTTTAAAAGTTCGTTATATACTTCATCACATTTTTTTATAAGTTCAATGTTTTCTTTCAAACTTTTCATATCTTCATCTAATTTTTCTTTTCCCATACTTTCTCAACCTTTCAATGTATAATATTACTTATTTAATTATATTATATATATTTATAGTTGTCAATAATTTGAACAAAATGTAAATAAAAAGAGATAATAGCCATTTTTTTGCCATTTATCTCGATTTATCATCATTATTATTTTTACTCTTTTTATATTTTTTTAATATGTTATTTATTGATGTATAATGTATCACCTTTCCAACCGCAAATATTACTTGGTCAGAATGTTTCATTACAATACTTTTTTCTATAGCTTTTCCTCCAACTGTAATTGAAGCAACCACAGCACTAAATATTATAGTCACTATTGATGTATCTAAATGAAATACATTTGCAAATTTTATAGCAAGCATTGCACTTAAAGCACCAGATGCTACACCACATACATCCCCTACAACATCGTTACAAACACTGGAAACTTTTTCTTGATATTTAACCAGCTTAACCGTTTCCTTTGCACCAACTTGTTTTTTAGCAGCTTTTGCGTGGAAAGATTTTTCACTTGCACTTATAACTGCCATTCCTATCATATCAAACAAAATACCAATTGCTATTATTATAAATAAAAGAACGGTAGCAACTACAATATTCAATTTATCAATTAATAAATTAGATATAGTACTAAAACCTATTGACAACATAAAAGTTATCAAAAATATATAATATATCCATTTATTTTCTTTACTATTTTTTTTGACTTTTTTGTTTTTTATATTTTGATTTTCTGATTCCTTCGAGTGATAATCACTTGAATTTTTCACTTTTTATTCTCTCCTTAATAATATATGTATATGTTTTAGGCAATATACTAAGTAAATTTTGCGGCTTAGGTCAAGTCGGTTTTCCCTACTCATTACCATTTGTTACCTCCTGGCCGTTTCCATTTAAAACGAGCAACTTGTAAAATTGTCACTTGATCACCACTTAGACCACACTTTAATCCCTAATATATCTTGTTACAACAGTCTAGAGACTTTCTCAAACAGACCTTTCCACATGCTTATTCGCTTTTGCACTTGTAATTTCAAAGACAAACATTGTATTTATTTGGCCAAATAATCTACTTGCTTACCATCTTATCCGCTACAACCACTCACGACAGACTACAGCTAATATTAGTACTCTCTAATATCAGGTTTTCATCATAGAATATATTATGATGCCTCTCGAGAAGAAGGCACTAACCTTTACATGCCATTGCAAATGCACCTTAATCTCTTTCTTCATATAAAAGCCCCCATCTGGGCGACAAAAGCAAATATACAAAGCTTCATCGATACGTCCTGTGATGGATTTTTAGGCCCACCTTTGCATATGGGATTCTGACTAGAATACTGCACCTATAACATATATTATTATAACATATATATTCAAAAAAAGCAAATATTATGAACAAATTAATAATAAATTATGTAAAAAGCATCTACTTTAATCAAGAAAAACTAGCTATTTAAATTTAAATAGCTAGTAAGGTTTATTATTTAATATTCTTCATCATAATCATCAGCTTCTCCACCGTTATATAACGCTAAAAGAACTAATGCATAATCTTTAGATATTGACAATTTTGTATTTCTTGGAAAATAGCCTTTTACTTCCTTGAAAAAATCATCAAAATTATCTACAATGACTACTCCTATCTCCATATCTTCCTCTGGAGTTTCCTTTCCTTTTTTATAAGCTTTTGCAAAAACTTCTCCATTGTGGTCGATGTCTAGTACATACCGTGTTTTGGGTACATCATAATAACCTACCACAGGCATTACCTTGTTTAAATCATTAATATTCAAAATCATTTCAGATTCCTCCTATAAAATTTTATATTTTACATATATTATTTTATATATGTTTATCAGTTGTAATTAATTATGTTAATATAATATCATACTATTCGCTTTTTGTCAATATAATTTCAATATAGTTTAATAATTTGCATTTAATTTTAAAAAAATGTTGAAGTATAATTTTTTTACACTTCAACATTTATTATATTAGTTTAATTTTTCTTTAGTCTTAGCTGCTTTTCCTACTCTATCTCTTAAATAATATAATTTAGCACGTCTAACTTTACCTTGTCTTTTCACTTCGATTTTAGCAATCTTTGGTGAATTAACTGGGAAAGTTCTTTCAACACCGATACCGCTAGATATTTTTCTAACTGTAAATGTTTCATTAAGACCAGCATTTTGACGTTTTATAACAGTACCTGTGAATATTTGAATTCTTTCTCTGTTACCTTCTTTAATTTTTACGTGTACATCTACTGTATCACCTATATTAAATTTATCAACGTTTTCTTTTTTGTATTCAGATTCTATTGCTTTTATTATATCCATTTTAATTTTCCCTCCTTTTCAATTAATATATTTTAAGACATTAATTATATATTAATCATCTTATAACCTTTGATATATTTAAATTAATTTTGTTATTTGTTATCAGTTTTCTCTAAAAACTCAGGTCTATACTTTTTAGTTATTCTAATAGATTCTTTTTTTCTATATTCAGCTATTTTCTGATGATTTCCGAGAAAGTAATATGCTAGGTACTTCTTTTCCTCTAAATACATTTGGTTTGGTATATTGAGGATATTCAAGTAATCTAGTTGTATGAGATTCTTCAAGTAAAGAACCTTCAGTAAGCACTCCCGGAATAAGTCTAACTACACTATCAATTAATACTTGAGAAGCAAGTTCACCACCTGTTAACACATAGTCACCTATTGATATTTCTAGAATATCATATTCTTCTATTATTCTTTCATCAATTCCCTCATAATGGCCACATATTATTATGTAGTCAAAATTATCTTCTGAGATTTCTTTAGAAAGATTAAAATTTAAAAGTTTCCCACGTGGTGACATATATATTATTTTAGATTTATTAGTAGATATATTTTTTAAATATTCTAAAGAATAATCTATTGCTAAACTTAATGGTTCACACGAAATAACCATTCCACTTCCTCCACCACATGGTGGAAAATCTACTCGATTATGTTTATCATTTGAAAAATCTCTAATATCAACTAAATGAATTGATATTTTTTCTTCTCCTATAGCTTTTTTAATAGCGTTAGTATTCAGAAAATTTTCAAACATTTCTTTAAACAAAGTAAGTATTACAAAATGTTTCATATTAATCCTTCCATCAATTTAACATATATTTTTTTAGACTTTATATCTACTTTTTTTATAACATCAGAAATTGCAGGTAAATAAATTTTAGATTTATCTTCTCTTTCAACTTCATAAACGTCATTTGCTCCAGTATTAAATACATAAGTAAGTTTTCCTATTACATTTCCACTCTCTTCTTCTACTATATCAGAAAAAAGTAAGTCTTCTATATAATAAGTATTATCATCTAGCTCTTTTAAAGCATTTCTTGGTATATACACATCTTTAGTTTTAAGTTCAAGTGCTTCATTTGCATCGTTAATTCCTTCAAGCTTGATAACTAACATATTCTTATGAACTCTTGCCCTTTTTATTTTATATTTTTCTTTTAACTCTTTATCAAAATATATACTCTTAAGATTTGTAAGGTTTAATATATCATCCGTATACGGATATATTTTTATTTCACCTTTTATACCATGAATATTTGCTACATTACCTATTAAAATACTTTCCATTAAAAACTACTCACCTTTATTTTCTTCAACTTCAACTGTAACTTTTTTATGTTCTTTCATAGCATATGCATAGATTAATTCTCTTATTGAACGTATTATTCTACCTTCTTTTCCAATAACTCTACCCATATCTTCTTTATCTACTTTAAGTTTTAAAACAATTCTTGATTCAACTTGTTCTTCACTTATTTCAACATTTTCTGGATGATTTACAAGGTTTTTTACAATATATTCTAATAAATTTTTATACATTTTTAAATCCCCCTTATATTTCTATTCCTGCTTTTTTAATAAGTGCTAAAGCAGTATCAGTAGGTTTTGCACCTTTTTTCATCCAATCTAAAACTTTTTCTTTGTCTACTTTTAAATCAGCTGGTTCAACCATTGGATTATATGTACCAACTTTTTCTATAAATCTTCCATCAGCTGGATATCTTGAATCAGCAACTACAATAGTGTAATATGGAGATTTTTTAGCACCATCTCTTCTTAATCTTATCTTTACCATATTAATTCACCTCCTTTAAATGAATTATATTATTATCTCTTTGTTATTTCATAAAATTTCTAGCATTTTTTAATGCTCCAAATTTTCCTTTACCAGACATCATAGATTTCATCATTTTTTGCATTTGTTCAAATTGTTCCATAAATCTATTAATATCTTGTACTTTATTTCCACTTCCCTTTGCAATTCTTATTCTACGAGAAGCATTCAAAATCTTTGGATTTCTTCTTTCTTCTTTTGTCATAGAAGTAACAATTGCATTTATACGGTTGATTTGTTTTTCATCTATGTCTACATCTCTTAATTCTTTTGGTACTCCTGGAAGCATTCCGAAGTAAACTTTTAAATGAACCCATTTTCCTTATTTTTTTCATTTGAGCTAAATAGTCATCTAAAGTAAATTCATTCTTTCTTATTCTTTTTTCTAAGTCCAAAGCTTGTTCTTCTGAAAAAGCTTCTTCAGCTTTATCTATTATAGATAAGACATCTCCCATACCAAGTATTCGTGATGCAACTCTATCCGGATAAAATGGCTCTAAGTCACTTAATTTTTCTCCCACAGAAGCAAATTTTATTGGCTTTTTAGTTATACTTTTTACTGAAAGTGCAGCACCACCACGAGTATCAGAATCTAGTTTTGACATTGTTATAGAATCAATACCTACAACCTCATTAAATTTTTGAGCTACGTTTACTGCTTCTTGACCAGTCATACTATCTACTACAAGCATTATCTCATGTGGTCTTACATTTTTCTTTAAATCTACCAACTCTTGCATTAGTTTATCGTCAATTTGTAAACGTCCTGCTGTATCAATTATAACAACATCGCATAACTTAGATTGAGCTTTTTTAAGTCCACTCTTTGCAATTTCTACTACATCTTTATTTTCTTCTTCACTATATACGTCAATATTTAAGCTCTTACCTAAAGTTTCTAGTTGTTTTATAGCAGCAGGTCTATACACATCACAAGCCACCATTAAAGGTTTCTTTCCTTGTTTTCTTAGATAATTACTAAGTTTTCCACAAAGTGTTGTTTTACCACTACCTTGTAGTCCTACCAACATTATAACTGTAGGAGGGTTTGGAGAAATATTTAGTTTAGACTCTCCTCCGCCTAAAAGACTTACTAGTTCATCTCTTACAATTTTTACTATTTGTTGACCAGGTGTTAAACTTTTCATAACAGATTCGCCAAGAGATTTTTCTCTTACAGTTCCCACAAAGTCTTTTACAACTTTATAGTTAACATCTGCTTCAAGTAAAGCAAGCTTTACTTCTCTTAAACATATATCTAATTCTTTTTCAGTTATCCTAGTTTGGCCTTTAAGTTTCTTCATTACATTTTGTAATTTATCTGATAGACTTTCAAACATCACATATCATCCTTTTCTTTTTTTAAAAGTATATTTAAAATATCGCAAGATTTAACTTCTTTTTTATTCTTACACATATTTATTACTCTTTCTACTTGAGTTAAAGTACTTTCCATACCAATAGAACTTTCATAATTTTCAAGCATTCTCTTACTTTTTTCTATACTATCTCTAACAGCTTGGTATGATATATTTTTATTTTCAGCGATTTCTCTTAAAGACAAATTATACAAAAAATATTCTTCAAAGATATCTTGTTGCTTTTTTGTTAAAAGTTTTCCATATATATCATATAATCTATTAAACTTTAAATCTTCTTCCATTAAAATCACCTTAAATGCAAAATATGTGTAAAGCATTTTCACTTTACACATATTATACACTAGTATATTTGCTTTGTCAACAAATATATATAAATTTATGAAAACTTTTCGCTAATACTAAAGCTCATTTACTAGTTCTTTAAAATAATTTCCTCTTTCCTCAAAGTCTTTATACATGTCAAATGATGCACTTGCAGGTGACATTACAACATTATCTCCCGATACAGAGTGCATAAGAGCATAATCTAAAGCATCTTTTAAGTTATTAAATTCTTTTATATCAATCATTCCATCTAAATCTATTTTTTCTTTTTCCGCTTCTTTTATAACTGCTTCTTTTATTTTTTCAGATGTTGCTCCTACAAGTAATAAAATTTTCACTTTATCTATTATATATTTTCCTATCACATCATATGGTATATGTTTGTCATAACCACCAGCAATTAATATAACTTTATCTTTAAATGACTTAAGTCCTGCTATTGTTCTTGTTGGTGAACTTGCAATAGAATCGTTATAGTAATTTACTCCGAGAAATACATCTTACAAATTCCATTCTATGTTCTACTCCACTAAAATTTGTAATAACATCTTTTATGCTTTCAACAGATACTAAATCAAAACAAGCAGAGATTGCAGTACATATATTTGCAATATTATGCATTCCTACAAGTTTTACATCTTTTTTATCACATATTTTAGTTTTTTCTTTACCGTCATTATATATAATTTCATCATTTTCAAGATATGTACCTTTTTCAACTTCTCCATTTAAACTAAATTTTCGTATATTAGTTTGAATTTTATTAGTTTGTATAATGCTTAAATATTTTTCAGTATACTTATCATCATTATTTAATACTAACAAATCATTTTTAGTTTGTTTAAAAAATATATTTGCTTTAGCAAGTACATACTCTTCAAAACTTCTATGATAGTCTAAGTGATTTGGCGAAATATTTGTAATTACTGAAATATTTGGAGATTTTTTTAAAGTCATAAGCTGGAAGCTACTTAACTCTAATACTATTATATCTTTTCTATCCATTTTTTCTATTTCTGCAAAAACAGATTTTCCTATATTTCCTCCAAGCCACACCTTATATCCTTCTTTTTCCAAGAATTTAGCTATAAGGGTTGTTGTTGTTGTTTTTCCATCGCTACCTGTTACACCTATTACTTTGCATGGTGCAAGATCTATTAAAAGTTCAATTTCAGATGTAAGCTTTACTCCTTTTTTTACGGCTTCTTCTATTTCTGGTAAAAATGGTTTTATTCCAGGAGTTCTTAGTATATAATCAAATTTATCTAGATTTGTTAAATAATTATCTCCAAGTAAAAGTTCTATATCTAATTTAACAAGTTCAGGACATTTTTCTAATGAACTTTTATTTTTGTCTCTTACACTTATCTTTGTCCCTAGTTTATGTAAAAACTGTATAGCAGGTATATTACTTCTACCTATTCCTAAAACTGCGATTTTTTTATTTTTAATTCCAATTTTAAATAATTCTAATTTCTCATTTAATAACAATACTCTCACCTTTTTTCATATTTATATATAACTATTATATTCCAGAAACATGCTTTTTGCAATACCAATTTATTACTATTTTTATATAACAAGAAAAGCATCCTTAAATAAAAAACAAAGGATGCTTAAACAAAGCTAATCTCTTCCTGTTATTTCTGTTACATTCAAATCTCCACAGAATTTATAGGAAGCACATGCAGTTGTATCATCTGCACTTTCATTTGCTTTAGTATTGCAAGGACATACTTGTATCTTATCTAATCTACAAGTACAGTCTTCAATACAGTTATGAGCACAATGAGCTACATTACACTCAATTTTTTGTTTGTATGACATAAATATCAACTCCCAGAATATTATCTGTAGTTTTGAATGTCATTATTCATAAATTTTTAAAAATTCATTTGTAAAATTTCCATTTTCATCATATTCAATTAACGGTTTTTCTACTATAACTTCACTATTTCCATCTTTTACATATTCTACTAAAACAATACTTGGCTTTAAGTTTAAACTAGGTTGAACTAATTTTATTTTCTTAGCTTCTAATCTATACTTTCTTGCTATACATATTAAGTCTGTTAACCTTTCAGGTTTATGAACTATATATAACTTTCCTTTTGTATTTAAAAGCTTGGATGCAGAATTAAATATATCTTCTAACTTGCAACAAACCTCATGTCTTGCAATATATTTTACATCTTGAGTATTCTTTATTCCTTCTCCAATTTTTTTATACGGTGGATTACATACAATAATATCTGCTGTTCCTTCTCCTACTTTTTTTATCAATTCCTTTCTAATATTTTCTACGCTTTTTATATCTTCATTTAATGTAATTATTTTTTCATCCAAGGTATTATACTGAACATTTCTTTTTAACAAATCATACATTTGTCTTTGAAGTTCTACAGCTATTATTTTATTGCATTTTTTCTTTGCGGAAATTATAACTGGAATCACACCACTTCCACTACAAAAATCTATTATATTATTTTTGGAACTATTTGAACTTACAAAGTTTGCTAGTAACACACTATCTGTTCCAAAACAAAAATACTCTTTATTCTGAATAATTTTCAAATTTTGAATACCTAAATCATCAATTCTTTCATTTCCATTATGCTTAATATTATCCATATTACATATCCCTTTACTATTACAATTATTATAACTAATATGATAACATAATTTTATATTTTTTGCAATCTTTGAAATGCTCATAAGAATTTCTATTTTTTTCTGAATTCACATTAAAAATGTGTGGAAGAATAACTAAAAAAAGATTTAAAATTTTAGTTGAGTAAAAATATATGTGATAGAAAACTTAGTTAACAAATACACTAATAGACAAAATTGCTTACCTAAAAAATATTTATTTTAATTGATATTGAAAAGTACTCTAAAAATTTATCCCTTATATTCTATGCATTTTTCTTCAAGCAATTTGAAATCCACTACGTTTTTTATGTAAGACACATCATAATTGTTTATTTTTTGTCTATATAAAATATTAGCATATTTTATTATCATATCTTGATTTTTATTTATAAATTCCAGTTCCTTTTCTACTAAGATTTTATAATTTTTATTTTTCTCTTTTTGGGGTTCATATAAAACAAGTTCACTATCTGGAACAGGTATCATATTACTTATTCTTAACGTTCCCTTTAATACAGGAATATTGTTAATCTCTTCATTAGAGACTATTCTTATAATTGGAATAACAGACTTTCTTATTGCTTTATTTTTATAGTCGCTTTTTTTAGGAGAAGACATAGGAATATAATATTTTAACTGATTTATATCTAAAACTATTCCTAAATATTTTCTCATTACCTTTCTTTTATCCTCTTTATTATCATAAACTTTGTCATCGAATTTTCTTAAATAATTTATATATTTATCTGTTATAGAATATAATTTCATACACACCTCCTATACTACAAAAAGGTAAGAATTTAAGTTCTTACCTTTGATTTTACAGCTCTCACTTATTGGTAGAGTTCACCTGATTTTTTAACTGTAAATAGATATATCAATATCTACTTCTATTATATTCATTATAATCCTAAACTATACTTTTGTCAATACATTTTTCATAATTTACAAATTAATGCTAATTACATAATTTTATATTTTTTGCAATCAACTTGCTTTTAAGTTGATAAAATGTTAGAATTAATCTGTGATTATTTATGAAAATAGAATATAGAATAAAAAAAGATGATATTGGGAAAAAATTGAAAGATATACTTAAACAAAGGCTATATGTATCGAGTATACTTTTAAAAAATTTAAGAGAAAATAAACGCATATATGTAAATGATAAAAATGAATATACAAATTATATTGTAAAAGAAGACGATAAGATTTGTATTGATATACAAGATTTTAGCAAAACAAGATTTAAAGATAAATTTAATTTAGTAAACGCACCACTTAACGTTATATATGAAGATGAATATTTGCTTATTATAAATAAACCTGCAAATATGCCAGTACACCCATCTAGCAATAATTATGAAAATACTCTTTCAAATATTGTAGCAAACTATTTAGAAAAAGAAAATATATCTAACATCCATATTGTAACAAGGCTTGACCATAACACTACAGGTATTTGTATATTTGCAAAAAATGCATACATTCAAGAATTATTTGTTAGAAAAAAAGATAAAATTGATTTAAAAAAGTACTATACTGCGATAGTAGATGGAATAGTAGAAAAAGACCATGGTGTTATAACAAAAAATATTGCTAGAAAAAAAGATACTATTATTTTAAGAGAGGTAAATAACTCAGGTGATTTTGCTAAAACAGAATATTTTGTTAAAAAAAGATACTATGATAAAAACTATACTTTAGTTTCTATTTTACTTCATACTGGAAGAACTCATCAAATACGTGTACACTTTTCAGATATGGGACATGTACTTTTAGGTGATGAATTGTACGGAAATGAATATGGAAAAAAAGACATTTTAAAATATATAAAAAGACAATCTTTACACTGTGAAAAAATAACTTTTCATCACCCTATTACAAATAACAAAATCGAACTAACTTCCCCTATCCCCGATGATATGGATAAATTATTGTAGCAAAAAAGAAAAAGGATTTATATCATACAGTGTAATGAAATTTCCTTTTTCTTTTTTGATCTTATCCTAGAAAATAATTATAAATTATTTTTACTTCCATCAAACTCGTCAAAAATATTACCTACAATTTCTTCAATAACATCTTCCATAGTAATAATACCTACAAAGTTTTCTTCCTTATCTTTTACTATTACCATACCTTGACGTCTTTTTTGCATTAGTTTAAATATATCATCTGCTTTATCTGTATCTTCAACAAATAATGCTTCATGCATTATATCTAATATTTCCATTTTTTTAGTTTTCTTATGATATACAATTATGTCTTTAATATTCAAAACTCCAATAATATTATCTTTTTCCTTGTTATACACAGGCATTCTTGTATATTTGTGATTTTTAATTTTTTCCATTAAACCTTGGTTTGAAATATTCACATCCACTGATACAACATTTTCTTTTTTAGTCATTATTTTTGAGGCTTCAACATCATTAAATGAAAATACATTAAATATAAGGTTCTTTTCACCTTCTTCAATGGTTCCATCATCTGTTCCTGTTGAAATCATTGCTTTAATTTCTTCCTCTGTAACTTTTTCTTCAGCATTTTTAGATATTCCAAATATTTTAGCTACAATATTAGTAGACTTCGTAAGTAGCCATACAAATGGATATGTTACTTTCATAAGTACTGTAATCATATTCACAACATTATATGCGATTTTTTCAGGAAAACTCATAGCCATCCTTTTAGGTACAAGTTCTCCTAAAACTAGCGTAAAGTATGAAAGAATAAGTGTAACTAAAATTACTATTATCGGCTTTAATATATTTACAGAAATACTTAAAAATTTAAAATATTCTACCAATTCATCTGCAAAAGCTTCAGCTGCAAATGCACTGGCTAAGAAACCTGCAAGTGTTATTCCTATTTGAATAGTAGCTAAAAATCCACTAGGATTATCTACAAGTTTTTGTATTTTAATTGCTTTTTTATTTTTCTTTTTAACCTCTTGTTTTAACTCAAATTTATTTACAGATAAGAATGCTATTTCAGATGCTGCAAATACTCCATTTACTAAAATTAATAGCATTACTATTATAAGTTGTATTAACATTTTTTTCTCCCCTTATTTTTATATTACTTTATAACTTTACTTGGCATTTTTTAAGTCTTCTATAAAATCTCTTAATGTTGCTGCTTTTTCAAATTCATATTTTCTTGCATATGCCATCATTTCTTGAGTTAATCTTTCTATTGTTTCTTCTAATGTTTCTCCTTTTTTAACTTCTATGTTTTCTTTTTCTTCTGCATCGAATGTTGCCTTTATACTATCTCTTATATCTTTTTTTATTGTCTTAGGAACAATTCCATGTTCTTTGTTATATTTCATTTGTATATCTCTTCTTCTATTTGTTTCATGAATTGCTTTTTCCATAGAATCAGTTAATTCATCTGCATACATTATAACGTGACCGTTTGAATTTCTCGCTGCTCTTCCTATTGTTTGTATTAACGACCTTTCACTTCTTAAAAATCCTTCTTTATCGGCATCAAGTATAGCAACAAGTGATACCTCAGGTATATCTAAGCCTTCTCTTAAAAGGTTTATTCCAACTAATACATCAAATTTACCGAAGTCTTAAATCCCTTATAATTTCCAGTCTATCTAAAGCTTCAATATCTGAATGCATATATCTTACTTTTATTTTTTTCTCTGATAAATAACTTGAAAGTTCTTCTGCCATTTTCTTTGTAAGTGTAGTAACTAGCACTCTTTCCCCACTTTCTATTACTTTATTTATATTTTCTATTAAATCTTCAATTTGTCCATCTGTTGGTTTTACAACAATTTGTGGATCAAGCAATCCTGTAGGTCTAATAATTTGTTCAGCTACCAATTTTTGATGTTCTTTTTCATAATCAGCA
The DNA here is from genome assembly GCA_934132895.1 of uncultured Clostridia bacterium. Taxonomy (GTDB): domain Bacteria; phylum Bacillota; class Clostridia; order TANB77; family CAG-465; genus CAG-465. Next base: position 109,634 of record CAKPAG010000002.1, read on the forward strand.
GGTGTTGCACTTACAAATATTTTTTGTTTTACCTTTTTTTCCCATTCATCAAATCTTAAAGGTCTATTGTCTAATGCAGATGGAAGTCTAAATCCATTTTCTACTAAAGACTCTTTTCTTGCACGGTCTCCATTATACATTCCTCTTATTTGTGGTATTGTAACATGAGATTCATCAATTACAAGCAAAAAATCGTCTCCTAGATAATCGAATAATGTATATGGAGTACTTCCTGGCTTTCTTCCTCCAAGTACAGCTGAATAGTTTTCTATTCCTTGACAAAATCCAGTCTCTTGTAGCATTTCAATATCAAAATTTGTTCTTTGTTCAATCCTATATGCTTCTACTACTTTTCCGTTATCCTTGAAATACTTTATTCTTTCTTCTAATTCTTCTTTTATCTTTCCTATTGCTTCGTTAATCTTTTCTTTAGGCATTACATAGTGTGATTTTGGATATATAAGTTCGTGTTTTGAAGTCTTTAATACCTTTCCTGTTACCGCTTCTATTAAACATATTCTATCTATTTCATCTCCAAAAAATTCTAGCCTTATTGCTTCCTCACTATTTTCAGCTGGAAATATATCTACTATATCTCCCTTTACTCTAAAGTTTCCTCTAAAAAACTCCATGTCACTTCTTACATATTGCATTTCAACTAATTTTGTAAGTATTTCATCTCTTTTTATCTTCATTCCCGGTCTTACTGATAGTACCATATTAGAGTAGTCATCTGGTGAACCTAAAGAGTAAATTGCAGATACACTGGCAATTATTATAACATCTTTACGTTCAAAAAGAGCAGCAGTTGCACTATGTCTTAATTTATCTATTTCATCATTTATACTACTATCTTTTTCAATATATGTATCAGTTGAGGCAATATATGCTTCAGGTTGATAATAATCATAATAAGAAATAAAATATTCTACTGCATTTTCAGGAAAAAATTCTTTAAATTCACTGTATAACTGTCCTGCCAGTGTTTTATTATGTGTCATAATTATTGTAGGTTTATTTACTTCTTTTATTACATTTGCTATTGTAAAAGTTTTACCCGAACCTGTCACTCCAAGCAAGGTTTCTGCATCATAACCTTTTTTTATTCCATCTACCAATTTTTTTATTGCCTCTGGTTGATCACCAGTAGGTTTAAAATTCGAATGTAATTTAAACATTTTTTCCTCCTTTTCACTTCTTATTAATATGTTCTAATCAATAAATTTCTAAATCATAATCGTCTTTTACTTTACTTACTTTTTCTTCATGTGAATGTACTACTTTTTCTATTTCATTATTTATTTTAAATATTCCTTCTGTTATTCCTTTTAAATCTGCTTTCTCACTAATAAAATCAGCTTGATTTTTTGCCTCATCTTTACTATTAACTGGGCATACAACAAATCCATTAGCTTTCTTTTTTACATATTTCATTGCTAAAGAGTCATTTCTACCATTGCCACAATATATTGCTGTTTTTAACCTTCCTTTTTCAGAATAATACTCGCACCAATTCATAACATAGCTTTCTTTACCATATAAAGAGACATCAGCATCTTTACATTTAATTGGAGGTTTAAATGGTACTACTTTATTATTAAATTTTTTATAACTAGAGCTAACCCCTATTTCAGGTGTACAAGTTCCACCTTCTATTTCTTTTATACGAGTTTTCTCCTGGTTTTTAATATTGTACCTTATAATATTTGTATCAATATCATCAATTGTTTTTTCCATTTGTTTTTCAAATACAGGAGAAACCAAGTGAATATGAACCTCTGCACCAGTAATACTTTGCATTCTTTCTATTTGTTCTAAAAGCCCATACATATCTTCTTCAGCATATCTTCCTTCTTCGTCATTTAAAATAGTCCCTTCTAAATCCGAAAATAGCAAGATTACTTTTTTATCTTCCATAACGATTTTTATCCCCTCTTTAACCTTTCATTTGATTTTCGATCCATTTCATTATAACAAAAACTATATAGTCTATTTCATCATCATTTAACTCTCTTCCTTGAGGAATTTTATGCCATTTGTATAAGCAGCCTCTACAACAAGTTGCCGTTGCATGCTCAGCAATAAACACAGGATGTCCTCTCATAGGAGTTTGTTTACCATCATTTTTAGGATAAGCTTCTGAAAGTCTTTTTTTAATAAAATCATAAGCATGTTCCTTTATTTTATCCATCCCTTTTTCTTTTATATATAGCTTATCTTTTTCTTTTAATCTAAAACTACTTCTAAACTTAGATTTTTTTAAGTTTTCAAATAATATATCTACATTGCTTATCATAAATTATTTTTCTTTCCTCTTTAATGCAGAGTCTAATACATGTTCTACCAAAACTGAATTTGTAACCATTCCTACGCCTCCAGGGACAGGAGTAATAGCTTTAACTATATCAGATACATTATCGTAATCTACGTCTCCACACATATTTCCATTTTCATCTACATTTATTCCAATATCAATTACTACCATATTATTATTTACCATATCAGAAGTAACTAAATTTTTTCTTCCTACAGCAGAACATACAATATCAGAATTTTCTACCATTTTCTTTAAATCATTAGTTTTAGAATGGCACACTGTTACAGTTGCACCTCTTGCAAGTATAGACATAAATAATGGTTTTCCTATTATATTACTTCTACCTATAACAGTAACATTTTTTCCTTTTAAATCAATGTTATAATAATCAAACATTTTTAATACTGCTTCTGATGTACAAGGAATAGTAGCCTTTTCTCCTGAATAAAGCTTTGCCATGTTTATATATCCTACGCCATCTACATCTTTTCTTTCATCTATTTCAAGTTTTATAGTTTGAGAAATTTTATCTGTTAATTTTCCCATAATGATTATTCCATCTACATTTTTATCCTTGTTATAATCTCTAAACTTTTCTATAAATTCTTGCTCGTTTTCTTCTTCTACGACTTCACAAGATATTGTATTTTTTTCACATTTTTTCAAAATAGTATTTTTATACGCATAGTCATCACTTGAAGCATTAAACATCATTACAAATAGCACTGGTTCAATACTCATTTTATCTAATAACTTTCTTTTGATTGCTACATTTTCATTTATACTCTTTATTACTTCTTTTCCAAGTAAATTTTGCATTAAGTTCCCTCCTATTAATTATTTATTTTAAGCTATTTTTTACTTCTTCAAATATTTTATCTGAAATATCTAAATACTTTTCTAATACATCATTTGCTCTTTTTTCTAATTTTTCTTTTTCCTCTTTATCACTTATACATTTAGTATTTATATATACATTTAATGAAGCACTTTCAATACATGCTCTTGCACATGAAGCAGCTACTCCTACATCACTTATAACGATAGAAGATGATTGATGTAATAGCTTAGCTAACATATCTAACGTATCTTTACATAGTTCCATTACCTCAAGTGGAACTATTGCTGCATTTTTTAGTAATGGATTTAATATATCTTGCTTAGTTTTTCCATCTTCGTTAAAATCTTTAGGTAAAGAATATGCTTGAGATAATGGATAAAAAACTTCCGCATCCTTTTTTATATACTCTTCAAATTTTAGAATATTTTCGTTAAACTTATTTAAAAATTCTGTATTTTCTTCATCATACTCTAAAAACTTTTTCTTTCCTATTGTATAGTTGCATACCATTGAGCCCAAAGCATTTGTTAAAGCACCTAAAAGTGCTGCTACTCCGCCACCGCCTGGTATAGGCTTTTTAGCAGCTAAATCTTTCAAAAATTCTTCATTCATTTTATCTCCCACTTTCCTTTTGTTTTTTCAGTAATATTCTACCATTTTTTATATATTAAATCAATATTAACATTATTTTTACCTTCAAGTCATATATATTAATATGATAGTTTTTAAAATAATTGGTATATTATTATTTTTAGTATTACTTACACTTGCTAATGTTACTATTTTTAAATTAGTTTTGTACTTAAAAAAAAGCAATATATATAACAGTAATTCATTAATTTTCCCTTGTATATTTAATAGCATTCAAACGTTTATTATATTAGTATTTGCAAATCATCTAATAACAAACGTACTAGAAATTAATATTACAGATAAAAATATATATTTAAGTCTAAAAGAATATATATTTCCTATTTTATTAATAACTCTAGGTATGATATTATTGTTTATCTCATTTCAAGCTATATCATACATGTTAATAAATAAATCTCATACTGGTTTTAGAAAAAAATATGATCCATATAGTTATTATGAAACATCACTTGTTCCATATTCATATTCTAAAGATATATCACTATATGAATCATTATTGTTAAGCCTTATGTCTTTTATTATAACATTACTTCCTTTTTCTTTTACTCTAGTTATAGGAGTGAAAATATTTAGTGTTTTTGTTTAATATTTAAGTAGCTATATTTATGAGTTTATCTCCAAACTTATCAAATAAAGCTTCTTTTATTTTTCTATTTTCAGGCTTTTCTAAATACTTATCTTCTTCTATTATTTTTTTAGCTGCCTCCTGAGAATTTTTTAGTATATTAATATCTTTAAGTAAATTAGCAAGTTTAAATTCTGGCAAACCAGATTGTCTTATACCAAAGAAATCTCCAGGGCCCCTTAATTCTAAGTCCTTTTCTGCTATATCAAAGCCACTATTACTTTTTTCCATTATTTTAAGTCTTTCTCTTGCCTTTAAAGACCTATTAGAACTTTTTAAAATACAATATGACTCAAAGTTTCCTCTTCCAACTCTTCCTCTTAACTGATGCAACGCAGCAAGTCCAAATCTATCTGCATTTTCTATAACCATAACTGTAGCATTGCTTACACTTATACCTACTTCTATTACTGTAGTTGAAATCAAAATCTTAATTTCGTTATTTTTAAACCTTTGCATTATTTCATCTTTTTCTTTGTTTTTCATTTTACCATGCAAAAATTCAACTTCTACATCTTTAAAGAAACCATTTTTGTACTTCTCATAGACCTCTTCTACTGATTCTAGTTCAAGTGTTTCGTTATTTTCAACAAGCGGACATACCACATATACCTGTCTTCCAGCATTTATATTTTTCATTATAAAATTATTTATTCTTGCTTCATATGTTTCATCCACAGCATAAGTTTTTACAGGTGTTCTTCCAGGTGGCATTTCGTCAATAATAGAAAGATCTAAATCACCGTAAAGCATAATTGCAAGTGACCTTGGTATTGGGGTTGCAGTCATAACTAAGGTATCAACTGATTTTCCTTTATTTGAAAGTTTCATTCTTTGATTAACTCCAAATCTATGTTGCTCATCTGTTATTACTAAACTTAAATTATTGAATTTTATATTGTCTTCTATTATAGAATGGGTTCCAATTAAAATATTTATTTCATTATTTTCTAACCTTTCAATAATTTTCTCTTTATTTTTCTTTGTAGTACTTGACGTTATTATTTCTACTGTCATTCCAAGCTTTTCAAAATATGGTTTTAACTCGTTATAATGTTGATTTGCAAGAATAGTAGTTGGTGCCATCATAGCTGCTTGATAACCATTTTTTACAGCAATATACATTGCTATAGCAGCTACCATTGTTTTTCCGCATCCAACATCTCCCTGAACCAATCTATTCATTAGTTTATCAGAAGATAAATCCTTAGTTATTTCTGTTATTACTTTTTTTTGAGCATTAGTTAGTTCAAATGGTAATAGTGATTTAAACTCATCCCAATTTACATTTTCATATTTACTTTCTTTTTTTAAACCTAAACTATTATTTTTTAGTGTCATAAGTGCAAGTTGAAGTAAAAATAATTCTTCGAAAATAATTCTATTTCTTGACCTTTCCACAGCATTAAAATCTTTTGGAAAGTGTATATTATGTGTAGCATAATTTATTTCACTCAAATTATATTTTTTTCTAAAGTCATCACTAAAAGTTTCAGCTAATTTGAATTCATTTTCAAATACGGTATTTTCTAGTTTAAACAAATAATTTTGAGTAATTCCTGCAGTTAAAGTATATATAGGATAAATACCTTTTATTTTCTCCAATTCACTTAAATTATATATTTCAGGATTATCTACAACTTTTCTACCATACTCTATTTCAACCTTTCCGTAAAAAATATATTTCATACCAATTTTTAATCTATCTTTTATATATTTTTGATTAAACCATGTAAGCTTACAACTATCAGTATCATCAGAAACAAAAGTATGTAGTATTGTTAAGTTTTTTCTTATTCTTTGTAATTTTACATCAGTATCTATACAACCTATGAACAAAGCATATTCGCCATCTGAAAATTCAGATATATTTTTTAAATTTCTTCTATCTTCGTAACTTCTAGGATAGTACTCTATTAAGTCTTTTATATTATTTATTCCAAGTTTATTTAAAAGTAGAGATTTAGCAGGTCCAACTCCTTTTAAATATTTGATGTCATTTTTAATATCAAACATATAATAAATCACCACTATTATTATACATCAAAACATATGTTTATTCAATAATAAAAAACAAATTTAGCGAAAAATGATAAAAATAGAACTTAAAGAGTATAATATTTTTTTTAAAATGTAAAATAAAAAGGCCTTCCTATCATTATGACGGAGAAAGGCTTTTTTAATACATACATCTTATAGTCTTTAATATCATGAATAACAAATTTTTTTATTATTTTTCTAATGTATACTCTATACACTTTTTTTCTAATAATTTAAAATTACAGCACCTATTCTTTACACTTTCTGGTAAATTATTATTAATAAACGAATTATATAATTTAAAAGATTTATTTTTAACTAGAGAATAATTTGCATTTAACCAAGATAATTGTTCTTTTAATAATTTTTGATATTTCATTTCAGAAACTGTTAATGTTTCTTTAGTCAAATCTATTAAATTATAATTTTCCTTATTTACAGGAATCATATTATTAAAATTAACTGCACCTAATTCACCACTTTTAATTTTTATAAAGTCTATGGTATTTTTCATTTTTAAATGTTTGATCTTGGGACTAGACAAAGGTGCAAAATACTCACAAGTATCTATTTTAAATAAGATTCCTATAAATGGTCTTAACTCTTTTTCAGACTTATTATATGGTACTTTACTATCAAATTTTCTCAAATAGTCACAATAGTCTGAATTAACTTTTACTATTTTTAAGTTTAAAATCATTTTTCTTCCTCCTAAAAAATTTAGCTATTACTTACTAAATGCATAAACTATATGTTTTAGTAGTATGCAACAAAAAATCATCTAACACAGCTTTATTTAGTTTAGTTAGTTTCATTTTGTATCACCTCCCGACAATTTGTGTTCATTATAACACAACATCAAAGAGATGTAAATAGTTTTGGAGAAAAAATGTTCTTTTTTCTGTTTGATATGAATTTATTATTATATAAAATTATAAGAGATTAGAGTTTAGTCTCTAATCTCACTTTTTTAAGTTCCACTTAATGGCTGGATTCACCGCTTTTTTAAGTTCCGTTTATGGCCGGATTCACCGCTTTTTTAAGTTCCAATTTAATGGCTGGATTCACCACTTTTTTTATGCTAATAAATATCAATATTATTATATGCAATATCGATATTTATATTGCTTCTATACTAATAATATACCATATTATTGCTAAGTTTTCAATATTTTTTTTTAAAAATCAAAAAATTCCAAATTATTTGCTACTACTCAACACTTTTTAGACTTTCAATCATATCTATTTTTTGAAGTACAAAGTGAATAATAAAATTAACTATAAATGAAAATATGCATGTTATAATAGCAGAGTATATATAGCTTAGTTCCTTTATATGTCTTAAAAATCTAAGCGAATCTATTTCAACACTAGCAACTATTGCATCTGTCAAGAAATATCCAAATACTAGCCCAAATATAATTCCAAGTATTGTAAATATTACATTTTCTTTATTTATATAACTATCCACTTCATTTTCATAAAAACCAAGTACTTTTAAGGTAGCTATCTCCCTTTTTCTTTCCGCTATATTTATATTCGCTAAGTTATATAACACAACAAAAGCAAGAAGTGCTGATGACACAATAAGTACAACCACAACATAATTCATAGTATTTAACATATCACTTATTGTTTTCATAAGAGTAGATGTTAATGATACTGAAGCCACCCCTTCAATGTTAAGTAAATCTTCTGTGATTTTTAATTCTTCTTCATTTTGAATATTTCCCATATTCAAAAATATCATATTTGTGCTATATGATTTTATATTACTTTCATAAAATTCTTTTGACATATATACATAATGTGATACATAATTTTTAGCTATTGCAACTACTTTTAATTCATACTCGATATCATCACTGCCTACAAGAGTAATAGTATCTCCTTTATTAATATTTAAGCTTTCAGCTGCTTTATCTGTGATAACTATTCCATCATTAGATAATAGTATTTTTTTATTAGTTTCTACATCTTCAAGATTGCACACATTATCAAATGTATCATTATTTTCAGGTACAAATACATTTACATTAACTGTCTTACTTCCTTTTTTTAAACTACCAGTTGAAGCACAAACTTTGTTTAAGGCTTCAATTTTTTCACTTTCACTTACATACTTTTCAATATCATTTATATTGTTTTGATTTAAAAGCGAAATGGAAGCGTCATATTTAAATACGTTTCCAAACTGCATTTGTGGTATATCTTCAACAGAATTTTTAATTCCAAATCCTGTAAGCATAAGTCCTGTACATCCTGCAATTCCAATTATTGTCATCATTGCTCTTTTTTTGTATCTAAATATATTTCTTATTGTAACTTTATTTGAAAAACTAATTTTATTCCAAATAAAACTAATTCTTTCAAGTAAAATTTTTTTACCATTTTTAGGTGGTTTAGGCCTCATTAAAGTAGCCGGAGAGTTCTTTAATTCCTTTATTGCAACAATTAATGTTGCTCCTCCTATGCATAAAAAAGCAATTGCTATTCCTGTTATACCTATTCCAAATTTATATGAAATATAGAAGTGTGGAATTGTATAAAGTAAAGAATATAGCGACCAAACTATAGTAGGAAGTACATAAAATCCAACACTCATGCCAAGCACTCCACCTATAACACACGCAAGAAAAGAATACATTATATATTTATATATAATCTGCGTATTAGTGTAGCCTAATGATTTAAGTGTACCTATTTCAATTCTTTCTTCTTCTATCATTCTTGTCATTGACGTTAAACTAATAAGTACAGCTACAAAATAAAATATTACAGGAAACAATGTTGCAATATTATTCATTGTTTTTATTGCATCAAATATATTAGTATATCCAGAATTATCCTCTCTAGTTAAAATATACCATTTAGCTTTTTCTATTTGTTTTATCTTATCTTTTGCTTCATTTAATTTTGCCTTCGCATCTTCTAATTTAAGATTTACTTCGTTTTTCTTAGTTTCAAATTCCTTTTCATTTTGTTCTAACTTAAGTTTAGCGTCTTCTATTCTTTGCTTTGAGTTATTTATTTCTGCCTTTGCAGTAGAAAATTTATTAAGTGCTTTCTTTCTTTTAGACTCTAACTCTTTTTGGTTTCTTTCTAATTCATTTTTGGCATTTTCTAATTCTATTTTTCCTGAAGAAATATTAGTTTCTGCTTGTTTTAAGCCTTCTTCTATTCTAATTTTATTACTATTTAATTCCTCTATTTTTTGAGTTAGGTTTAATATATTAGTATCTATTTGAGAGGTATCCTCACCTGCAGCTTCTAGCAAAGTTTTTTGTTTCTTTAATGCGTCTAAATTTAAATTCAAATTATTCAAATTATTATTAATTTCAGTTAAAGTTAAATTATAGTTTTTCTTTTCTTCTTCAAACTTACTACTTCCATCTTCTAGTTCTTTTTCTTTAGTAGCTAAAGTTTCTCTACCTTCTTTAAGTTTATTTTCATAATTTAAAAACTCACTATTTGCATTTTTTTCTTCTCTTAATAATTTACTTTCAGCACTTTTAATTTTTTCTTCATTAATGCTTAATTCTTCTTTTGCATTTGTTATTTTTTTAGATGCGTCATTTAAAGAATCTTCAGCTTCTTTTTTGTTTTTTTCATACTCATCTTCAGCTTCTGCTAGCTTCTTATTTGCCTTATCTACAATACTTAAATATCTTGCATTCTCTCTTTCTTCTTTTATACTTTGAATACTTGTTTTTACTTCTTGAACCTTTTGATTATATTGAACATTTCCAGTAACATTTTCTTTTGTACCATCTAAGATAACATTTATTTCAGTGTAATAATCTGTATTTATAACAGACTTATTTACATATATATAATATGCTACTGTTCCATTTCCAAGAGTAGTATTTCCTCTAGTATTAGAGATGTATATTGGCGATGTTACTATTCCCACTACTTTAAATTTCTTTTCTTTAAAAACATCTTCATCTGTATCTTCTTTTTTATCATCATTAAGAAGTGTTATTTCTTTTCCAATATAATCACTAGCATTTTGATTTAAAGCATAATTTTCATCAAGTAAACATTCATCTTTAGTTTGTGGTAGTCTACCTGCTATAACTACTGGAGTATTTACATTTTCATCATATTCTATTACTTTACATACACTTTCTTTTTCATTAAAAAGCGAGTTAGAATCCTTTGAAATTCCAGGATACGCCTCTTTTACTCCATCAATTTCTTTTATAGCTTGCACATCTTCATCGGTTAAACCTAAAGTAGATATAACATTTATATCATACATATTTGAGTTATCCAAATATGTGTCTAAACTATTTTCCATATCAGGGCTAGTTGCAACAAGTCCAGCATAAAAACCAACACCTAAGAAAGCCATTACTAGAATTGAAAAAAATCTACGTCTACTTTTTATAATTGTCTTTATATTATTTTTTAATAACGATTTTTTCATATATTCTCTTTTTCCTTTTTACCATTCTATATCATCAATTGACACTCTTTTTATATTTTGAATTATACTTTCAGCCACCCCATTTTTAAAATGTATAACTTTATCTGCCATAGGAGCTATTGCTGAGTTATGCGTTATTATTATTACTGTCATTTTTTCTTTTTTTGACATGTCCTGTAATAATTTCAAAATACTCTTTCCTGTTTTGTAATCAAGTGCACCAGTTGGTTCATCACATAAAAGTAATTTAGGATTTTTGGCTATTGCCCTTGCAATTGCAACCCTTTGTTGTTCACCACCTGAAAGCTGAGATGGAAAATTATTTTTTCTTAAACCTAACCCCACTTTATCTAGAATTTCATCTACATCTAATGCATCACTGCATAACTGTGTTGCAAGTTCTACATTTTCTTTTGCAGTTAAATTTTGTACTAAATTATAGAATTGAAAAACAAAACCAATATCATTTCTTCTATATTTTACTAAGTCTCTTTTCTTTAGTTTAGTTATATCTTTACCGTCGATTATGACACTACCTCTAGTTACACTATCCATTCCACCTAATATATTTAAAGCAGTAGTTTTTCCAGCACCACTTGGACCTACTATAACTACCAATTCTCCCTTTTTTATATCAAAACTAGCACCATCTAAAGCCTTAACACTAACTTCCCCCATTTTATATTCTTTTTCTACTTCTTTAAACTCGATATATGACATTCTACTTCTCCTTATTTTTCTCTACCATTACATATATATTTCATTATAATTCTAACATATGAGAAAAATCAATTCAATATTTCAATAATTTTTTCACATATTTTACACTTAACTCTACATATTTTTGTAAATTTATTTTTCTAATCTATTGTAAGTATTATGTGAATATGGTATAATACAATCATTAATATTTAAATAATCATTTCATAATTGGAGGGATAATATGCTAAAAGAAATATTAGGAATAATTTTTAAAATTTTAACTTTCCAACCTGTAGTTAATGGTAGTTACATTGTAAGTTTTTTAATCTGGATAGCTATTATATCATTAATTTTACTAATAATACCAGGTTTAATTGAGCGTTTTAATAAACTATACATTAAACTAAAAACCAAAGAAATAAAAGAAGAACAAGTTTTAGCAATAGTAACACAAAAATGCTATATTCCAGCATATAGTAGTATTAGTGCAAGCGGCTCTCTTAAACGGTGTGATTCATGTTATGAGATATACTTAACTTACTTTACTGAAACTTTTTGTATCGATTCTAAAAAGCTTTACAAAAGCGTAAAAATTGGTACAAAAGTACCTATAATATTGTTAAGCTATATAACAAAAAAGGGCAAAGTTATAAAAACCGAATTTGAACTTGTATAATAAATTCTAAGGAAGATTATAAAATTGAAAAAACGGTTAATTTTACTTTTAGGAATTGTGTTACTATTAATTCCAATTTTAATTAGTTGCAAATCAAAAAAGCAACATAAAAGTTAGAAAACCAAAACTCTAACACAAAAAAATACATATCCTTATAAACTATAAGAATATGTATTTTTTAATTTTTAGATATATAGTCCTCTAATTTTTTTGAATTTTCAGATATAATAAGATACACATATTTTCCCTTTACTTTTACTTTACTTTCAAAAAGTAAATCATATTCAGAAAGTAAAAAGCTTTCCCATTCTTTTTTGTAACTTACAAGAAAAGTTTCTAATTTTTCTTGTATTTCGTTTGTATTTTCTTGTTCTTTTGCCTCGATAATTATATACATATTTGCATTTACATTTACTATTGGTATCTTTCCTGTATAACTATTAATTTTTTCCATTGGTATATTTAAAGTATTTTCTATATACGAACTATCAATATCTTTCATATTTGCTAAGTTAAAATCTCCATTTTCCTCAAAATATGAATTAAGATTCTCAAAATTAATACTTAAATCTTTATATTTATTTTTACCATCACATTTTTCTTTTACAATAATAACTGTAGTAAAAACAAAAGAAGCAAGTATTATTATAGAAATTAAAATAACATATTTCCTTTTCATTATACTCACTCCTTTTGTTTATTTTTACTACTTATTTAATTCTTGAATTAAAATCTCATTTACAATTTTAGGGTTGGCTTTTCCTTTAGTTTCTTTCATTATTTGACCAACTAAAAATCCTATAGCTTTATCTTTTCCGTTATGATAATCTTCTACTGATTTAGGATTATTTTCTACGACTTTTAAAACAATCTCTTTTATTGCACCCTCATCAGATATCTGAATAAGACCTTTTTCTTTTACTATTTCTTCTGCCATTTTACCAGTATTAAACATATCTATAAATACTTTTTTAGCAATTGCAGAACTAATTTTTCCACTATCAATTAAAGTGATTAGTGATGCTAAATTTTCTTCAGTTACTTTAGAGGCATCAATTTCTATTTCTGCTTCATTTAACATTTTTGCAAAGTCGCTCATTATCCAATTTGCTACTTGCTTTGGACTCTTGCAAATAGAAACTGTTTTTTCAAAATAATTTGCTGTCTTTTTTGAAGATGTAAGTTGAGTAGCATCATATTCTGAAAGTCCATATTCAGTCATATATCTTTCTTTTTTAACATGTGGCATTTCAGGTAAGCTATTTTTTAAAGATTCTATATATTCATCAGATAAAACGATTGGAGCAAGGTCAGGTTCTGGAAAATATCTATAATCATGTGCATCTTCTTTAGAACGCATTGCATATCCAATTCCTTTATCATCATCGAAACGTCTTGTTTCTTGGTATATAACTCCGCCCTTTTCTAATTCTTCTATCTGTCTGTTAGTCTCAAATTCAATAGATCTCTCAATTGATTTGAAAGAGTTTAAATTTTTAGTTTCAGTTCTTGTACCAAATTTTGTTTCTCCTTTTTTCCTTACAGATAAGTTTACATCACATCTTAAAGAGCCTTCTTGCATTTTACAATCACATATTTCCAAATACTCCAGTATTTCTTTTAATGTTTGCATATATGCTACTGCTTCTTCTGCACTTCTTATATCTGGTTCTGATACTATTTCAATAAGGGGTACTCCACATCTATTCAAGTCTACCAAAGTATCACCAGTAAAAGCGTCGTGTATAAGTTTTCCAGCATCATCTTCAATATGTATTCTTGTAATTCCAATACTTTTCTTTGTGCCATTAGATAGTGTTATATCCACATGACCATGTTCGCAAAGAGGTAAATCATATTGTGAAATCTGATAAGCTCTTGGAGTATCAGGATAAAAATAGTTCTTTCTGTCTTGTTTAGAAAATCTTGCAATTTCTGAATTTGTTGCAAGTCCCATTTTCACAGCATATTCTACTACCTTTTTATTTAACACTGGAAGTGTGCCTGGCATTCCAGTACATACTGGACAACAATGCGTATTTGGATCAGCACCAAATTCAGTGCTACAATTACAATAGATTTTTGTTTTTGTAGCAAGTTCTGCATGCACTTCAAGTCCAATTATAACTTCATAATCTTCTTTATTCACTTAAAATACCCATCCTTTCCTTGTGTTTTCTATAACATCTAAAAGCTCTTTATCTGTTATATAAACACTTTCTTCTTTTCCATAAATTTTTAACTCCAATTTATTTTCTTCTAAATTTCTTGGGCTAATTATTATTTGTATTGGTGCAGACACAAGGTCAGCATCAGCAAATTTTACACCTGGATTTTTATTTCTATCATCAAGTAATACATCATCATATTTTTTATTTAATAATTCATACATACTGTCTGCAATATTTTTTATTTCAGTATTTTTAGTATAATCTATTGGTAATATATGAATATCAAATGGTGCAATACTTGGTGGTAAATTGGCTTTTTTCTTATCTGCTTTAGCTTCTAAAACTGATGCAAAAAGTCTTCCTACTCCAATGCCATAGCATCCCATTATTGGATTTTTCTTTTTACCATCCTCATCAATATATGTCATATTCATTGTTTTTGTATATTTATCACCAAGCTTAAATATATTTCCAACTTCTATTCCATTTGAGATATTTAAATGCTTTTTGTGACATACAGGGCAATAATCATCTTCTACGACTTTAGCCACGTCAAAGAATTTAACATCTCCTACATCTCTTAAAATATTTACTCCTGTATAATGATAATCTTTTTCATTTGCTCCAAAAATTAATGATTTTTCATTTTCTAAAGACTTATCATATACCACAACTGCTTTTTCTGTTAAATTAATAGGTCCTACAAAACCATATGTTATATCATCTTTTTCTAGTTCTTTTTTAGGGATTAAATCTTCATCATCAATACCTAGTAAATTACGAAGCTTTGTTTCATTTACTTCTCTATCAGCACGTATAAATACAACAATAGTTTCATTTGTATCAAGTCTTTCATAAATAACAGCTTTACCCATATTTTCAGCAGCTTTAGAAGTATACTTTTCTAAAGCATCTATAGTTTTTATATTTGGAGTATATATCTTTGCTAATGGTTCTTCAATTTCATTTGCTACATCATATTTGTATGTAGATGCGACTTCCATATTTGCGTTATAATTACAATTTTTACATGTTATTATTTTATCTTCACCACTATCACAAAGTAACATAAACTCATGTGCCATACTTCCGCCCATCATTCCGGTATCAGAAAGAACTGCAACAACCTCTGGTATTCCAACTCTTTCAAATATTTTTTCATATGCTTTGTAGTATTCATCATAAGTTTTGTCTAAACTTTCTGAATCTGTATGGAAAGAGTACGCATCTTTCATTGTAAATTCTCTTACACGAATAAGTCCTGCTCTTGGTCTTGCTTCATCTCTAAATTTTGTTTGAATTTGAAATACTGAAAATGGATATTTTTGATATGAAGTTGCATCATTTAAAAGTGAAAATACAACTGCTTCTTCATGTGTCATTGAAAGTACCATTTTAGCATTGTTCCTATCTTCAAATCTTAAAAGTTCAGATCCAACAGAATCATATCTTCCTGACATATCCCATAATTTTTTAGTTGCAACCACAGGCATTGACATTTCTTGTGAGCCTATTTTTTCCATTTCTTCACGTATAATTTTTTCTACTTTAGATATTACTTTTTTTCCAAGTGGCATAAGCGTATATATACCTGAAGCCATTTGCTTTATATATCCGCCCTTAATCAAAATTCCATGACTTACAACACTTGCTTCACTTGGCCATTCTTTTTTTGTATCTGCGATAAGTTTTGATTGTAACATATTATCACTTCCCTCTAAATGTTTGGTTTTTTATCTATAAAATCGGTATTTTTTTCAAAAGTATAAGTAACATTAAATAGCTTTTCTTCTTCAAAATAGCTTGATATAAACTGTAAACCTATTGGCATACCATTTTTATCAAAGCCACCAGGAACTGATATTGCTGGAAGTCCTGCTATATTTACTGGTACTGTATATATATCTTCTAAATACATTTCTAATGGATTTTCCTGTTTTTCTCCAAATTTAAATGATGTGTGAGGTGCTGTTGGTATTAAAATAACATCACAACTTTCAAAAACTTTTTTGAATTCATTTATTATTAATGTTCTTACACATTGTGCTCTTTTGTAATATGCATCATAATAACCAGAAGAAAGCACATAAGTTCCTAACATTATTCTTCTTTTAACTTCTTCTCCAAAACCTTCTGTTCTAGAATTTATATATAACTCTTCTAAGTCATCAAATTCTTTTGTTCTATGACCGTATCTTATTCCATCATAACGACCTAAATTTGAAGATGCTTCTGCAGTAGCTATGATATAATATGTAGCTAAACTATATTTAGCATATTCCAAATTTATATGTTCTATTTTTGCTCCTAAGCTTTCAAGCTTTTTAACTGCCTCATCATATGCTGCTTTTACATCACTATTTACGCCTTCGCTTACAAACTCGTCTGGGACTCCAATTTTCATTCCCTTAATGTCATTTACCAATGATTTTAAATAATCTTTAGTTTCTACTTCTACTGAAGTTGTATCTTTTTTATCATAACCTGCAAGCACATTTAACATCAAAGCTGTATCTTCTACGTTTTTTCCAAATGGTCCAATTTGATCAAGTGATGATGCATATGCAATAAGTCCATATCTTGATACAAGGCCATAAGTTGGTTTAAGTCCAACAACACTACAATATGATGCTGGTTGCCTTATAGAACCACCAGTATCACTTCCAAGAGCAGCATACGCCATATCTGAAGCTACTGCTACTGCACTTCCACCACTTGAGCCTCCAGGTACATTTTCTATATTCCATGGATTTTTAGTTTTTTTCATGTAAGAAGTTTCTGTAGAAGACCCCATAGCAAATTCATCCATATTTGTTTTACCAAGTACTATAGCTCCAGCTTTTTCTAATTTTTCAATAACTGTTGCGTTATATATTGGTACAAACTCTTCAAGCATACGTGATGCACATGTTGTTTTAACACCTTTAGTACAAATGTTATCTTTTATAGCTATAGGTACGCCACCAAGCTCACCTATATTTTCTCCTGCATCCAATCTTTTTTGTAAAATTTCTGCTTGTTTGTATGCATCCTCTTTACAAAGTGTAATATATGCTCCCAAAGTATTATCTACGCTTTCTATTCTTTGATAAACACTATCTAAAACTTCTTTTATACTAACTTCTTTATTTTTTATCATAGAAGCAATTTTACTTAAACTTAATTTATATAATTCCATTTTTTCTACCCCTATTCTACAACTCTAGGAACACTTATACAGCCCCCAGCTTTAGTTGGTGCATTTTTCAATATTTCTTCTCTTACATAAGATTTTTGCACCATATCTTCTCTAAATACATTAGACACATTTAATATATGATTTGTCGGTTTAATCCCACTTATATCTATATTAGCAAGTTCATTTGCATAATCTACTATATTTGATAAATCTTTAGTATACTTTGTAACTTCCTCATCATTTAATTTAAGTTTAGCAAGATCAGCAATATGTCTTACTTCTTCTTTTGAAACGCTCATAAAAAAAGACCTCCTTAAAATCTAAATTTACGTATATAATTATACTTTAATTTAAGGCTTATGTCAATAATATTTGGTAACAAATGACAAAAATAACATTGCTAAATAAAAGAAAAAAATTAAGAGACATATGCTTTAACACATACATCTCTTTAATAGATTTTTTATTATATTTCTAACTAATTAAAAAGATCTAAAAACTTTTTTACTAACCTCATCTCTAATATATTGCTACTATACTTCAAAAATAAAGAAATTGTAACAATATATAGGAAAATACCAATTATACATATATATTTTAATTCTGTAAAATCATAATAACATGCTGATATTAAACTTGAAACTAAAGTTCCCCAAAATATCCCACCTATTACCTCATGTGGCAAATGCCCTGATTTTATATTCATTTTTTTAGCAATATCTTCAAAATTACTTTGAATTTTTAAAGTTGCCTCATTCTTTGAATCCTTTAGTTTTACATTTTCAAAAAATTCACTATTACATTCAGCACCTTTTTTCACGGCATCACAAAGTATTTGAACTGTTCTTCTTACTCCAAGTGCATCTCGTATAATAATACACATGTTGCCAAGTGTAACAGTAGTAATAGTTGCCGCTAATAGTAACACTTCCTGATTTGCATGCTCCATATAAAGGTGTATGAGTGTAAAAATAGTAATTATAGTCCAAGAAACTGAAAATGCTGTATGAGATGATGGAAATCCACCATCCTGAGTAAATTCCTTTAATGAAAATTTCCGTATTGTAATAGTTCGAAAATATCTTTTTAATACTTGTGTACCTAAAGAAGTCGATAGAAAAGTTATAACTATGTACATAAAATAACTTAATAAATTCATATGTTTA
This sequence comes from uncultured Clostridia bacterium, assembly GCA_934132895.1. GTDB lineage: Bacteria > Bacillota > Clostridia > TANB77 > CAG-465 > CAG-465. The sequence goes on from CAKPAG010000002.1 coordinate 128,436, forward strand.
TTCCTCCAATTGCAAATTTTTGCATAAATTTTAATATATATATGCAAGACATTATATCACTATACATATTAATAGTCAAACCCTGTTAATATTAATAATTCTTTTGTTAATTACAAATAATACCTTTAGGTGATTAACTTGAAAAATCAAAAAGTATTAATTACAGGTGCAGGCTCAGGTTTAGGAAAGTGTGCTGCTTTAGAATTAGCTCGTAGAGGGCACAAAGTTTATGCTACTGTTCAATTTGAAAATCAGGTAGAAAAATTAAAAAACGAAGCTAAAAAAAGTAATTTGGATTTAACAGTCTTTAACTTAGACATACGCTCAAAAAAAGATAGAGAAAGTATATTAAACTATGACTTTGATATCATTATAAATAACGCAGGAATTGGAGATTCGGGATCTGTCAGTGAAATAGACATTGATAGATTTAAAGATGTATTTGAAACAAATGTCTTTTCTGCAATAGAGATAACTCAAATAGCTTTAAAAAAATTTATAGAAAATAAATATGGAAAGGTTATATTTATTTCATCTCTATTTGGAAAAGTAAGCTACCCCTTTCTTTCTCCATATTGTTCTTCAAAATTTGCTATTGAAGCTTTATCATGTTCTTTAAGAAAGGAAATGAAAACCTTAGACGGCGTTAACATACAGGTAGCTATAATAGAACCAGGAGCTTATGCTACTGGCTTTAATCTAAAAAATATATCTAAAAAATTTTCTTGGATGCAAAAGAAATCACATTTTAAATATAAATTAGAAGATATTAAATTAAAGGAGGAAAAGTTCTTTAAATTCACTGAAAAGAAACACTTTACTTCTATTATTAACAAATATATAAAAGTAGTAGAATCTAAAAAATTAAAAAAACGCTATTCGGCCCCTATGCTCCAATCGTTTTTTGTTAAACTTGCACAAATCTTTGGAGCTTAAAAACTATGTATCAAGAAAAGCATTAAGCCTTTCTTGTATTAGTATACTTACCAGTTACAACTGCAACAACATGATGGTCTTTCTGTTTTACAACAACTTGTCATGCATGGTTTTTGCATATTTTCACAACAACAACTCATATTACCACATCCGCATGAACTTTGTTTACAACAACATTCACATCCCATATTTTTATTACAATTGCATCCGCATCCACAGTTTGAATTCATATTCTTCCTCCCCTAGTGTATTAAAACACTAATATATAATATGTTATTTTAAGTAGCTTTGACACTAATTTTATTTAACATGGTATAAGAACAAAAAAATATTTACATATATAGAAACTATCTTATATGTAAATATTTTTAATTTTAGATTAAGGTTTTTTTTATATTTTTTGCTTATCCGAATTTAAATAATATAAATATTACAATCATAAATAATATAATTACTCCAACCATTAATAAATTTTCTTTGCTTTTCATCTTTATTACCTCCATTTTAATTAAAATTGAATATCACGTTATATTTACATCATAATTATTATATCATATATCTGTTCATAAATAAACAAAAAGTTACATAAAAGTAAAAAAATATTAATCTCTTTGTAATTTTTTAATATAGAAAAATTTCACAACAATATTTATTTATTCATAATATATTATAGGATGGTGAATTAAATGAAAATTGTAGTCCAAAAATATGGAGGGACTTCTGTCGAAAATAAAGAAAAATTAGAAGTAATATGTAAAAATATTATTTCTCACATAGAAAATAATGAAAATTTAGTTATTATAGTATCAGCTCAAGGAAGTACTACTGACACTTTAATAAAAAATGCTACTGAAATTTCTAGTCATCCAATAAAAAGGGAACTAGATTTGCTTATAACCACAGGTGAAATACAAACTGTTGCCTACCTTTCTTTAATGTTAAATGAAAAAGGCTACAAAGCAATTGGTTTAACTGGTGAACAAGCAGGTATACTTTCTGACTCTACATATGGAAATGCTACTATAAAAGAAATTTATACAGATAATATTACAAAACACCTAAATGAAGGTAAAATAGTTGTAGTAGCAGGATTTCAAGCTGTCGACAAACTTGGAAATATTACATCCTTAGGACGTGGAGGTAGTGACTTAAGTGCTGTTGCTATAGCTTCTGCATTAAAAGCTTCTAAATGTGAGATATATAGTGATATTGATGGAATATTTTCGGCAGATCCAAGAATAATCCCTAAAGCTAAATTATTAAAAAACATATCTTATGAAGAAATGCTTGAAGCAGCTTCTGCAGGTGCAAAAGTATTACATAACCGTTCTGTAAACATTGGTAAAAAAAACAATATTCCAATTCATGTAAAAAACTCACAAGATAGTTCAAAAGAAGGAAGTGTTGTTAAAGAACTACCAAATAAAAACTTTGAAGATTATGAAATCAAATTCATAACTAAAAAAGATGACATTTCTAAGATTAGTATAATTGGTGATATGGTAATGTCCAATAAAGAAGCTATAATAAAAATATTCAATATTGCTTATAAAGAAAATATCACAATATATATGATTTCCTTTTCAGAGATTGCAGTATCAATAATTATAGATAAAGACAAATCTCAAATATTTATGGAAAAATTACATAACTGTTTAATAGAAAATAACTAATTTAATTTCTTCTACTTTTCTTACTTTTATATTTGTTAATAATTATATAGAACTAGTATATACAAAAAAATAATACAATGAATTAGCTTTCAAAGTATTATTTTTTTCTTTATACTTACTATATTATATAATAATATTAGTCTTTATTATTCAATATTTTAATTTTAGATTTTTCCTTCTCCTTTACTTCTTGTTCTTTTTCAAACTCTTCAAAATTTACACTAAACTTATATTTTAATATTATTTTTATAACTGCTAAAACAGGAACTGCAATTATCATACCAAATATTCCAAAGAAAACTTCAAAAACAATAAGTCCTGCTAAAACTACAACCGGATGTAAATTAACAGATTTAGCTACAATATTAGGCTGCAATATATTTGCATCTATTACTTGAACAGCAACTAAACATATTAGAGTTATAAGTCCAAGAATTGGACCTCCAACAGTTAATGCATAAAGTGAAGCTATAGTATAAGATAAAATTGCTCCTATATATGGAATTAAATTTAATATCATTATTAAAAAACCAAATACAACAGCATAATCCAGCCCTAAAATCATACATACGATTGTGGTTAATACCCCTACTATAAAACTATCTATTGCCATTCCTTTTATATATGACATTAGAGTTTCATCTATTTCAAGTATCATTTTATACCTATTTGTATTTTTCTTGTTTTTTGAGAAAAATGATATTATGTTAGACTTAAATCTATCTACATCTTTCACCATAAAGAATGATACAACTATAGCAGTTCCTATTGTAACTAGAACTCCAAGAACACTTTGTATAGTAGTTATAGAATAATTAACTATACTTCCTAAATTATTTTGAACCTTTTCAACTATTGCAACATCTTTTAAATTGGTAGATATTTCAAGTCCTTTTTCCAAATGTAATTTTTGAGTCATAATCCAATTTATTTTCTCTATTACAGTTGTATATAGACTAGGAAACTCTTTTATTAAATTTGTAAGTTCAGATACAAATATTGGTATTACAAATGAAAATATTACAATTAAAATTCCAAATATGATTATCAATGAAACAAATGCCGATACCGTCTTGTTTAATCCAAGTTTCTTTAGCTTATGTGCCAAAGGCATTGATATCCAGCACACCAAAAAGCCTATATACACAGGCATAAGTGAAAACAAGGCTTCAATAATTTTATCCATCAATCCAATATTTTTAAGAACATAATATATACCAATAATTGCTCCTATATACATTACTGTATTTAAAAACTTAAAATCAAATCTTTCTTTTTTTTCTTCTTTCATGTTTTTTCTCCATTAATATAATTTACTTTTTTTAATAATTATATTCACTTTTTAATTACTTGTCAATATATTTGCTAAAAGCTGACAATTTATAGGCAAGATTTTTCATTTTTGCTATTTTATGTTGACTATATTCACTTTAAATAGTATAATATTAATAGTGATACATTTTCACTTTTTTAAAATTTTAAAAAGGGAGTAACTAAAATGAACAAATTTTTCAAAAAACTTATCAATTTATCAATCACCTTAATTATCTTGATGGCACATATGCATAATGTATATGCTTCTTCTATCTCATACATTGAGAGTACAGAAAGGCCTTTTTCGTTGTGTAGTCCTAAAGGAAGCATATTTGAAATAATATTAAATACCACTTATACAAATGATATTGTATTTGCTAATAATCCCAGTGATTTAAAGGTATATAGACAGCCTGAAGATTTACAAAGATTTGAGGTAGATAAAATTCCATTCCTTTGGGAGATAAATAGATTTGGTATATTAAATGATGATTGGAGTGTTGTCTCATATAACAATAAAAAATGTTATGTAAAAAATGAAGATATTATAAAAGAAAAAAATTATAATATAGAATCATATTATTATGATAACGTTTTTGTAGATTCAGAAACAAATAACTCATATTGCAATCTATACTTAAACCTTTCCAATTCTAAAATTTTAACAAATTTAAATAATGGAACAAGTGTTAAGAGAATTCTAAGTTTAGATAATGGCTTTTCATTAGTTGAATATAATAATGAAAAAGGATTTATAAAATCATCGGATTTAATAAAAAGAGAATATCTAGGCAAATTTCAAATAACATATTATTGTCCATGCAATATTTGTAATGGTGGTTGGGGAGCTTATGATTATTTTGGCAATCCACTTAAAGATGGTACCGCGGCAGTTGATACAAGTATAATTCCATTTGGTACAAGTTTCCAAATAGAAGAAAATGGCTATACAAGAGATTGCATTGCAAAAGATATTGGTGGTGCAATTAAAGGGTCTCATATAGACGTATTTGTAAATGTTCCTCACTCTGTTTGTGAACAAATGGGTAACAGTAAAAAAGATGTCTATACTTACATACGATGTAAGTAAATTATATTTTCCGGAAAAGAAAGAGATAAACTTAAAATAAGTCTTACCTCTTTCTTCTTTTTATTTACTATTAACTTTTTCCTTTTTATTAAATATATATTTATTAAATATTCGTATATATACATACAAGAATATATACCCAAATGTAAGTCCAGCTAGCACATCTGTTGGATAATGAACACCAAAATATAACCTTGAAAAAGCTATCAAAGCTATTAATATTGAAAGCACTGATATCATAAGGTTTTTAAGCCATTTTCTCTTTATCATCTTATAGCATATATATATTAAAAAACCATAAAATGCCATACTAACCATTGCATGTCCACTAGGGAAACTATATCCTGACTCATCTATTAACATATACTTTAAAGGTCTTTGTCTAGAAAAACAAAACTTAAGACATAAATTCATAGCTCCACTTCCAAAAAGTGCAAATGCTACCCCTATGCCTATTCTTTTGTTTTCAAATATAACTAGGCAAAATAATACTACAAGTAATAAATTTATAGGTTTACACATAGAAGTTATAATTCCCATAACTACTGTTAAATTGTAATTTACAATATTTGATATTTCACTTAATATATAATTATCTACTTTGTTAAAACCTAAAACTATAATTATGCAAAATATCACTGCCACAATCACAAGCGGTATTAAAAACATTATATAACTTTTATTATTATCTAAATCTTTCTTAAAATCTTCAACTATATTATTCATTTGCTACTTACCCTACTCTCTCGTTTCTCCTATACCAACATAACCAGTTTTTTCTATTATTTCTTGTCCTTCTTCTGATAAAACCCAATCAATTAATTTTTTAACATTAGGATTATTATTTCCTTCATATGTAACAGCATAAAGTGGAGTTGTAATTTTATACTTTCCATTTGCTATATTTTCTTTATCCGGTTTAACTCCATTTACTTTAATCATTTTAACATTATCATTTTGTATAATTCCTTCCAAATAATATCTAAATGAAAATCCTATTGCACCACTGTAATTTTTGTAGTTTGCCACTTGCTCAATAATTCCAACCATAAACTCGTTTACTTCTTCTTTTGGTGCTTCCATTATATCTTCTGTTCCCATAAATCTTTTTAGCATGCTTTGAGAACCACTTCCCTTATTTCTTTGAAAAGCAATAATTTTTTCGTCTTTTCCTCCTACTTCTTTCCAATTAGTAATTTTTCCAGAATATATTCCTTTTATTTGTTTTTCTGTTAGTTCATCTACTGGATTATCTTTATTTACAAAAAATACAAATGCTTCCGAACCAATTTTTGTATATTCGAACTTTGTTCCAACACTTTCAGCATACATTATTTGTTCTTTTGATGGATATGCTCCAAAGAATATATCTTCCGCTTTATTTGCAAGTGCTATATATCCATTTGAAGTATTAGTGTATAAAAATGGAGCTGTATGTAATTTTACAGTATCCGGATATACAGCATTAACAAAAGCAGAGTATACTGGAAATACAGCTGCCGCTCCATCTACTACAGGTAAATTATCTGTTAAATTTAAAGATGCTTTATGTCCTAGTTTTACTATTTTAGAATTTACATCAAATGGTAGATATTCTTCTACGTTTATATTTACATCAGTTCTAATCTCCAAACGCTCTTCATTTTTTATATTCACTATACTAATTCCAAATAGTAAAATCATTAATAATATATATACTCCCACTATAACGTACATCTTTTTCATATGTTTTTTAAATAAAAGTGGAGTTAAGAGTAATGGAATTACAAAATATGACATATATGTAGCTATTTTAAATAAAATGCTATTCAAATAATACTTATTTGTAGTTAAAAAGAACATTAATACTACATCAACTACTAAAGTAAATACTAGAATAAAAAATATACTTATAGCTATTTTAAATACTTTTCCATTTCTTTTTTTCATGGTAATTTTTCTCCCTCTAATATATAAATTTTATCATAAAGCTTTTTTTATATCAACAAATTATTACAATATATTTCAAAGTTTTTAAACAAAGAAAATGAAGCTCAAAGAGAGCTCCACTTCTAATCTAATAATTTATTTAATTCTTGCTTAAATTCATTTATATCTTTAAATTGCCTATATACTGATGCAAATCTTACATATGCTATTTCGTCAAGCTTACGTAATTTTTCAATTACCATTTCACCTATTTTTCTTGAATCTATTTCTTTATTTACAGTAGATGTAAGTTCTAATTCCATTTCATTTACTGCTTTTTCAATATCTTCTCTAGAAACTGGTCTTTTTTCACATGCTCTAAGCATACCATTTATAATTTTATCTCTATCGAATTCCTCTCTTGCACCATTTTTCTTTATAACCATAATTGGTGTATATTCAATTTTCTCATAAGTTGTAAACCTATTTTTACAATTTAAGCATTCTCTTCTTCTTCTAATTGCATTTGTTTCAACTACGTTACGAGAATCAACAACTTTACTTTCCTCGCAACCACATTTTAAACACAACATACACTACTCCTATTTTCAAAATCATATAAATATAACTTATTCTCATTTAAAGATTTTTTAACATCAATAGAACGTTGATTAGTACTTCCTCTAAATGGAAGAAAGAAACTTTTTTTAGATATATCAAATTTTCCATCTATTAAAATGTCTGTACTTTTTAATAAAGCCATATATCCGTTATCTTCATTTGCATTTTTTAAAAGATACTCATATTCAAATCCCGTATAAGTCATAATGTTATATTTACTTAAGTCAAGTTTAGATATAAGCTTGGCTACTTGTGTAGCCTGCATGAAAGGTTCACCACCAGATATTGTTACTCCATGTATCAATGGATTTTTCTTTATATCTTCTACTATATTGTCAATTTTAACATATTTGCCACCTTCGAAATCATGTGTTCCTGGATTGTGACACCCTTCACAATGATGAGGGCAACCTTGTGTAAAAACAACGTACCTTATTCCAGGCCCATCTACAATAGACTCCTTAACTACACCAGATATCTTTAACAAACTATCCAATCTTTTCATCTCCCTATATAGTTAACATTTAATATTTTAAATTTAAAGCCTTTAGCAACAAGGACATTCTACTCCATGCTTTACTCTATCATGTTCTTCTGCTCTTTTTCCGTTATTAAATCTATCAACTGTACCTACTAAATATCCTGTTATTCTTCTTATTCTTTCAAAGGGAATATCTGCAAAAGTATAGTTCATATCTACAAACTCTCCATCAACTGTTAAATCTAAAGTTTCTATTTCTCTTTCAGGAAATTTTTTACTTAAATAGTTTTTATAGTTTTCTATTTCTTCTTTACTTAGGCTTCCACCTTTTACATTTATTTTCATATTTATCAACCTCTTATTTTTTAATTAATCATTACATGAACATACTCCATGTTTTACTCTGTCATGTTCTTCTGCTCTTTTTCCATCATTAAATCTATCAACTGTGCCTACTAAATATCCTGTTATTCTTCTTATTCTTTCAAATCCTTGTTTATCTCCAATATGTTCTTTTCTTCCACATTTTGGACACACATCATCTATAATTCCAGTATATCCACAAACAGGATCTCTATCTACAGGATGGTTTATAGCACCATAACCAATTCCACTTTCTTTCATGCATCTTACTACTGCTTCAAAAGCTTCAATATTTTTAGTTGGATCTCCATCAAGTTCAATATAACTTATATGACCACCATTTGTTAAATCATGATATGGAGCTTCTTTTCTAATTTTTTCAAATGCATTTATATTATAGTATACTGGTACATGGAATGAGTTTGTATAATATGCTCTATCTGTAACTCCTTCAATTATACCAAATCTTTTAGCATCCATTTTAACAAATCTTCCTGAAAGTCCTTCAGCTGGTGTGGCAATCAATGAGAAATTAAGTCCTGTTTTTTCTGAAGCTTCATCCATTCTTCTTCTCATATATCCTACTATTTTAAGACCTAGCTCTTGTGCTTCTATACTTTCACCATGATGTTTACCTATCAATGCTTTTAAACATTCTGCAAGACCTATAAATCCTAGAGTTAAAGTACCATGTTTTAATACTTCTCCTACTTCGTCATTTGGTCCTAGCTTATCTGAATCAAGCCATACACCTTGCCCCATTAAGAATGGATAATTCATTACTTTTTTCTTAGATTGAATTCTTAGTCTATCAAGTAATTGATCTATTACTAAATCTACTCTATCAGAAAGTAATTTAAAGAATTCATCTATATCACCATTTGCTATAATTCCAAGTCTTGGTAAGTTAACTGATGTAAAGCTTAAATTTCCTCTACCGCAAGTAACTTGTTTTGTCTTATCATAATTATTTGCCATAACCCTAGTTCTACAACCCATATATGCAATCTCTGTGTTATAATCGCCTGGTTTATAATATTCCAAATTAAATGGCGCATCAATAAATGAGAAGTTAGGGAAAAGTCTTTTAGCTGATACTTTACAACCTAGTTTGAATATATCGTAGTTTGGTTCTCCTTCATTATAGTTTATACCATCTTTTATCTTTAATATTTGAATTGGGAATATTGGTGTTTCACCATTTCCAAGACCAGCATCTGTAGCAAGAAGAACATTTTTCATAACCATTCTTCCTTCAGGAGTAGTATCAAGTCCATAGTTTATACTACTAAATGGAACTTGTGCACCAGCTCTTGAATGCATTGTATTTAAATTATGTATAAATCCTTCCATTGCTTGATATGTTGCTCTATCAACTTCTTTTTCTGTATATTTTACAGTGAATTTTTGAATTTTATTTGCTATTTTAGGTCCAAATTTTTCTACAAGAAGTTTGTATTCTTCTTTTAGATATTTGCTTGTATCTTGAAGTGTTGGTCTAATGTGTTTTTCTTCATATATTTTATCTGTAATAGCTTTTGCAATTTCAGAAGCATCGCTTTCTTGAATTAATTTTTCAACTGCTCTTCTTAATTCAACAAGATTTTCTTCAGATGCATTTATTTTATTTTCTTCTTGAACTTTTTCTAATATAGAAGAAACTATTTCATCTGCTTTTGTATCTTCAAATAAAAGTTCAATTGCTTTTGTTAAGTTAGCAAGATAAGTTTTAGCATAACTTTTTCTTACACCTATTGCCATAGCATATTCGAAGTTTGGTATACTTTGACCTCCATGTTGATCATTTTGATTTGATTGTATTGCAATAGCTGCAAGTGCTGCATATGAACCTATACTTTGTGGTTCTCTTAAATGACCTTCACCTGTTGAAAAGCCATCTTTAAACAATTTTATAAGGTCAATTTGACAACAAGTTGTAGTTAAAGTTAAAAAGTCTAAATCATGTATATGTATATCGCCATTTTTATGAGCTTCTGCATGTTCTTTTTTTAATACAAACATTTGATAGAATTTCTTTGCACTTTCACTACCATACTTAAGCATTGTTCCCATTGCTGTGTCAGCATTAACATTTGCATTTTCTCTTTTAACATCACTATCTTTAGCATCTTGGAATGTTAATTGTTCCATAGTTTTCATGATATCTGAATTCATTTCTCTTTGTTGAGTTCTTTCTGCTCTATATAAAATGTACGCTTTTGCAGTTGAAGCATGACCTTCCTCAATCAAAGTTTTCTCAACAGCATCTTGGACTTGTTCAACTGTAGGATATTCAGTTTTAATCTCTTTTTTATCAATTTCTTTTTCTAAATATTCACACACCTTTTCTGCAAGTTCTTGCGCTTCTTCATAATTTTCTCCTCCGACAGAAACTGCTGCTTGATAAATCGCATTTGATATCTTTTCAATATTGAAAGGTACCCTTCTGCCATCTCTTTTAAGGATTTTAGTTATCATAATAATACCACCCCTTGTATGTTCCTTTCTATTAATACACAATATGTTGTGTTTTTCTGATTATGATTATAGCACTTAAAATTTTAGGTGTCAACACTTTTTTTGCAAAAAAATAATAAAAATTTTTCCATTTTTTGACAATGTTTTAGCTTAAGGATTTCGAAGATTTTTTTTCACATAAACACATTACTTATTTAAAATACATAATAATTTTACATTAATTATTTTTTTATTTGAGTTTCAAAAATTATAAAAAAGATAGGAAAAAATATTAAAATTCCGGTTGTATAATATTCGTTGGGGTGGTAAAATCCATCCCAACATTATTTTGCAAAAAAATTGCATTTAAAACCAACT
>CAKPAG010000003.1 GCA_934132895.1 uncultured Clostridia bacterium
CCCTATGATTATTTTTATTTTATCATAGAAAGGTTTTTTTTACTACTCTTAGTTTACACAAATTTTTCTACATGCTCGGCTTTTTAGTATAAGGCTAGATCTTTTGTTTAATTTTATAAAAAAATACTAAATAATTTGAACAATATTTATTAATTTATCACCACTGAAAATAAGCTTTATCACAGATGGAGAGTTTACTAATAAAATATCGTCATTATATATTAAATTACCATTTTCATCTAGTTTGCACCATGAACTAAGTAAAAACTTTATTGCAGCTCCATGACTTACTAGTGCTATTTTTTTATTTATATAATTATTTAAAATATCAGCTAGAAAATTTTGCATTCTTTTTTTTACTTCAAAATGGCTTTCACCATATTTAGTTTTAAAATTTTCATTAAGTAGCTGCTCTTTTGTAAATGATAAATTTTTGGATTTTCCTAAACTTTTAAGTTCATTTAAATCTCCTAGTTTTCTTTCGTTTAAACGTCCATCTATATTGATGTCAATGTCATTTATATATGCTATATATTTTGCTGTTGCAATGGCTCTAGAATAGCTACTTGAAAATAGTAAGTCTAAATTAGAAAGTTCAGGAATTTTACTTAAACTTTCGGCCTGTTTTTCTCCGTTTATAGAAAGAGTAATCTTTTCATTTTGTATTTGAGCTTCATTAGCACTTAAGTTATTTAAAAATTCACTATTAAAAATTTTTAACTGTTCAGCATGTCTTATTAAGTATATTTCAGTTATATTAGAATTCATATGTTTTAGTTCCTTTCATATATACTAAAATATAAATTATTATTTTAATTCATCTATATATTCTTTTGCTGAGTTCCACATAAACTTTAATTTTTCATGTGATAAAGTATCTTCTACTTCATCAATATCAACCCAAATACATATTTCTTTATCTTTTGGATCGATTTCTTTATTTGTAAGCCCTTTATCAATTGCAATAAAATAAAAACATTCAACATCTTTTCCGTTTAGAACTTAGATAACTAAGTGAAATTGGGTTATTTTTATTTAAAACAAAACATTCATGTCCTGTTTCTTCTATAGTTTCTCTAATGGCACATTCATAAATTGTTTCACCTTCTTCTAGGTGACCTTTGGGAAAAGAATATTTTCCTTTTCTTACTACTAAAACTGCTTTATTAGAATTTAAATCTAATAAAATTGTTCCTGCTTTTTTTATAGTCATTTATTTAAAACCTCCTTTAAAAAATTTAAACAACTTAAATTGTTTTTTATTAAATCATCTCTCATATTATCTTCTTTAAACCAAATAGTAGAAAGTAAGAGATGAATATATGTAGCTTCTAAAATATCTTTTCTATTCTCTTTTGAATATTTTGAAACTTTATTTATTACTTTCATGATATGATTGCAATTAAAATTATTATTCCAAAATTCATTTATAATGTATGGTGGATATTCAAATATTTTTTCTCCAATAACTCCATGAGGATCGATAGCTTTATATTCATTACCAGATTTTAATACATTGTAATGATGTAAGTCGTTATGCAAGTAATATAAAGGTAAATTTTTAGTTTTAATATTTAGGTATATTTTTTGTGCAAAGGAAATATACTCAGAAAAATAATTAATGTTTTCTGCGTAGCTAAAAGCCTTGTTTAAAATATCGTTATAAAATGATATTTTAAGGTTAAAAATGTTATCATTATATGGAATTACAAGATTATCAATTAAATTGCAGATGATTTCAGTAGAGTTTTCTAAGTTTTGTAAATCGATTAATTTGTTACCTGGACTTAATTTTTCTAAAATATATACATTATCCTTAGAATTTTCTTCAAGTAATTTACAAGCAAATTTTCCGTTATATAATTTAAGCATAGCTATCTCAGAAGAATTCATACTGTCATCAATTATTATTTTTATAATTACGTTACCATACTTTTGTTAAGTAGCTTCAGCTATTATATTATAGCTTAGATTATCTAATATTCTAACATCATTTAAGTTATATTTAATTTTATTTCTGTTTATTATATCAGCTATATTACTTAGTCTCTCTAATATTTTATTATTATTAATATTTTTAATCTTATTAATGTAATCTTCACTTAAATTAAATGTAGACTTATTCATTTAAACCACCTAGTTTATGAACATATTATATCATATAAAGTATAGGTTTACAATAAAAAAAGTATTATAAATTATAAATAATAAAATATTTTATTTTTCTTATTATAAATCAAATTTAAAAATTATTTTTACTAAAATCTAGATTTTGCTTATTGTTTAGAAATAATTTTCTAGACAATTTTCTACATTTTATTTTTTTCTTTAGCTGTATAAAAATCTCTTAAAATGCATAGTATATATAGTGTAATAATATAGTTATGTAAATAAATGTCGATTTTTTACTTGATTTATGTCGAAACTTGCGATCGATTTTTTGACAAAATATATTGACATATGCTATCGAAAATGATATAAATATGTTGCATAAGGAGATGGTTATAATGGTTGTTGAAGAAATAAATGTTTTAAAGAAGAAATTAGAAGATCAAATAATGAAAGAAGACTCATATGATACAATATATGAGACTAGTGTTGAAATTGATAAATTATTAGTTAAATATTATAAAAATTTAGAAAAGATTAGAAAGATTTAAACTACCTAAGTTTATATTAAAAAACATAAGTCCTAAAACAATAATTAGTGCATAGTCACAATCTGATTCCAAAAGTAATATTAGGATAAGTCCCAATATTAAAAGGTCGTCGATAGCAATACTAAAACCAAACACTGAAAATCTTTCGCTATTGTATTCTATTGGACCTAATCTATGCATTTTTTGTGTATCATTTGTTTTATTATCACTTTCATCTTTGCTTTTCACAGTTTCTTCTTTGATGTTTTCATCAGTTTCAATTATATTATTTATTGTATTTTTTGTTTCTTTAGAAGTATCTTCATTTGTATTAGATTTATTTGTTTCATTCTTGGAATTCCAATTGTTTTGATTTGTATAGTTCAAATTAGGATTAGTAAAGGCAGGATTAAATCTATTGTATCTGTTATAATATGGATTTTGATATCTAAAAAATTGATAATTATTTTGCATATTACTCACTACCTTTACTACCAAAAATATCTATTGCATCAATTACTGATAAAATAGTTATATACTCTCCTAATTTATCTTGTCTTGATTTTCTTAAAAATGGTTTTAATGACTTTAGCAAATCTCTTTTTGGGTCATTTTTAGTAAAATTAGACATAATCTTTTGTATCTTAAAAATAGTATTTGGATCTATATTAAAATCGTTAGAGTTATTATTTGTATTTTCATTGTTGTTACTTTTGTTGCCGAAGCATTCCTAAAATACTGGAAATATCAACATTATTAAGCATTGAAGCAATATTAGAAAAATCATTTGAATTATTAGTATTTTGGTTATTAATTTTGCTTTCATCTTGAGGATCAGTTTCATTAGAATTTTCGTTATTTTGTGTTTCAGCTTTTTTATCATCAGTATTAACATTCATTTTTGATTGGATACTTTGTATTAAATCATACAGTGCTTCTTGATTTTCCATAACTTAAATTTATGTATTAGGGTTATTTTTGTTATTAGAATTTTTGTTGCTAAGCATTCCAACCAAATTGTTTAAATCATCACTTGACATGTTTTGTACCATTCTGCTTACTTGTTCAATTTTTGTTTTGTCGATATTTGATAGTAGATCTACTAATTTAGAATTAAGCATATTGTTCATTTCATTTGGGTTTTTATTCATAAAAAATCATCTCCTTATTATCTTTATATATTAATTATATGCAACTATTTTTAAACTGTGATTAAAAATAATATGAAATAATCTTTAGGAAGGAAAGAAGGTATTAAATGAAAAAATTTAAGAATATAGATGAGTTATATAAAATAACGAAGATATCTAGTGAGCACTTTTATACTAAATTAAATAAAAAAGAGGAAAGAGTATATATTTTTAAAATAGAACCAGTTATCTTTTTAGATTTAGCGGAAGACATTAAATTAAACATGGTTGAAAAATATAAAGAATTTTTAAGAGAATTGACTTTTAATATTCAGATACTAGTAGTAAGCAAAAAATTAAATCTAGATTTATATATAAAAAAACATCTTATTTGTGATAGAAATATACCTAGAGATATGTATATAAGATATGTTGAAGAATTAAAAAAAGAAATTTATGAAGAAAACATTTTTGAATCTAATATGTATATTATAGTATCAGAAACAGTACAAGAAAAAACAAAAATAGAAGAGATTACACGAGTTATATATAAATTAGAAGAATTGGGATGTAAGGTAGAAAGAGTATTAAAAAAGGAAGAAATAAAAGAGATTATATATAACTCTTTAAATAAAATGTAATGGAGGAAAAGTGAATATAAATGAATATATTTGAAATATTAAAATTATTCAAAGGTAAAGAAAAAAATAATAAAAACAAAATTAAAAAAGCTGATATAAAAAAAGCTGGCTTAGAGATATATCCATCATACTTAGATAGTAGTAACTTTAAATATATAAAAATAGATGATAAATATGTGGCAAGCCTTGTTATCTATGATTATCCGTATACTATAGCATTTGGACAGATTATAGATTCAATAGATAAGACTTATCTTTATGATATGAGTATGTATATTTCAAAATTAGATACAATTCAAGTTTTAAAAAATATTTCATATAATATTTCTAATTCTAAAGCAGAAATTAAGACTACTACGGAAAGTAGAATTGATTTAGATATTTTAAACAAACAAGAAGATGATTTAAAAAAGTTAAGACGTGATATTCAAATAAATAATGAAGAAGTATATAGGTTTAATTTAGTTATAACATTTTATTCATATAGTGAGAGTGAATTATTTAAAATTTTAAAAGAATTTCAAAGTAAACTTTTTTCAAAACAGATTTATTCCAATATAACAAATTTTAGAAATTTAGATTTTTATCTTTTAACATTACCACTTAATAATTATTCAAATAATTTAATAAATAAAACATATAGAAATATGACCACTTCAGCTCTTTGTAACACTTTTCCATTTTATACTAGATCTGTATTTGATAAAAATGGCGTTATATTTGGATATACTAAAAATGATAATAAAATAACTATTATAGATATATTTGATAAGAAATATTTAAACTCAAATGTAACAATATTTGGAAGTAGTGGAAGTGGAAAGTCATACTTTACTAAGCTACTTATTACAAGAAATTTTTTTAAGGGAAAAATTCAATATATATTTGATATAGAAGGAGAATATATTAACTTAGCTAAAAGTTTGAAAATACCAGTTCTATCTTTTGGAACAAGAACGATTAATAATTTAAATATTATGGATATCTATGAAAGTGATATAAAAATAAATGGAAAAGATACACTTATCGAAAAGACTAAAGAAATTATTGAGTTTTTTAAATTAGCAGAAAAGTTTAAGAGTGATGAAATTATTAAATTAAAAGGTTATATTAAAAAAGTATATTTAAATAAAGGAATAACAGATAAGATAGGTTCATTATATGTGTATAAAGAGGGAAGTAAAATTTTTCTTGATAAAAAGATTAAATATGGAAAAATGTTTCCTAACATGTATGAGCTCTTAAATATAATAAAAGAAGATAGTTTAAAAGAAAAGATTACTTCCGTTATAAATGAATATGAAGTATTTGCTAATTATACAAATTTAGACTTTTTTAAAGGTTGTGTATTTAATATGAATAATTTAACTAATACAAATATTAAGAAATTACATATAATTTCGTACTATATATTAAATAAGCTATTAAATTATTTAAAAAATAATTGCTATAATGAAAATTTAATTATCTATATAGATGAAATATGGAAGTATATAGTAAAAAATAAAACTACTGATGTAGCAGGAATAGTTTCGGCATTATATAAATCTATTAGAAAAAATAATGCAAGCATAGTTACAATAACCCAAGATATATCTGATTTTTTTAATTTAGATGAAGGTACTTATGGGAAGAATATACTTAATAATTCTGAATTTAAAATATTTTTTAGAATTGAATATTCTGATACAGATTTTTTAAGTAAGTTAAATGTTATAAACAAAGAAAATTTATTTCAAATTTCAAGGCTAGAAAAGGGAAATATGTTTCTTGGATTTTGCAATAATATAGCCTTTTTAAAAGTAAAAGCCAGCGATTATGAAAAAGAAATGATAGAAGGAGTTGATAAAAATTAAGATATTAGTTGCATTAAATAATGATAAAATATTTAAATTAGTAAAAAAAGAATTTAATAATGAAAGTAACGAAGTATACAGGTATGATATAGATACAAAAGAAAATGTTATTGAATTTTTAAGCAAAAATAGAGATGAATATACAGTACTTACAAGAGAAGATCTAGCGGGAAGTATAGATAATAAACTGTATATAAAGCAAATGAGAGCTGCAAATCCTAATATTACCATTATATACTTTGTAAATAGTTTAAATAGAGAATATAAAGAGTTTTTATTTGCAAATGAAGTTTTTAATATTTTTGAGGGAGGAGACATAGATATAAATAAAGTGTTGCTAAGTATAAAAGAAGATAAAAAGGTTGTTTATGAAAAAAGTAATATAAATGAAGCTGCTCAAAAATATGAATATAATCCTAATATCAGTGTAATAAAAAAAGAAATAATAGCTATTTATGGGACAAGCGGTTCAGGTAAATCAATTATATCTAGTCTTTTAGCTAAGAGAATATCTAAAGATTTTAATATAAAAGTAGCTCTATTAGATATGGACATAGAAGATCCGTCTATTGATATTATTAATAATATAGATGAAAAAGATGTAAGTCTATCTCAAATTGTTGAAAGTGTGGATAACCAAAATGAAATTAATAATATAATTGAAAAGTATATGATTAAAGATGCGAAGAATAAAAATTTATGGTATATAACGAATAATTGCAATCTGTTTGAGTGTCAAAACAAGCTTTCAAATAAATATTATGAAAAAATATATAGCAGTCTATATAAAAAGTGTGATTATACTATAATAGATTTGCCTTCATCTCCCTTTTTAGATGTAGTGCCATATACGCTTAGTATAGCAACTAAGATTTTCTTTGTAATTAATGCTAATTATATGAGTATAAGGCAAGCCATAAAATACATTAATTTAATAACTAAGCTTTGGGATAATGATAATGGTAAAATATATTTAATAGTAAATAAAATGCAAAGAGATTCTTTGGAAATAAAACAAATAGAGAGTTTACTTAGTGGATATAAAATAGTAAGTGTATTAGATTATTCAAAAGATATAGAGGGATATATAAATGGTGGTATATATGATTTAAATGTTGATTTTAATCTTTCTAAATTGTATGAAAAATTAGGGCTTGTCACAAAACCAATAAAGGAAAGTATTATAAAAAGGATATATAAAAAATATAAGTAAAAATAAAATAGGTGATAAAATGATAATTAATCCGTTTGATATTAAGAAAAATAAAGTAAATGTACAAAACTCAGAAAATGGGCAGCTAAAAGATGTAGATATTGATGAAGTGATTAAATATATATCTGCTAATTATTCAAAGTATTTAACTACACAAAATAAAAACTTTTTTGAAGAAAAAATAAAAGAATTTTTATGCCTTAAATATTTAATATATGATATTTCGAGTTATAAAGATTTAATAGAACAAATCTTAAATAAAATATTTGGATATGGAATGCTACAAAAATATATAGGAAATCCTGATATATCGGATATTAGAGTAGTTAAATATGATAGTATTTATATTAAAAACAAAGGTAAATGGGAAAAAATAAATGAAAGTTTTGAAAGTAAAGAGGAATTTAGAGATTATATCAAGTATTGTGCAATAAGAAATAATGAGGAAATAAACTTTGAAACCCCATTAGTTATAATGAGTGATAAGGAATATATGCTGAGGTTAGAGGCGGGGATTTCACCAATTAACGTTTTAAATGATAACTTAGTAATAAGGATACACAAATTTGATAAAGACCTTAAAATATCTGATTTATTTAAAAGAGATATGTTAGACAAAAAATCTCTTTGTATAATAAATAAAATAATAAAAAATCCGGCTAATTTAATTATTGCAGGTAAAGGCGGTAGTGGAAAGACAACACTTTTAAGAGCAATATTAAAAGAAATTGATAATAAATATGCAATAACTGCAAATGAAGAAACTTTAGAGTTATATATAACAGATAAAAATATAGTAGAAAGACAAATAAATTTAAAACAAAATATTAATTTAGAAAAACTTTTAAAACATAGTATGGTAATGTCTAATGATATATTAGTGGTTGGTGAGTTAAAAGGTGAAGAAGTTTCTACTTTTATAGATGCAATATCTACTGGTCATATTGGGTTTTCGACAGTGCATTCAGACTCAGCTGATACTGTAATAGATAGACTGACACTGCTTTTTAAAAGAGACCCTAAAACATTAAAATATAGCAGTGAATATGTACATGAGTTACTATACAAAAGTGTAAAATATATAATATTTTTAAAAGAGTATAAAATTATAAATATTTGTAAAATAGAATTTAGTAAAGCTTTAAATAAATATTATATTAATGAAATATACAAAAGAGGTAAGTCATGATTAAATTAAAACTTATTTTTTCCTTTATAGAAGGAATATTAATAGTTTCAATAATATTTTGTATATTAAATATTTTATTAAAAATAAATAGAAAGCTAAAGTTAAAAATATTATTAATAAAATTAAAAAATAAGTTATTTAGTTTAAGTTATATAAAAAAGCTTCAAAGTTTGATAAAACAAGTAAAAGGTATAATTGATTTCAAATTTAAATTTTTTAATACTATTGTTATATTTACAGTTTCATTAGTTATAGCTTTAATCGTATCTATATATTTTTTTCGAAAATTCAGGTTAGTTATATTTTCGGGTTTAATTTTTCTAAGTCTTATGGTATTTCCAATAATATTTTTAGAAATAGTGAATTTAGTTTTAAACAATAGTATAAAAAATTCTTTTTCGTTATATATCGTAAGCTTACAAAGCTTTTCTAAAAATACCAATGATGTTATTAGTGCTTTAACTAATACTAAAGTTTTAGAACCATTAAATAAATATATTGATGAATTTATAATGCTTGTAAATATAGGATTTAATATAAACAAGGCATTTGATGAGTTGATAAATAGAATAAATATAAAAGAAATATCAAAATTTTTTTATTTATTAAAGCTTTGCTATATAAATGGAAGTAACTTGTATGAATTAATTAGTAAATTTAATGATTATTATAATGATTTAGAAAAAATAAAGAAAATTCAATTAGAAAAAAGAAACAACTATTTAACAACTATGTTTGTACTATTAATCATGAATGTATTTTTGCTTTTCTTTGTAGTACTTGGAAATGAAAGCTATAAAAATTTAATATTAAATAATGTGATAGGTAAATTAATAATAGATATAAATGGTTTAGTTTATTTCGTAATATTACTTTTAGTAATAAAAATAATAAGAATGGAGGAATAAAAATGGAATTAAATATAGATAGAAAAGATTTATTAATTGATAAAGATAGAGAGGTAGATATTAGTATAAATAATACAAAAAAAGCATTTTCAAATATTGCTTTTAATGTAGTAAATACAGCAGCAGATTATATTATAAAGGCAATGCCTGTAAATGATGGAGTAAAAAATATTTTGTTAGATGTAAAAAAAGCATTTGAATCTCGTGATTTTAAAACTATATTAAAAACAGCAGTGGGAAGTAGTATGGAAGAGGGAATTAAAATGTTAAAAATGCCTAAAAATGTTTTAAGTGATATTTCAAAGGTTACAAATATAACAATAAAAGGAGGCTTAAGAGAAGGGATATGTGCGGCTATTGATATAATTTCAAACAAATACTTAAAAAATAATTTATTCTATAATTTAATTAAAGATTTTATCAATAAAACAAAAGACTATATATTTACTAAGGAATTTAAAGATAAATTAGAAATAAAAGTAGAGAGGCTAGTAAAAAAAGCAGATAACTTTAAAGAAAAATGTAAAGAATGGTATAAGTATTATGATAAGTTAGATTTTGAAAAAATGAATGATTTAGCACAAGATTTAAAAAGAGAAAAAAGAAAAGTTATTAGTGATCCAGAATGTGCAAAAGAAAGTAATATTATACAAAATATATTAAAACTTGTAAATGTGAAAAAAGATAAATTGACAAATTTACAGTTGCAAATATGCAATGAATTATAGTATAATAAGTCTTAAGTATATTAATAATATATTTAGGAGATTTTAATGAGAAAAGGAAGTTTAGAAACAAATAATAAAACTAGTCAAAATGTGAGACTTAAAAAAAATCAAAATAAGGTTACAAGAAAAGATTTAATAAAAATGTTTGTGTGGCTTGCAATATGTATATTTGTAATTTATCAAGTATTTAGTCTTGTAAGCTATACACTAGGAAAAAAGGATAAAAGTAAAATGTGGCTATATAACATAGTAAATAGCATCACATATAATTTCAAAAATAAGGTTGATTCTTTAGGGCAAAAAGAAGAATATTCAGTTAAATTTGCTGGGTTAGGAGATATATACTTTAATGCAAACACTCTAAAAGGTGCAAAATCAAGTTCTGGATATAATTTTACTTCTGGCATGGAATCCGTAAAGGAAAAATTGAAAGATTATGATATAGTAGTAGCAAGTTTAAATACTCCTATTGCAGATAGCTCTTTAGGACTTTCAACAAAAGATACATATAATTCACCAGTACAACTAATAGATTCATTAAAGGAATTAAATATTAGTGCTGTTGCTACAGCAACATCACATATTTTTGATAAGAGTTCAAAAGGAATTACTTCAACGATAAAAAATTTAGAAGAAAATGATATTAAACAGGTAGGAATTAGTGATGAAACAAGAAACACCCCTATAATTCTAACTAAAAATAACATTAGTATAGGTTTGCTTTCATATACAACTTTTTCGCAAGTAAAACTATCTGATAAAAATTCATATATGTTAAATGTATTTGATGAAGAGAGCTTAAAATCTGATATTGATTATTTAAAATCAAACAATGTTGATGTTATTGTGTCTTATTTAAATGTACCAAATGAAAATAATACGATGGTAAATTCAGAGCAAAAGAAAACAACTGAAAAGTTATTTGAAGCAGGAGTAAACGTTGTATTAGGAACTGGCTCTATGGTGGTGCAGGAAAGTACAGAAGAATTAACTGAAAATAGTCATTTATATGCAATTTATTCACTAGGTGATTTTATAGGTACAGCTTTAAATGAAGATAATATTTTAAGTGTAATTGCAAATATTGAATTTAAAAAAGAAATAACTAAAGATAAATCTGGAAATGTTAAAAAGACAAAGCTTGATATAGAAGTAGGAAAACCTATTGGAATTTGGACTACTTTTGATAATAAATATTCTAGGAAAATGTATTTATTAAAAGATGAGATAACAAATTATAACAGTAATAAATCAAATGTTAGTGCTAAAGAATATAAAAAAATGCAAAAAGCAAGTGATAGAATTGATACTATTTTTGCAAAATAAAGTAATATAGAAAATATAAGTTAAGAGGAAACAAAAAATTTAATTTTGTTTCCTCTTTTAAAAGCTTTAGTTTTAATTTAAACGAGATATATGAAATCGCCATTTACTTTGTTTAACGTAAAACCATCTATGCACATTCCAGATAAAATGTAGTCATTACTATCTTTTTGTTTCTGTAAAAGACAAAAATTAAAATTATTCCATGAAATTTCAATAGAATCTTTTTTTGAAATTACAGTCTTTTTGCCATGATTGTCTATTATTATTTTAAATACAAGGTCTTCTGTTAATATAAAAGTTTTACCTTTAGCTTTTTCGCCTAGAGATATAATAAAATTAATAGGATTTATATCTTTTTCAACATTTATTCTTTGGAATTTTTCCTTCTTTCCATCTCCTACTGTTATATAAATTAGCATATCAGGATTACTAGGTTTGGTATAAATTACTTTATGAGAAAATATTGCATCCACGTCATACCATTTTTGACCTTCTACCTTATACATTGCTATTTCAGTATGTAGCAAAGGATTAGGTGAATTAAATTTTAATTTTAAATAATTACCACTTTTTAGTTCCTCAAAAGATTTGTTTTGAATTCTATACCGACAAGCAGAATCTAAGAATATAGTTGAATTTTTCAAGTCTTTTTCTAATGAACTAAGTGCATCAATGACGGTTTCATCTTTCATTAATTCTATATTTTTTGTTTTCATAATCACATCTCCTTATATAATTATATTTTGGTGAGTATTTTTTTCTGTAGTATTATAACATATAAAAAAGATTATGTCAAATATGCTACTTAAGTAAATAACTATGTACATAAATTTTTATTTGCTACTAGGATATATATAAATAAAGTAAGTAAAAGTATAAAAAACTATTTATTTTTCGTTATTTATGGTATATAATATCGTTAATAAAGGAGGAAAAAATTATGAATTTTTATGACAAAATACATGAGTTAGCAAGAGCATTAAAAGAAACAGAAGAATATAAGGAGTATATAAAACTAAAAAATGAATTAAAAACAGATGAAAAAAAATATAACATGGTTAAAGATTTTAAAGAAAAACAAAGAGATCATCAAGTTAAATATTTAAGTGGACAAGATGTATCTAAAGAAGAACAAGAAAATATGCAAAATTTATACTCTATTTTAATACAAGATGAAAAGATAAGAAAACTTTTAGAAAGTGAAATGAAAATAGATGTATTCCTTGCAGATATGCAAAAAATTATGGGTGAAGCAATAAAGGAGATTGTTGAATTTTAATGAAATTTTTTAAAGCATTAAAATATTTCAGAAAAGGAAGTAAAGAGCAACAAGAGGCAAATAATATAGTAGAAAAACTACCTGAAAATTCTGTTATTGCAAAAGATATTTTAAATATAGTTTCAAACAATACTACTAAAGTGATTTTTGATAAAAATATAAAAAACAGCTATTATATTTATTTTAAAGATACTATATACATATCATCTAAGGAAAAGAATAATAACTTTCATAGATGTTTATTAATTGCACATGAATGTAGGCATTCTATACAGTCAAAATTAGTGCAAAAAATTAATTTTATTTTATCTAATATTGAGTTAATCTTTTTTGTCCTAACTTTTGTTATGATTATATGGTTTAAAATTTATTGCATTAGATATGTATATTTAGCAACTTGTATTTTAAGTATGCTATCAAGGCTTTATTTAGAATTAGATGCAATATTTAATTCTTTAAAGATTTCAAACACCTATGTTAGTACAAAGTTAGACAAAAAAGAAACTGAAGAATTAAATGAAATATATAAAGATCAAATAAAGATATTATTACCAATATCTATTATTCCACTTTTTATCGATAAAATAATTAGAATTTTTGTTATATTTTTGCTTAAGTTTATAATATAATGTACAGGTTATGTACATAAAATTTATTAGGTGATTTGTATGAAACTTTCAAATAAACAAAAATATACGCTATATATTGCTACTATTATTATATTGCTTTTAGCACTTTTTACTCATGAATTTTTAAATAATCCAGAATATAACAGTTTGGATGTAGAAAATAAAAATGTGAATATTTATACTGGAGAATAAGTCTACGAATATATGGAGAAAAAATCTACATATATTAGTAGACTTTTTTAAAACAGATAAGCTATATTTAAAGTAACAATGGTATTTAAATTAACATATTATATACTAGATGTAAACTATACATCTAGAAGGAGCATAAGCAATGAGTAATAAATGTTGTAATAATGGATTTAATGATTTTAGTTGCAATTGCGGTAATAGTTGTGAAAGTAACTGTAATTCAAATAAATGTTGCATAGAAGGGCCAATCGGGCCACAAGGACCAATGGGAAGACCTGGTGTACAAGGACCAATTGGACCAGTGGGACCACAAGGACCAGTAGGTCCACAGGGACCAATCGGTGCAACAGGAGTAACAGGTGCTCAAGGGCCACAAGGAATACAAGGACCTCAAGGAGTTCAAGGTGCAACTGGAGCTACAGGCCCAACTGGTCCGACAGGCCCAACAGGACCTACTGGAGCACAGGGAGCTCAAGGAATACAAGGGCCTCAGGGAGTTCAAGGTGCAACTGGAACAACAGCAACAAATGATAACTTGTTAGTAGCAAATGTTGCAACACAAGCTGTTACTGCAAATTCAAATGTTGTACTTGGAACAACTCAAGCTACAAATGGAACATCAATATCATATACAGCGCCAGATACTGTAAATTTACAACCTGGAACGTATTTAGTTGAATATACAGCAGTGGTAAATGATACTACAGGAACAGGAAACATCGGTGGAACAATACTATTTAATGATACTGCTTTACCATATGCTTCAACTTATTATGATAACGAAACAGACTCAGATACGATAAAATTACAAGCAATTGTTACAGCAAATACTGCTTCTACTATAAAAGTACAAAACCAATCAACTGTAACATTAAACTATATAAATTCAAATTTAATAGTAGTAAAATTAGCTTAGTAATAAAGAAACTATATAAATAATCAGATATTAAAAGGCAGGAATTAACCTGCCTTTTAGTCATATATAATAAATGTTTAGTAAACGCATATAAATGTAAATAGGTGATTATGTGAAAGAATATGTATTAAAGAAAAGAATTATATTTGTTTTTGTATTAGTGTGTATTTCTTTTGTTACTTATGGTATAATAAATATGCGAAGATTACCAAATCAGGTTGCAAAGACAAATGCACTTCCTATTACTAATAAAATTATAGTGATTGATGCAGGCCATGGACTCCCAGATGAGCGGAGCCATTGGTTTTAATGGAACCACTGAACAAGCTATTAACTTAAGCATATCATTAAAGATACAAAAATTAATAGAACAAAGTGGTGCAACAGTTATATTAACTAGAAGTAATGAGAATGGTATTTATTCTTTAGATAGCAAGAGTATAAGAAATAAAAAAGTAAGTGATATAAAAAATAGAGTAGAAATAGGTAATAATAGCAATGCCGACCTTTTTATTTCTATACATTTAAATAAATATCCTCCATCAGAGGTGTATAGAGGCTGGCAAACCTTTTATCAAAAAAATAATGATAAGAGTAAGGAATTAGCAAGCCTTATACAAACGAAATTAGGGCAAAATATAGAATTTAAAAATAATAGAACCCCTATGCCTATTAGTGGAATATATATTATGGAGCATGTTGAAATTCCTTCGGTTATAGTGGAATGTGGTTTTTTATCTAATCCAGAAGAGGCTAATTTATTAAAAGAAGATAATTACCAAAATAAACTTGCATGGGGTATATACTTAGCCTTGCAAGAGTATTTTTCAAAAGGAGAATAAGATAGATGAATAAATTTATGAATGAAGCGCTTAAAGAGGCTAAAAAAGCATATAAAAAATTAGAGGTACCAGTAGGAGCAGTTATTGTAAAAGACGGAGAAATAATAGCAAAAGCACATAATTTAAGAGAAACTAAATTATCTCCTGTTGCTCATGCAGAAATATTATGTATTGAAAAAGCTTGTAAAAAACTAAAAACTTGGAGATTAGATGGCATGGAAATGTATGTAACTTTAGAGCCATGCCCAATGTGTGCTGGTGCATTAATTCAATCTAGAATAAAAAAAATATATATTGGGGCTAAAGATATAAAAAACGGTTGCGTAGGTTCAGTATGTAATGTTTTAGATGAAAATTTTACACATAAAATTGAGTATGAATATTTAGAAGAAAGCAAAGAGTGTTCTAAAATATTAACTGATTTTTTTAAAGAACTTAGGGCATTAAAAAAGAAAGAGAAAGAAAAAGAATAATATATCAAAAAAACTCCAAATGTGATAAAAGCATTTGGAGTTTTTTGGTGCCCTTGAGACGAATCGAACGTCCGACCAACGACTTAGGAGGTCGCTGCTCTATCCACTGAGCTACAAAGGCATAATCAATTTATAGAACAATTATAGCATAAAAATGAAATCAAATCAACTGTATATGAATTCATATGATATTTTATTAGATAAAAAATCTAAAAATATATATTAGAAAAAGAAAATATAAATTTATAGTATTGATATAGTTGTCGAAATTTAGTATAATATTAATTGTCATAAAAAAGGAAGTCATATATATGTTTAATAGGAAATTTGTTATAATCGTTTCATTTATTTGTGTAGTAATAATAGCTACTTATGGAGGTTCTAAAGTGTTATCCACAAAATCAGAGTTTATTGGAAACATAGAACTATTTAAGATTCATGATAATGAAGCTAAGTCAGACTCTGAAAAAGTAGAAGAAACGCTAAGTCTTAAGAATGTAGAAGATGATAAAGCAGAAAGTGCAGATAATAAAACTAATATAAATACAGATACAATTATTATCAATAAGCCTGTGGTAGAGCATAAAGAAACTAAGAACGAGATAACAAAAGAAGAAATACAGAAAAAAGTGGAATATACTACTAAAAAGGATGCAACTAGTAATAATGTTGAAAATGTTATTAAAACTAGTAATGTCACAAATACTATAACCGCTTCAAATAATACAGATAATAACGTTGATAATCAATCAAAAGATGTATTCGTAAAATTTGTTAAAAATGAGAAAGTTATTGCAAATATGGAAGCAATGATGTTTGCTCTTGTACCAACTGAGTGGTTCTTTAGCAGTAGTAAAGTCGTAATTGATTCAGATGGAATAGATGAGAATACAGAATATATTACATTTAATAAGCTAAATCAAGACATTTTGAAAAACAAAAAGTCTGGTAATATTAAAATTTTTGCATATGATGAAGTATGGAATAATGGGAAATTGGATTATGTACTTCAAACTAGATGTTACGTTAAATAAATT
The DNA here is from genome assembly GCA_934132895.1 of uncultured Clostridia bacterium. Classification (GTDB taxonomy): domain Bacteria; phylum Bacillota; class Clostridia; order TANB77; family CAG-465; genus CAG-465. The sequence goes on from CAKPAG010000003.1 coordinate 16,999, forward strand.
AATAGAGGAGAGTTAAAAAAATTCATAACTTTTCCTCTATTTTTCTATTCTGTTATTCTATAATATATTGATAAAATCTCATTTAAAAAGATTTTTGTAGAGGGTTCAAAAGGAAAATATTTATTTAATACTGAACTATCAGTATATATTCTCATGTTTTTAATTGCTTTTTGAATATTCCAATCAATAGTTTTTGAGGAAGTTAAATTATTCTGTTTTGCTATTTCATTACAAATAATATTCATTTTAGGAAGTCTTTTATAGCCTTTTGAAATGCATATATTCAAACAATCAATTATATAACTATAGCCTAAACTTGACTTATTAAAATTAAATGTGTTTAGAATATTTGTGATATTTTTTCTTATGTTTTTTCCTTTCTTTATGTTAATATACATTTTTTTTATACTCTTATGTACAGAGTTTAAATCTAATGGAAAAGAAAAATTATTAAAAATCTCTTGGTAATTATTTGTTAAACGTGTTAAATCTTTTTTGGAAATGTTTGAGATTGTTATAGTTTTTTGTAAAATATTTTTTTCTTTTAGTTTATTTAAGAAAAAATATGGATTAGATTTTGTCATATTTAAATTTAATATTATTATGTCATATTTTTTGTTTTGTATACAAAAGTCTATTTCACTTTGATTTTTACAAATATACCCTACTTTACATTCAAACTCACTAGTGTTGGTCATTGCGTTGAATACTTTATCTATTGAAGACAAATCATTATCTATTAATAATATATTTAGCATTTCCTCACCATTAATTATACAAATTAAGACAAAAATATACAAAATATTCCAAATTTTTCCAAAAAAATATTTAATCATTGAAATTTAAAATATATTATTATACAATTAAAGTACAGTTAAAAGTTGTCCTAAATTAATTAATAAGGGAAGGAGTTTTGTATTATGAAAATGTTAAGAGCACCTACTATTTAAAAATATAAAGAGGTAAAAAAATCAAAAAAATATTTTTTAATAGGAGGAATTTAAAATGAAATCTTTACGGAACAAGAAGCTGAGTTTATTCTTAGCAATGGTAATGATGGTTTTATCATTTACGTCAATGGTAACTGCATTTGCAGAAGACAATGTACCTACAGAAATAACACCTACATTAACAACTGATGATAGTGGTATTTCAACTCAGAGTGTAAATCCTAATTCTCCGTATATTTACCAAGGAAGTTTCATATCAAATGCTACTACATCTTTTGATGAGTATACCGGTGGTAGTAACGTTTCAATTTCTGCAGTTGCAACAGATACTAGTGGCAATGCGGTTTCAGGAGCAACTATACATATTGAACTTGTTGAGTATGAAACCGGCAATACTGTAGCGACATTAAATATATCCGCTGATGGAACTGCAAAAGTTGCAAATGGTACAATTGTGAGCGGAAGACACTATAGATTTGAATATACAGCTGATTTACTTCATTTGGATATGTATTTTAGAATAAGGCTTGTTTCGGTTGTATTTTAAAAATAATTAAAATGACTATAAACTAAGTTAGAATTATAATTTAGTTTATAGTCATTTTTAGGTTATTCTTTGATAAATTTGAATTTTCTATCAAATTTGCTAGATATTATATGTAGATTTAAATTACTTAAGTTAAAACTTGCAGTTATAGGTAAAAACACGCTTATCATATTTCCATTTATTGTTATAGCATTATCCATATTATCTAAAGGTGAATAAGATTGGTTATTTCCGTCCAAAATTTCTATGGAGTTTAAATCAAAGTCTGTATTTTTATTAAAAGTTAAATGACTACATGTTTCTCCTATGGATAATATAGCGTTTGATATATACTCATTATCTTTTATTTTTAATATTAAATTATTGTCCATTTTTTTATTTTCTAATTTAACTTCCATGTTCCAATTTCCAGTTTTAGTTATTGGTGTAACTTTAGTGTATTCATCTAATAAGAAATTACCATATAACGAAAGTGTATCAAAAGAAATATTTAATTTTGTACTATTAGGATATCTGTCTTTAGCATTTAATATAATTAAATATTTTATATGGTTTTGGTCTTTTTCGATAAATTGTGAAGTGTAATTAGAACATAAGAATTCTTTGATATCGGTGGAATTACTTTTTAAATCTAAATTGTTGTTTTTGCAAAATTCATTATATTTTTGTAAATTGTCACAATATATTACATCATTACTTTCGTTAGTAATTAGCATATCGGGTAATTTTAAAAGATTTACATTATCTTTTAATGGTTTGTAAAACTTAAAATCAAAAACAAGATATATTTTAGAATTATCCATTAATACATTAGTAACTTTTACACCTACATTGTTAGATTTTTTATATTTCATTGATATGTTTTGCATATAATTATTTGATATGGCCGTATATAGTCCTTCATCTAAGTATCCTACACTGCTTTTAGAACGATATGTAAAAAAATTATTACCTACTGAGATAGAAGAGGAAAGTAAAACGACACATAATATGATAGCTGCATATTTAATATTAGGATTATTTTGACGAATTCTTTTTCTAAAGAACTTATCTTTTTTCTTATCTAAATTTGAACATCTGTTATATATATCTTCAATAGCTTCTTTGTTATTCATCATATGAAATTCCCTCCTCTTTTAATAGTTTCTTTAAACTTTTTTTAGCATTATATAGCAAGGCTCTCACTTGAACTTGCGATTTATTAAGTATTTTACATATTTCTGAAGTATTCATTCCTTCAAAATCTGAAAGATAAATAACTGATTGGTAGTCTGGTTTTAATTTATGTATAATTTCATTAATTTGTTTTAGTTTTTCTTTATTATGAATTTGGTCTGTCAAATTAATAGTATCAATTATTTCTGTATTAAATTCTGTATCAAAACTATCATTTATGTTACTTTCTTTTTTAAATTTATTTAAATGGTTTATAGCTCTGCTTTTAGCAATTGTATATAAATAACTTTTTAGCTTATATTTAGAATTGTAATATTCTTTATTTGTTAGCAAGTATACGAAAGCATCTTGAACAATATCTTCTGCTGTAGTAGTATCTTTTGTATATCCTGAAATAAAATATATCATATTAATACGATGTCTTTCTACAATTTCTTCAAATGCAGTTTTATCTCCTTTCAAGAAATTTTCGTATAATTCTTCATCTGTTTTTACCATCACGTTTAAATCCCTTCTTATTAATCTTCTCCTTTTAATTATACAATTATCTAGGCCAAAAATCATTGTATTTTAGAAAAAAAATGAAAAAAATACGAAAAAATTAAAAACAAGCTATGCTTTAAGCTTGTTTAAAATGTTATTTATTCTATTTTTTAATTCAAAAAAAGTGTAAGGTTCATGTAAGATAGAAGCATTTTTTAATGAGTTAACTTTTGAATTACTGTCTTCTGAAATTATAATTGAATTAATACCTTTACCATTGATATATTTTATATCTTTAGTATCAAGTTTAAGTTTATCATTTAATTCTATTATTAAAATATCAATATCATTTAAATTTTCATCGTATATTGTAGAAAGTAAAGTAGAGTAGTAGCATATAGAATCTTTATATGTATCATTTAGAAAATTAATCATATTAAAAATTTTCTTTACATCTTTATTTATTATTAATATTTTCAAATTAATCACCACACATAGATATTATTTGCATTATATATCTACTTTATTAATATATTTGATATTAATTTAATATTACTTTAAGTGTATTTTTAGAATTATTTTAACAAATTTATATAAATTTTAAATTTTTTATAAAAAAACTTTGATAAATTGAATTTTGCTTTGTATAATAAATAGATATGCACAGAGAGTGTGGTTATAGTGCGTATATGTAACTTACCTCTTTGTGCATACAAATAATTTTAAAACTCCTAATGTACCATCACAACCTTATATATTTCGGGTTTTAGAATTATGTAGAGATTCCATTTATTTGGAGTCTTTTTTTTATTTTTAATATAATTTTTTTCAAGATTTTATATTTTGTATATTATAAAATAAAAATAAATAACCCGCCACTCCATATTTGTGGCAGGTTATAGCTTGCAATTAATCTTCTTTTATGATTTTTCTTACAGGTCTTATTCTATATTCTGTATGAAAATATTGTATCAAATCTGTGAAACTGTGAGCGTTCTCATAGTTATCAAAAAAGAATGTTGCATACTCATCGTTTTCTTCATACCGACTTATTTTATCATGTGGATGTGGAACATACTTGTCTGTAGGTTTATTTTTATATATCCTTACTTCATAGCAAGAATTTGAATTATCTTTACCTAGAAAAATCATGTATTCATATCCATTTCCTGTTACTGAGAGCGTTAAGAAAGTTCCATCATCTTGTTTAAGACAATTTTCTGAAATAAATCTTACCATATCCCAGTGGCATAAAAGTTTTTTCTGCAATTGCATAAAAATTCCTCCTTAAAATAATTATTTTATAATAAATGTATGTAAATAGGATTTAGGAAACCAATATGGACATATTATCACTTTATGTTTAGATTGTCAAATGTTTTGATATATTTTTTATTTCATTCATTAATATCATTTCCATTTTTAAAATATTATTTTAATTATATAGTTATTATTGCAGAACAAACACTTATAAAAGCTAATTGCTTTATTCTTTTTTATTAGAATTTTTACATGAGTAGATAATTTAATGCATAATATAATAAAAACTATAAAAGTAACTTTAAAGTGAGTAAAAGACTAAAAAATGTAAGTTAAAGATATATAGAGAATAGAAAGCTTTGAAGAGTTTTCAAAGAACAAAATTAAATTATTGAAAATAACCAAAAAAGCAGAAGAGAAAAAACTCTTCTGAAATTCAATTAATTGAACAAAAAGGTAATTAATCAAATGTAGTAGTATTATATGCAGAAAGAGCTGGTAAAATACCGGCTCTTTCTGAAAACTATTATACTGCACATAGTGCATATTAATCAAATGTACTTATAGTATACAATATATTTTTTATAAAGTCAATACTTTTTTATTTTTTTTGGTAAACATAATAGCTTTGAATTTTTTTATTTATTTCATTAAAATCTTTATTATTTATATAGCAAGGTTTTCCATTTTTATTAAAAACTTCAACAATCCTTTTATAGCTTAAATTTTCCATGCACTCAATTTTTGCAGTGGAATGGCTTAAAGAAGTTAAGTCATAATGAAAATATTTTATATCTTTGTTACATTTTGTGCTTAAGGGAATAAAAGTACAAATTTTTTTATCAGCAGTATGTCTCCACAAAATAGCAGGTCTTAATTTTCTTAATTCTGAACCCACTCCATATCCAAAATTAATCCAATATATTGCTCTTGGTCTAATAAAATTGAAGTCTAGATATCCATAATCTTTGTTATTCAAATCATATTTATCATTCATCCATTTATCAAAAATTAGGTTATCAATTGTATTTTCAGATGTTTTCTGTGATATAGAATTTATATAATAATTTTTAATTTCTTTAGAAATTTTTTTAAATTCATTATCTCTAATTACTACAGGCTTTCCTTTGATATATAGAGCATTTATGAAATCATTATAATTATATTCTTTAATGTTTTCTATGCTATAATAAAAATTTATAGAGTTTAAATAATTTAGACTTTTTTCTCCTTTTTTTATTAATTCTACACCTATAAAATGTTTGGCAGATATATTATATATAATCAAAACATTTTTTTGTAGTTTTGTTGTATAAACATTTTTAAAATGAATTTGTAAACCTATCATACTAATCTCCAAATTTTTTATATAGTATATATTATAACACCATTATTATCAAAAAAGCAATAAATTATGTTAAAAAAATAATATTTACCTACTTTTTATAGATATATAATCATATACATCTTTTATATATAATAATTGTAATAATGTTCGTGATATTTTGTTATGGACTAAAAAATAAAACGTGGAATATTATAAAAATGAGGTCCCATGAAAAATACATGAAACCTCATATTTTGGTGCAGCTGACAGGATTTGAACCTGCAACCGTCTGATTCGTAGTCAGATACTCTATCCAGTTGAGCTACAGCTGCATACATATTTATTATACATTATTTTTGTTAGAATTTCAATATAATTTGAAAAAAGAAATATTAAAAGAGCAAAATTTACATAATTATTAACTAAAAGTATTTACAAAATAAAAAAATATGATATAATATTTATGTAAAATTTAAAAGGCGGATGTGAATGAAATGAAGAAATTGTTAGCAGTAATATTTTTAGTAGGTATAACTTTTTTTGGAAATAGTTATATATATGGAGCAATAAATGTAAAAAATAATAATGTTAATTCTGTAAGTAATATAGTAAATGAAAATAATAATGTAAGTACTAAAGAAATTGAAGAGTATTTTGATGGATTGCTTGGAATAGGAAGCATAAAAGATATAGATGTAAAATCATTTTTCTTAAATCCACTTGAACTTTTGTGGCTATTCTTTAAGGCTGTATTTATTGTTGTTGCAATAAATGTGGTGGCTCACATTGTATGTAAAGGTGCTTTTTCGTATAGCGATATTTTAAAAAGAAGAATAAAAGCTCGAAGATTAAATAAAGTATTAAGAGATATCTATGATTAACGGTTTAGGAATAATCCTTAACCGTTAATTTTTTTAGTTGTTTGCATTTAAACATACATTTTTGAATATATATTTAATAAAATTAATGTAAAAAATAAAAAAGGAGAAGGTATGTCAAAAATTTGGGCTTTTATGATTATATTTAGTGTAGTTATAGCTTTTTTTACTGGATATACAGAAAATGTAATAACCTGCATTATGGATAGTGGTAAGAACGCTACGGAAAATGTCATATCATTAATTGCTATGACATGTTTTTGGAGCGGTATCTTTAATATATTTGAAAATACAAAAGCAATAAGCAAATTTGGAAATTTTTTTAAGAAATTTATATATAAATTATTTGATAAAAAAGAACTATCAGAAAAGAGTGTGGAGTATGTAAGTATGAATATAGCTTCAAATGTACTTGGAGTGGGAAATGCTGCAACAGTAAATGGAATAAAAGCAATGGAAGAATTACAAAAAGAAAACCCCATAAAAGAATTACCAAATGATAATATAGCTACTTTTGTTTTACTTAACACTGCATCTGTTCAACTAATTCCAACCAGTATGATTGCACTTAGGGCACTATATGGTTCACAAAATCCTAGTATTATTATTTATCCGGTTTGGATAGTTACTTTTATAGCATTAATTGTTGGGATAATTAGTATAAGAATATTAAATAAAAAAATGTAAGGAGAAATATGCTAAATTACATTGTTGTTTCTATTGTGCCTCTTACGATACTTAGTATTATAGTAATAGGAATAAAAGAAAAAAAGGACATTTTTAAATATTTTATTGAAGGCGTTTTGAAACGGTTTAAAAGTTGTATATGACATTTTTCCGTATATATTAGCTATAACTATTGCAATAGGTTTATTAAATAAAACTGGTGCAATTAATGTAATAATGAAGCCGATTAAGCCATTATTACAATATTTAAATATACCATCGGAAATAATACCACTTTGTATTTTAAGACCACTTTCAGGTGGAGCTTCTATGTCCGCAGTTATGGATATTTTTAAAGAAGTTGGACCTGATAGCAAGGCTGGAAAAATGGCATCTATAATTATGAGTGCAAATGAAACTACCCTTTATACTATAACTGTATTTTTAGGAGCTGTTAAAATAAAAAAAGTAAGAGGAATTTTAATAGCAGGCTTAATAGCGGATTTTGTGGCTACTGTAATTTCAATATTTTTAGTTAATATTGGAATAATATAAAATAAATATTGAAAAAAATTATAAATATATTATATAATTTAATTACTAAAAAATATTTAAAAAGGTAAAGAGGGATTATATGATATATTTAGAAATAATTACGTTAATCATAATTTTGGTTGTAATGATATATATGAGTGCTATTTCAACGGCATATCTTGCAACATCTAAAGAGGAATTAGCGCTTAATGAAATAAAAGATAAAGAAAAAATAAAAAGATTAAAGTATATTATGAAAAACTCAAGTGTTTTAGTGTCTTCCGTAACATCCGGAGTATCTTTTTTAAATTTATGGCTTGGAGCATTAATAGTTGAAATAGTTGCAGCACCAATATATAAAAAGTTTAGTTTTGTGTTTTTAGGCACAAATTATCTTTTTAAGTATGTAGTAATTTTATTTGTAACTTTGATTTTTACATATTTATTATATATATTTGCAGATACGATGCCTAAGGCGTATGCTATAAAACATAGGAAAAAAATAGTTTTATCAAGTATTAATTTTTTGTATTACATTTCAAAAATTTTTTCTCCAATTACTAAACTTACTAGTAAAACAGAAGAACTAATTATGAGAATGTTTAAAGTTGATAGAAAGGCAAAAATAGAATATAGTGATTCTGAAGTAAGAGAAGTAGTTGAACTTGCTAAAGAGCAAGGTAATTTAAATAGATATGAAAGTGAAATATTATCTAATTTTTTAAAATTGGATAAAATAACTGCCAAGGATATTATGAAAGATATGGAAGATGTGGCAGTACTTGATTTAAATAGCAACAAGGAACAAATAAAAAATGTTATATTAAACTATGGATATACAAGAATTCCAATATGTGATAATGATAAAAGAAATATTGTTGGAATTATAAACGTTAAAAATGTACTTAAAAATATGTTAGAAGAAAAAAGTACAAAAAAATTGGATACAATAAAATATGTTAAACCATGTATGAAAGTTCCATCAGGAAAAAGAATAGATTTACTGTTTAACGAGATGAAATCTAGTAAAGAACATATTGCTATAGTAATGAAAGAAAAAAATATTGCAATGGGAATTATAACTATGGAAGATATAATTGAAACTATGGTTGGAAATATAGAAGATGACTTTGAAAAATATAAATAAAAAAAGGAGACTTACTTTTATCTAAGTAGGCCTCATTTATTTTGTGAAAGTTTAAAATTCATGACAAGGGCAGAAGTAGAAGTTTTTTTGTATCAATTTTTCTCTTTTTTCTTTTGCCAGTGAAAAACATTTTAATGCTTTATCAGTTAATATAAACATATCAGAGTTTTCCGGTAAAATTGAGATCAGTCCTTCAGATATAAAATCATTTATTGAAATGTTTGGAGTGTAAAAAAAGTTAGTAAGTGCTTCTTTAGCGTATTTTACTTTCCAAGGAATTTTACAAATATTAGGATCTTTTTTTCGTTCTTCTTCGAAGTAATCTTCTACTAATTCCAATAGTATTTTCATTAAGTCGATGTTTATCCCCATCTCTTCGGCAGCAGGGTATAGAGTAAAATAACATCCTCTTAACCGTACATCTCCTTCTTTTAAATTAATATTTGCCATAGTAATCGCTCCTTTAAAAATTATTTTAATATATATAAAATATTATGTATATATTATACTATATTTATATGTAAAAATCAACTTTCTGGATAAAAATAGTATATTGCAATATCACAATTTATCTAAAAATGTGATAAAATAGCACAAAAATATTTCTAAAAATGTGATAAAATAGACTTGAAATGTTTCTAAAAATGTGATAAAATCTTATTAGATATAAATGATACTTCGGTAAATAGTGTCTACTTTAGAAAAAAATAAGTTACTAGTAATTAGTTATTGGGTAAAAGTTATAATATTACTTTTAAGCATAACAATTATATATAAATATATAGATGAGAGGAGGAAAGTCGAGTTTGTTTACTTGACGAAAAGTTATGAAAAGATTAAAAAGAAAAATTGATCAATATCTTGTAAATTGGAAAAGTAGCAACAATAAAATGCCTTTGATAATAAAAGGTGCAAGACAAATAGGGAAAACAAATGCTATTAAAAATTTTGGAGAAAATAATTATAAAACATTTATTGAAATAAATTTTGTGTTTCAGCCAGAATTTAAAACAATATTTGAAGATGGATTTGTAGTTGATAATATTATAAAAAATATAACATTAAAAATGCCAGAAGTTGAGATAAATGAACATGATACTTTAATATTTTTTGATGAAATGCAAGAATGCATTAGTACGGCTACTTCATTAAAAGCTTTTAGAGAAGATGGAAGATATGATGTTATTTGTTCTGGTTCTTTAATGGGAATAAATTATAAAGAAATTGAATCAAATAGTGTAGGAAATAAAGAAGATTATATAATGCATTCTATGGATTTTGAAGAATTTTTGTGGGCCAAAGGATATAAAGAAGAACAAATTGAAGAATTATATAAATGTATGTTAGAGTTAAAACCTCTGAGTACAACACAATATAGTGTTATGCTTTCTAATTTTAAAGATTACATGGTGGTTGGTGGAATGCCTGCTATTGTAAATCAGTTTATTATTAATAAAAACTTTGGTGGAATATTGAAAATGCAACAGCAAATTTTGCTCGACTACGAAGAAGATATTACAAAATATGCTGGTGGTTTAGATAAGACTAAGATACTAAATTGTTATAGAAAAATACCAGTATTTTTAGGAAATGAGAATAAAAAATTTCAAATATCAAAAATTGCTGACGGGGCGAGAAATAGAGAATATGTTGGGGTTATAGAATGGCTTTCAAATGCGGGTATAGTTAATGTTAGCTATGCTTTGGAACAAGCAAGTTTGCCACTAAAAGGAAATTATAATCCTGATAATTATAGATTATATTTTGCTGATACTGGTTTATTAATAGGCTCACTTGATGAAGAAGTTCAGCAAGATTTAAGGAATAATGAAAATATGAATACCTATAAAGGAGCTTTATATGAAAATATTGTAGCAGATATGTTGATAAAATCAGGATATAATCTGTATTTTTATAAAGATGATAGCAAAAAGCAAGAAATGGCCTTCTTTGTAAGAGATTCTAATTCTTTAATTCCAGTGGAGGTAAAAGCAAATGATAATGCTACAGCTTCTTTAAATAATTTAATTGATAGCAAAAAATATAGTGATATAAAATATGGTATAAAACTTTGTAATAAAAATATAGGGTTTAATGGTAAATTTTATACTTTTCCATATTTTCTTACATTTCTTTTAAAAAGATATTTAAAAGAAAAATAGTATTTAAATATTTATTCTAAGTGACTAAAATTTTAGTCACTTTTTTGTTGAAAAAAATATATTTTTTTGGTATAATAAACGTGTCAAAATATGACTTTTAAGTATAAAAGAAAGAAGAGGAAAAACTATGGCTTTAACACCTATGATGCAAATGTATCTTGAAACTAAAGAAAAATATAAAGATGCTATATTATTCTATAGACTTGGCGATTTTTATGAAATGTTTTTTGACGATGCAATTACTTGTAGTAGAGAATTAGAACTTACACTTACTGGAAAAGATTGTGGATTAGAAAAAAGAGCACCAATGTGCGGCATTCCACATCATGCAGTAAATACATATATACCTAAACTTGTAGAGAAAGGATATAAAGTTGCTATTTGTGAGCAATTAGAAGATCCTAAAGAGGCTAAAGGAATAGTAAAAAGAGATGTAGTAAAAATAATAACGCCTGGTACTATCACAGAACTTACTATGCTTGATGAAAAGAAAAATAATTATATTGCTTCCGTTTGTATTGAGAGTAAAGAAGTTTCAATAGCTTTTTGCGATATTTCTACAGGTGAGTTTATGTTTTCTAGCATTAATGGTACAGACTTAAACATTAAATTAATAAATGAGATAGCAAGAATATCACCTGCTGAGATTATTGTTACAAAGAAAGATAAAGAAAATAAAGCATTTATATCAGAAATAGATAAAGCATTTAATATTTATGTTTCGGTATATAATAATTTGGAAGAAATTGCAGCTTTAGAAGAAATATTAAAAAATACTAATGTTAAATTAACAGAAAATGAAAATAAAGCTTGTATACTACTTCTAAATTATGTTTTGGAAACTCAAAAAACAAGCATTAACCAATTAAATACTATTAAAAAGTATGCAATTGATAAATTTATGCAACTAGATGCTACAACAAGAAGAAATCTAGAAGTTTTAGAATCGAATAGAGAAAAAACAAAAAAAGGAAGTCTTCTTTGGGTACTTGATAAAACCTCTACTGCAATGGGAGGAAGAAAAATAAGGAAATGGCTTGAAGCTCCTTTGATAGAAAAAAACGAAATTGTTAAAAGACAATCTGCAGTAGAAGCTTTGGTTCAAAATAATCTTTTGAGAAACGATTTAGTAGAAGGTTTAAAGAGTATATATGATATTGAAAGACTTATATCTAAAGTAGTAGGAGGAAGTGCTAATGCACGAGAACTTATATCACTTAAAAATTCATTTGAAAAACTACCAAATGTAAAATCTGTTATACTTGAGATTATCAATAAAACAAATAATGAATATTTAAAAGAATTATATAGTGATTTAGATAATCTTGAAGATTTAAAAGAACTAATAAATGTGGCAATTGTTGAAGATCCAGGAATTAATATTAAAGAAGGCGGAATTATTAAAGATGGCTTTAATTCAGAAGTAGATGAATACAGAAAAGCCTCAACAGAAGGGCAAAATTGGCTTATGGAGCTTGAAGCTAAAGAAAAGGAACGTACAGGAATTCATGGTAAATGGTTAAGAGTAGGATATAATAGAGTTTTTGGATATTATATAGAGGTTACTAATTCATATAAGTCACAAGTTCCAGAAGATAGATATATACGTAAGCAAACTTTAGCAGGAGCTGAAAGATATATTACCGAAGAATTAAAAGAAATAGAAGATAAAATTTTAGGAGCAAAAGATAAACTTGTCGATATCGAATACAAACTATTTTGTGAGATTAGAGATAAAATTGCAAGTAATGTAATAAGAATACAAAAAGTTGCCTCTGTTATATCCACTTTGGATGTACTTACTTCTTTTGCAAATGTAGCGATAGAGAATAATTATGTACGTCCACAAATTATAGATAGCGGTGATATTGAAATAAAAGAAGGTAGACATGCAGTTGTAGAAAAGGCTATTAAATTTGAGAATTTTATTCCAAATGATGTATACTTAAATAATAGCAGTGATAGACTATTATTAATTACTGGACCAAATATGGCTGGTAAATCTACATATATGAGACAAGTTGCAATCATTACATACATGGCACAAATAGGTAGCTTTGTTCCAGCAACTGAAGCTAAAATATCAATAGTTGATAGAATATTTACAAGAATTGGTGCATCTGATGACTTAGCTATGGGACAATCAACTTTTATGGTAGAAATGCAAGAACTTTCAAACATACTTGAAAATGCTACCAAGGATAGCCTTATAATTTTAGATGAAATAGGCCGTGGAACTTCAACGTATGATGGGCTGGCAATTGCTTGGGCTACTGTAGAATACGTAGCAAGTAAAGAATACATTGGAGCTAAAACACTATTTGCAACACATTATCATGAACTTATTGAACTTGAAGGAAAAGTAGAAGGCGTTAAAAATTATTCTGTAGATGTTAAAGAAAAAGGAGATGAAGTTATTTTCTTAAGAAAAATAACTCCAGGTGGAGCAGATGAATCTTATGGAATATATGTTGCTAAACTTGCAGGAATTGAAAAGTCAGTTATTAAAAGAGCTAAAGAAATTTTAAAAGATTTAGAAAATGTAGATTTGGCTAAAAAAACTATAAATGAGAAAAAGAAAAAAATTACTACTGAAGAAATTCAAGTAGATATGTTTAATTACAAGATGGCTGAAATTACAAGAATACTGGAAAAAACTAATTTAGATGAGCTATCTCCAAAAGATGCTTTAGACGTATTATACAGACTAAAAGAAAAATTAGATTAAATAGTGAAAAAAGAATAATAATAAAGAGGTTAGAATATGGGATCATTAATTATGCATTTGTGTGTAGCAAATGAACTTAAGAAAAAATATAAATTTTCTGATAAATTTATTGTTGGAGAATTAATGCCAGATTTATTAAAAATGGCAGGAAAAGAGAAAAGTCAAACTCATTATTTACAAGAAGTTATTGAAGACTCAGGGGTAAAGACTTTACCTAATGTACTTAAATATGAAGAGGAAAATGCTGAAAATATTAAGGATGAAAAAGTGCTTGGATATATGTCACATCTTGTTCAAGATAAGGTATGGTTTGACAAATATATTGGAAAATATGCTAAAACTGATGCAAATGATATAGATAAGATAGAATACTTGCAATATAACATTACTAAAAAAGCAAAAGATTTTTCTAAAGATATGAATAACGATTATATAAATACTAATAAATATTTAGCAGAAAAATATGATTTAGATATAGCAGGTATAAAAAACACTTTAAAGGGGCTTTCAAAGGATAAGATTATAAAAGACAAGATTGACAAAGCGTTTAAATTTAACGATATTGATTTTAAAAAGCAAAATGTATTTATTACTGAAGATGATCTAGAAAACTATATAAATGAAGCTGTTAAAAAGTCAAGTATAGAAATAGATAAGATTTTGGATAAATAAAAAATGGAGATTGAGGGGGAAAACAGAAATGGCAAAACAAATTGTTTATCATGGGAGTTATTTAAAAATAGAAAAGCCCGAAATAATAATTGGCAAATATACAAAAGATTTTGGTCAAGGCTTTTATTGCACACTTTTAAAAGAGCAAGCTATAAAATGGGCAAAAAAGTATGATACTGGAGTGGTTAATATTTACGAATATGATGAAAACTCTAAACTAAATATTAAGGAGTTTGCTATTATGACAGAAGAGTGGCTTAACTTTATTATTGAATGCAGAAGCGGGAAAAAACACCGGCTATGATATTGTTATTGGAGCTATGGCAGATGACCAAGTATATAACTATGTCACTGATGTTATAAACAACAAAATAACTCGTGAGGCATTTTGGGAACTAGCTAAATTTAGGCATCCAACACATCAAATTGCGTTTTGCACAGAAAAAGCTTTAGAATGCTTAAAATTTTATGGAACAGAGGAGGTGTAAGTATGCCTTTTGAAACTTCTGAGGAAAATGATTTGTTTTATACATGTAGTTTGATAGAATATATAGCAAGAAAAACTAATAATAAGAAGAAATATATTGTTGAGAATTTAGGAGAAAAAAATATAAAAAAAATACTAGAATTAGCTGAAATTTATCATGTGGAAAATATAGATAAAGTTGCAAGCGAATATATAGAAAAGTGTAAAATAAAAAATGGTGATTATGATATACTTAATAATTGTAAATATGATATACCATCATATTTTGATATTGGTAAAGTATATGAAAGATTGATAATAATGGTAGATAGTAGTAAAAAAGACTATGTACATTCATTGATACAAGCGTTATCGTCATGGATAGTAGAAAAAATAGACAATTATAATAGTAGCATGTATTACGAAAACCCTGAGTATATATATGAATGTTATAAACAAGGAAAAGTTATATAAAAAATTAATACAAAAGGAGGGATAAATTATGGGAAGTATTGTACTTCTAGATGAACTTACTATAAATAAAATTGCTGCAGGTGAAGTTGTAAATAGACCATCATCTATAGTAAAAGAATTAATAGAAAACTCTATTGATGCTAAAGCTACATCTATTACAATAGAAATAAAAAATGGTGGAATAAAGTATATTAAAATTGTAGATAATGGAATGGGATTTGCATCAGATGATATAGAACTTGCTTTTGAAAGGCATGCTACAAGTAAAATACGTAAGGAAGAAGATCTTTTAAAAATTACTTCCATGGGATTTAGAGGAGAAGCACTTGCTTCTATTGCAGCTGTTGCAAAAGTTACATTAACAACTAAAAATGTAAATGAAGCTATAGGAAATGTTGTACAAGTAGAAGCAGGGAATATTTTATCTAAAATGGAAACAGCCTCTGTAACTGGTACAAAAATAGAAATAAGAGATGTTTTCTATAACGTTCCTGCACGTTTCAAATTCTTAAAAAAAGATTCTACAGAAGCAGGATATATAGAGGATGTAGTAATTCGTGAAGCCTTAGCTAATCCATCTATATCATTTAAATATATAAATAATTCTAAAACTATAATTCAAACAAATGGGAATGGAAACTTAAAAGACACAATCTATGATATATTTGGAAAAGAAATCTATCAAAATGTAACTGACCTTAACTTTGAATTAAATAATATAAAAATAAATGGAGTAATTGGATTACCGAAAATTTCACGTTCAACAAGGATGCATCAATTTACATTTATTAATTCTAGATATATAAAAGACAAAACAATAAATGTAGCTATTGATAGAGCATGTGAACAAAAATATGCTATCAACAAATTTTCGTTTATTGTTATGAATTTAAGTATTAATCCTTCACATATTGATGTTAATGTACATCCTGCAAAACTTGAGGTAAAATTTGAAGATGAAGCGAAAGTTTTTGATGCTATTTACTATGCTATAAGATCTGCACTTGAAGAGTATGAAAAAAGCACTAGTCCATTTACTAACATAAAATCTGTGCAAACTGTGGATAAGATAGATCAAATTTCTAAAGATTTGCGTAATAACGGAGTAATAAAACAAGATGTGATAGCTGAAAAAAAATTTGATTTTGGTGAAATTGGCAATACTACAGAAAATATAGCTCAAGATAAAGAAATAAAAGATACTTCTAGCAATATCTCTGAGTCTACTAATAATCTTGAGTTAAATTCAAATTTAAATCCTACTACTAGTACTGCTTACCTAGATATGAATCAAGAATTTGCAAAAAATGAATTAAATACTATAGAAGAAGTAGCACAAAATGAGTATCACGTAAATGAGGTAAAGGAACAAGTTGAACCTCAAAAAAACTTTGAAACATATACAGAAAATGTTGAAATTTCAGATATAGAGCCTAAAGAAAAAAATGAGGTAGCATATAAATATGTTGGACAAGTATTCGATACATATATAATTATTCAAATCAAAGATACAATGTATATAATTGACCAACATGCTGCACATGAAAGACTTTTATATGAGCAAATAAAAACAGCATATTACAGTAAAGATAAACAAACTCAACTTTTGCTTATTCCAACACTTGTAGAACTTACAACTAAGGAAATGGACGCCGTGAGAAATAATATTGAAATGTTTGAAAGAGCGGGATTTATGCTTGAAGAGTTTGGGGAGAATAGTATAAAAATATCAGGTGTCCCAAATATTGGATATGATATTGAATATAAATCTATGTTTAGAGATATAATTGATGAGTTGTTAGGAGCAAATAAAACAGAAAAGAGTGAAAAAGAATTTAGATTTTTGGCAACTCTTGCATGTAAAGCTGCGGTGAAGGGAAGAATGAGACTTGACGAAAAAGAGCAACTTGCATTAATAGAAGAAATGGTAAAACTAGATAATCCATTTACTTGCCCACATGGAAGACCAACAGCTTATGAGATAACAAAGTATGAAATAGAAAGAAGATTTTTAAGAAAATAAAAAGAAGGCGGTAAAATGAAAAAAGTAGCATATGCAACACGTGGCGTGCTTGTAAGAGAAAATAAAGTATTATGCATAGAAAATAAAATTCCAAGGGAAGGTTATTATGATTTACCCGGAGGAGGAATAGAAGAAGGAGAAACTCCATTTGATACATGTAAAAGAGAATTTAAAGAAGAAACAGGTATAAATGTGGTAGCTGCAGATTATAAAGGAACATTAGAAATAGAAACATCCGATAGTATTATAAATTTAAAAATATTTTTAATAAATGAATATACTGGTGAACCAGTGTATGATTTAGAAGAAAATTTTTGTATGTGGTTGGATATTGATGAATTTTTGTCTAAGGAAAAACTTTATGCAAATTCAATACTTTTAAATAGATTTTTCTTTGAAGTTTTGCATAGAAATAAAGAATTTTCTATTAATTTAACAGTTGATGAAAGTGATAAAATTCAAACTTTAAACTTTAAATATGTTTAGGAGTAATATGAATAAATTTAATATAGGAAAAAAAGATAAAAAAACAGTAATATGTATAGTAGGACCAACAGCTTCACGGGAAAACTTCACTTGGAGTAGAGCTTGCTAAAAAGATAAATGGAGAGATAATCTCTGCAGATTCTATGCAAATATATAAGGGGTTAGATGTTGCAACTGCTAAGGTAACCGAAGAAGAAAAAAATGGTGTTAAACATCATCTAATAGATATATGTGAAGTAGATGAGAAATTCAGTGTTGCAGATTTTAAGAAAATGTGCTATGATAAAATTGATGATATAACAAAAAGAGGAAAGAATGCTATACTAGTTGGTGGTACAGGACTATATGTTAGTTCAGTTGTAAAAAACATGAATTTTACTGAAGAAAATGTTGATGAAGAATTTAGAAATTCATTATATGAACTAGCTAAAGTAAAATCAAATGAATATGTGTATCAAATGTTAAAAAATATAGATAAAAAATCTGCAGAAAATATTCATCCTAATAATCTAAAAAGAGTAATTAGAGCAATTGAAATAGCTAAAAACTCTAAATTGCTCAAGTCAGAACATATGGAAAATGAAGATAAAAGGTTAAGTCTAGATAATAGTAAATATAACTTTTTAGTCTTCTATATAGACTATGAAAGAGATAAAATTTATGAAAGAATAAATAAAAGAGTAGATATCATGATTAAAGATGGTTTACTTGATGAAGCTAAAAAAGTCTATGATTTCAAGTTATCTAAAGAATGTACATGTATGCAATCAATTGGTTATAAAGAATTTTTTCCATATTTTGAGGGAAAAATTACATTAGATGAAGCGGTAGAAAAATTAAAATTAGAAACCAGAAAATATGCCAAAAGGCAAGAAACTTGGTTTAAAAATAAATTAGATATAATTAAAATTAATGGTAATTTAGAAATGAAAGAAAAAATAGATTTCATTATGAGTTATATAAATAGCAATTAATAATATTTAGAGGTAAATGATGAAAAATAAGGAGAAGAAAGTTTTTGAAAAGAAGAAACTAAAAAGCGTAATATTTGTTATAATATTAGCTGCAATAGTTTTGTTTATTTTACTATACAATAATGCTTTCAATTCTATGAAAACATATACAATTGTAAATGGAACAGTTGAAAAAACTTCAGATACGTATGCATATGTTTTAAAAAAAGAGAAAGTAATAGATATAGATGAAAATTCTGTAGCTATTCCTGTAGTGGATCAAGACCAAAGAGCTTGTAAGGACGAAGTAGTAGCTGTTTACAAAAATTCAGGATATAAAGACTATGAAAGCGAAATTTCAAGTTTAGATAAAGAAATTCAGTCTATGATAAAAGACTTGCCAGCTGTGTATTCCAATGATGTTAGTAATATTGATACACAAATTACAGAATTAACTAAAAGTGCTAAAAAGGAAACATCATATGTAAAAATGCAGGAGTATAAAAATAAAGTAAATGATTTGTTAGAAAAAAAGATAAATATATTAGGCGAACTTAGTCCTAATGGCTCAAAAATTAGAGAACTAATTGCTAAAAGAAATGAACTAAAAAACTCAAATAAAAGCTCTCGGAAGTAATATAAAAGCTCCTATGGCCGGAGTAGTTACATACAAAGTAGATACACTTGAAAATGATATTGAATTTGACAAAGTATTAAGCTATGATATTTCTAAATTAGATCAAATTATAAAAAAATATGGTGAAAATAATGCTAACAATTTTGGAATAAAAATTGTTGATAATTTTCAGTGCTATTTTTTAACAAAAGAAGTAGAAGATGAGAATTCTAAGTATGTAAAAGAAGGAAAGAATTATAAAATAAAATTAATTAATAAATCTTCTGACGATACTTGTACATCAACTCTTGTTAAAAGCATTAAATCAGATGGGTATATATATAATATTTTTAGTATAAATGAAAATATTGAAGATATAGTAGATGCAAGAGAGATAGGGGCAGAAATTATCTGGACTAAAGAGGAAGGACTGGCAGTACCGTTAAATGCAATAACTAATAGAAATGATGTAAATTATGTTACTTTGATTTCTGGTGGAGAATATATTGAAGTACCAATAAAAATTATAATCTCTAATGATACTATAGGTATAGTAGATAATTATTCAGAAGAAGAATTAACTGAACTAGGAATAACCTCAAATTCCAAAATAAAAAGATATGACCAATTGGTAATTAATGAAGAAAAATAGTATAAAAAAGAGTAGCTTCTAGGCTTTGTTTTAAGCTTGCATTAGAAGTTGCTCTTTTTAGTATAAGTTTTTCCGTTTAAATTTGATTTATATATTTTTATTTTATCTGTTATGTCAGAAACATTAAAAATATTTTTTTGTTTCCCCAGAATTAATAACATTTGATATAATTCATAACTTGTAAATTCTTCAGTATCTAACATTTCTTGTATTGCTCTTTGATAATAGAATTCCTTTGAATTTTCGATTAGGTTTGGAGTGTCAATAATATCGTTATAAAAGGAGATATTTTCTGGTAATATGGTAGAACAAATTAAAGCTACAGGTTCTTCAAAAGAGCCTAGTATATAGTCGTTTGATTTAACAAAATATTTTTCTAGGTCTTCAGTATCTTCAAATATTTTATTATATATATATATATTATTTAAATTAGTAGTATTAATCTTAAGACAAGAAAAATTTTTGTCTCCAAAAAAAGGACTGTCTTCAGGGGTTAAATAACATATAAGACCCTTTTTGTTATTATTTAGATGAATTATTTTATTTGCATGTTCGGATAATTTCATACCATATTTTACAGCATCATTTTTTTTATCATTTTCTATATAAAAGTATAGATATTTCAATATAAATCACTCCAGTTTGAAATATATTATAGCATAATTTTTTAAAGAAGTTAAGATATAAATCGAATTTTTATATAATTATACATTTTTCTATACAATATAACGAATAGTGAAGTTTTTGAAGTTTTTATTTATTAGTCTAACTAAGTATTTTTTTGCCTCTTCTTTTATTTCGTTTTTGTAATGATATTTACCAATTCCTCTTGAGGTCATTAGCTCAGTTGAATAAAGTTTAATTGCATTTGGAAATGCAGCTTCATTTATTTTTCTATGTATATAGCTATATGTCATAAAAATTATTTCAAAAGTTATATTATTTTTAGCTTTATCACTTAAATTTTCTTTCATTGTTAATATTAAGTTTTCATAATCTTCTTTAAAATTATCTGTTATTATAACAGGAGCAATTAGAATGTATGGCATGTATCCCGCATCTACTAGCTTATTTATAGCATTTAGCCTATTATTTAAATTACTCGTTTTAAATTCAACATTGGTAATTATTCTACTTGGATTTAAGCTCATTCTAGGTATTATCCTACTTTTATCTGATATGTTTAAAAGTGGCTCTATCAAATCAAATTTGGTTGGAAATGTTAAAATCCCTTTATTTGTATTTTTTAAGAAGTATTCGATATTTTTGTGTAAATCTTCAGTTACTAAATTTTCTAAAAGTAAATCACTATTACTTCCTATCTCAAAAACATATTCTTTTGAAGAATTATTTGAAAATTTAATTAATTTATCTAATATTTCTTTTGTATTAACAAAAACTCTTAAATATGCACATTTGTTATAATTACATACAAGGTAACAATACATACACATTGCACTACAACCAGAAGAAGTAAAAGGAACTAAGAAATCAGATATTTTATGATTTTCAACATATTTATGAGTTTTTCTAGTACCAATTATTAAATATCTTTTTAGTTTAGTAAAATCTTTATTTTCATATTTTCTTAAACTTTCGATATTATTATGTGATAAAATTTCTATTTTTTCAGTTTTATTATATTTTTCAAAAAGATATTTACCTAAAGGATATTTTAAAACATCTTTTTCATAATATATTTTATCAAATTTTAAACTATTCAAATAAATCACCTAATTATATTATGAATAAGTTTAATTAAAACTAAACAATTAAGTATAAAAATATTTATTTAAATTCCCAAAAAAAACGTATTTTGTGTTGAAAAAAGTAAAAAAATATTATAACCTATATAGGTATAGGGTGAGGTTTTATGAAAAAAGGTATAGGAAAAATATTTTTATGCTTGCTGTTAGTAATTGTATTTGGAATAGGGATTAAAAATGTTAAAGCTAATACAATTAATAGCATATCTATGGATATATATGTAGATAATTATGGAGATGCTTATGTTACTGAAGTTTGGAACTGCAAACTCTCAAGCGGAACAGAACTTTATCATCCATATTTTAATTTAGGAAAATCAAAGATTAGTAATTTAACTGTTAGTGAGAGTAGTAGAACATATACAACTTTGAACAGTTGGGAGGTAGACGCTTCTTTTAATAACAAAGCATATAAATGTGGGATTAATAAAGTTAGTAATGGTGTAGAACTTTGTTGGGGTGCGAGTAACTATGGTTCTCACGTATATACAGTAAAATATAAAATTGAAAAATTTGTATCTGAGCTTACTGATTCACAAATGATATATTGGACACTTATGCCTAAAGGTTTTTCAGATTCAGTTAAAGATGCAAAAATAAAAATACATACAGATTTTAATATAGCAGATACTATAGATGTTTGGGGATATGGAAAATATGGTGGCACTGCATATGTATATAATGGAAATATACAATTTAACTCGATGTCGACATTAACTTCTAGTGAGTACATGACTATTTTAGTAAAATTTCCACAAGGCACTTTTAATGCAAGCAATAAAATACATAAAAATTTTAATTATTATCTTAAAATGGCAGAAGAGGGAAGTACAAAGTATGTGGGAGAGAAAAGTACAGGTGATTATAGTATAATGTCTCCAAAACTTATACTGATAACGTTTGCTCAGTGGGGAATGGGTATTGGTGCTATTATATTATTTGTAAAGGTTATAGTAAGTACTTCAAATTCAAATACTAAACAACTTGTAATAACATCAGGAGAAAAGAGAAGCGTTAAAAAAGTAGGATATTTAGGATATTATAGTGAAATACCATGTGAAGATATTTTTAGGGCATATTATATTTCAACTAAATATGAAATTAATAAAAATAAGACTGATTTTTTAGGTGCTCTTCTTCTTAAATGGATAAAAGAGAATAAAATTAGAATGGAAAAAAGAGCTACCAAATCTCGTTTTAAACCAGAAGAAACCGTTTTTGTTTTAAATAAAGAACCAGAATTTTCCAATGATATAGAGAAAAAGTTGTATAATATGGTGTACAAATCAAGTAAAGATGGGATTTTAGAAGGAGATGAATTTAAAAATTGGTGTAAAACAAATAATTTAAGTATACTTAATTGGTTTGATGATGTAATAAATAAAATTGAGGAAAAAATATTAGATAGTAAAGAAGTAGAAAAAAAGATAAATATGTTTGGAAAAGAAGTAAAAAACAAGTATGTAACTACTTTAAGTATACAAGAAGAGGCTATGAAAATAGCAGGACTAAAAAAATATTTAAAAGATTATTCTTTAATAAAAGAAAAAGAACCTTTGCAAGTGCATTTATTTGAAGAATATATGATTTATGCACAAATGCTTGGAATTGCTAAAAAAGTAGCTAAAATGTTTAAAGAAGTTTATCCGGAAATTATAGAGGAATCTTGTTTTGTAGACTATGAAAGTATAATCTATGTAGATAGATATACAGATAGTGGAATTGAAAAAGCAAGAGTTGAGAAAGCAAGAGCAGAAGCAATAGAAAGAGCAAGTAATTATTCGTCAGGTGGCGGAGGATTTTCTTCTGGCGGCGGAGGAGGTGGTTCCTTCGGCGGTGGTGGAAGTGGCGGAGGAATCCGTTAAAAACATATAAAAATACATAAACAAAAGGAATGAACGAGATAAATTAATGTTCATTCCTTTTCCAACTTTTTTAATATGTATATTATTTTCCTGTACTTCCAATTCCACCAAGCCTTTTACCTTCGGCTTTATCATTATCAACAGTTAGAAATTTTTGAAAGTATGCTTGTCCTACTTTTTCACCTTCTTTTATAGTTATATCATGTGGAAAAAAGTTATAATATTGAAAAATAATATTACCATCGTTTGATGGATTGTTGTAGTAATCGCATTCAAATATTCCAATTGAATTTGCCATAACAAGTCCAAGTTTTGATGGGCCAGAACTTCTATTTGCAATTATCATAACTTCATCTTCTAAAAAGTAAGCTTTTATTCCTGTGAATATTTTTGTTGGCATAATATCAACAAAATCTTTTTTACCAGAACAAAAAGATTTTAAATTTTTAAATACACTTTTCCATATTGATGGAATTACAACATCTTCACAGGCAAAAATATCATAGCCTACTGAGTTTTTTGTACTTCTTTTTGGAAGTATCATTTCTCTATCCTCATATCCTTTACAAATTTCAAATCCTCTAATTTTCATTTATTTTTTCCTCCTTACATTTATACAAAGTATATCATAATTTTTTAAAAAAGTATATACGAAGGCAAAATAAAAACATGCAATTTAGTTTTTTAAATTACATGTTTAATTTTAGTTATTTTTAGAATTGAACTTTTACATTTTCTCTTTCTTTTGCATCTGTAACTTCAAAAAATGCTTCTTCTTTAAAACCAAACATACCAGCAAGTATATTTGATGGGAAAGACATTATTGCAGTATTATACATTTGAACAGTATCGTTATAGAATTGTCTAGCATATGCAATTTTATCTTCTGTAGTAGAAAGTTCTTGTTGTAAAGAGTTAAAATTTTCATTTGCTTTTAATTCTGGGTAAGCTTCAGCAAGTGCAAATATAGCTTTTAAAGAGTTAGAAAGTTCATTGTTGGCTTCTGCTTTTGTTTTGATACCGTCAGCTGATGCAAAGCTATTTCTTGCTTCAACTATTTTTTCTAATGTAGTTTGTTCGTGTACCATGTACCCTTTTACTGTTTCAACTAAGTTTGGAATTAGATCAAATCTTCTTTTTAATTGAGTATCAATTTGAGCCCAAGCGTTTTTAACTTTCATTTTTTGATTTACTAAGTTGTTATATATACCAATAATTGCAAGAATAAGTACAATTATAACGGCAAAAATAATCCATAAAGCCATAGGCATAGATATCATCCTTTCTTGTGAAATATCACTTAACTATATTTTATCATTTAATAAATATATATGCAATAAAATTAAGAAATAATTTTTAAATTATTAAAATTAAATGTAACAAAAATAATATATTAGCTTAAAGTATAGTATTTATCAATGATTTTTGAAAAATTAAAAGAATTGTGAATATTGCTAATGCATAAAAAGTTTGACAAAACATAAAAATTATAGTATAATGATATTGTTCTATATAAAATAAGGAGGAATCTTTTGTGAATAAAGATACAGTGCCAGTATTGAGAAAGACGTTAACAATAATAACATTAATCTTAATATTTACCACAGTAGGACTTTTTTTAATATCAATGAACGTTAAAACAGTTACTCTTGATTATTATGGAGATGTTAAAACAGTTAAAACAATGTCTAATTCTGTGGGCGGCTTTTTGATGCAAAATAAAATATATACTGATGATAATACAAAAATAGAACCTAGTGAAGAAACTTTGATAAATGATGGTATGCAAGTAAAATTAACTTCTACAAAAGAGCTTGCAAAAATTAATATAGATGAACTTAAAGAGGAATATAATCCCGTTACTGCAAAAATAGAAGAAGTAATAGAATCAATTCCGTATACAGAAGAAAAAAGAGATAATCCAACAATAAATAGAGGTACTACAAATACAGTACAAGTAGGTATGGAGGGTCAAAAATCTACTAAATATCTAGTTAAATATAATAAAGGCGAAGAAATATATAGAGCTGAACTTTCGACTGAAATCTTGAAAGATGCTGTTAATCAAGTAGTTGAAGTTGGAACAAAACTAGATTTATCTGCTTCAAGAAGTGCCGTTGTTCAAAGTATAGGTGCTATACCAACTGATGAAGGATTTAAAGAGTATAATATTGCGCTTCCAGTTGAACAGCAACAATATGCATATAATGTATGCAAAAAATATGGTGTACAATATGAATTACTTTTGGCAATAATGTATAAAGAAAGTGGGTTTAACCCATCAGCAGTAGGTGGCGGAAATTCATATGGGCTTTGCCAAATTCATGTATCAAATTTTTCAAACTTAAGAGCAAAACTTGGAGTTTCAAACTTTACTGATCCATATGATAATATGACAGCAGGTGCATATTTACTATCTCATTATTTTGCTGCAGCTAGAGCAAAAGTTTCTGATGCAGATGCAGTTGAAGCCTATGCTTTAAATGCATATAACATGGGAGAAGGAATATACTTTACTAACTGTTATAGTCAGGGGATTCTTCATAGAGGATACAGTAACTCTGTAAGAGCAATAAGAAATTCACTTGTAGCAAATGGTGGAATTTAAAAAATACAGATTTAATTATTAACAAATATAAATGTAAAATAATTGCCGGTTTGCTGGCAATTATTTTGGTATATAGGAGTTTGTAAATTAAAGAAAGGAAAAAATGGAAAATATAAATACATTAAAGATAACAAATCAAATTTTAAGAAAATATAATATAATTGCCAATAAAAGGTTTGGACAAAACTTTTTAATTGATGATGAAATATTAGAAAAAATAATTAATGCGGCAGATATACAAAAAGAAGAGCTAGTTATAGAAATAGGACCAGGTCTTGGAAACTTATCTGAATATATATTAAATAAATCTGATTATACAATATTAGTTGAAATAGATAAAAAGATGATAGAGATAATAGAAGATAGATTTAATGATAAAAAGGACAAGTATTCATTACTAAATGAAGATATTTTAAAAGTAGATATTGATGCGGTTATCGCTGAAATAGAAAAAGAGAAAAACGTTCATTTTAAGAATGTAAAAGTAATTGCCAATCTTCCTTATTATATTACGACACCAATATTATTTAAATTGTTGCAAAATTCAAGTAGAATAAAAGATATAGTTGTAATGGTTCAAAAGGAAGTAGCTTTAAGAATGGTGGCAGATAAAAAAACTAAAGATTATGGTATATTGACTCTTATGGTGGAGTATTTGACAAATGCTAGTATTGTAACAATAGTTCCAAATACTTCTTTTATACCGGCACCAAATGTGGAATCTGCGGTAATTAAGTTAGAAAAAAATAAAAAATATGAAATAGATAATGAAAACATTCTATTTGATTTAATTCATATGGCATTTGCTCAAAGAAGAAAAAAGATGATAAATTCATTAGTTTCAAATAAATTTATGAATTTAAGCAAGAAAGAATTAGAAGATATATTTTTAAAATGTAATTTGTCTTTAAATTCAAGAGCAGAAGAGTTAGAATTATGTGATTATATAAATATCGTAGAAGAAATTAATAGGAGTGATTTTAATGAAGAAAAATAGTACTTTATCAGGAATATTAACATATGTTGCAATTGTATTCGTTATAGTTATAATTAATATATTACTTTGTATCCCTATAAAAAGCATAGAAAAAAATTCTGCAAATTTAAAAGTTAATTTTGAAAATACCATTAAGCAAAGTCAGGTAAGTCAAGAAGTTAAAAATTCATATAATGAATATTTGGAAAGTATGAAAAATGAATATTCGTTACTTGGAAGAAATTATACAAATATGGTAGTAGCATTGCTTGCAGTTGTAAGCTTAGGGTTGGTAGTATTTGGACTTGTATACAGAGTAAATTCAAATAGAAATAAAGGAATATATAACGCAGTAATTCTTGCAGGTATAACTACTATATTTTATTTAATGTACTTTGCTGTTAATTTTTCTAATACTTTTGAAAAATTATTTTAAAATTTAAATGTATATAAATAAATTACGTAATAAATGTTATTTTATTAAATAATTACTTGCAAAACTAAAATATGTAGTGTATAATATAATTACACCAGACGATAGAAAACTTATGAACCTTGTCAGATCCGGAAGGAAGCAGCAATAAGTAGGAATTTCTATGTGTTTGGTGCCTTTTTGTATGAGGTGATAATTTTGGCATATATAGCATTGTATAGAAAATATAGACCAACAACATTTGATAATATTTTAGGGCAAGAAAATGTTACTAAAATTTTAAAAAATCAAATAAAACAAAAAAAAATTTCACATGCATATCTTTTTAGCGGGACTAGAGGAACAGGAAAAACTAGTGCAGCTAAGGTATTTGCAAGAGCAATAAACTGTTTAAATCCTAAGGACGGGGAGCCTTGCAATGAATGTGAAGTATGTAAAAGTATATTAGAAGGTAACACATCCGATGTTGTAGAAATGGACGCAGCTTCAAACAATAGTGTAGAAAACATTAGACAAATAAGGCAAGAAGTAGCCTATGCAACAATTGATGTAAAATATAGGGTATATATAATTGATGAAGTTCATATGCTTACTACAAGTGCGTTTAATGCACTTCTTAAGACACTTGAAGAACCACCTGAAAATGTTGTATTTATATTAGCAACAACAGAACAACATAAAATACCTGTAACTATACTTTCAAGATGTTTAAGATTTGAATTTAATAGGATATCAACTGAATATATAATTGAAAGACTAAAATACGTTTTAGAAAAAGAAAATATTGCGTATGATGAGGATGCTTTAGAATATATAGCTAAACTTGCTGATGGTGGAATGCGTGATGCATTAAGTATTTTAGATAGATGTATATCAGAAATGAAAGATAAACTTAATGTTCAAGATATACAGAAAATAGTCGGAACAATAGATAAGGAAATAATATCAAATATTACAGATGCAATAATAAACTACGATGGTGTAAAAGCAAATGAAAATATTGACTTAGTTATAAAAAAAGGAAAAGATTTAAGACAACTTGTTTATGAATTAGATGAAGAATTTTTAGATAGATTAATTAAAGAAAAAGATAATAATCAAAGAAAAAGATTTTCAACAATAATTGATAGGCTTTCAAAATTAGATAGTGATTTAAGACAGAGTCCAAGACCTGCAATTGTATTAAAATCGGCTATAATTGAACTTTGTATGCCAGTTAATATAACTGAAGATGAAAATGCTGGAAGCTCATCAGTTGATGCTAATTTGCTAAATACTATAAATATGCTTTCATCAAAAATTTCTAGTTTAGAATCAGAACTTTCAAATATTAAGAGTGGAATGAGTAAAGTAAATATAAGAGCAGTAAATGAAAAAAGAGAAAATAAAGAAAGTGTTTTAGCTAAACCTAAAGAAGGAATTACATCTCAAGTTTCAAAAGAAGAAAAGAAGATGAATAATCTACCAGACATTGCTATTTCTAAGTTTAATGAAATTGATGAATTTAAGAAAAAAATAGTAGAACATGGAAAATTAAAATTATATTCAGCACTTGCTGGTGCAAATATATACATATCAGAAGAATTTGTATTAGTTATTACAAATAATTCATTTGCATACAATATATTAAAATCAAATGAGAATTTAGATATACTTGCAAATCTTTTAGCATCAGACTATGGAATTAATAAAAATATTAGGGTTGAATTAAAAGAAGAACATGAGGATGATATTTCTAAAATTGAAAAATTATTTGAGGAAAATAATGTAAATTATACTGAAATTGATTGAAATATAAAATAAATTATAATATAATAGGTGTGATTAAAAGAAAGGATGATATTAATGGCAAAATTTGGAGGTTTCCCAGGCGGAGGAATGGGAAATATGCAAAACATATTAAAACAAGCACAAAAAATGCAAAAAGAAATGGAAGATAAACAAAGCAAGGTTTCAGAGATGGAAATTGAAACTTCAGCAGGTGGCGGAGCAGTTAAAGTAAAAGCTACTGGTGGTAAAGTTATAAAAGAAATAGTTATACAAAAAGATGTTGTTGATCCAGATGATGTAGAAATGTTACAAGACTTAGTTTTAACAGCAGTAAATGAAGCCTTAAATAAAGCAGATTCTTTAATGCAATCTGAACTTGGTAGCTTTAATGTACCAGGATTATTTTAGAGGATAAATATGTATTCTGAAACTATAAATAAACTAATTAACGAGTTTGAAAAGTTACCTGGTATAGGTCATAAATCAGCAGTTAGGCTTGCTTTTTATATTTTAGAATCTCCTATGGATGTAGCTCAGAATATGGCAAACACTTTAGTGGATGCAAAAAATAAAATAAAATTTTGCTCTGTTTGCTATAACATTACTGAAAATGATCCTTGCGACATTTGTTCTAATAAAAAAAGAGATGGAAGTGTAATCTGTGTAGTTGAAAATGTTAAAGATGTAGTGGCTATGGAAAAAACTCATGAATACAAAGGACTGTATCATGTTTTACATGGTTCCATTTCTCCTATGAACAATATAACAGCTGGAGATATAAAAATAAAAGAATTGTTGGAAAGATTAAAAGATGATGAAATAAAAGAAGTAATACTGGCTACTAATCCTACAATAGAAGGAGAAGCAACAGCTATGTATATTTCTAGACTTATAAAACCACTTGGAATATCTGTTACAAGAATTGCACATGGTATACCAGTAGGTGGAGATTTAGAGTATACTGATGAAATAACTTTAATAAAAGCATTAGAAGGAAGAAGAGAAATGTAAAAGAAGTGGAGTATTATTATAGTACTTCACTTTTTTAGCTATTAAGGGAGTGATAAAGATGAAAATAGGATTTTTTGACTCTGGAATTGGTGGAGCAACTATTTTTAAAGAGGCAATAAAAAGATTTCCTGCAAATTATTATTACTTTGCAGATACTCTTAATATGCCTTATGGAACAAAGGAAAAAGAAGAGGTTAAAAAATTTGCTTTTAAAGCAAGTGAAAAGCTTATACAAAAAGGCTGTAAAATTATAGTAGTTGCTTGCAATACTGCTACAAGTGCTGCAATTTCTGATTTAAGAAGAGAGTATAAAGATATAATATTTATAGGGACAGAGCCAGGAATAAAACCAGCTATAGATAATTGTAAAGATAAAAAAGTAATAGTTACTGGAACTACTATTACTGTAAATGGAGAAAAGTTGAAAAAGCTTATTGATAGACTTAATGCTAAAGAAAAAGTAGAGCTTTTGGCATTAGATAAGCTTGTTAAATTTGCTGAAAATATTAATACAGATAATAATGAGGTAGTAAGTTATATAAAAGATGAATTTAAAAAATATGATTTGAAAGACTATTCTTCAGTTGTATTAGGTTGTACACACTTTCCGATTTATAAAGAGATTTTCGAAGAAGTATTGCCTAAAAATATTAAAATCATTGATAGTTGTGAAGGAGTGGTAAATAATCTCATAACAAAAGCAAAAAGTCTTGATTTTGAAAATAAAGAAAGTTTAAAAATAAACTTAATTTTAAGCAAATATGATAATGAGTTTATATCTAATTTTAAAAAAATAATAAAAATAGATAACGTTAATGTTATCTAAATATATCATCTATATTACAATGGTTACAAATAAATTACAAAAAAATTAAAAATATTTCAAAAAAATATAGCCAAAAAAAAAGATACATGATATAATGTTTGTATCGTGAAATAATGAGGTGTTATGTATGAATGATAAGAAAATCTTAATAGTTGATGATGAAAAACCAATAGTTGATATATTAAAATTTAATCTTGAAAAAGAGGGATTTCAAACTGTATCAGCATATGATGGTGAAGAGGCTATAAATTTAGCTTTATCTATAAAACCTGACTTAATACTTCTTGATTTAATGCTACCAAAAGTAGATGGACTAAATGTATGTAAAGAATTAAGGAAGAGTTTAATTTGTCCAATAATAATGCTTACGGCAAAAGAAGAGGTAGTAGATAAAATTATTGGATTAGAGCTTGGTGCAGATGACTATATGACTAAACCTTTTAGTGTAAGAGAAGTAATTGCAAGAGTAAAAGCAAATCTTAGAAAACATACTTTACCTGAAGAAAAGAATGAAAAAAATGAAAAAAGTAAAATAAAAATCAAAGATATGGTAGTAGATCAAGAAAGATATATAGCAATAATAGGTGACAGAAATATTGATCTTACTATAAAAGAATTTGAACTTTTAAAAATGCTTTCTAGTGCACCAAACCAAGTATTTACTAGAGAACAAATTTTAAAAGGTGTATGGGGTTATGATTTTTATGGAGATGCTAGAACAGTTGATGTAACTGTTAGACGTCTAAGAGAAAAGATAGAAAAAAATTCAGCTGATCCACAATATGTACAAACAAAAAGAGGAATGGGATATTACGTATCAGACTAAAAATTGATAATAAAAATATATATTTATTTATATTATTTAATTCTTTAAAAGAAAGGAAATAATATAGTATGAAAAAGTCAATCAAAAAAAGTATATGTTTATTAAATATAGGATTAGTAGTTATAGTATTTATAACTACTTTAATTCTATATAACAATAATATAATAACAGCCAATTTTTTATCAGTGCCTAATCTAATTGTTATTATTGCCTTTGTATTAGTGGCTACTGTTTTATCTACAATTGTATCAAATATGATTACTTTTCCTTTGAAAAAAATGGAAAAGGGAATGAAGAGCGTGTCTGCTGGTAAATTTGTAGATATAAGGCATTTAAAAGATTATACAAATTTTTATGAGTTACAAGATCTTGCGGATTCATATACTGCAATGATGGAGCTTATAAAGAAAAATAGTTTTGATCTTAATAGTCAACAAAGTAAAACTGAAATAATACTTGAGCATATGGCAGATGGTGTAGTAGCCTTTTCTATATCAAGGCAAGTGGTTCATATGAATAAATCTGCTATGAGGCTTTTAGAAATTGATAAAACGCAAGATACATTTGAAAAAATAACTAAAAAACTAAAAATAGATCTAGATTTCGACAAAGTAATGTATCTTCCCAACTATAAAAGTATAGAAACCAAAATAACAATACATGATAATAATTTGAATATTGTATTTGTACCATTTTTTAGTGATAAGCTAACACCA
This sequence comes from uncultured Clostridia bacterium, assembly GCA_934132895.1. GTDB lineage: Bacteria > Bacillota > Clostridia > TANB77 > CAG-465 > CAG-465. The sequence goes on from CAKPAG010000003.1 coordinate 49,996, forward strand.
ATGGGTGTTATAATGGTAGTAAGAAATATAACAGAAAGTGTAAGGCTTGATAATATGAGAAAGGAATTTGTAGCTAACGTTTCTCATGAATTAAAAACACCGCTTACATCTATAAAAGGATACTCAGAAACTATAATGAATGGTGACTTAACTTATCAAGAAATAGCTAGATTTTCTAAAGTTATTAATCAAGAAGCAAATAGAATGGATAGATTGGTGGCAGATTTACTACAGCTTTCTCGTTTTGATTATAAAAAAGTAAGTTGGAAAAAAATGATGTTTTCTATTGTAGACTTAGCTCAAGGGGTTTGCGAGAAGATGAAGTATGCTGCAAAGGAAAAAAATCATAAATTAGAGTGTATTGTTACAGTAGAACCTCCTAATGTATATGCAGATAGAGATGCTATAGAACAAGTCATTATGAATATTGTAAGCAACAGTATAAAATATACACCTGAAGGTGGAACAATTAATGTTTATGTTGGTTCAATAAATAATAATGTATATATTAAAGTAATTGATAATGGAATAGGAATACCTGAACAAGACTTAAATAGAATATTTGAAAGATTCTATAGAGTAGATAAAGCTCGTTCAAGAAAAATGGGTGGAACAGGTCTAGGACTTTCAATAGTAAAAGAAATAATAGATGGTAATGATGGAACTATAAATATAAAAAGTGAAGTAAATAAAGGAACAGAAGTTATTATTACTTTACCAACTAAGTTAAAATCTTAATATGAAAAGAAAGGAATTTATAAATGAAATATTTTGATACTCATGCACATTATAACGATGAAGCATATAAGGATGATTTAACAGAAGTTTTAGCAAAATGTAAAAACGCGGGCGTTGATAGAATTATTAATGTGGGATATAACAAAGAATCCTCACTTAAATCTATAGAATTCTCGAACAAATATGAAAACTTTTATGCAGCGATAGGTGTTCATCCGCATGATGTAGATAACGATACTGCGCAAGATATATATGATATGTATGATAAAAATAATAAAAAGATTGTGGCAATAGGAGAAATTGGATTTGATTATGCTTTTGTAAAAGATAATAAAGAAAAACAAAAAAAGCTATTCATGGAACAAATAGAACTTGCAAATACACTAAAACTTCCAATATCAATTCATTCAAGAGATGCATCATTAGATACATATAACACTTTAAAAGAGAAAAAGCCTGAGTATGGAACACTATTTCATTGCTTTCAACCTAGTGATGATTTAGTAAGATTAGTACTTGAAAATAATTATTTTGTTGCGTTTGGAGGAAATATTACTTTTAAAAGAAATGCAACATTTAAAAGGTATATTGATATGATACCTATAAATCAAATTGTTATTGAAACTGATTGTCCATATCTTACACCAGAACCTTTTAGAGGGACAAGAAATGATTCTTCACATTTAAGTTTAGTGTGTAAAAAGCTTGCTGAATACAAAGAGATGGAAGAAGAAGAGGTTTCAAAAATTGTGTATGACAATTCATTAAAATTCTTTAAAATAACACCTTAAATCTAAGATTTTAAGGTGCTATTTTTCGAAGTTTGTTGTAATTTCTCTTATAACTTTATTAATTACAGCTAATTGTTTATCAGTGTAATATACTTCCTCCTGCTCGTATACTACATTGTCTAGAGATTCTGCAAACATGTAATCTAAGCTTATTTTTAAAGTATTTGATAATGCAATTAGTTTATTTAAGCTTGGAAGTTTAATGCCTCTTTCAATATCTCCTAAAAAGTTTTGTGAAACATCAATTTTTTCTGCAAGTTCAAATTGAGTTAATCCTAAATCTTCTCTTGCAATTTTAATTTTTCTTCCAAAGGCTCTATTGTTTATACATTTACTACTAGTTCTGCCCATAATTTCACCCCGTATATACTATATACTAAAAACGACCATAAATAAACAATTAGAGTGTGTTCAAAATAACACAAAACAAGTAAATTGAGAGCTATTTTAATAAATATTTGTAAAAGTATTGCTTTTTTAAAAAATAAATGGTATAATAATTTCTGTATTAATATTGAGCGGGGTGTAGCTCAGTTAGTAGAGCGCGTGGTTTGGGACCATGAGGTCGCAGGTGCGAGCCCTGTCACTCCGACCATATATATAGGAAGTCCAACCTTAAATAGGGACAATAAGACTTGGATAAACTTCCGAGTCTTTTATTAATATAGAATAATAAAGTTTTATATGAGAAGGTGATATAATGAAAGTATTAGATTTTTTATTGGCTAATAAGGAATATTTGCAAGATTTTATAACAAGAAGTACATATAATTCAAACGCTATAGAAGGAAGTACTTTAACTTATGCAGAAACATATGCAATTTTGTACAATGATAATAGCTTTAAAATAAAGGAAAAAGAGCCAAGGGAAATATATGAAGCTATTAATCATAGAGATGCTTTGGAAAATATATTTGAACATTTAGCAGAGAAAAATGAATTTGATGAGAGATTTATTAAAAAGATAAATAAGACAATAAATAAAAATATATTAGAAATAGAAGGTTATAGAACAGTACAAGTATTTATTAGAGGTAGTGAACATATTCCTCCAGCACCTGAAAAAATTCCAAATTTAATGAATTATTATATATACAATTATAACAATGACACTGAGGAAATTTTCTTAAAAATAGCTAGATATCATATAGAATTTGAAAAGATACATCCTTTTGAAGATGGTAATGGTAGAACTGGAAGATTACTTTTAAACTATGAGCTATTGAAAAATGATATTTTCCCTATAGTTATAGCAAAAGAAGATAGAATAAAGTATTTTGAATTTTTAAGAAACAATGATGTATTGGGACTTTCTAAATGGTTTGAAGAATTATCAAATAGTGAAAAATTAAGAATGGAAAAGTTTGGATATAGAATTTAGATATTAATAGCTATATCAAAGAAATTAAAAATAGTTATTATAAACATGGTTAGTAAATAGTAATCTCTGTAAAGCTTTTAAAGTAGGCTTAAGCTTTGTAGCCAAAAAACTCCTTTCGTGATATATTGTTTATACATTTTGACATGTGTAAATAATAAAATGAAAGGAGTTTTTAATCATGAATAACATATTAAAAGTATAATCAATAAAATATTAGAAGTAAATATACACATCATACTATAAACGAGAAAACCAGCATATTCATTAGCTTATTTTATAGGCATATTTTTATTTATTTCAATAAAAATAATTTTAGCGTCTTTAAATTCTTTAGTTGTTATTACATTATTTTTTTGTTTACAAAATTTACTATTTTTTCATAATTTTACCCTCACACTGAAATTATATCGTTTTTTCAGTGTGTAAGTCAACAAAAATCAAATAATATTGCAAAAATTTTAATCTTTTACTTTCTTTATAACACAGGGAAAATCAATTTTTAAAATAAGATAGAAATTACCAAGAAATAATTTTTATTTTTAGGTAATTAAGTTTTTTAAAAAACTTAAAAAATATTGACATATATAAATACGAAGCGTATAATTTTATTAATAATTAAACATTTAATACAAAAAATATTTTAATATATTAATCGGAGGAGATAATGAATAAGTGTAGTTTATGTGGTAGAAAAATTAGTTCAAATAGTAATCATTTTGGCCTAAATTGTTTAAAAAAATCTCGTAAATTATTGAATATTAAGGATGTGTTATTGTGAAAAAAATATTAACAGTGTTAGCAATATTGATTATATTTTTTATAGCTATAACAATATTTATTGCAATCGACTCTAGTATTATGATAAATTATTATTTTAATGAAATTAATACTGAAGTGGAGCATAGTCGAGGATTAGGAGTGGCATTTTTACCTGTTATTTCTACATGGAAGTTTACTTTTTTAATGATTATTGTGGCAATAATAGTAAAATTAAATAAAAAACTAAATTTACTAATCAAGGTGACTATATATTTTTTACCAGTTCTTTCATTTTATAGTTTCTTTTATGCCACTATTCCAGCTTTAAAACTCATGAATCTTCTTAATTTACTAAAATAATAAATACCAAATGTAAATTAATTAAAACTAATTTTTAGCGCATAAAGAATGCAAAGAAATAAAACTCTTTGCATTTTTTGCTCCTAATAACATATTTATTTTTCATAATTTTTCTCACTTAATTTAATTATTGGTTACTTTGTAACTCCCATGTACTACCTTTATTTGTAGAGATATATGTTTTAGAATCACCACCGTTATAGTCTCCATCGTTTCCTTGCCCAATTTCAAGCGTTAATATACCATTTTTATATGTAGGAATATTATAGTAATCATAAACATTATTTTGCTCAATTTCTAAAAGTTCAAACGTTGAGCCACTATTTTTAGTTATATAGAGCTTTGAATAATTTCCACTGGTATGTGGCATTGTTAAAAATCCTACGTTTTCATCTATAAAAAGTATTTGAGTAGAAGTTTTGAATTCTTCTTCTTGAACGTTTCCTATACCATTAGATACTGTTCTCCAAGTTTTTCCACCATCAGTGGTTTTTAGTAATTTACCAAAAGCAGTTCCTCCAGCTCTATCTTCAAATTCTAATAAAAATCCTATGTCTTTGTTTATAAAATGAATATTTTGAATACCCCAATTTTTATCTATATATGTAGTTTGCCAGTTTTTTCCCATATCGTCAGAGTAGATTAAATAATTTTCATTATCATTTGAATTAAAAAATACTGTTTTATATGTATCTATTTGATAATTATAATCATTGTATGAGTTAATTACTCGAGAAAAATCTCCAGGAACATCAACTATGTTCTTTCCATCGTAACTTACATACAAATATCCATTTTTTATTGTATATTTATTTGCTTCCACTTGTATATTAGAATAATTATCTAAATTGTCACTTTTATATGTTGTACAATATAACTCTTCTTTTTTTGTGTTTTTCATTGAAACTTCACATATAGTAAGAGTACCATCTTTTTTTATTATTAATGTTTTTTCATCAAGTTCACAATTTGAGTTTAAAGCTACAATATATTTTGGAATTTCATTTTTGTATAGAACAAGTGCTATAGTTCCAAATTGTTTTATATCTGAATTTGAAAAATTTTCTTTTTTATTATTTTTCGTAACAACAAAGCCTTTTTCAGTACTACTTAATTTTGTCAATGCTCCAGCACTATCCATTGTTTGCCAATCACCATACATTGTGGTATTTACGTTATAATAGTCTGTTCTAGTTCTAAAACCATATGTTGCTACATATTCTCTTAAATTTCCATCTCTATCTGTATATGTTACACTACAAATATCATCAGTTAACCATTGTATTTTTAGGTCTCCCTTTACTTCAAAGCCTAAAGTTTCTTTTGGTCTTGCAAATATATATAGTTTTACATTTTTATATACAGTAGTTTTACCAGTTTCAGTATCTTTTTTTAATACTAACTCATTTGATAAATTATTTGAAAAACTTATTATACTTTGTATATTGCTAGTGTTATTTAATGCAAGTATAACGTTTAAAATATTTAGTAATACTGCTATACAAGTAATTGATATAACTTTTCTTCTTTCTATTTTTTCTTTTTTAAAATGAAATAAAAATATTGTACTTAAAGCAGCACTTAATATAACAATAAAATTTACAATATAGAAAAAATAATCTATAGTGTATTCAAAGTCATATCTTTTTAGGATGACTAAATATCCTAGTTGTAATATAGTAAATAATATACATATAATTAAAGATACAATACCAATCTTCTTTTTAATTTTATTTCTGCTAATTTTCTTTTTTTCTTTATTTAATTCTATTTCATGTAATCTTTCATTTACTAATTTTTCAATATCTATATTATCTACATTTTCTTTTTTACCATATTCAGCATTTAATATTTCTGATACATCAAGATTAAAAGTTTTGGCTAATATATTAATCATGGAAATATCAGGGAAACTTAAACCTCGTTCCCATTTTGAAATAGCTTTATCTGTTATATTTATTTTTTTTGCTAAATCTTTTTGTGTCATATTATTTTTTATTCTTAACTCTTTTATAAACTTACCAAATTTTTCATTATCCATGATGTTTCACTCCTTATATTAAAATAATAACATTTCATGATATAAATTTCAACCGACTGTTGGTAGAATTGATATATTTCATATTAATAAACCGTATTTTTAGCATATATTTTTACATTATTCTTGCGATTTTAAAAAATTTAGTGTAAAATATATTATGTTAAAAGAGGTGGTACGTTTGTCTTTGAATGTTAAATATCAATATACACATTTTATATATCCATTTGTTGTTGAAAGATCAGAATATACAAATTTTTTGTCTTCTATTTTATCACAAGAAAAAGATTGGAGTTTGTATATTCATAATTATGAAACAGATAAAGAATCTTATGACTTTTTTTTACCATATATGAAAAGATTTTTATTCCCTACATTATTTTGGAATTTAGATTATGAAAAACAATTCAAGGCGATGAGCTTAAGTAAAAAAGTATATAATATATCAAAACTTTCTTGTATTACATTTGATTATCAGCTTTCAAGTATAAAAACAGGAAGTGTTGAACTTGGTAGAAGATTTGGTGAAATAAACTTTGATATATCAAGTATTAGGCTTATAGTTTTTAAAGGTGGAATATGCTTTTTAGATATAAAAACTGAAATAGAAGAACCAAGAGAATATATTGATTTTAATAAACTTCTTGACTTTAATAATAGTTTTAGAAAACTTACTCCAAGAGGAATAGGTAGTTTAAGTAAGCTTACAAAAATGAAGGCAAGAAATATTGATAAAATTGAAAATATCGCTATATTTATAAAATCAATAATATCTGGATTTGAAACAAAAGATATAGAAAAAATGTACTATGATAAAATGTTTACATATTCATATGCATGTGTTGATGATTGGAAGAAAGAAAATGATTTTGATACTATGAAAAATGATTTCCTTAAATTTCAATATGTTATGAGTAGTAAAAGTAGTGCTATATTTAATAAAAATTGTACTACATTATATGAAAACATGTATTCAAGATGGCAGTATTCAATGTTTGGCTTTTCTAAAGAAAGTGGAGTGGTTTTAGTATCTGAAAGAGAAAAATATAACATCACTAAAATGCCATATAATTTTGAAAAGAAGTATCTATATATGCTGCTTTTAGCGTTATATCAAAGAATAACACTTATGAACTTTTCTCAAGATTTAGCTAAAAAAGATAAATCTATGGCAAGGTCACTTACAAATAGATTTACTAAGTTTACACATTTTAGCTGGTTTAGTGAGATAACTAATTCAGAAAATGGAATGGAAATATGGGAAAACTGGGTAAAGGCATTTAAACTTAAAGAACTCTTTGATGAGGTACATAAAGAATATATTGAATATTATGATTTTGTTAAATCAACAGGTCAAGAAAGATTTAATCTTGTTATTATGCTTACATACGTTGTAAATATAGCCTTTTCGGGTATTTCACTTTTTGCTAACTTGTTTAATTTTAGAGAGCATTGGTTAGCACCTGTAATACTTGCACTTATGGTTACTGCAATGAGTAGTTACCCTATATTTTTGATAAGTAGGTGGATAAAGCATAAAATAGAAAATAAAATGGATAACGATATTTAAGAAAGGTGATAAGACATGTATTGCGGAACAGATATAATTGAAGTAGAGAGAATTAAAGAAGCAATTAAAAATACAAAAGGATTTAAAGAGAATATATATACTAAAAATGAAATAGAGGACATTGATAATATAAAATCAGATTTAAAATATCAAAGATATGCAGGAAGATTTGCAGCAAAAGAAGCAATATATAAAGCTATGTCTAAGCTTCTTATAGAAAATAATTTAAATATGAGTTTTTTAGATGTTGAGATTTTAAATGTAAAAGAATTAAGCAGAAGACCTAGAGTAATTTTTTTAAAACAGGAAATAATAGAATTAATAGAAAAAGAAAATATAGCTATTGATATTAGTATTTCTCATATAGAAACAGCAGCAATAGCAAATGCTATAGTAACTAAAGGAGGAAAAAATGAATAAAAAATATTATATAACAACACCAATATATTATCCAAGCGGTACATTTCATGTGGGAACTTGTTACTGTACAGTTATGGCAGATATTATTGCAAGATATAAACGTTTAAGAGGATATGATGTATTTTTTATGACTGGTACAGATGAACATGGGCAGAAGATAGAAGGGAAAGCTAAAGAAGAAAATATTACTCCAAAAGAGTATGTTGATAGAAATGCTAGAAAAGCCAAAGAATTGTGGAAAGATTTAAAAATATCATATGATAAATATATGAGAACAACTGATGAATACCACGTAAAGGCAGTTCAGAAAATATTTGAATATTTACTTAAAAAAGGAGATATATATAAAGGAGAATATAAAGGACTATATTGTACACCATGTGAATCATTTTGGACAGAAACACAAGCAGTAGATGGTAAATGTCCTGATTGTGGTAGAGAAGTAAAAGAAGTAAAAGAAGAAAGTTATTTCTTTAAGCTTACAAAATATAAAGATAGATTACTTGAATATTATGAAGAACATCCTGAATTTTTAGAGCCAGAAAAAAGAAAAAATGAAATGATTAAAAATTTCTTCGAAAAAGGATTAGAAGATTTATGCGTTACAAGAACAACAATAGATTGGGGGATTAGAGTACCATCTGATCCTAAACATACAATTTATGTATGGCTAGATGCACTTACAAACTATATCACAGCACTTGGATATATGTCAGATGATGATAGTATGATGAAAAAATACTGGCCAGCAGATTTTCATTTAGTAGGAAAAGAAATATTTAGATTTCATTCTATTATTTGGCCAGCAATTCTTATGGCTTTAGACTTGTCACTTCCAAAAAAAGTATTTGGTCATGGATGGCTTGTAGTTGATGGAAATAAAATATCAAAATCTTTCGGAAATTACAAAGATCCAAGAGTATATATAGAAAAAACTAGCGTTGATGCTTTAAGATATTATTTGGCAAGAGAAGTTATGTTTGGAAGCGATGGTAATTTTTCAGAAGAATTATTCGTTGAAAGAATAAATTCGGACCTTTCTAATGATTTAGGAAATTTAGTAAGTCGTGTAACAGCAATGGCTGAAAAGTATAATGATGGAATAATTGAAAATTGTAATTTAACAGAAGATATTGATAATGATTTAAAAGAAACAATAAGTGAAGCTGTTCAAAATGTTGAAAAATATATGGATACATACAAAATAAACGAAGCAATTTTTGAAATTTGGAAGATTATATCTAAGGCAAATAAATATATCGATTTATCAATGCCATGGATACTAGCAAAAGAAAATAAAAAGGAAAGATTAAATACCGTTTTATATAATTTAGTAGAAACAATTAGGATAGTAGCAATATTAATTCAACCATATTTTGTTGATACACCTGCAAAAATATTTGATTATATAGGTGCCCATGAAAGTATTACAAATTGGGAAGATGCTAAAGTTTTTGGACTTGTAAAAAATGGTACAAAAGTAAGAAAAGGAGAAAACTTATTCCCAAGGATAGAATATAATAAGGAGTTTTTTAAAGTGGAAGAAGAAAATAAAGAAATAGAAAAAAAAGAAGAACCTAAAGTAGAAGAAAAAGGGTATATTACAATTGATGAATTAGACAAAGTTGAACTAAAAGTAGGACAAATTAAAGAAGTATCTAGAGTAGAAAAAGCGGATAAACTATATAAACTTGAAGTAGATGTTGGAGAAGAAACTACAAGAACAATAGTATCTGGTCTTGTACCATATTACAAAGAAGAAGAATTGCTTAATAAACAAGTTGTAGTTGTAACAAATTTAAAACCTGCAAAGCTTAGAGGTATAATGTCTAATGGTATGTTACTTGCAGCAGGAGATTATGATGTGGTAAAATTGCTTACACTTGATAGCAATGATGGAATACTTGAAAATGGTGCAAATATACACTAATAATTAAAGCTAGTGAATTTGAAAGTTCACTAGTTTTTCTATTTCTAATGGTTATGATTAAAATGTCAAAAGATGTATTGTAAATTATTAGTATTTATGGTAAAATTAGATATAGTTATATAAATTGCAAGGAGGATTAAGCTTAAAAGCTTTAAAATATATGGAAGAAAAAGAGGAAATAAAAGATAATAACAAAGAAATAAAAGAAAAAGATTTGAATAATTCTAAAACAGATAGTATTATAAAAAAAGTGTTAAGAGAAATAGCAGAATGGATACTTTGTTTTGTTATAGCATACATAATATATTTAGTATTAAATTATTTTGTTGGCACTATTTCAGGAGTAAAACAGGTTTCTATGTTGCCAACTGCTAAAGAGGGTGAAAGGCTTTTAATTCAAAGACCTACAATATTCAAAAAGGAACTAAAATATGGTGATATCATAACATTTGAGGCGCCAAAGGAAGATAATATATATTCAGATGAAATTAGAGAAGATGTTGTGGCAACATACCAAGAACATCAAGGTATCGATTCATTTATATATAATTTTATCGGAATCGGAAAAATGACATATATAAAAAGAGTAATTGGGTTACCTGGAGATCATATAGTGATTGCAGATGATGGGTTTGTGTATAGAAATGATGAAAGGCTTAATGAGAGCTATATAAAAGATGGATTTACAAATCAAATGGGACAGTTTATTGATGTAGTTGTGCCAGATGGAACAGTGTTTGCAATGGGAGATAATAGGCTTGAGAGTAAAGATTCGAGATATTTAGGATGTATTCCAATATCTAAAATCAATGGATATGTAATATGTAGAATATGGCCATTTAACAGGCTAGGAAAATTATAGGAGAAGGATATGTTTGAAGAAATAATAGGTCACAAAGAGCAAATAGAGGTGTTAAAAGATACTTTGCAGAGTGGAAATATTTCTCATGCATATCTTTTTTCACGGAGAAGAAGGAATAGGAAAATGCAAAATAGCCTTTGAATTCGCAAGAAAAATTTTAGGTGTTGAAAATTTAAAAAGTTCGCCAGATTTTAAATATATAGAAAAAAACGAAGAAAAAAAAGATATAGTCATAGAACAAATAAGAAAAGAAATTGTTGATGATGTATATACAGTGCCTTCAGCATCTGAAAGAAAAGTATATATTATTAATAATGCGGAATGCTTAAATATTGCCGCGCAAAATGCTATACTTAAGACTTTAGAAGAGCCTCCAAAATATGTTGTGATTATTTTAGTGGCAACAACTGTAAGTAAATTTTTACCTACAATCCTTTCTAGAGTTACCAACATTGCCTTTAATGGAATACCTAAAGAAGAGCTTAAAATATATTTAAAAAATAATATGAATATAACTTTAAGTGAGGATATTTTAGATTTTGTAAACGGTTCAATAGGACTTTCACAAAGACTAATTAATGATAATTTAATAGATTCTTTAAAAGATATAGATGAGTTATATAAAAGTATGGTGAAAAAAGATACTATTAATTCATTACTTAAAATAGCAAATATAAATTTTAATGAAAAGGTAACTCTTGAATATTTAGAATATATATTGTATAAAAACAATAAATATAGCTGCGTGAAATTTATTGAAAAAGCACGAAATAGATTGAAAAGTAACGGAAATTATGATATAGTTATAGATAATATGGTACTAAAAATAATAGACCATATTTAAAGAAGGAGTAAGTAATGGAAGATTTAGTAATAGGAGTTAGATTTAAAAGAACTGGAAAACTTCAATATTTTAATCCATTAAAATATACTTTTAAAATAGGTGACAATATAATTGCCAAAACAGATAGAGGAAATGAAATCGGTAGAGTTGTAAAAATATTAAAAACAAGTGAGCTTGATAGCAATATAAAAGTAGAAAACATTATAAAACCAGCTTCAAGAAGAGATTTAGAAAATCAAAAAGAAGCTCAAGAAAAGGCAAAAGAAGCATTAAGTTTTTGTAGAGAAGAGGCAAAAAAACAAAACTTAAACATGAAAATATTATCTGCTGAATATACTTTAGATATGTCTAAACTTACTATATACTTTGTATCTGAAGAAAGAATAGATTTTAGAGAATTAGTAAAAGTGCTTGCAGCAAAGTATAGAGCAAGAATTGAATTAAGACAAATAGGACCTAGAGATGAAGTAAAAGAATTTCCTACTTTAGGCATGTGTGGAAAAGAAGTATGTTGTAGAACTTTCTTGCAAGACTTTGATCCCGTTACTATAAAAATGGCAAAGGATCAAGGGTTACAAATCAACATGTCAAAGTTATCTGGTGCATGTGGAAAATTAATGTGTTGTCTGAGATATGAGGAAGATGCATATAAAGAAAATTTAAAAAAATTACCAAAAGTAGGTAGCACAGTTGAAATTAAAGCTGATAGGCAAAAAGGAAAAGTTACAAGTGTAGATATTTTAAGATTAAAAGTAAAGGTGAAATTTGGAGAAACCAGAGAAGATGAATACTATGAAACATATGATGCAAAAGATGTTAAATGGGATAGAAATTAAACAGAAAATAATTAATTTAAGGAGGTGAGTGTTATGGCATTTAAAATAACTGATAAGTGCATTTCATGCGGAGCATGTGAGATGGAATGCCCAGTTGGTGCTATTTCTCAAGGTGATGATAAATATGTTATAGATCCAGCAAAATGTATTGAATGTGGAGCATGTCAAGCAGTTTGCCCAGTTGGAGCACCTGAACAAGAATAAATATAATAAATTGATTTAATATATGATAATAAAGAGGATGTTTGTTTAAATTATAACATTCTCTTTTTTTCTAAAAATTATAAAAACAATATTGCTAAAAGTAAAAATGTGATATAATGTATACTGTGATAAAAAAATAGAGGTGATAGTTTGAAACTAAATGAATTAGAAAAATATAGAGATAAAAATAGTGGTAGAATAGATATTGACGCTTTATTAGAAGAAAACTCTGTATCTAAAATTACAGAATTAAGAGGCGCTTCAAATAAAGAAAAAGATTGGTTAAAACTAGAAGACACAGATGTGCTTATAAGAACAGAAAATTTAGATTCTGAAGGTGCAATATATACTACATATGCTGAGCTTATTTTTGAGGAACTTGCCAAACAAGTTGATATTCCTTGTGCTCACTATGATTTAGTAAAATATAAAGGAAAAAATGGGGTCCTATCTCAAAATGTAGTAAATAAAAATGAATCACTTGTACTTATGGATGACTTGTTAAATTGTACTAAGAGAGAACATGATATTGGTGATGATCAAAACATACATGTTGAGGATGTAATAAATTCTTTTTACACTTTTTATAATGAATATAATGATTTTTCAAAAGAAGAGTATAAAAAGATGTCAAAGGATTTTCTTAATATGGCTATATTTGATATCTATACAATGTCTACAGATAGACATGCGGAAAATATGGGAATAATATTTTCTGTTAAAGGGGATAAAAGTAGTGCTAGGCTTGCTCCGATGTTTGACAATGAATGTTCACTTATGTTAGACTCACCCGAAGAAAAAATAGAAAAACTATTAAAAAATAGAATGTCACTTATGAGTTATGCAGAGCTAGAAAGTCAGAAGATATATTATACAGAAGATTATGAAAATGATACTTATGAAGGTGAAGATATATTTAATGATTTTCTTGATAATATGTTAAAGCAAAATGGAACAGATACAAATGAAAGATCTGATTGGCAAACAACTATATATAATATTTCTGAACTTGGTGAAAGTCAAATGGAGTTTATCAAGAAGTGTGATAAAAATTTAAATATAGATGAGGCTTTAAAGAGTGTTGAAGAAAGAATTGGTGTAAAATTACCTGAAAAATTATGCGAGTTTGCATCTGCAACATTTAATACTAGAAAACTTTTAATTAATGAAGAGCTTATGTTGTACAAACTAGATGAAGAAAAAATGAATGCAAAAGATAATAAGGAGGAAAAAACAAATGAAGATGATTATATCTTGGGATGATATAGATATTGTTAAAGTAATAAGAAATGAAAAATACTATTGTAGTGTACTTATAGAAGAAAATGTTATTTCTGCTATAAAAAAGGGTATGCCTAACGTTATGATATCAAATATTAAACTTATATCTAAAAGAATGCCAGAATTTATTTTAAAAAGAATTCCCAAAAAGGAGATAAGGGACGAAGTACTTGAATCTGTAAGTCAAGATGAAGGGGAAAATATAATTAATTATATAAACAAAACAAACTGTAAATTTGCTACAGATAAATTTTTAATAAGAATTGTGAAATAAATGTGAAAATTGCAGCAGTAATTTGACATAATAATAAAAATGTGGTATAATATAAAAGGTCGAAAAAATATAAATAAAATCAAAAATAATTTTAAGATTGGAGGTAAATAGATATGTTAACATTTTTGCTGTTATGGAAGGATACCTTATTAGGTAGAATATACGAAGATGATAATGATTATCGGTTTATTCCAATTAAAGAAGGAATAGAGCAAGCAAACAGAGAGGGCTTATTAAGGGGACTTATAAATCCAGATACAAAAGAAGTTCCATTGTTTATAATAAACAGATTAAAAAAAGATCCCGAATGTAAGCATCAATGTGAAGTCAATACAGATAGACTTCAAATTATAAAAGTAGCCAATTAAGGCTACTTTTTTTCTCTTCACTATTGAAATTAAAAAATATTTATGTTATACTAATTGTAATTTGATATATAAAAGCGTTGAAGAAGAGGAGTAAAATAGAGGTTACTTTAAGAGAGAGAAGCTTGTAAGCTGAAAGGCTTCTTAAGAAAACATATTTGAAGGTAGCTTTGGAGCTGGTATGCTTAAAACGAAAGTGAGTAGGTATACTCCGTGTAAACATCGGTTAATTGTAAATGAAGAGTATGTATATAATGAAGTTATATATATAAATTAAGGTGGTACCGCGAATATAAAGTCATTCGTCCTTAAAAATCAGTTTAAGGATGCATGACTTTTTTAGTGCTACTTATATAAAGCAAAAATACAAAAAGGTAAAAAGAAATGGTGATTGTATGTTAAAAGAAGTGGAAATATTAATAGCTCTTGTACTTTTGTTATTAGGAATACTTTTAGTTTTTAATGCTCGAGTCATTGTCCGTATCAAGATGGATAATGGAAATGAAAACATAAAAGTAAATATAATAAAATGGTTAGGTGCTTTTCTTGCAGCTATCGCATTGATATTTATATATTATATAAAGTAAAAATTTAAAAAGATAATTAGTCTAATGAATATAGGGAGGAATTAAGAATATGTTAGATAAAAAATATAATGCAAGTGAAAAAGAACAAAAGTGGCTTGATTACTGGAAAGAAAACAAAATATATGAATTTAAAAAAGACGGTAGAGAGGTATATTCAATAGATACACCTCCACCAACAGTTAGCGGAAAAATACACATAGGTCATATTTTTTCATATACCCAAACAGAAATGTTGGCAAGATATAAAAGATTAAGAGGATATAATATTTTTTATCCGTTTGGATTTGATGACAATGGATTACCAAGTGAAAGACTGGTAGAAAAAGAGCAAGGAAAAAGAGCACATGAAATTGGAAGAGAAGAATTTTCAAAACTTTGTTATGAAACTACAGATAAATATGAAGAGAATTTCCAAGAATTATTTAGCAAAATGGGTGTAAGTACTGATTGGGGGATCCATTATAAAACAGTTAGTCCTTCTACAATAAAGATTAGTCAAACATCATTTTTAGAGTTAAAAGATAAAGGGCATTGTTATCATAAGGAAAGTCCGGCATTATGGTGTAATGAATGTTTAACTTCTATAGCACAGGCTGAATTAGAAACAAAGACAATAAAGACAACTTTTAACTATATCAATTTTAAAACTGTTGAAGATGGCGAAGAGTTCACTATTGCGACAACAAGACCAGAATTATTACCAGCTATTGTTTGTGTATTTGTTAATCCTGAAGATGAAAAACGTAAACATTTAATAGGAAAAACTGCACATATTCCGGTAATCGATGTAGAAGTTCCAATCATGGCAGATGAAAAAGTAGCACTAGATAAAGGTACTGGAGTTGTTATGTGTTGTACTTTTGGAGATCAAACAGATATAGAGTGGTGGAAAAAGTATAATTTACCATTAAAATATATATTCACAGAGAATGGAAGAATAATTGATTCAGTTCCTAAGTATGGCGGTTTGAAAATAAAAGATGCTAGAAAACAAGTTGTTGAAGATTTGCAAGCTGGAGGATATATAGTTAAAATAGAAGAATTGGAACATGAAGTTCAAACACATGAAAGATGTGGAAAAGAAGTAGAGTATACTGTAATGAAGCAATGGTTTATAGATATTATGAACCATAAAGAAGATTTCATAAAAATAGGAAATGAGATTAATTGGCACCCATCATATATGCATTCAAGATACGACGAGTGGGTTAACAATGTGGCTTGGGACTGGTGTATATCAAGGCAAAGGTATTTTGGCGTTCCATTTCCAGTATGGTATTGTAAAGATTGTGGAGAACCAATTTTTGCAAATAAAGAAGATTTACCAGTAAATCCATTAGTTGATTTACCAAGAACTGAAAAGTGTCCTAAATGTGGATGTAGAGAGTTTGAGGCAGAAACAGATGTAATGGATACGTGGGCAACATCTTCTGTAACTCCACTAATTAATATGAAATATGGTGAAAAGGAAAACTTTGAAGATATTTTAAAACCAATGAGTTTAAGAACAAATGCGAGTGAAATAATAAGAACATGGGATTTTTATACAATAGTTAAGAGCTTCTATCATTTTGGGCAAAGACCATGGGATAACGTGATGATTTCTGGTTTTGTTATGGCAAATAAAGGTGAAAAAATTAGCAAGAGTAAAGGAAATAGTAAACATGAACCTTTGGAACTTATAAATAGGTACTCTGCAGACGTTATGAGATATTGGGCAGGAACTGGAAGATTAGGAACTGATATTGTATTTAGTGAAGAAACATTACTTAGAGGAAAGAAATTAGTTAATAAAATCTGGAATGTTTCAAAATTTATTGAAATGCACTTATCAGATTATGAAGATAAAGAATTTAAAGATTTTGAGTACGTTGATAGATGGATATTAGGACGTTTTCAAGAAATGGAAAAACAATTTGTTGATTATTTAGAAGAATATGAAGTAGGCTTGGCTTTGAATACATTAGAAAAATTCTTTTGGGAGTTTTGTGATAATTATATAGAAATTGTAAAACATAGGTTGTATAGACCAGAAGAGTTTGGTAATGTGGCAAGGTATAGTGGACAAAAAACGGTATATACATTATTGTATAAATTGTTACAAGATTTCAGCATATATTTTCCATTTATAACAGAGGAGATATTTCAGGAATTATATCATAATAATAAATCTATTCATACAACTGAAATTAGCCCTTTGAATTTTAGCTTTAACAAAGAAATTCAATTAGGAAATCAAATTGTAGAAATTATTAGTCAATCAAGAGGAGCAAAAACTAATAGTAATGTTTCTTTAAAAACGCCTATTAAAAATTTATCGTTGGGAGTAAGTAAAGAATTAAAAGAGGCTATTGAAAAATCAATTAAAGACTTTAAAGCTACACTATTTATTGAAAACTTGGAAACTAAAGTAATAAATAAAGATTATGAAGTATATAATATAGAGTTAGATTTAGAAGAGTTACAAAAAATGTAAAGTATGCTTAAAGCAGGAGGTGCTTTCTATGGAAAAAAGAGAAGAGGCAGCAAAAAAAGTAGGTATACTTGGTATATTTATAAATTTTGTATTACTTATTTTAAAATTAATAGTAGGTTTAATGTCTAAAAGTCAGGCTATGATTGCAGATAGTGTTAATAGTGCAGGAGATATATTTGCGTCACTTATGTCTTTTATAGGGGCAAAGGTTTCATCTAAACCTAAAGATGAAGATCATCCTTTTGGACATGGTAAAGCAGAATATATATATTCACAATTAATCAGTATTTCTATGGTTATAGCAGCACTTGTAATGCTTAATAATTCTGTAGAAAGTATAATTTTAAATGAAAAACTAGAATTTTCAATTTTGCTTGTTATTGTATGTTTAATCACTATCTTGACTAAGTTTTTGTTATTTATATATGCTAGATTTAAATACAAAAAATGGAAAAGTATATTGATAAAAGCAAGTATGGAAGATCATAGAAATGATATGGTAGTAACGCTCGGAACTCTTATTGACATATGTTTCAGCTTAGCTGGTATATATTTTGTTGATGGAATTATTGGAGCAATGATATCAATATGGATTGGATATGTTGGTTGTAGATTATTTTTTGATTCATATAAAGTTTTAATAGATACTACAATAAGTAAAGAGGAAAAAGAACATATAAAGCAAATGGGTAAAAACTATCCAGAAATATTACATGTTGATAGTATAGCTACAAAACCTGTAGGAGATAAGTCAATTATAATATTAAAAATATCTATGGATGGAAAAAAGACTTTAGAAGAATGTCATAATATAAGTGGAAAGTTAAAATATGATATAATGAACAAGTTTGATTATGTGTATGATGTTTTAATACATATAAATCCACATTAATATAAAGCGAGTAGATTATAGTTTAAACTTAAATTTACTCGCAATATCTTTATTTAAAAGATTTAACACTATGCAATATAAGGAGAATTTAAGAATGTTAAAATGTAATTTATGTCCACATAAATGTAATGTAGAAAGAGAAAAAAGTGTAGGAAGATGTAGAGCAAATGATAAAATAAAAATAGCACTTACTTCACTTCATTATTATGAGGAACCTTGTATAAGTGGTAAAAATGGTTCCGGAACTATATTTTTTTCGCATTGTAATTTAAGTTGTATATATTGTCAAAATTATAAAATTAGTGATTTAGGCTATGGAAAGGAAATAACAGTTGAACATTTAGCTGATATTATGATTTCATTAGAAAATAAAAAAGCAAATAATATAAATCTGGTATCACCAACTATATATGCTGATAAAATAATTGAGGCTATAAAAATTGCAAGAAAAAAAGGACTAACAATTCCTATTGTATATAATTCAAGTGGATATGAAACTATAGAAACCATAAATAAGCTCAAAGGGTATATTGATATATATTTACCTGATTTTAAATATGCAAAAGATGAAATTGGTAAAAAGTATTCAAAAGTAAGTAATTATTCTTCTTATGCCAAAAATGCAATTAAAGCTATGTATGAGCAAGTAGGAAAACCTGTATATGATGAAAATGGAATGCTAAAAAAAGGTGTTATAATAAGGCATTTAGTATTACCAAATAATTTAGATAATTCTAAAAAAGTATTAAAGTGGATAAAAGATACATTTAATGATAATGTAATAGTAAGTGTTATGGCACAATATTTTCCTACATATAAAGCAAAAGAAAATAGCGACCTAAATAGAAAACTAACAAAAGAGGAGTATGACAATATAGAAGATTATCTATTTAAATTAAATTTAGAAAATGGATATATTCAAGAATTAGGAGAACATGAAGAAGAATATGTACCTGAATTTGATTTAAGTGAAATATAGAAAAACCTCACTATAAATCCAAATATGGAATATAGTGAGGTTGAAATTATTTTATTTTTTCCAAGAATTCTACAAGACCAATTTTAATTTTGTCTTTTTCTTCACTTGTAAACGAGTCTGTAAAATCACTTAATTCATTGAGGCTGTTTAAGAATTTTTCTATTCTAATTTTTAAGTCCTTTTCTAACAATAAATTAGAATGGTTTTCAAGTTCAACTTTAGTTTTTATTGGACCCAATAAATTATCTGCAAGTAAGAATCTTGACATTTCGCTATTTCCGATGCCTACAATTTCATTTCCTATAATAGCTAAAATAATAAATGCATCATTAAAAATATAATTTTCATTTGCATGTGACTTAGTTATACTATATAGTTTGCATCTTAAAGAATTAAGTAAATTTTCATCTACATCTTTTTTGCCGACAACTATCCAAGGTATTTTTAAATCTGGATGGTCTTTATCCATTGATTTAAAAGAAAGTGATACAAAGTAGAAGCATTTTTCCTTCATATAAATTGGCTTCCGTTCAATTCCCGTCATTTTGTATTTTACATACTCCAACTTTTTCATAAAAAGTCCTCCTTATTTTTATTAAAAAATATTCCTAAAAATTTTAAGTGATATTATTATATCAAAATATGCTTGAAAAGTCAAATTTTATGTAAAATTTATTCCGTGTTTTTAACATTAATCAACAATACTATGAACAGTTTTTTTAGGAATTTTTACATATATGCTCAAATTATTATCTATATCACATGTTGCTAAGAATATATCTGATATTTCTTTTATTCCTTGATTTTTTATTTCTTTTTCAAGCCATGTGATGTTATTTCCTGTAGCTTTAAGATTATTTTTTAATATTTTACCATCTAAGATAACATTAGAAATAACTTTTTCACTGCTAGGTTCTAAGTTTAAATCGTCTGGAGTTACAGGTCTTTTTTTACAGTTAGGTAAAAAACTAAGTTTGCCATTTGGTTCCAAAATCACAGATTGCAAATCAGCTAAATTAAAATATCCATTAGTTCTACATTGACTTAAAAATTCAGATAAATCTATTCTTGACTTTTTAAAATTATCTCTATAAAGTTCTCCATTTTCATATAACACTAAGGCTTTACCGAGAAACAAATCTCCTAAAAAGCATTGATTTACTTGAAATTAGAGCAGTAAGTGTTATAAGTAGAGTGTATACTACCATAGCGGTTAATGGTTGAATAAAATTACTCTCTAATGAAGTTGCCATTTCTGCCGCAATTGAACCAATTGTAATACTATTAATGTAATCAAACATGGTAAGCTGTGACATTTCCCTGTTTCCCATAAGTTTTGTTAGAAAGAAGAGTACTATAACAGAACCAGTAGAAAGTAAAATAATTTTTAATATTTCTATCCACATAAAAGTTATCCTTTCAAAAAAATAATTATAATTATATTTTGTGTTATAAAAATATAATTATAATTAAAATTTATGAAATAAATAAAATATGTATAAAATTTTTGTTATTTGTTAACAGCAACTATTAGAATTTCCACATGAGCAGAATAATAAAGCTATAATTATCAATATAATTATAATGCAACAGTTTCCACCAGCAAAAATGTCGCATATAGAATTACAGCAACTTTGATTGCAACAATTATTATCCATAAAAAATCCCTCCTTAAATATATAGTTATAGTAGTATATACTGTTTAATAATGAAATGTTAATGTATTTTGAAAATATATTTAAAACTTGCAAAAATTGTGCTCAAATACAAAAAACATATTTTAAAGTAGAAAAATAGGGATTTAACATTAAATTTGAAAAAATATTAAAAATTTTGTATATAATTAAATTGGTGATAGGAAGTGGTAGACAAGATAAGTAGTTATATATTAGATAATGTGCTTTACAAAAATGAAAAGATTGAAGGCGAGCAAAGAGAAATAATGCTTTTTGGCCTTACAAGAATAGTAGAGGATATTCCTAAATATATAACTATTTTTTTGATAGCATTACTTCTTAATATATTAATGGAAACATTAATAGTATTAGCCGTAAATATAGTATACAAGACATTTGTTGGTGGTGCTCACGCAAGAACAAATTTCATTTGTTTAGTCTCCTCTGTTATATTTTTTATTTCGCCATCTTTATTGGCAAAATATGTTAATCTCTCTTTTAGTATAACAGTTATTGCGTCAGTTTGTGTGTACGTATTTTCATGTTATGTGATTATACGACACGCACCAGCAGATACAGAGGAAGTACCTATATTAAATATAAATAAAAGAAAATTGTTTAAGGTACTAGCCTTTATATCTTTAAATTTTATATATGTACTAATGTTATTTATAAAAAATCAAAATATAAGTTTTATTATTTTAACAACTATAACATATATAAATATATTTGCAACAAATCCAATGTATAAATTGTATAGTTGCAAGCACAGTTATGAATCAAAGGAGTTTGAATGTTACTTCCAAGAAAAATAATATAAAATATATTAATTTAGATATATAAAGGTAATATAATAAAAATATTATCTTTTATATATAAATAAATGTTGAATTTGGCACTTTTAAATAAACTATATTAAATGAAATAGTTTGAAATATATATTTTGTTATATAGTTACCTAACAAATTAAACGCAAGTAGTTTATGTATAAAGTGTCATATCAACATAATAATAGTAGGAGGTATTGTATGAACAAGCTATTAAAAAAATTTGTAGAAATGTACGCAAAAACATCAACTAATAGTTGTTGGCTAGGATTAATTCATCAAACAAAAGCACCAAGATGTTTAATCAAAAAATAGAATTAATAAAAAAGTAACTAAGGCTATAAGCTTTGGTTACTTTTTTGAGTTCCAAAAGATCCTACTGAAACATTTTGATAAAAAGTGAAAAATGTTTCACTAGAGCAAAAAAATAAAGTATTGTTATAAATAATGAATTTTTACAAATAATGTTAAGAGCAGGCATTCATTGTATACTATTTAAAGGACTTACATAAATAGAACGTAGTGAAACATATTTACAAAAAATGCAAAATGTTTCAGTATAAATGAAACATTTGGTTCGTGTAAAATTAAAAGGAGCTGTAAAAAGCTCCTTTTAAATGTTCTTTTCTATTATTATGTTTTGTACAAATTTATCCTTTTCAATAGTCGGATAGATTTGAGAGTTTGATTGTTTTGAGATAATCTTTTTTACTTCCCATAGCCCTATACCAGACTTTTTCTTTTTACTTGAAACGCCTTTTTTGTAAATACTTTCTAAGTCAATATTAATTGATGTATCATAAGTATTAATTACGCGAATGATATCTGCGTTTCTTTTTCTATCAAATTTCATTTCTAATTTAACATATGGATTATTACATTTTTGCGTAGCTTCATATGCATTGTCAAGTAATATACCAAGTATTCTTGAAAGTTCTGGCATAGGAAAGCTAATTTCTTTTACGTCAGTAATAACCTCCAAATCCATAGTAATATCATGGCCTGTAATTAGAAAATACTTTGCACCAACAATTCCATAGATCGCAGGATCATTAAATATTTTAGGGTCTATACTACCTAAGGTATTAATTATATTACATTCTTTTAGTACTTTGTTTATATGTTCTTCAAGTTTGTCATACTGTTTGGTAAGTACATATCCATTTAAAGCTTGAATTATATTGTTATAATCATGTTTTAGAGTCTTTACTCCATCAATCATACCAGACATTGTATCATTGTGTAATTTTGTGGTTATTAAGTCGGATTCTATCTTGTTTTTCTCTAATGCTTTATTAAGATAGTTAAATATAACTATGCAAAATAGTATCATTTGTATGCAATTAATAATTAAAAAGTATATTGAATATGAGTTATATTCATTAAAAAGAAATAATACTAATTGTGGACAGATACAAATAACTAGCAAAAACAAAAAGATTAATAGTTGTTTCGTTGTGATATGTTCAATTAAAGTGTTAATCTTAGTAAATTTATTTAAAAAATATTTTAATAACCTTAGTAATAGTATAATAATTAAAAATTGTAATACTATTGCCACTAAAGATAAATTTATGTTACCTGTCATGTTTTCAAAAGAAGTTCTAAAAATAAATGATGTTAATAAGTAACTTATAATTTCAGACAATATGACGAAAATAAAATTAAAAACAGTTAATATAAAAGATTTTACTGTATTAAATTTTAATATAACTCTAAATATAACAAATATAAATATAATTCCTACAAGAGTATTGGAGAGTGGAAATAAACCTTTAGCTAATGAACATGCAAATATACTACATATAGATGAAATAATAACTAAAGAAATTTTTAGCTTACCTAATTTATTATGTTCAAATAATTTAGCTAAAGATAATACGGTATAAACACTACTGGCTATTTGTATCAATATTATTGATATTAAAATTAAGGTTTTCATAAGATTTAACTCCTTTGTTTTTTTTGTTAAGTTACAGTTCAAATTGTGAATTTACAGGACAAGATATATTTTTAGAAAAGTATACATATCCTTTTTTCTTGTCTAAGCTTGTTATTTTTGTATCGTTTACAATATATGAACGATGACATTTTCTGAAGAATATAGGTAGTTCATTTAAAAGCGATTCTAGAGATTTTGAACTAGAGAAATTTTCGCTCTCAGTTACAATAACAGACTTATTTCCCGATCTTTCAATATATAAAATATCGTCTGTTCTAACAGCTTCCCATTTATTTAAATGTAGAAATATTTTCTTGTTATAGGTAAATTCTTTTTTTATTCTTGAAACTAGATCTTCTATAATGCTTTTATTTATAGGTTTTACTAAATAGTCAAAAACTTTTACTATAAAAGATAAATGCATATATCTTTGGTGACCAGTCAAAAATATAAGATAAAAATCCTTGTTTATCTCCCTTAAATCTTTGGCGAAATCAATTCCGTTCTTTCCGCCATTTTTAAAATCAACGTCTAAAAATAAAATATCAATTTCTTTATTACGTATTGCATTTAATATTTCTTCTTGCTTTTCTGTTATTATTGTTATTTCGGCGTCTAAACCTTGAGTAATGATTTCAGATTCTAAAAATCTTGAAATAATTTTTAAACCATTAATATCATCATCACACATACCAATTCTTAACATTCCGTTACCTCTATTAAAAAATGCGTATACTAAGACTATACTATAATTTTTTTCAATTGTCAATGATTTTAGACATAAAAATACAACTATTTATTTACAATTTTCGACATTTTGATATATATAATGTATTCATAAAATTATATGGTAATAATATAATATACGAGGAGGAGTTTTTTTAAAAGGATGAATTCTAAGAAAAAAATAAAGAAAAAATGGTATAAAGAGATTGCTAAAAATATAAATGAAAAGGTACAATTTTCCAATGCTAAGGATAAATTTAATGAATTTTTAGAACTTCCAAAAGAAGTGGTAAGTTCATCAACTAAAATAACATCAATAGAAAATACTAGTGTCCTTATTGAAGGCTATAAACAAATAATGGATTATTATGATGATTATATTAAGATTAAATCGAATAGTATGGAAATTGTGATTGATGGGGAAGGACTAGATATAAAAGAAATAACAGATTCTGATTTGGTTATTGAGGGAAAAATTTATAGTGTTAATTATAAAAGGTAGGTTAAAAAGTTATGGGGGTAACTAAAGTTATACAAAACGCAAAAGGAGTATTGACTGTACAAATAGAAGGCTTTTTTACAGAAAGGTTTATTAATTTGTGTAGAATTAATAATATTAAAATCTGGGATATTAGAAACATAGTTAAGGGTGTAGTAAGATTTAAAATACGAATAGATGATTTTAAAAAGTTAAGAATGGTTGCAAGGAAAACTAAGTGTAAAGTTAAAATAAAGAAAAAAGAAGGATTATACTTTACGCTTTTTAAGTATAGAAAAAGAAAAATAGTGGTATTTTTGCTTGCTATGGCTATTTTTTTTACAATAGCTTTTTCTACATTTATATGGAATATAAACGTTGTTGGAAATGATACAATTCCTAAAGAAACGGTTTTAGAATGCTTAAAATCAAGCGGGTTATATGTTGGCAGATGTAAAATAGGAATGGATAAAAAGGAGATAATAAACAGTTTAAGATTAAATATGCAAGATATATCTTGGGCGGGTATTGAAATAGATGGAACACTTGCTACAGTTAAAGTTGTTGAAAAAACAAAATTAGATGATAAAGACATACAAAATGATAGAATTCGGAGATATAGTAGCTAAAAAATCTGGACTTTTAACTAGAATTGTACCTGAAAATGGAACAGCAAAATTTAATGAAAAAAGTTATGTTGAAAAGGGAACTGTCCTTATAGAAGGAAAAATGTATAGTAAATTTTTAGAGCCATTTGATGTAACAGCTAAAGGTATAACCAAGGCAAATTGTGAATACACATATGAAAATACATATAATTATACAAGTATTTTAAAAGATTATACAGGTAAAAAAAGATATACAATAGGAATTACTATAAATTCTAAAGAAAATATGTTAAATTATTTGAATAAATCAAAAAAGTATGATATAAGTAAAAGTAGTAAAAGTTTTAATATTTTTGGAAATGTTATATCTTTTGATATATATTCTTGTACAGAATATGTTGAAAAAGAAATAATTAAGAAAAAAGAAGAACTTGTTACTCAAAATGAAGAAGATATTAATAATTATCTAAATAGTGAAATTTTGCCAAATACAATAGAAGGAAAATTGATGGATAAAAATACTGTCTATGAAGACATAGAAAATGGCTTTATAGCTAGAACAACATATACTGTTAATGAAGAAATTGGCGAGTTTGTAGAAAGGAATGTTGAATATACAAATGAACAAGGTTCAAGTTGATTTTGATGAAAGAATTTCAGAATATGTGAAAGAACATACAAATGAAAATATAGATATTAAAGATTATATAGAAAAAATAGTTAAGTTAGCATTAGAACTTAATAACATTAGTTTTGAGAATGTCTGTATTTCTATAAGTTCTGCAAGTAAGGAAGAAATTAATAAATTAAATTTAGAATATAGAAATATAGACAGACCAACTGATGTTCTATCTTTTCCAATCTTTGAAAGAGAAGAGATAGAAGAGTTTAAGAATATTCCTGAAGATAAGAAACTTAAAGAAGTAGAACTGGGAGATATAGTACTTTGTATGGATATAATATATTCTCAGTCTATAGAATATGGAACAGGTATTATAAGGGAAGTGCTTTATATGATAACTCATGGTGTCTGCCATCTACTTGGCTATGACCATATTGAGGCAGATGAAAAGGTGGAAATGAGAAAACTAGAAGAAGAAATATTAAATCATTTGGGGGTGTCCAAATAATATGAATAAAGAAAAAAAAGACTTAACTAAAAATGAAGATAAGGACTTTAAAGTATATAATAAAGATACTGAAGAAAAAGTAAAACAGCCAGAAGAAGACGTTAAAATATATAAAACACAAGCAGAAAAAAGAGAAGATTTAGAAAAATTAAAACATACTAAAAATAAAACTTTTTTTACTGCTATGGGACATGCAATTGATGGTGTTATTAGAGCTTTTAAAACGGAGAGAAACTTAAGAATTGATTATATAATTGGACTTTTTGTTCTTATATGCAGTTTGTTTTTTGACTTTACTAAAACTGAATTTGCATGTTTATGTCTTACAATCGGTTTTGTTATATTTGCTGAAATGATTAATTCTACAGTGGAATATATAGTAGATTTAATAACAGATAAATATGATGATAGAGCAAAAGCAGCAAAAGATATAGCAGCAGGTGGTGTTCTTATTTCATCAGGCGTTGCAGTTGTAGTAGCTTACTTTTTATTTGCAGATAAGATATATAATGCGACTACTGCAGTTATTTCGTCTGTATTAAGTTCAAAACTGCATGTACTATTTACAATTACATTTGCAATAATATTGCTTGCAATTATACTAAAAGGTATGCTTGGTAAAGGAGATAGTTACTCAAAAGCATATCCTAGTGCAAGGGTGGCTTTAGCTTTTGGACTTACAACTTATGTGTACATTATAACAAGAAGTATAATAGCAAGTGGAGTATCATTTTTGCTAAGTGTTATGATAGCACAAATTAGAATAGAAAACACTAAAATAAAGCCTATATATATGGTGCTTAGTGCACTTCTTGGAATGCTTGTTGTACTTATAGTATATCAGATGGTACTAATGTCTCCAAATATAGCTAATGTGTTAAAGAATTTAAATATAGGAAAATAAATTGAAAGGTTGATAATATATGAGTGATGAGGAATTAGTAAAAATCGCTGTAATGGCAAGAAAAAATGCATATGCACCTATGTCAAAATATAAAGTTGGAGCAGCACTTTTGGCTAGTAGTGGTACAGTGTATATTGGTACAAATGTAGAAGCACCATCGGTAATTACAACAAACTGTGCAGAAAGAGTAGCTATTCAAGCAGCATATACACATGGAGAAAGAGAATTTTTAAAACTTGCTGTAGTAGGTGCAATGGATGGAAATGATATGTTGGACTCTACACTTACTCCATGTGGAACATGTTTACAATTTATACTTGAAATGTGTAAAGATGTGGATATTTTGTGCTATATAGACGGTAAACTTGAAAAAAGAAAAGTAACTTCATTTTTGACAATTCCATATGAATATACAAATAGAAAATAAAGACTTAAGATTTAAGTAAAAATAAATAATTAATAAAATAAAAGAACTGTGAGTATAATGTAAAAGGTGATTTTGATGAAACAAAAAAGACTTTTAGCAGTTCTTTTATTTTTTACGCTTGTAATAGGCACATATATTGTAAGTCTAACTACTAAGTATGAAGTAAGTGAAGTAAGAGCAGTATTTAATGTTAGTAGTCTAAAAGCAAATTGTTGCATAAAAGAAATTAATGAAATTACAGAAGACTATAATATAAAAGTATATTATCCAGAATGTAAGTATTCAAAGTTAAATGAAAAAATAAAAGAAAAAATGGATAGATACGTTAATGAATTTAAAGATGAGATAAAGCAGTATCAAAAAATAGGTGATAATAAATTTGCACTTCAAATTAATTTTGATTCTTATGAATATGAAGAATATATATCATATGTATTTCATATATTTATCGATACTCAAGGAGCACATCCTAATACATATATATGGACTATAAGTTATGATACTAAAAATAATGAGATAGTAGATATTAAAAGCTTAATATCAAGAAACAAAGATGTATTAAATGTTTTATCTGATTATACGTTTAATTATCTAAAAAATGATGAGAGAATAAAAGAAAATCTAGTACAAGAAATGCTTGAAGATGGAACCAGCCCCAAAAAAGAAAACTTTAGTAATTTTGCTTTTAGTAAAGAGGGACTAATAATATTTTTTGAAAGATACAGTGTAGCACCATATTCTTCCGGAGAATTTGAGGTATTAGTTCCATATGATAAATTAGATATTTTGAAATGATCCTTGCAAAAAAAATATAAAAATCTAGCTTTTTTCTTATTGAATTAAATATATGCTTTTGGTATAATTATATAAATAATAAGTTTATGTTATTTTAAGGTGAGTTGATTATGAAAATAAATAGTAAAACAGATTTCTCTAAGACACTTAATTTACCTAGGCAAGTTATAGGAATAAAAGGAAATCAGGTAAAAAAAGAAGAGTATATATTACAGAAAATTCAAGACGTAAAAAGATGTCAGTTCGTTGTAAGTCAAAATATTAAATCAGGAGGCAAAAAGTATAAAATTCTTGAAATGCCTACAGATATTGAAAATAAACTCTCTTCAACAATTATACTAAATAAATTATTAAAAGATTTCGTGGTAAAATATAAACTCGTAGTAGGGGACTATGTTGAGCATAAACTCATATTTTCTAATGTATCTGATGAAGAACAAATTGAAACATTACCTAGTAGCAAAAGTAATATTCAGGAGTTACTTAAAAATAGACAACAAAAAAGAAAATCATTAGCAAATATGTTTAAAGGTCAAATACTTGAAATTAATCATTTAGGAACTACAATAAATTATGATAATGATACTTTAACTACAATAAAAACAGATTTTGAAATAGAAATGATTAAAAAATTCTATGAAATGTATAAGATGGGGGCTTTGAAAAAAGAGTTAAAGACAGTACATTTTTGTACCAAATGTGGTATTTCCAAAAGAAGAAAAGATTTAAAGTTTGAGAAAAAAGAAGTTGATAATTATTATGTTCTATATAAAATAAAAGAAGATAAGGGAATATTATCTAAATATAATAATCTAGAAAATACGTATTTTGTTGCAAGTACATTTAGTCCATACCTTATGGTAACAAGTGAAAATATTGCTATTTCAAATGAACTTGAATACTCACTAGTAGAAGTAAAACAAAATAACAAAACTATTCATTACATTTTGGCAACTGACTGCGTTGATGAACTTATGAAAAAGGAATTCATAATAAAGTATGAAACTAAGCAAAAATTTAAAGCAGAAGAATTAAAAGATATTCTACCTATGAATCCTTTAGATTATAGAAAAAGAGTTGGAATTTTAATAACTCAAAAAGATAAAGTGTTATTTGGAAAAGAACAATCAACAGGTGTAAGGATAGTTTCGTCAGGGCATACATATATTGATTATATGATACTACGTGATACTAAAAAGGATGGAATAAAGCCAATAATAAATGAACTTGGAAAAACAACAGGTGCGTCTATAGTGTTTCAAAACATGGATTATTTAGAAGTAAAGCAAAAGATAATAGACTATTTAAAAGACTCTAAGTTTATATATAAAGTAGATAAAATAAAAATAAATCTACCTAAATGTGATAAGTGTGGAGAAAATACTATATATAGACCTATTACTGATTGGTATGCTGTAAAGGGTGAAGAAAATAAAATAACAGAAGAAATATTTGAAGATTTACTAAGTAGAATAATATCAAATAAAGAATACAAAAAAACTGAACTTTTAAAAGGCGTTATAAACATAAACAAACAAAAAGAAGCCTTGATATCAGACAAGAATATCATGGGTACACCTATACCAGTATTTTACTGTGCAGATTGTGGAGAAAATATTATATCGGATAAGACAATAGAAATACTTACTAATATGATAAAAAATAAGGGAAGTGATACTTGGTATAAACAAACGCCAGAAGAAATTTTGCAAGGACAAGTTGCTTGTAGAAAATGTGGATGTACCTTTTTCTTTAAGGAAAATGCCACTTTAAATAACTTTTTTAAATATATATGTATTAATTTGTTGCAAAAAGATGTGTTGATAAAAGAAAGAACTACAACAAACTTACTAATAGAAACAAAACAAGAATTTATAGAAAACCTAAAAGCATTAAGTTTTATACCAAAGTATTTTGAATTATTAGACAAATTTAAAAAAGTTCTGGTACATTCAAGTGTAAATGAAAAACTTAACAAAAGTTCTAAAGTAGAGGACGAAGAAAAAACTGATAAAAAAGATTCAAGGGAAAAGACAGTAAATAAAAAAAGAAAGTTTAGCTTGTTAAAATCTAAATCTTCTAATATTGAGATAGAAAATGAAGTAACAAACATAATAAATAGTTATGGTACAGATATCTTAAGACTTTGGGCAGCTATATTTTCAACTAAAGAAAGAATATATCTTAATAGTCAAAATATAGTAAATATAAATAAAAAATACAAAGGAATAAGAAGAATATTTAAATTTTTACTTGCTAATCTTTATGATTTTAATCCTAATAGAGATTATATAAAGCCTGAACAAAGGAATGAAATCGATAAATATGTATATGTACAGTTATATGATATGGTAAAGGAAACTAAAGAGGCATATGATAATTTTGAATTTAATAAAGTATATAAAACATTGACTGAATTTGGAGAAAATATGCTTTCAAAAGAATATTTTGATTCTATAAAATATAAGCTATACATTTTAAATACAAATAATAAAAAGAGGAGAAGTGTTCAATCAAATTTATATGATATAATTCAAACTTTAGCTCTTTTATGGCTACCTATAATTCCTTTTACAATGGAAGAAATATGGCCATATATATATCATAATTCTTCTACAGAAGAAAGAAATATATATAGCTATAAAATAAATATAAAAAATATAGCTGATGAAAATAATGACGTTATTATGAAGTGGAAGAGGATATTTTCAGTTAAAGATAAATTTGGCGTTAAAATAAAAATTGCAATGCTTAAAAAGAAAATATCAAATACACTTGAGGCTAAGGTTATATTAAACACAAATGAATATACTAAAAAGTTTATTGATGACAATTATGAAGAAATATTAGAATGCATTAACGTTTCTAGTATAGAAACAAAAGTATCAACAGAGCATAATGTTAATATTGAAAAAGAACCTGGAACAAAATGCGTAAGGTGTAATCATTATTCTCAAGAAATTGGTAAAGATTTAAGATATAGATATTTATGCCCAAAATGTGTTAAGATTTTGGATGAATTAGAAAAAGAAGAGTAAAGAAAGCCCAAAGTTATTTTTTAAAATGAGAAATAACTTTGTGTATTATAAATTTAAGAAATGGAGAAAGAAGTATGTTTGAAGTTGAAATTAAATTTAGAGTAAAAAACAAAGAAGAAATAAATGATAAGTTGGAAAAACTAAACGCTAAATTTGTTGAACTACATCAATGTGATAGTATATTTGTAAAAGAAGGTGTTAAAGATTTTAACATTCCAGCCGGAGAAAATGTGCTTAGGATAAGAAAACAAGATGGAGTAAATTATATTACCTTAAAACAAAGGCTAAATCATTTGGAATATGAAACAATTGTTGAAGATGAAAATGTGGTTAGTAATATCTTTCTTGCACTAGGCTACCACAAATTGGTTCAAGTTGATAAATATAGAAAAGAAGCTCATATAAATGGATTTAATATAACTATTGATGAAGTGGATAAATTGGGGTGCTTTGTAGAGATAGAAAAACTAACTGAAGATAGTGAGAAAATAGAAGAAATTAAAAATGATATATTAGAATTTGCAAAAGTGTTAGGACTTTGTAAAGAGGATATTGAAATTAAAAAATATGATACAATGATGCTTGAATTGAATCAGGCTCAAAAATAATTAAAATTACAAAGAAGTGAATCTTATGCATAAGGTTCATTTTCTCTTTTGTTCTTAATTATAGTGAAAAAGAAACGTAAAAAAGTCAAAAGCAAAAAGTTTTACGGATAGAAACGTAAAACTTGACAAAAAATAAGTGAAGTGATATACTTGTAATAGGTGATAATATGTTAATAAGAGAACAATACTTAAATCAATTAATACGTAGTAAGGATTTGAATTTGATAAAAGTAATAACAGGTGTAAGAAGAAGTGGTAAAAGTACATTATTATTACAATATAAAGAGTATTTATTATCTCAAAAAATCAAAGAAAAAAATATAATATATATGAATTTTGAAAGTGCTGATTGGTATAATATAAAAAATTATGAAGACTTATATAAGTATATTAAAGAAAATATTACTGATGGTAAAACTTACATTTTATTAGATGAAGTACAAAATGTTGAAAAATGGGAAAAAGCTGTAAACTCAATGCTTGTGGATATGGATTGCGATATATATATTACAGGTTCAAATGCTTATTTGTTATCTAGTGAGCTTACAACTTTATTAGCAGGGAGAATATTAACTATAAAAATGTATCCTTTTTCATTTAAAGAATTTTTACAAGTATATCCTTTTAAAGAGGATGAAGATAAATATGAAAAATTTGATAAATATCTAAAGTATGGTGGAATGCCAATGATTGCTAATATGAATGATAATGAAGAACTAATTATTGGCTATTTAAATGATATAAAAGAAGTGGTGTTAAAAAAAGATGTTATTAATAGAAATAAAATAAAAGATGTGGTTTTTCTAGATAACCTCATAAAATATATGTCGTCTTGTATAGGAAATTTAACAACTCCAAACTCTATTTCAGAATTTATGAAAAAAAACGGAAGCAGTATTACAAATGAAACTGTCGATACTTATTTAAATATGATTGAAAATGCATATTTTATTTATAGAGTTCCTAGGTTTGAGCTGAAAGGTAAACAATTATTAAAAACTCAGGGAAAGTACTATTTTGTGGACAATGGACTTAAAAATGTTATTAATGGTATGTCTTCTTATGACACTGGAAGTAGTTATGAAAATTTAGTATATATAGAATTACTACGCAGAGGTTATGAAGTCTATGTAGGTAAATACAATGACATTGAAATAGATTTCATAGCAATTAAACCTAATGAAACAGTTTACTATCAAGTAACTAGGAGCATTTTAGACGAGAAGGTTGAAGAAAGAGAAAAAAGATCTTTGTTAGCAATAAAAGATAATTATAAAAAAGTAATTTTAACTATGGATAGAGTAAAAAATAAACAATTAGATGGTATTGAAGTGGTTAATATAATTGATTTCTTGTTGGAAAATTAATTATAGTGATTATTTTGATGTAACTTATTAGTTGATAAAAAATATATTATTAAACAAACAATAAGCTACTTAAAATGTGACTTTTAACACTTTAAGCAAACTTTGAAGATACTTGATATATAAGCATTTTTTTGATATAATGAATTGCAGTTATAGGAAGTGAAGAAATGCATTTTATGAAGAAAAAGTATATAATAACATTTGGGGTAGCATTAATAATTTGTGGTGCTATATTCGGATGTAAATTACTGCTTAAAGAAAATACTATAATAGGAACAAAAGATATTTTTAATGATATTAATACAAGTACAAAAGGTGACTTTATTGTTGAATCTTTAGAATTGAAAGATGAAGAAGAAATGGAAAATGCAGAAAGTGAAAAAATAGCTGAAAATATTTCTAATAATAAGCCAGAAAATATTATTATAAATAATCCTGTTGTAAAATTTGAGGAGGAAAAAACAGAAATAATTGAAGATAAAAATACTTCTGCCGATAATGTTCAACCTATAGAAAATAACACTGAAGAAGATAATAGTCCAAAAGACATTTTTGTAAAGTTAAGGAAAAATGAAAAAGTTATAGCCAAAATGGAAGCAATGATTTTTGCATTAGTACCAACGGAATGGTTCTTTAGTAATAGTAAAGTGGTTATTGATTCTAATGGAATTGATGAAAACACTGAGTATTTAGAGTATGATAAGATAAATCAAGACGTTTTAAAAAATAAAGTATCTGGAGATATAAAAATATATGCATATGATGAGATATGGAATAATGGAACAGAGTATGTATTAAGAACAAGATGCTATATACGATAATATAAAAATAGAGTACATTTTTATTTTAAATTTGTACTCTATTTTTGTATTATAGAGAAAATCTATTTTAAAAACCAGCACCCAAAAGAACATTTTTTCTTTAAACTATTCACATCTATTAATCATTGTGTTATAATAAACACAAATTGTGGGAAGGTGATATGAAAAAAAGTAGTGTTTTTGTATAGTTTAATAAAAAAATAAATTTTAAATTATTTTAAATACTTTAAGGGAAAGGGGTAAAACATGGAACAAAATAACGAATTAAAATTATTTGGAGACAAAAAAATTAGAACCAAATGGAATGAGGAAAAAGAAAAATGGTATTTTTCAGTTGTGGACGTGATAGCTGTATTAACAGATAATGATTATCAAAAGTCAAGAAATTATTGGAAATGGCTTAAAAATAAGTTAAATGAAGAAGGAAGTCAACTGGTTAGTGTCACTAACCAGTTGAAAATGAGAGCATATGATGGAAAACTAAGAAATACTGATGTAATGAATACAGAACAAATTTTACGTTTAATTCAATCTATACCATCTAAAAAAGCAGAGCCTTTTAAATTATGGTTAGCACAGGTAGGAAAAGAAAGAATAGATGAAACATACGATCCAGAAATATCAATAAATCGTGCATTAGATACATACAGAAAAAAAGGATACTCAGAAGAGTGGATAAATCAAAGATTGAAAACAATAGACATAAGAAAAGAATTTACAGATGAACTAAGAGAAAAAGGAATAAAAGATAATAAAGATTTTGCAATGTTAACAAATATTTTAACGCAGACTTGGAGTGGCTATTCTGTTAAAGAATATAAAAATTTAAAAGGTTTAAAGAAAGAGAATCTTCGTGACAATATGAGTAATATGGAAATAGTGTTGAATATGTTAGCAGAAACATCTTCTACAGAAATATCAAAAAGTAAAAAAGAAAAAGGCTTTAAAGAAGCACAAGATTCTGTGATAGAAGGTGGTAATATTGCTAGAATTGCCAAAGAACAATTAGAAAGAAAAACAGGTAAAAAGGTTATATCTGAAAAAAATACTAAAGAAATAAGAAACTTAAATTCTGGTGATAAGTAAATAATTATACATTGTAATCTAAGTGAAATATTGTTTTATCATAGGTGGAAAGTTAAATACTACATCTTTACCAAAAAGGCTTTTTGCCTTGGAGAGAAAATTTATTTTCTTTCGTTAACTCAAATTATCTATTATAAAGGTTCATGTACATCATAAATATATATGAATAATCAAAAAATAAAAACTAAAAGTAATATTTCATTTCCCAAAATTACAAAAAACTTGATTTTGGGAAATGAAAATGATATAATAAACATATAATATAATGAGGTGGTTAACATGAAACTCATAGAAAGAGAATATCTAAAAGAGCTAATTTCTGTAATGGGAACTCCAGATATTAAAGTAATAACAGGCGTTAGACGTAGTGGAAAATCAAAATTATTAGAAGAATTTAAAAATTACATACTACAAAATATACAAGATGGAAATATAATAGAAATAGATTTTAACTCTTTAGATTATGAAAATTTAAGAGAATATCACGCAATGAATAAATATATAGAAGAAAGATATATAAAAGAAAAAAAGAATTTCGTATTAATAGATGAAGTACAAATGTGTGATGGATTTGAAAAGACAATTAATAGTTTACATGCCTCAGAAAAATATGATATCTATATAACAGGTTCAAACGCATTTTTGATGAGTAGTGACTTGGCAACATTATTTACTGGAAGAACTTATGAATTAGAAATATTTCCATTTTCATTTAAAGAGTATTTACAATATAATGACGATATGAATACTGACGAGGCTTTTAATAAATATGTAAGAGAAGGAGGAATGTCTGGTTCATATTTATACAAAGAGGAGGAACAGAAATATAAATATATATTAGATGTATACAATACTTTAATTGTAAGGGATATACGTGAAAAGTATAAAATAAAAAATACAGAGTTATTAGATAATCTAACAAACTTTATGATGGATAATATATCAAATATAACTTCTATTAGAAATATAACAAATTCATTAAATAAAATAGACAATAAGTTAAACCATAAAACAATAGGTACATATATAGATTATATGGTAAATGCATATTTATTTTATAAAATAAAAAGATATGATATACAAGGAAAAAAATATTTGGAATCACAAGATAAATATTATTTGGTAGACCCAACATTTAAATTTGCAAAATTAGGTACTAAAAATATGAATTACGGAAGAGTATACGAAAACATTGTGGCAATTGAATTGCTAAGAAGAGGATATGAAGTATATGTGGGACAGATGTATAATTCAGAAATAGATTTTGTGGCTATGAAACGAAATGAAAAAATATATATCCAAGTTTCAGATAATATAAGTGATGACAAGACATTAGAAAGAGAAGTAAATTCACTCTTAAAAATTAAAGATGCATATCCAAAAATATTAGTAGCTAGAACAAGACATGATACTTATCAATATGAAGGAGTACAAGTATACGATATAGCTAAATGGTTATTAGAATAGTTTTTAAAGGCAGGAGAATCCTGCTTTTTAGTTATCCATAATTTCCAACGGTGCAAAAATGGAGGAAATATTTCTTGTGTGCTGTCAAATATAAAAGTACGTGATATAGTAGGGGTGAAATGTAATAAATGATATTAGTAAAAAAATTGAATGTATTTAATCGAAAGAAATGTTAGAGTATATCGGCTATTCTGTGTAAACTAAAAATTAACTATGATTTTTGATATTATAATTTAAATAATTATTTACATTATGAGCGTTGAAAAATTATTTGTTTAGATACTTTATTCGTAAGTACCGGATAAAGTATCTAAAATATAGGAGGAAACTTAATTTCTTTTATTCGTCGTATATAATTCCGTCTTTTTTTAGTAATCTTCTTAAACTTTTTTTAGCGTTATATAATAAACTGCTTACTTGTATCTTGTTTTTATTAATAATTTGTCCTATTTCTTGAGTTGTCATGCCTTGGAAGTCCGATAGGTATATTACTTCTCTATAATGTAGTTTTAAATTATTCATTGCTAATATGATTTTTTTTAGTTTTTCTTTGTTATCAATGTCATCAATTATTTTTCTGGATGTTATTGTATCCTGATTACTTAATGATAAATAATCTTCAATAAATTCACTTTCCTGTTTATTCTTTTTTAAAAAATTTATAGCTCTGCATTTAGCAATCATATATAAATAGGTTTTTAGCTTGTACTTGTTGCTGTAATAATCTTTGTTAACTAAAAGATAAACAAAAGAATCTTGAACAATGTCTTCTGCGGTAGAAATATCTTTTGTGTAATTTAGAATAAAGTGTATCATGTTTATTCTATGCCTTAATACGATTTCTTCAAAAGAGTTTTTATTCCCCTTCAAGAACTCATCATATAATTCTTCATCAGTTTTTAAAGTCATAATGGTAACTCTCCTTAAAATATAACAAATTCATACTAATTATACAGCTAAAATTTAAATAAATCGCAATTTTCCCCAAAAAATTCCAAATTTCTAAATATTTCTAAAAAACATGACAGTTATACATTGGTTATTAAAATTGATAGTTATAATTTCATAGTATTAATTCTGTTAAATACTCTGTTCTAAAAAAAAGATATCGAAATATAATGTAATATAGTGTATTGAGGTGTCGTTTATGAGTATTTTTTATAAAAAATATAGTAAAAAAATAAAAGTTATATATTCTTTTTTCATATTTTTTGTAGTTTCATTTTTAGCCTGTAATATATATGCTGAAAGTTATATATATAATATAAAAAAAGGAAATAATGATGGAGTAAAGAAAGAAGAATCAAGTATCAGTACTGTGGCAACTCCTGAATTTACATTTCAATCTGCTTCACAAATACTAATGGAAGCATCTACTGGAAAAATTCTTTATGCAAATAATGAAAATGAACATTTACTTCCAGCATCAGTAACCAAAGTTATGACTATGCTTTTAACAATGGAGCAGATTGATTCACGGTAAGATGACTTATGAAGATAAAATTTCATGTAGTGCTAAAGCATCACATATGGGAGGCTCACAGATTTGGTTTAAAGAGGGAGAACAGTTATCCGTTGATGAAGCTTTGAAAGCTATAGCTGTTGTTAGTGCAAATGATGTTACCGTTGCAATGGCTGAACATATTGGTGGAACAGAAGAAAATTTTGTAAAGATGATGAATGATAAAGCACAAGAACTTGGAATGGAAAACACACATTTTATGAATTCGCATGGAATAGATGAAGAAAATCACTACTCCTGTGCAAAGGATATAGCCATAATGTCAAGAGAACTTATAACAAAACACCCTGATATTTTAAAGTATACTTCTATTTGGATGGATTCTTTAAGGGGTGGAACATTTGGACTTTCAAGTACTAATAAATTAATAAGATTTTATGATGGCGCAACAGGCCTTAAAACAGGGTCTACATCACAAGCGTTATTTAATTTATCTGGTACAGCAACAAGAAATGGCACAACATATATAGCGGTTGTAATGAGAGCTCCAAGTTCAGATATACGATTACAAGAAATAAAACAACTTTTAGATTATGGATTTGCAACTTATGAATCAAAAAGTATTTGTGATAAGGGTACAGTTGTTGAAAGTAAAAATATAAATAAAAATGTTAATGAGAGTGCAAATATTATAGTAAAGGAAAACGTAACGGCACTTTTAGAAAAAGGTTCAAAGATTGAATCAGAACAAGAAATTACATATAATAGTGATATATCAGCTCCAGTTAAATCAGGAGATGTGGTAGGAAAAATAAAAATTTTAAATAACAGTGATGGCAGTGTTATAGGTGAAAGTGACCTTATTATAGAAAAAGATATAGGAAAGTCTAGTTTTACGGACTATTTTAAAAAGATATTTAAAATGTATATACTAGCAGATAGTATATAAAGTATATTAAAATATAAATAAAAGCAAATAGGTATTATTAATAATTTTATCTGTTTGTTTTCATTTTTTTCTATAGATAAAAATGTCGAATAAAATAAGTAAATAAAGAAATGTTGCAAAAAAGTTACAAAAACATTTCTTTATTTTAACAAATGACTAAAGTACTAAAATTTAAGTCAACATTTATTGATTTTTTTTACTCTTTGCAATAAAATATGTACAGCTAATAATAAAGTATATTAAACATAGTAAAAAATAGCATATTTAATTTTTATGGAGGTTGAATAAATTATGATAGGTATGAGTCAAATAAAGAAGAAAACTATGCAAGGTATAGCTATAGGTGCAAGTATTGGTGTCGTTGGTATAGGGCTTACTCTATGGTGGTCGATTAGTACAATTAAATCTTACGAAACAGGTACAAATAAAAAGTTTAATGCAAGATATAATCAGGATGTAGCAGTGTTAACACAAGACGTTATTCAAGGTGAAGTTATAGAAGACAGCATGCTGACAACAGTAAGTGTGCACAAAAAAACTGTACCATCTGGAGCTTTGAAAAAAAGTGATATATCAGGCAAAGTGGCAAAATATAATATTGCGGCTAATGTCCCTCTTACAGATTCTATGCTTACAACAGAAATTATTGATGCAGATATAAGAAGTCAAGAAATCAATACTGTTGTTATGCCTAGTGATTTAGATGAAGGCGATTATGTAGATATAAGAATAATGTACCCAAATGGTACTGACTATATTGTACTTGCACAAAAACAAGTAGAAAAAATATCTGGACAAACTATGTGGCTAAATTTAGCAGAAGATGAAAGACTACTTTTAAACAGTGCAATGGTAGATTCTTTCTTGAATTCTGGAACAAAATTATATGCTACAAAATATGCAGATAGTGACTCACAAATAAAAATAGCTGCAGATATAGCACTAGAAAATAACAATACTACAAATGATGATACAGAAACTACCACATCAACAACTACAACAAATAAATCACTTACAGCATCAGATAACGCAACAGCAGTTGTACAAGGTCAATTAAGAGAAACAATAAAATCAGAGATTGATTCAATAAAAACAGATGACACAGACTCAGCAGTAAATGCTATATTTGACTTGATATTAAAATATAAAAGTTTTGCTAATGCAGTAACTAGAACTACAGAAAACTATCAACCAAATGCACAAGTTATGGCAATGATGCAAGCAAATAAAAATATATTAGAAGAAGCAAAGTCAAAATTAAGTGCTGAAGCAAGAGCAAATATTGAAAACGGAATTAATAACTATAAATCAGATAGTGGTGATGATTATAACAATGTTGTATCAGGAGCACAAGAATCAATAACAAATCAAAAGACTTTAAGAAATGAATTATTAAATCCAGCTACAACAGCTGCAGAATAAAATAGGAGGAGTTAGTTAATGCAAGTAATAGGATTAGTTGGTTACATGGATAAATATGATTTTGTAATGAACTTAGCAAGAACTATAAATATAATGGAAAAATCAGTTTTAGTCGTAGATGCAACACTTGATCAAAAACTAAAATATGTAGTCCCTGCTTTAGATAACATTGGAAGATCATATGTAACACAATATAACAATATAGATTTTGCTGTGGGATTTAACAGCATGCACGATGTAGAAAACTATATGATTGAACAAGGTATAAATATTAATTTATATGATCATATACTAATTGATATAGATAGTCCAAAAGGCTATGAATTATTTAGAACAAGAGGAATAAATAAAACATATTTATTCCTTGATACTAATGTATTATCACTTTCAAAAAATAAGGAATTAGTTAAAGCAATGAGAGTATACACACAACAAGGCGATAACTTAGAACTTTCAAGAGTTTGGTTTAAAGCATATCTTTCAAGAGCAAGTCAAGAATATTTTGATAAACAAATTGAAGAATATAATGCCAAATGGACAGAACCAGAATATGAAATTCCATATGATGAAAGAGATAAAATGGAAGATATAGATTCAGAACTTAGTGGAATTATAAATATAAAGAAACATTCGAAAATGTATATTTCAGCAATCGCAGATATGACTGCAGAGATTGTTGAAGATGCAAATTCTAAAATGGTTATAAACAAAATTAAAAGGAGGAGAGATTAATGCCAAGAGTTGTATTTTGGAGCCCTGAAAATAGTATGACAGGTTCAACACATGCAATTATTGCTGTAAGTACAATAATGGGAATAGCGCATAAAGCTACAAATTTACTTATGCAAGGTCATTTTAATTCTAAAAAAATAGAATCATCTTTTACTCCTTATGATGACTTGATAGCAAGCGGTGCTTTTGATAACGCAAATCTAGGAGTAAGTGCTTTGATAAGACTTGTTACAAGTAATAAGCTAACAGCAGATGCAATTCAAAACTATGCAAAACCTGTTTTAAAAGAGCGTTTAGATGTACTTTATGGAATGAATTCTAAAGAAAGAGATGACTACAATGATCTTGTAAACAACTTACCATATATAACAAGGAAAGCTGCTGAAATATATGATTTAGTATTTGTAGATCTTCCAAAA
The DNA here is from genome assembly GCA_934132895.1 of uncultured Clostridia bacterium. Classification (GTDB taxonomy): domain Bacteria; phylum Bacillota; class Clostridia; order TANB77; family CAG-465; genus CAG-465. The sequence goes on from CAKPAG010000003.1 coordinate 92,467, forward strand.
GATAGTGATGAGAAGTTTAAAACAGATACTTTAGCAGATGCTGAAATAGTAGTATGTGTTGTAAATCAAGATGAAGTAAAATTAAGCAATTTCTTTGAAAAAATAAATAATATGGAAGAATTAAAAGATAAAACAAAACTTTATTTAATAGCAGATTATGAACCAAGATCTAGATATAACGTGCTAAATATTAAAAACAAATATAGAATAAAGGATCCTATATATTCTATACCTCATAACTATTTATTTGCAGACGCTTGTAATACACGGAAATGTAATAGATTTCTTTTATAGGAATTTAAATGCAGATCCAAAAGATTACAATGGAATGTTTATTTCTAGCTGCTTAGATGTAGCAAATAAAATAGCTGAAATAGCTAAGATTAGAGATTAGTAATAAAAACAATAAATAAAAAGTTAGAGGGGTGAAAAGATGTCAGTTGCATTTGTATTTAATATATTATTAATTCTTCTTTTGATAGCTGGAGTTGTAGCTTTCTTCTGGTATAAAGTAAAAAATTCAGACCAAGAAGAAAAAAGAGACTATATAACTCGTGAAAGAGAAAAGTATAGTATAGAAAGAATGAAAGAATACATCAAAAAAGAATTTGATGAAATTACAAGAATGAATTTATACGACTTAGCTCTTTCAGAAGAAGAATTTGAAAGAAGAAAAAATGTAAAATATGATTTAAAGAAAGCACTTAAAGGCGCAGGTTATGCTGATAAAAGTGATAAAAAATATGTAAAAACTTTGATGTTCGATTTACTTAGAAATAACTATAAAGTAAATGAATTTAATATTAATAATGCTATTCCATTTAATAATTTTGATGAACTTACACCTCAAGATAAATTTGAAATATTGTTACATATATATATGCAAACATATAAAGCGGAGGCATTAACACAAATTATAACTAAATATAATTTGGACATGCCTAAATATGAATTTGATCCAGAGGTTCCATCTTATGTTATAACTGCAAAAGAAATCGACGATATATTTACAAAAGAAGTATCTGAAGATACATTAACATTTGATGATAAGCTTGAGATAGTAGTTCAAAGAATTTATCAAGCATATAAAGGATACAGTGTTGTTGATGATATTCGTGATATGAATATAGATGGCGTATCTGGTGGTGTATCTGGTATTCCACCATCATTCTTAGATCAAATATCTGGAATGGACGAATATTTTGAACAAATGGGAACAAGAAAAATTCCAATGTCTTATGACTCAGTTTGGATATTCTATAAAGGTAAAGCTACTTACCTTTCATTCCTATCATTTGGTAGTGAATCAGAACTGAAAAGAGTATGTCAAAACATATATAAATTTAATAACCCAGGACAATTATCTGAATCTGTTGGATTTAAGATTAATGAAATGAAAGATGGTTCCAGAGTTGTTGTTTTAAGACCAAACTTCTCAGAATCTTGGGCATTCTTCGTAAGAAAATTTGCTCCACCTACATTAATCTCTGCAGAACAGTTACTTGTTCATGAAAACAAAGCTAATGTTATTGAATTACTTAAGTATTTAATTAGAGGTGCCAGAGTAACAGCAATAACAGGAGAGCAAGGTTGTGGTAAAACAACGTTACTTATGGCAATAATGAAGTATTTGTATCCAACAATTACTATTCGTGTACAGGAAACAGCCTTCGAGTTGCACTTAAGAAAAATTTATCCTTATCACAACATCTTATCATTAAGAGAAACTGATACAATTACAGGTCAAATGGGACTTGATGTTCAGAAAAAAACTGATGGTGGTGTTAACATCCTAGGAGAGGTTGCAACTGATCCGGTCGCTGCATGGATGATCCAAATGGCACAGGTTGCATCTAAATTTACATTATTTACTCACCATGCTAAAACGTTCCCTAACCTTATTACAGCACTTAGAAACTCACTACTAAAAATAGGAATGTTTAATAATGAAAATGTTGCAGAAGTACAGGTTGTACAAGTTATAAACTTCGACATTCACTTAAAAAGAGGAACTGATGGTACAAGATATATAGAGAGAATTACAGAATGTATTCCACTAGATCCTAAATTTAATTATAACAATGATTACAAACGTGAGAAATCACTAGAAGGTAAATTAGATAAATTCATGGATAATGCCGTTGAATATTTTGAACACCAAACACAAAATAGTAACTATACATACAAAAATATAGTTGAATGGCATGATGGTGCATATGTATTTACTAATCCAATAAGTGAAGAAAATATCACTGCTATGAGAGATAATATGTCTCCAGAAGATGTAAAGGAATTTGATAACTTCCTAGATATTGCATGGAGGTGATTTTAAGTTGATATTAAAATTAGCTATAGGTTTAATCGCTGTATCAGTTATTGGAATAGTGCTTTTACTTGTTTACTTTCAGATTGTAAAGAAAAAGTATAAAAGAAATAGTGCGCTTTTTGCACAAGATCAATTAGTAGTAAAAAATAGAGGATCAGTAAAAGATGGATTTGATAAAGTCTTTCAAATAGTATATATGACATTTATAAAAATGCCAATTATAAAATATTATACTAAAAAAACAAGACTTAAAATGGAAATGTCAAATGATTATACTGAATATGAATTAAGAAGAAGAACAGGTAAATCAATGCTTATAGCTGTGATATTTCTATTTACATCACTTTTTGTATTCTTAAATCTAGTTGATGATTTATATATGTCTTTAATGGTAATAATAGGTGTACTTATTATTACAGAAAAAATAATTGACTTAGGAATTACTTCTGTATCAGAAAAAATACTAAGACAATTACCAGAAGTATTTACAAGTATAAGACATGCATTCCATGAACACGGAATGATTGAAGAAGCTTTTATTGAAGCAATAGATGATATGGGAGAAAAAGAAGTAGCACCGCAGCTAAAAAGAATAAAAGAAGCGATGCTTGCCGATAATCCCGAAACAGAATTAGAAAGATATTATGATACTGCGCCAAATAGATTTTTAAAGCTGTTTGCTGGTGTATCTTATCTAACACTTGACCTTGGAGATAAAAAAGTAAATGGAACTTCAATATATCTTAAAAACTTAAATAATATCTTAAGTGAAATACAACTTGAAATATTAAAAAGAGATAAGATAAATTATATGTTTAGAAGTTTGACAATAATTGCAGTTGTTCCATTATTTTTCATAAAACCACTACAAGGTTGGGCAGAATCAAACTTCCCTGCACTATCTAATTTCTATAACTCAAGTATAGGGTTTGCAGTGCAATCAATAATTATAGTATCAATATTTATTTCATATCTGATGTTAAGAATTATCCGTGAAGATTCAGAGGAAATAAAGTTTGATAGAGCTTCTGGTAAGAGGTGGCAAGAAAAGCTATACAAAAAACCATTTGTAAAAATGATAGTAGATGCTTTTAAATCAAAACCTCATACTAGAAAAAATAGGAATGAAACCATTCTTATCAAAAATACCAACTCTTATCTTACAGTAGAGTGGCTATATGTAAATAAACTTGTAGCTGCGGCTATTACCTTTGTTTTGGTACTTATACTTATGTTTAATATGCAAAGAATTGATGTAAGTGCAGTATATAACAAAGTAAGTGATGAATTCTTGTCATTTGGAAAACTCAGTGCTGAGCAAGAAGCAGCAGCTAAAGCTTTAAATGAAAGAGATAAATCATATATAGATAAGTACAAAAACAAGAAAGTTTCAAAGGATGAACTAGCTATGGAATTTACTGATCCAACAACAGGAACAGTAGATCAATCTTCAGTAAATAGAGTATATGATAAAATTAATACAGTAAATAACTCATATGTAAAATTTTGGCATGTACTAGTATCATTACTTTGTGCAATTGTAGCATATTATATGCCAACACTTGTACTGGTAATAAGGAACAAGATAAGAGAAATGGAAAAAGAAAACGAGATCATGCAATTCCAATCAATAATACTAATGCTAATGTATATTGATAGAATTGATGTTCAAACAATACTAGAATGGTTAGAAAGATTTTCTTATGCATTCAAAGAGCCAATTGCAACTTGTCTTAACAACTATGAGTCTGGTGCTGAAGCAGCACTAGAACAATTGAAAGAAGATGTTCCATATAAAGATTTCCAAAGAATATGTGAACAATTACTTTCAGCAGTTGAAAGAATACCAATAAAAGATGCATTTGATGAACTTGAAACAGAAAGAGCTTTCTTCCATGAAAGAAGAAAAGATGCAAATGAAAGACTTATCCAAAAGAAAGTTACATATGGTAAAGTTTTAGGATTTGCACCTATGGTTATACTTATTGGTGGATATCTAGTTGCTCCACTTATGATAGTAAGTATAATGCAAATGATGTCATATTTTAGTACAATGACATTTTAAACAAAGTATTAAATGTTGGTTAGAACTTATCCATATAATCAACATTTAAATATATATAAAAATATATATAAAGGAGGAAGATATATATGGATAACGCACAAAAAGCGATAATGATCGGTGTTGGTCTTTTCATTACAATTATTGTTATAGCAGCAGTTATGCTTATAACTGGTGTAGGACAAGATATGTTAAATAGTGGAACTCAACAATTAAATGGTATATCTGATAGTTTAAGACAACAAGTAACTGATCAATATAATGGGAAAATTATGACAGCATCACAAGTAAGGACAGCTTGTATAGATTTAAAGAATAAGGATACTTCTATAGTAGTTAAAGTTGGTGATAAGGAAATTTTGTCTACTTCTGATACTAATATTCCTAAAAGTGGAACTCAAAAATATACAGGCTCTGTTTCATATGATAGTACTACAGGTATAGCTAGCGTTACTTTTACTATTAATTCACCTACTAAAAAGGATTAAAAAAATAATTAATCTAAAGGTATATAATTATACTATAACATATAGTTATATACCTTTTTCTAATATTTTTGCTTTAAAGAATTTAATTAAGCATAATACTTTTTATTGTGTTTACTTATGTTTTTTAAGATGGTTTGGAGGTAGAATATGGAGAATACAACTAAAGCGATAATGATTGGTGTTGCACTATTTATCGTAATAGGATTAGTTACGGCTGTAGTCCTTGTTACAACAATAGGTACAGATACAATGAGAAATCAAGATAAAAACCTACAAGGAGTATCTGAATCAGTAGCAACTCAAATAATAGATAATTATGATAATAGAGAAATAACAGGTGCTAACGTTATATCTGCTATAAAGAAATTCTATAATAAAGAAAACTTTTTACTTGTTGTAAATAATGATGGTACAGAGTATATGTATTCTACCAAGAAAACAAGTAGTGGAAATGTTAGTGTTAGTGGAACAAAAGCTACATTTAATGGTTCTTTAGTAGACAATGAGCCAAATATTTCTAACCTAACTAATTCAATTAAAGCTCAAGCAAAATATCACTCATATATAATTTATGATAATAGTGGGGATGTAGTTTTAGGTGTATATTTCCAAAAATCATAAATAAAGGAATATAATATGTTTAAGAATTTAAAGATTTTGATAGTAGAACATCTAGGTGCAATATTTGTTACTATATTTGTTATACTTGCGTTATATTATATTTGCACACAGTTAATATTTAAAACAGAAGATACAACACAAGTAGTTTCAAATATAACAAATGTATTAGATAAATCTACTTCAGTAGAGTATGATAATAAAGTTATTAGTGGTTCTCAAGTATTAACAACCATCAATAATTATTATAACAGGTCTGATGTTATGATTTTACTTTTGAATAATCCAAAAGATTATGATAAATCAAGTTATAGATTTTGGGTTACCGGTAGAGGTGGAAAATATGGAGAAAACACTAATTATGAAAGTGTAATTATTTCAAATAATTATGAAAATGTAACATCATTATTAATAGAAGAAAAATCTATTAATAACAAATATAACAAAAAAGCATTAGAAACATATACAAATTCTAATGAAAAAAATTATATTAATGTAGCAAGTAATTACAAAAGCGTATTGCTAAAATGTAATGGATATATTGTAGGAATGGCTTTTCTTGCTATTTAATTTGTAATTGGAGGTGAGTTTTTTGGAAGACGTATCAGTAAGAGCAATAACAATAGGTGTTGGTGTACTTCTAGCTATTATAACTATGTCGGCTGTTTTTTCATATTATAACACAGCTAAACAAACAGTTAGAGATATAGGAGCAGGAACAGATATAGCAGGTCTTTATGAAAAGAGTGTTAGAGATACTTTGGTAAAGGCTGCAAATGGTTCTGCGAATATTACTGGTACTGATGTGAAAAACTTACTATATTATTCTTTAAATGATGACAGCTCTTTGAATTTAACTTTGACTAATATTAGAGTATTAAAAGATGATGGCTCTATAGATAAAACATATAATTTAGGTAATAAAGAGTATATTATAAAAAGTATATTACCGAATAGTAGATATAGTTTGAAAGGAAAAGAATCAACTTATGAGATAAAAGGTGTGGATTAGGAGAGTAAGATATGGAAGATATTGTACAAAGAGTTTTTGCAATACTTATGTCAGTCTTTATGTTTTTTATACTTCCACTCTACATTGCTTTTGAAAAAAAAGATGATATTGCATATGCTTTAGCACTTAAAATAACAAATAGCTTTGTAGATAATGTTAATTCAAAAGGATATTTAACATTGGACATGTATGATAAATATATATCTGAACTAAGTACAACAGGTAACGTATATGATGTATCTTTAGAATACAACGCAAAAGAATATAACCCAGTATTGCAAGTGAGTGAAAAAGATGCTGATGGTAATAAAAAAATAATAGAAACTTATGATTATCTAGAAAAAAAAGATAGTTTTGTAGATGGCAAGATAGACGGAAAAGCTGCGGAACTTACATATAAACTGTCTGAAGTTAAATATACAACACAGCAAATACTAGAATTACTTGGTGATAATGATAGTAGTAATTATGTTTCCAGTCTTGCTTATAAAGATATAAGAGATATAAGAGATATAGATTCATTACCAACAGTGCCAAGAATATATGGCTTAAGAGGTGAAGGTGTACTTTTAATGAATGAAGGAGACCAATTTACTGTAGTAGTTAGAAATACAAATACAACTGTTGCTACTGTTTTATTTAATACATTAACATTTGGAGCTAATGCAGGAAATGATACAAAAGTATACATTAACTATGGAGGAACTGTAAAAAATACTGAATGGATGCCACAAATGATGGGTGATGTAAACGAAGATGGCAAGGTTGATAATAATGATAAAGATTTAATAACAAACTATCATAAAGGAAATGTTACATTAACTTTAAGACAAAAAATAGCAGCTGATGTAAATAGAGATGGTGCAATAGATAATGCAGATGTGGAAACGACAGTATTTGATAAATTCAAAACTTTTTAGAGGAGTGTGAGAAAAGTATAATATGGAAAATTCAACAAGTAAAGCTATTATGATTGGAGTAGGTATATTTGTTACTGTTGCTATAACGTCAGGTATACTTTTCTCAATAAATCAAATGAAAGATATATATTCAAAAGTATATGAAACAGATACTTCTATAACAAGTAGATTTTCAGAATATGATGCTTTTGATGGTACTACAGTAACAGGAATCGATGTTTTAAACGCTATAAGAAAGTATAAATTAGAAAGTGATGGAGGAAAAGTAAGTCTAGCAGGAGTTAATATTCCTAATCCTGTAACTGACGATTTTTATTCTAAAGAATTTAAATCAAGTATAAATGGAGAAGAAGATAATGTTACTATAACTTTTAGCAATATTTAAAAAAAGAAAGAAAAATATATACTTTTATCGTATATATTGTGAGGTATATTATGGAAAATTCATATGAAGCACTGTATACTGGTGTATATTTATTTGTTTTTGTTGCGGCTATGACTATTGCAGTTTATCTATTTCAAGGAGTTAATGATTTAGCTAATAATTCATATGACTATGGGAAAGTTGTAACTGGTGATGCTGTAATTGAAACTGATACAGAGGAAGCACAATATTTGAGTAAAGAAGATATAATTTCATATTATATGAATTATATAAAAAAGGATAATTATGATGAAAATAATGATGATAAAGAATTACAATTACCTGTTGTAGAAATAGATGGCATTAATACAAATAATTTAGAATATAGCGAGTTGCTAGGAAAATTAAGTAAAAAAAATTATTATATTACTAAAAGTTCAACAAGTAATAAGTTTATAATAAAATCAGTGGAATAATGTCTATTAAAAGAGGGGGGAAAATTTTTGAAAGATAATTTAAGTATAGTAATATCTATGGTCATTTTTGTCATCTTAATAGTAATTTTCCCTTTATATAATTACTTTGAAAGACAAGATGATATGTCATACAATTTGGCTTTAAAAACTACAACTAATTTTGTTGACGAGGTAACAGAAGCAGGATATTTAGATCAGGATGCATATAATAGATTTGTTGAAGAATTATCGGATACTGGGAATGTTTATGATATTCAATTAGAAGCTCATAGAAAATTACTGACAAAAGATAAAGATAATAATTCTACATATAATGAACAGTATTTAATAGATTATAACAATCAAATATTTTCTGCTGACGATAATAAAATAAAAACTAATTTAAACGAAAAAACTATAAAAGATAATGCTTATTATTTTAACGAAGGAGACCAGTTCTATGTAAAATTAAAAAATAGTAATACAACTATGGCTGGTGCTATATTTAATACAATAGTTCCATCTTCAAAGAAAGATAGAATTGTAGTAAATTATGGTGGAATAATTAAAAATCAAGCGTGGGCTAAAGTTGATGCTACGTATAACGCATTAGAAAAAATAGAATATGATACTGTAGAAGAAAAAAAAGAAATTAAAACTATTGAAATTGATCCTCAATCTTGGAGTTATACTCTTATAGAAAACATATTAGGCTGGGATTCTAAGTCATCTAATCCTGAGTATGATAAGTATAGTGAAAGAAAAAAAGAGAGGGGATTTTGCAATAGCTATGGATTTAAGTTTGAAAAAATTGATAATACTAAAAAGGTTTATATTAAGTTTTGTTTGGAAACACCACCTAATGAAGATAACACCAAGGCCGATTTAGAAATTTTACCAATATTTGCTTGTAAAATTAATAATAATAAGGTATTATCTCCTAATGAAGTTGTTAAATGCAAAAAAATTAATGGTGGTAAAGAATTTATAGTTGAATTTAATAATGTTGATAATATAGAAATTATAGAAGGGTCTGTGCATTATTTAATATTAGATACAACGGATACGGATAGAAAAAATGAAATGGACAATTGGAAAAATGTTAAAATGAAGGCTACATTATACTATGAAGAATAAAAGTTTTTACACATTAGGAGGTGACAAGGTTTGAAGATAACAGATTTAGCTCTTATATTTGTAGGGATACTTCTTCCTATGATTATAATAGTATATGTAAATGTTTCATTTACAATTAAAGCAGAAGAGCAAGAAATGTATTATAATAAAATAATAAATGCGGCTGTACAAGATGCTGCAAACCAGATGAAAGAAGTAGAAAGTAAAGATGGGCTAAATGACTATGGATATTCTGGTATTCAAAATAGTAAAGTAAATATAAGTCCTGAAATAGCCCAAAAAACATTTTTTAACTCATTATATAATAATTTTGGAATTAGAGGAAACGAAGCAGCAGAGCAGTATCTTCAAACTTTTGTACCTGCTTTTGCTGTGATAGATTATGATGGTGTATATATTTCTTACATGTCAAATTCAAATAAGCATGAAATAAGGCCTAAAAGATATTATTCTTTTACATATTCAATTATTAGCAGTGATGAAATAAAAGAGGGAATAGATGGAGATAATATACATACAGTTGAATTTACAATGGATGATTATATAACACATAGAGGGTATAACGGTCATGATAATTATGATGTAAAATCTTTCTATATAGATGATGATGAAAATAACAGTGATTTATGTGGTGGAAAAAATAGTCTTAAGGAAAATATTATAGAATTTTTACATGAGAAAAGAAAAGAAGTTATTATTAAAACTATTACTGATGAATTGACAAATGCGGTGAATAATGCAGGTAGTTATGCTAAAAACTTAGGAATAAATTATGAGTTTTCTGTTCCAACGATCACATATGATGAAATGGAAAATGCAATAAAAAATGTTGGAGTATATGCATTTGTACAAGGTTTAAATAATGGAAATAAATTTTTAAATGCTAAAGCATATGGTGCTACTGAATTACAAGAGGCCAGAAAATATTATTTTTCTGTATTTAGTGGTAATTCTAAATACAAAATTAATTTGTATCATAAAGATATTTTATGCCCTGAATACGAATTATCTCTTCATAATGGAGATGATAAGAGTACGGAAATAACACCAACGTATGTACAAACAAAACAACAAGCAGCTTCTGCTAAAATTTCATATAAATCTGGTGGTAAACGAGAAGTTAAAGAAGGATTCTATCCTTGCCCTATATGCAAACCATAGCTTTATAAATATGAGGTGAAATATTTGGAAGAAAATAAAAAAGTAAAAGTTGATATAGATAATAATGAAAATATAAGTAGTAACACCGTTGTTGATAATGCGGAAAACGTAGCGGGAAATATTAGTAAAGGTGGACAAGTTAAAAAATCAAGAATAATTCCAAGTTATGAAAAAAAGTCAGAAAATATTGAAACTAAAAAAGAAAAAAAGTATAATAGTAGAAGAAAATCAAAAATATCTTTAATAATTATTATATTTATAATAATTGTATTATTATTAGCTGTGTTATATGGAATATATTCTTTAATTAATTATAGTCAAAATAAAAAGTATCAAGAATATGAAAAAACTATGGATGTTTGGGGATTTTCTAGAATGTATAATAATAAAAAAGCATCATTTTATGAAAATGTCTCTAAGTCAGAAGCAGTAAAAATAATTGTTTCTTCTACTCTAAATAGTTATGATATATCTAATTATTATTCTATACAAAATCCAAGTTATGATAATGAAGCTTGGGTAAAATATGCAGAGAGTTTTGATCTTATTTCAGAAGATGAAATAAACTCTAAAAATGAAAATCAAAATATATCAATTGTAGAATTTTTAAATATTTTATCTAAAGTAAAAACTAAAATATTAAATTTGAGTTTAGATATTGAAGAGATAACAAAATATAACTTTGTTGAAAGAAGTAATAATGATGATCAAGCTATACTTAAAGATATGATATATAATAAAATATTAGTTGATATAGATGATAATACAAATATTAATAAAAAACTTTCAAAAGGACTATGTAATCAACTTATATATAATTTTGTAAAAAAATATAGTTTAATTACTATTGAAGGTGAAAAGTTAAATATAAACGAAGAAAAACTTCCTTCAAATTCGGAGGAATATCCATATATATTGGCTAATATTAAAAAAGATATATATGAAAAAAGGTTTTTTTATGAAGATGTTGGTAAAAGTAAAAAACCTATAGAAATATATGCTGATATGAAAGATAAATATAAGTCAATGAAATATATTGTAAATGACTATTTAGACTTGATTTTTAATGTAAATTATGAAAATATTAGTAAAGACAAATATATTAATGTATTAAGTGAAGTCTCAGGAAATACTAAATCTTCTATTAACATGATTAAATCAGATAGTATTCAAAAGTACATAGATTTTGTAAAAACAAATAATATAAAAATAGAAGGAAGCTACAAAATTCAAGATCCTATAATATATTTTGATGGGATATATTATAGGGTAAGAGTAAGTGTATCATATAATGTTATTTCAAATAATTTATCTAATTTGTTATATATGGATGAAAATTCAAATATAGTAACTCAGTATAAAATAGGACAAACTCAAGAGTATTATGATTTAAAATTAAAAATCATAAATAACGTATTGTATGTTGTTCCTGAGGCGCTATATAGTCAAAAAGTTAGTTAAGAGGTAAATATGAAAAGAAAAATTAAAAAAATATATATTATTTTAATTATAGCAATTATATGTGTCGTATCACTGCTGTTACTTTTTAATTTTTTAAAAGTTACTAATACTTTAAATGATGAATATTCTCAAAAAATGCACGATTATTCACTTTATAATTTATATGCTTCAGAAAATGATAAATATGTTAGTAAAATAGAGTTACTAAAGATAGTAGTATGTGCAACAATTAATTCTAATACTCTTCCAATTCAAACTTCTGAACCTTCAGACTCTGATTGGTTAGAGTATGGAAAAGAAAAAGGATATATAATTAAAGACAGTATAAATGAAAAAAACTATAATCAAAAAGCTAAATTAATAGAGGCAATAGAAATGATATCTAATGCTAAATATTATGTATTATTAAAAGATTATGATGTATCTAAAAATGTTAGTTTCTCAGATATTTCAAAATATTCAAAAGAACAACAAGAGCATATAAAAGATTTGGTATCAAATGAAATATTAGAAGATAGAAATGCTAGTTTAAAAGGAAATAAAAAATTAACTAAGCAGCAGCTAAATGGAATGGTTGTAAAGTATATTAATAAGTTTAATCTATTAACAGCAGGTAAAGATAATATACAATTAGATGATAATAAAAAACCAAGTAATAAAAGTGATTATGCATACATTGATAAAAATGTAGAAAAAGAAGTGTATGAACAACCTTATGTTCAAAATCAAAGTAACGAAGCATGCAATAGTTTAGAATATTACAAAATTAAAAAAGATTATTTTGATATTACAGCGAAAATTTGTGAAGATTATTATAATACAATATTGAATATCGATTATAGAACAGTTAATTATGATGACTTAAATAACGAACTGCAAAAATTAGTAGTTGGCTCTGTTAAAGAAGAAGAATTAAAAAAATATATTGATTACGTAAAAGCAAATAAAATAGTCCTAAAAGGAAAAGCAACTGTACAAATGCCATGCATTTATTATGATGGACTTGAAAATATTGTAAGAACTAAGCTAGAATTTGAAATAATAGAATCAGATACAAATGAAAATATACTATATATGGATTTGTCAGAAAGTACAAACAAAGTTTATAGTGACAATAATTTGATTTATATAGATGCAAGATTAGGTTATGTTTTAAATTCTGATAAATCGTATGTTTATCAAAATCCTATAAATAAAATGTTACTAGAAATGTCAAAAGGTAAAATAGAAGTAAAATAAAGAAGGAGGGAAAAATGAATATAAAAATAAAACGAAATATAATATGCACATTATTTTTTATAATGACATTTTTTGCTCTAAATAAGGTGTTAGCTAAAGATTTGGTATATGAAGCTAAACTTGATCAAAAAAAATATTTAACTTATGCAAACTATGTAAAATCATATTCTCAAGGAGATGGAAGCATTAAATTTAACAATGATGATATAACAGATAATTTCGTGAGTAGTAGTAGTTATTATAAAACTGTAGGAATAATTTTTCATAAAAAGTATGGATCTGATTATTCTGAAAGCAAAAGAAATAATAATGATAGCTTAATATATTTTGATGTTTCAAATAAAAGTTTAGATCCACTTTCACTTGGACTTTATCGTGATGCATATGTAGGAAAAGTAAGAGGTGGAGGTACCTGGGTTGGTAATAATTCTAGCAATGACATTTCATCGGCTGAAGTTGTTTATTCTATTAATGAAAGTAATAAACCTGATGGTTCTGATACTTTAGTAAATATTCAAAGTAAAACTGATAGTAACTATTTTACTGAAAATAGGTTTGCAATTGGACCTAATACTACTGAAAATTTAAGAGAAGCATTAAAAAATAGTAATATAAACATTGAAAATGGTTTTTACAGAATTAGATTTAGTAATATAATATCTTCTAATAACACATTGTATTATACTGCTCAAGCTATGTATAGATATATGGATAATAGTTGGGAAATAAGGAACTATGGTAAATGGAATAAATGGAATAATATGACTAATGATAATCCTTATACTCATAATGGAACTCCGTATGATTTAGGTAATCAAGAATGGAACAGGGATGCTAAAACTATGGTATCATATTGGTTTCCGGCAGGTTCGGTATTAAATGAATATGATAATGAGATGTTGATTCCAGCAGTAAATAGTAGGTGTATATATGTGCAGCATCAAATAATTGATGCTACAAATAAAGAAGGATTTTATAGGTATGATGTAAATAACGCGGTGGCAATACAAAATCCAGGTTCTAATGAGGAAAATATATATAATGAATTATCTTCAAGACTTGAAAGCGGATGGGGAGAAAAATATTCTTCGGACAGTAGTATCAAGGTTTTAAATGTTGAAAACAAATTAAATGAAAATATTACATCTGATGAAAAATATAGAATATGTGGATATACTATATTTAAAGTTAATGAAAATGGTGATCCTATTGGTAATCCTATTGTTGAAGTTAGTGGAGATGTGTATGGAGAAGTTGCTTCAAATATTTGGATTGATAGTGAATATAAAGATGTTATAATTGGAGCTGCTGATAATCAGCAAGAACAAAATTACGGAGTAATATACATATACGAAAAGACCAAAGAAATACATGAGGATAAAACACTTTTAGTAGGACATGTTAAATATGATTCAAGTTTGGAAACAGCAAATTTCTATGCTTTAAAAAATAATAGTTTAAAGTTTTTAAAAGGTTCAGAAAAGGTAACTGGAGAATATTTTTCATTAACAAATGAAGATGATTGGTTAAGCAAATATAGTTTTAATACTGAAAGACTTAATGTAGAGAAATCTAATTCGAGTTTATATAAGTGTGTGGGATATAAAACAATATATGGAAATACTATAAATGAAATAAAAGCAAATATACAAAAAGCATCATACGTTAGAAATAGCAATCCGGTATTAAGTGCATCTAAAAAATACAGTATGATAATATTCTTTTATGATACTGATGGAGGAGTTCCTGGGGAAGGAGAGAATAATCCAAATTTAGCGGAGTTACCAATAAAAGGATGGCTAGATTTTATTAATACCAAAGATTCAACGTATAAAAATGCTACAAACATGGAGTATGAAGATGATAAAAACTATAAAAAGAACAGTTCAATTACCATACAGACAGATTTTAAGACTAATGCAGATCTTGTTCCTTCAAATGGAGAATTAAGAGCTTATGTAAGAACAGCACCTTTTTATATAAAAGGAATAGAAATAAAAAAAGAAGAAAAAGTAGAATATGTAGAAAAAAGACTACAAATTTCTGCAGAGTATCAACAAGCAAGAACCGATGTTACGGATATAAATGGCGGTACTATGTACTATACTATAGCTCATAGACAAATTGTTACTGTTAGCGTTCCTGTAAAATATACAATATATACTATACCTAAATGTACTATAGGTTTATTGGATAACTTTGAGCTTTATGACAAGGATACGGATAATATTGGAGGAAAATTATTTGATCCCGAAGTAATAAAAGAAGGGGTTGTAGTTAAATCGACTAATAGTTCATTAAATAATATGTCAAGATCTGGTGGTAATGGAAAGTTTACTGATTTGACTGTGTGTAACAGAAATGGAGAGAGGCTATCTAGCGAAAATATAATGGTTGCTAGTGGTCTTGGAAGTGAAAATGAAGCAAAAAATGCTGTAGAAAATTACATTAATGGATTATATCCAAGTTCATTTGTGTATAGAATATCAGACGAGCAGATTAGTATAGGAAATGGATTTAAAAATATTTTTGACACTAAAGAAAAGAAAGGGACAATAGATAGTATAGGAAATTATAGAATTATTTGGAATGGAAACACAAAAACTGTTGGATCATATGAAAAAATAAATTCAGAATATAGTGATGATTATTTTAAAAGTAAAGTTAAGAACTATATCAATTGGGACAATTTAAGAGATATGACAAAAGATAGTGATTTTGAAGAAAAATATTTTGGATTGGGAAATAATATTAGAGAAAATGGTGTAAGAGAATTAAGTGGAAAAGTAAATTATAAAATAATAGGAGATTCTGGAAAATATAAACCTACATATTATATATCTTCAATTGGTTTTACTTCTAATTCTGGAAATAAAGAAATTGACTTTAATAAAAATACTCAATCAATAACTTTAAATAATAAGGACAAAAATAATCTTAGAGTTAGGAAGGTTGATGTTTATACTCCGATTCAGTTTGGAGACTGGAGTAATATAATAAAAACAGATACTACTTTTGATTCTAGTATTGGAGAAAATGGAGCTGGAAAGAGTTTAGTTTTACAAGCAGATACAGAGTTTTCTATTACTCCTAAATTTAATTCATTTGGTGGAAATGGATATAGTGGTATGGAAACACAACAAAATGTAGATTATTGTTATGTAATATTTAATTTTAAAGTTAAAAAAATAGATGACGGTGTGGAATATGAGGCTGGCAAAAAAATAAAAATAAATGCCAATGGATCTACTAAATTTAAAACTACACATGACTATTATTCACTTAGAGATAAAGATAACAATGTTAGAATCATTGCTGTGGCAAAGAACAAAACTAGTAAATTAGAGGAATATTATGATAAAGAAATAAGTATAGATATTGTTAATCTTAGTTTAACTAATAGTTTTATTTCAAGCAAAAAAAATGAGTTAGTTACAATCACAAGCACTAATCAACAAGGATATTTAAGTAATGATGGTATTCTAGGGGCTTCGAATCATGCAGTTACTAGTAGTTTATTAGATAGAGGTAAAGTTAAGGGCCTATCTAGGATATATGATTTTGCAGTTACAGATTGTAATGATCCAGCATTTAAAGATGTATTTAAGAAAATAGAAGGTAATAAAGTAAATGCTAAAACTGAAAAAGTTTATTGGAGTGGAATGAAATATCTTAATGTATCAGATGAGGGGTCAAATCAAATCAATGCTGGAGTGAGTAGAACAGTTTTTGGTGAAGGTATGCCTGGTGTGGGAAGCAATCCAACAAGAATATTACCTTTAGGTCCATATAAAAATACTAATTCTACATATACTAAAGCTCCAAAGCTTGGTTATAGGATAAGTTTTGATCTAAAGACAACAGGAAAATTAGATAATTATGACAATAGAAAGATAATTATCGTTCCAAGATATTATTATGTGTCTAAAGACGTAAAAAGTAATGGTGAGCCAGTTAAGTTTGTTGAACCAAATAACTTGAAATTATATTATAAAAACTTTTTGGGATTGTATAGCGAATTAAAAACATATAAAGATTCTAATAAAAATGGTGGAGACATACAATCAAGATATGAGAGCACTACTGGAAAGACATATTCGATATATTACAAACCTAATGATGGTTATAGATTTTTAAGAAATGAAGATGTAACTGATGATTCCACAAATTTATCTAATAAGAATGTTAAAGTGGATATTTCAAAATTAACATTAACTAAAAGTATGATGACAACAAATAATAGTTATATACAAGCTTGGTATGGCGAGTTTAAATTGCCAAACTCGACTATTGCAGTCGAACAAAAAGATGGTAAATATAATGTTAATGAACCATTAACTAATGGATATATAGGAGTTATATTCGATATATATTGTCAAGATACTGATGGATATACTTTGTTATATTCGCAGAATAGTAGAAATGATGATGGTGCGGAAATTGATAACGCGTCGCAGTGGGATTATGAAGGATATTTAGGAATACCTGAGGCAGGCAAAAAAATAGAACAAAATTTGAAGATCCAACTTGAAAAAGGAATATGGGAAATTAATAATGATATGTATCAAAAAATAAAAGGAACAGTTTTACTTTACGATATCGATGAAAGAGCAGCTAACGATTACAACTAGAAAATTATTTCTGATTTACGAATTTTTTGGCATAAAGGAAACTTTCAATTATGAACTGACCCCAAAAAGTGTCTAACTTTTTGGGGTCAGTTCAAGTTTGTGATAACCCAATTTCTAAGTCTTGTGAAACTTTGTATTTTATTGCAATCACATAAATCGGGAATTTTTAAAAGTTTTTTAATTTCATTATCTGTATATGGGATTTTAAAATTTTTGTCTTTAATCTTTATAAAATCAAAGTTTATTCTATCCATATATCCTTTGTTAGAACAAAAATTGAAAAAAGCTCGCATGGCTCTTAAGCGTATGTTTATTGTGCTATCAGTAACTTTTAAAGTATTTTTCATATATAATATATAAGCATATATGGTGTCTTGATTAATAAGATAACAGAGCTTATTTTTACCGAAGAAACTTATAGAAAAAGTGCAGATTATCGTTGTAGTATCTTTTGGTATCATCTGCTAGATTTTTTATGTTGTTATATTCTTTGAATTCCTTTATACAATCATTTATTTTTTTATTCTTTGCTATGTAAGAAAGTTTCATAAAACACCTCAAAATAAAATATATTGTAAATTTTATGAAACATGACAAAAAGTGCTCAGATATGAACATCTAAGCACTTTTTTTGCTGGTGCGAAAGACCGGAATCGAACCGGTACGGGTTTTGAAGCCCGCAGGATTTTAAGTCCTGTGCGTCTGCCAGTTCCGCCACTCTCGCATCTGTTTAGTATTATAGCATCTTTTTTTGCTAATGTCAATTATTTTTTCAATATTTGTTTAAAATTAAGAATAAAAAGGACAAGTCATGAATATATATGTATTAGGTGGTGGATATTGAAAAAAAGGCTTCTAAATATTTATACATATATATGCATATTTATCATACTAACAGTAATACTTTTTTGCATTAATTTAGTAAAAGAAAGCAAATTGAAAAAAGAAGAAAAAAAGCAAGAAGAAATTCAAGAAGAAGAAAAAAATGAAATTGAATATAAAGCAAATGAAACAATAAGAGTAAGAATATGTAAAACAGGTGAAGTAATAGCAATGGATATAAATGATTATTTAAGAGGAGTGGTACCTTCAGAAATGCCTCCATATTACAATATTGAAGCATTAAAAGCTCAAGCAATAGTAGCCAGAACTTATACATATAAAAGAATAGAAGCGCATGCTGAAGGAGAAGATGCGGATATATGTGATAACTTTGCTCATTGTCAAGCCTATTATAATAAAGAACAACTTTTAGGTATTTGGGAGAGGAAAGGATATGATGAAAATACTAGAAAAAGATACTTACAAAATGTTAATGAAGCGGTTGTTTCAACACAAAAGCAAGTTATAACATATAATGGTGAATTAATAAAAGCATTTTTTCATGCTAGTAGTCCTGAAAAAACAGAGAGTGTAGATCAAATATGGGGAGGTGAAAAATTACCATATTTGGTATCAGTAGAAAATGAAGAATCAAAAGAATACTCAAATAGAACAAGTAGTGTAGAAGTAGGTTTTGAAGATTTCTTAAATAAATTAAAAGAAAATAATTTAGTAGAAGATAACGTAGATGTATCTTGTATAAAGGATGTGAGAATATCAGAATATACAACTAGTGGAAGAGTGAAAAATATTGATGTTGCTGGTAGGAAAATAAGTGCAGAAAAACTCAGAATACTCTTTTCTTTAAGGTCCACTAATTTTGGTATAGAAATAAAAGAAAATAGTTTGATTTTTAACGTTATTGGTAATGGACATGGAGTAGGTTTAAGCCAAGTTGGTGCAGATTTCTTGGCTTCAAAAGGAAAAACGTATGATGAAATTATAAAGCATTACTATACTGGTGTTGAGATTGTAACGCTTAAATAAAAGGAGAGATTAACAAATGAAAATAAGAATAAAAAATATTTTTGTAAATAAAAAAACAAAAGAAGAGAAGGAGAGAAAAGTAGAAGATACTAAGAAAGTAAACGAAAGTGAAAATGAAAAAAAGAAAGTAGACTTAAAAATTGTATATGATTCAAGTATTAATAGTGAAGATAGCCTGAGTATAAAAGAAGAAACTTTAAAAAGAAGAAAAGGATATTCTGTAAGCAAGAATGAAAAAAATAATAATTTTAAATTATATTACAACAATCTAGTAAAGAACAAAAATAAGTTATCAAAATATTATTATATGTTATTTCTAGGTATGATAGTGCTTGGAACTTTAAGTGTTAACTTTGCATATAAAACATATAAATTATATAAAAAAGAAGATTATGAAACCTTTGCTAGTAATGATAAGACTCAAGAATCAGATTCTGTATCAGTATTTTCTAATTCAGATGAGGGGACAGAAGTCAGCAAAAAAGAAAATGTAGTGAATGATGAAAAAAACAATTTGCAAGATGTAAATACTAGTAACATAGATACTAAAACTGAGGTGGAAGAAAGAAGTAGTGCTAAAAAAGAAGCAAAAGCTAATACTTCAGAAAAAAAGGTAAATAATACTAGTGTAGAAAAAAAACAAACAGTAAAACCTTTAAGTTTTTCTAAACCTGTAGATGGTGAAATAATTAAGATTTTTTCTAATGATAAAGTAATATATTCTAAAACGCTAGAACTTTGGAAAACACATGATGGCATAGATATAAAAAAAGAAGAAGGAGCATATGTAAAAGCAGCTGAACGTGGAACAGTAGAAAAAGTATATGAAGATTCATTTTTTGGTATGACTATAGTAATAGACCACGGACAAGGATATAAAAGTAGTTATTCTAATCTTGCCAAAGACACTTTAGTAAAAGTAAAACAAAGTGTTACAAAAGGGCAAAAAATAGCTAAAATAGGTAAAACAGCAATTGGTGAGATAAAAGATGAGTCACATTTGCATTTTATGCTATTTAAAGATAATGTAAGTATTGATCCTACTAGTGTTTTTAAGTAAGATTTAGGTTAAGTTAGAATAAAAGTATATAAATTAGAATACAATGTTAGTATATAGATAAAAAAGGGGCGATTTTATTGTTGGATATTGAAGAGAGAGCAAAAATTCTTGCAACATATATAATTGAAACAAAAAGTACAGTTAGGCAAGCAGCTAAAAAATTTAATATAAGTAAATCAACTGTACATAAAGATATATCTGAAAGGTTAGAAAAAGTAAATCCATCTTTAGCTTGTGAGGCTAAAAAAATTCTTGAAATAAATAAAAGAGAACGACATATAAGAGGAGGAATGGCAACAAAAATCAAATATAAAAAAGAACATGAAGCAACTTGAAAAATAGTTGCTTTTTTGATATTTAATTTAAAACTTTAGTAGTATTTTTTCTTTTAAAGTAAATAATATAATAGAAATAAATTTAATGATATAACGATGTTATTGATTATTAAAAATAAATTCATATTTTTTTAAAATACTTTGATTAAATTTATTGCATTTGTAAACAAAATGTAATATAATTGTAACAAATACAGGAGGAGAAGATATCGTGATTTTTGGACAAGATATAGGAATTGATTTAGGAACTGCAACAATACTTGTATATGTAAAAGGAAAGGGAATTGTATTAAGAGAACCCTCTGTTGTAGCTATAGATAAAAATACTAATGAAGTTTTAGCAGTTGGACAAGAAGCAAGAAAAATGCTTGGAAGAACACCAGGTAATATTATTGCCCTTAGACCACTAAAAGATGGTGTTATTTCTGATTATACTATAACAGAAAAAATGCTTAAGTATTTTATAACAAAAGTATGTGGAAAGTTTGTTTTTTCACCTAGAATTATGATATGTGTGCCTTCTCGTGTAACCGAAGTTGAAAAGAAGGCTGTTATTGATGCTGCAAATCATGCAGGTGCTAGAAAAGTATTTTTAATAGAAGAACCAATAGCAGCAGCAATAGGTGCAGGAATTGATATAGGAAAACCATATGGAAGTATGATTGTAGATATTGGTGGAGGAACTACTGATATTGCTGTTATTTCACTTGGTGGTGCAGTAAAGAGTATGTCTTTAAAAATGGCTGGAGATAAGTTTGACGATGCAATAATAAAATACGTTAAGAAACAAAAAAATGTAATTATAGGAGAAAGAACAGCTGAAGATATTAAGATAAATATTGGATGTATGTTTCCAAAAACAGTTCTTGAAAGAATGGACGTTAAAGGAAGAGATTTAAATACAGGACTTCCTGTAGAAATAGAACTTACTTCAGAAGAAATATTTGATGCTTTAAAACCATGTGCAGATATAATTGTAGAAGGTGTACATGCTATACTTGAAGAAACACCTCCTGAACTTTCAGCAGATATAAGTGAAAGAGGTATATATATAACAGGTGGTGGCGGACTTGTTAATGGACTTGATAGGCTATTAGAAGAAAGAACAGGAATACCAGTTATGATTGCAGAAGATGCACAATCTTGTGTAGCCATAGGTACAGGTAAAGCTTTAAATCATATAGAACTATTAGAGCAAGGAAATGCTATGAAAATAAAAAAATTTTAAATTATAATTTTCATTTTCTTGTTATAATTATTAACTTGTAGTATAATAATAATTTAGAAGGGAAGATGATAAAATGATTAAAATAGCTTTTTTTGATACAAAAGAATACGATAAAAAATTGTTTGACAGATATAACAAAAATTATGGATATGATATAACATATTTAGAATCAAGACTAAATGCTGAAACAGCACCTCTAGCTAAAGGATATGATGTGGTATGTGTATTTGTTAATGATGTTATTGATGAAAAAACAATAAACATTTTAAAAGAATGTGGAGTAAAATTAATAGCACTTCGTTGTGCAGGATTTAATAATGTTGATATGAAACATATGGTAGATGAAATAAAGGTAGTAAGAGTTCCTGCATATTCTCCATATGCGGTTGCTGAACATGCAGTAGCACTATTACTTGCAGTAGATAGAAAGATATATAAAGCATATCAAAGAACCAAAAAGTACAACTTCACTTTAAATGGTTTACTTGGATTTGACATTCATGGCAAAACTGTAGGTGTAATTGGTACAGGTAAAATTGGTAAGTGCTTTATAAAAATAATGAATGGTTTTGGTGCAAATGTTCTTGCATATGATGTATACAAAGATGAAAATGCAGAAAAAGAACTAGGATTTAAATATGTAGAATTAGATGAATTATACAAAAATTCTGACATTATTTCATTACATTGTCCATTAACAGATGCTAATGAGAAAATGATAAATAGAAATAGTATTGCTAAAATGAAAGATGGAGTATATATAATTAACACAAGTAGAGGAAAACTTATTGATACAGAAGGATTAATAGAAATGCTAGAAGAAGGAAAAATAGGTGGTCTTTGCTTAGATGTTTATGAAGAAGAAGCTGAGTTTTTCTTAAATGATATGTCTAATTCATATATAAGAGATAAAGAGCTTTCAACACTTTTATCAATGCCTAATGTTATTATAACATCACATCAAGCATTCTTCACTAAGGAAGCACTAAATAAAATAGCAAGCGATACATGTGAGAATATAAAAGATATATTTGAAAAAGGAAGCTCTGTTAACGAAGTTAAAAGAAATTAAATAATAAAACAGGAACTTAAATACTTAAGTTGCCTGTTTTTTTATTATTTTGTTACAATAGAAACTCCTGTATAATAGTGAGTTAGTATTTGTTTATATGAGTAGCCAGCTTTGGCCATTCCATTGGCCCCATATTGACTTAAACCTACACCATGTCCGTAACCTCTCGTTGTAAATATTATATTATTTCCGCTTTGTGAAACGTCAAAATCAGCTGATCTTAGTCCAAGGGCTGTTCTTACTTTAACTCCAGTAAAGCTTTTTCCGCCAAATGTAACCTCTTTTACTCTATTTCCTGCAGTTCTTGACTTTATAGATATGTCATTTACTGAGGAAATGCTTACTCCAAGTTTACTACATATATCGCTAATACTAATTTGTTTAGAACCAGAATAGGATCTTTCATTAGTATCCCATGGACTATCAACACTTTTTAAGTAAGGAAATGAATTTCCCCATACATTTACTGAATCCTCTGTTCTACCATTACTAGTTGAAAAAAATAAAGCTTCTATGTATGATCCGTTATATGTTAATACTTCTCCTCTTGTAGCTAAGACTACATTTTTTATTTTTGTATAGTATTTATCAAAAGAAGAACCCCATTTTTTCTTAAGTTGATCAGTAGTGTTATATGCTTGATCTGAAATGGTTGCAGAAATGGTAGCACCGAGCAGAAGTCTTTTTTAATGCATATGTTCTAGCAGCGACAGCTTGAGCTTTCAGTGCCTCTGTGTTAAATTCAGCAGGCATTTCAGCACCGATTACTCCTATAACATAGTCTTCTAATGAAAGATTTATTATACTACCTGAGGCAAGTTTTAACTTTACCGTCGTATTGCTCGGAATAGATGAGGTAGTAGAGTTTGAATTATTGCTAGTATTAGTATTGTTAGAAGTATTTGATGAACTAGGTTTATTTACAGTATTAGAAGGAGTTGTAATATTTTTTTTGACTTCAGTTTTGGGAGGAGTAGAAACATTTTGGGTTGTTTGATTTGTGACAGCTTGAGTTTTCTCTTCAGTTTTTGAAGTATCTTCTGTTTCTGTTTTAGTTTCTTCTTTTAACTCATTTATTTCTTCATTTGTTGTTATATTTTCAGCATTTGTAGAAGTATTTTCTTGATTTATTATCTCAACCTGTTCAGTAGTAGTTTTTTTTTCAGCTATATTTGTATTAGTTGTTAATTGTGAAAGCATTAAAGTACCAATTATGACACCATTTAGTATTATTGTAACTGTACTATCTGGAATTGTTCCTATTGTTTTACAAGCGTATTCACGTATTTTGCTTGAAACACTTTTAACGTTTTTCTTTATTGTATCAAAGTCTAATGAAAATTCATATTCTGCAGGATATTCAACATATAGCATAATTTGATTTTGTCCTGATACAACTTTTGTATTATGATATATTTTCAATTAAATCACCTAAGCTTAGCTTGTGTAAAATGTGTATAATTATACAGATATTAATGTAGTTTAAGTGAAAAAATATAGTAAAATATTTTGCAAATTTTAATATATATTTTTTAAAAACATTGACTTTGTATTTCTCATCTGTTATAATAATCTATGTTAATGGCCCATTGGTCAAGCGGTTAAGACGCGGCCCTCTCAAGGCCGAATCATGGGTTCGATTCCCGTATGGGTCACCAAAATAAAATCTCTGAAGTTACTTTAAAATAAGTACGTCAGAGATTTTTTAATGCAATTTTACAACAATTGTTATGTTTGATTTATGTATTTCATTTTAGTTACATTAATATATAAAAAAATTTACATAAATAGAAAAACTTGAATATTTTTTTAAATATGTTATAATATATATAGTAGAGTTAACTTGTGAAGGAAAAAGGCTGGGTTCCTGAATGGGAGTAGATATACATTTGTATGTTTAGAATCCTTTGCCCCTGGGGTTAACTCTTATTTTTTATGTTGTTTAATATATTATTAGGATCTTTTGATAATTCTGAAACTATGAAGTCTATAGCTTTTTGAGAGTATGAGTATTGAGGAGTGCTAAATTGTTTATGAATGTAGCAATATTCTGTATTTCCTTTTAAGTTGAAATGTTTACAAAAGTTAGTAAAATGAAAGCTACTAAATTTTACTTCATTACCATTGTATATTAGTACTATATTTTTTTTAGTTAGTTGTTCTTTTATAATTTGAATACAGTGCTTTGCAGTATATTTGTGAGTATTGTTAGGATCTTTTAACTCTTTTACTATTTTTATTGTATTGTCAGAATTGTTATCTATTTTTACAAGATTAGTAGCCAAATCTTTATTTTTAGTAATAAAATAATGATGATCTATTCTTATTGAAAATTTTGCATTATTGTTAACCGATAAATCTTCAATTTTATTTTTATTTTCTAAAAACTTATTTGCAATTTCCTCAGGATATTTTCCGATAATTTTACTGTCTTCTAAAGCTTGTAAACTTACAGATAGTGTAAGAAAATTTTGTGGAATTATTTCAGTCATATCAACATTATGAAAAGCCATCATTTTTTCATTAAAGTTCAAAATACATGATTGAAATAACGGGATATAAACCATTTCATATTCTTCGGTAATAAAATGTGTACTTGTATCACGTAGTTCAATTATTTTTTCTAGATTTAATCTTAAAGGATCTTTATTATTGGTAAAAATGATCTTTATACATTCACTTAAGCTAATGGTTCTATCAGGCTTATCTCTGTAGTATATTGTTTTTCCTTGCTTTAGTAGATATGACTTTAACATTAATTCCCAAGCATTGCATATAAAAAATGCAAATCCTTCTACTCTATATTTTATTGTAGGTTTGTTATATATTTCAATAGCTAATGCAAATGCTTCCTTTGATTTATTTATCATTTTATCTGCTAAGTTATTATTCACATTACCACTCCTTATGTTTTATTTAGCTATTATTTTTATAAATACCTTTTTACCTTTTTTTAGTATAACATCATTATTGAATTGTTCTAAAGAAATAGTATGTTTTGCATCAGTTATTTTTTCATCATTTATTGATATACCACCTTGTTCAACTAAAGTCCTTGCTTGTCCTTTTGAAGGAGCTATTTTAGTTAGTACTATTAAATCTAATATAGATAATCCATTTGCCATACTATCTTTTGATAACTCAAAAGTAGGCATATTTATATTATTACTGTTTTTTTCAAACAATGCTTCTGAAGCTTCCTTGGCTTTGCTAGCTTCTTCTTCGCCATGAATTAATTTTGTTATTTCAAAAGCAGCAATTTTTTTAGCTTCATTTATTTTGCTTCCTTCTAAAGAAGAAAGTCTATTAACTTCATCCATAGGAATATATGTAAGCATTCTTAATACGTCTTTTACTTCTTTATCTCCAATATTTCTCCAGTATTGATAAAATTCGTATGGTGATGTTTTGTTTTTATCTAACCATAAAGCTCCACTTACTGTTTTTCCCATTTTTTTACCTTCAGAATTTAAAAGTAATGGACATGTTACACAAAAACTACCATTTTTATGAATTTTACGGATAAGGTCAACTCCTGCTATCATATTTGACCATTGATCATCTCCACCAATTTCAACTTTACATGAATATTTTTCAAATAGTTTTAAAAAGTCATGACTTTGCATAAGCATGTAATTTAGTTCAAAGAAAGTAAGACCTTTTTCCATTCTTTGTTTAAAGCATTCAGCTTGTAACATATGGTTTACATTAAAGTGAACACCATATGTACGAATGAAATCCATATAGTTTAAATCCAATATCCAGTCTGCATTATTTACAATTATTGCAGCATTTTCACCTTCAAATGATATGAACTTACTAACTTGTTTTTTTATATTTTCAACATTTTTTTCTATATCTTCTTTAGTAAGCATTTTTCTCATGTCTGTTTTTCCACTTGGATCACCAATTAAAGCTGTTCCTCCACCAATTAGAATAACAGGTGTATGTCCACATTTTTGAAAATATGACATCATCATAAGTGGTATAAAATGACCAATATGAATACTATCTGCAGTTGGATCTATTCCAAGATATACATGAGTTTTCTCTTTCCCTACCATTTCTTTAAATTCATCTTCAAATGTTATTTGCTTAATTAAATCTCTTTCTTTTAATACATCGTAAATTGATTTATTTTGAAAGTTTTGTTCCATTTTTGTATGCTCCTCTCTTAATTTATGTGTAATTATATCATATGAAAGAGCTTTTTTAAATAGTTTTTCTAATATTAGATGAAATATTGTGTTATTAATTATGAGAAGTATACTTGGTATAGAGACTATAATAAAAGAAAATCAAGAAGAGTATTATAAAGTTATTTCTGATTGTGATAAAGCTGGAAATTCTAATAAATTTATAGAATTTATGCTTAAGGTTATAAATGAAACAATAGATGATGTGTTAATAAAGCAAAAGACTACACAAGAAACTACACAAGAAAAAATACTTAATATAATAAGAGAAAACGCTTTGGTAACTCAAGAAGAAATAGCTAAGATTTTAAACATTACAAGAGACGGTGTAAGCTATAATATAAAAGATTTAAAAGATAAAGGTATTATAGAAAGGAAAGGCTCTACTAAAAAGGGAGTTTGGGTAATAAAAAATAATAAATAAAGATGATTTTTTTCTTGCAAATAGCTTAAAAATATAGTATTATATATTTAGCGGGAGTTAAATATGAAACAGGAAAATAAAACAAAAAAAGTTAGTAAGTTAAGAAAAATAATTAGAAATTTATATCCAACGTATATATATGATAAAGTCGAACATATTCCATATGATTTAATAAGTGAACTTAACATTAAAATGCTTGTACTTGATATGGATAACACTTTAATAGATAATAAACATACATATAGTCCTGAATTAAAAGAATGGGCTAGTAATATGAAGAAAAACGGTGTAAAGTTATATATTTTGAGCAATTCACCTTTTGGAAAAGTAGTCCAGAAAATTGCTAAAGAACTTGGAATGGAGTATATATATAATGCCAATAAGCCATCTACTAAAGGCTTTAAAAAAATAGGAATAAAAACTAAGGTAAAAAAAGAAAATATAATGATGATTGGAGATCAATTATTTACTGATGTTTGGGGAGGCAATAGGTATGGCGTAAAAACAATACTTGTTAAGCCAATTAAAACATCTGAAACTATTATTACTAGAGTTAAAAGACCATTTGAAAAAATAGTTTTGAAGCATTATTTAAAGAAAAAAGGAGGTATATAAAATGAGTTATATGCCTTTTGTGATTGTAAGTATTCTTGCTGTTTGTTTAGGACAAGTTACCAAACATTTAAATAAAAAGATGCCACCACTTGTAGCTGAAGAAATTAATTTTAAAGAATTTAAGCAAGGTTTTTTTAAAGATTTTAAAATAGATATAGTTTATTCAATAATTTATTTAGTTATATTTAATATGATTATATATTTTCTTGGAAATAATATTACCTCATATTTATATATTTTTATGTGTTTGCCACTTACAATAACTTTTGTAATCGATTATAAATATCAGCTTATACCAGATACAGTGCATATATTTATACTTTTACTTGGAATTATAAACTTCATATGTAATATAAATATGTGGTGGGATTTCTTGCTTGGAGCATTGATAGGTGGAGGAATATTTTGGGGACTTGGCCTTTTAGCACTTTTAATATTTAAAAAAGAAGGTATGGGTTTTGGAGATGTAAAGCTTATGGCGGCGCTTGGCTTTTTCTTTGGAATTAAATATACTTTAGTTATAACATTAGTTTCTTTCTTTCTTGGAGCTATAATTGGTGGAGCATTAATTATAACAAAGAAGAAAGATGCAGATGGGTATATTCCATTTGGACCGTTTATAGTAATAGCTACAGTTTTACTTATGTTTATACCTGCTGATGCTATAATAGAAATATACATAACATTTTGTTCATGGCTTGGAATGAAAATGAGTGATGCTGTATACTTTGTGTCAGAATGTTTTAGAAAATAATTTGTGAGGTTGATAACATGACAAAAAGAACAACAATTTATTTGTTAGTTGTAATATTAGTAATAGCAGTATTTGGTATTACATTTTTCCTTGTAGACTTTAATTTGAGTGTTAGAGGAAATGTACCAAGGCTTTCTGTGAAAACAAGCGAGTATAATGATGGAAATACTGTTATGTACACAGGTCTTGGATATAAAATAGTAAAATATAATATAGGTTCAAGCGAGGAAAAAGTAAAGTGTGGAACTTGGCTATTAATGCATGATCCTAATTTAGATATAGAGCAAAATAATCAAAATGAAAATTCAAATGAAAGTCTAAAAAACTATATGATTGGCGAAATTACCAAAATATATGATGAAAATGGTAATGAGGGATTTAAAATTTTAGTTAAAAGTAATACCGAGTTATCAGCATATAATGAAACCTTAGTAAATATCTCTAGTAATACAATTATTACAAAAGAGAAAAACATTATATATAAAAAAGATTTAAAAATAGGTGATAAAGTAGAAATAAAATTTAGTGGTATTGCTACAAAAAGTATACCGCCACAGATTACTGCTTTAAAAATCGATATAAAAAATTAAGTTTAATATATAAACAAATTACGGTACATTTTGGTTCTAAGTCAATAGTTGGGGTGGAAATTTCAAAAATTACTTAGAAACTATAGCAAAAGGGTGAACTTAAG
>CAKPAG010000004.1 GCA_934132895.1 uncultured Clostridia bacterium
TATTATTTTTAATATAGCATCTATTTAAATATCATAGAAAGTTTATTCTAGTTTACACAAACTATCCGATATGCTCATTTTATTTTTTAAAATTTCTTGTAATTAAGTAGTTGTATTTTGCAGCGTGTTTTATTTCATCAGTTAAAATTTCCATGAGCATATCATATTTTTCTTTATTAGGCATTGCAAACATAATTTGTCTGTATCTTTCAACTGCTGAAAGTTCTCCAAATAAAGCTTTTTCTAAGTTTTTTAAATATTCATTGCTTGAATTATTTGTTCTTGACATTTGACTTGTAGGAGCTTCCATTTTAGTTAGCTCTTCATATAGTTTTCTAAACATCAAATTATGCTTTTTTTCATCAGCAATAATGCTTTTTATAATATTTTTTTCTTCCTCATTTGGCGCTTGTGAAAGCAAAACTGAGTAAAAAATTTCATCATCTTTTTCACCAGTAATTGATTTTTTAATTTCCATTATTGCTTGTTCCAAAGAAAGAGTTCTTGAATTTTCTTCTATAGAACGACTAGTATTGCAGTCTGGCGTAATAGCTTCTGGAAATTCCATATTATTGTTTGAAAAATTATTATTTAAATATTCTGAATATGTATTAGTATAATAATTCATAAAGTTCCTCCTTTCATAATATATTGTATGTACGAGCACTATCTTTTGTTATAACATGTTCAAATTATGTATACTTGTTATAAGAAACATTAGATAAATAAATTGACTTAAGAGATGAATACATTATATAATTTAAATATATAAGAGGAAAAAATGAATATAAAATTTAATAGATTTTTAACTGTAATAATTATAATTTTAATATGTGTTATATCATATTTGTACTTCTATAAGCAGAAGCAGAGTGAGTTTGAAATACCTGAATTTGATAAAAATGCAATTTCAGAAAAACTAGAAGTACCAGAAAGCTTAAACTTAAATAGTTTTAAAGTATCAGATGGTTATGAGTTCCAAATATGTTCAAATTTAAAATTAGGAGAAAACAATGAATTACCAATATATTTTTATTCCAAGGAAACAAATGATATATATATAAAAATAAAAGTATATGATAAAGAAAGTAATAAATGCTTACTTGAAACTGGGATTATAAAACCAGGGCAATCTTTAAGAAATATATATTTTAATCAAAATGTAAAAAATAAAGAAATATTAATAAAAGTATTAAGTTATGATCCTTCAAATTATTATAGTAGAGGTACAGTTAAATTAAATGCAAAAATACAGTAAGGAGTATATAAAGTGAAAAATTTAGTTAAAAAAAATAGTGGAAAGATAAATATATTAACAATAATATTAATTATTGTAATAATAATTTGTATAGGAGTTATAGTATATTTGTTATTTTTTAAGAATACAAATTCTAAAGAATATGCACCTGGAATTAATGATAAAAATATTATAAAAATAGATGAAAAAAGTAATAACTCAAGTGGAAGCGTTAATATGATATATTCTAAAAATGTTAAAGTAAATTTAAAAGATAAAAAAATTAACATTAATTTTAAAAATCCTAATGGTTCTAATCAAATGATTGTTATATCAATAGTAGCTAATGTAAATGGTGAAGATATTGAGATAGGAAGCACTGATAGAATACCATCTGGGTATGGTATAAATGATGTTGACTTAAAAGAAAATGCAAATTTAAATGTTGGAACATATGATGGCTATTTTTATATAAATTACTATCAAAATGATACAGAAGAAATGGCTGTAATTAATACTAAAATACCAGTTAAAATAGAAATAGTTTAATTAACTTTAAGAAAAAGGGGGTGAAAAGATGAAGATAGATTTAAAAAAGATAGCTTTAGGAACAATTTTAGCAACATCTTTAGTTTCTAGTAGTGTATTTGCTGGTCCAGTAGAGGCTTCTAATAGGGAAACAACAATAGTTGTTAAAGCCGGAAATGTTGAATCTGATGCTGAATATAACGTTGAAGTGGGCTGGTCAGATATGACATATAACTATGTGAGTGATAAGTCTGGATATCGTTGGGTTCCACAGGGTGAAACAAGTGGAACTATTTGGATAGTAAATCATTCAAATGTAGCTATAACATCGAATATGAAGTTTAATCCAATTATTGATAATATATCAGGAGAATTTTCAGCTACTGCATTGCATAATGAAATACTTAGAACATTAACTGAAAAACCATCAGATTGGGATACAGATGCTGATAAATATTATTCTGCACCATTTGTTAAAGTAACAAAAGGTACAACTTTTGAAGAAAACAAGTATTATAGCTGTGAAGGCACTGGAGGCGGACCAGCAAGTACTGATGAGAAAATACCTGCAAAGGTGGAAGATAATGGTAAGATTACAGTACATAGACTTGAAACTTCACTTAATTTAAAATCAACAGGTCCTATTTCTAAATCAATAAAAAAAGATGCTGCACTTGGTACAGTTACAATAACAATAGACTAACAAAAATATAAAAATTCATGTTAAGATATTAAATCTTGATATGAATTTTTTCTATATTCAAAAGATATTTTTTCTTCTTGTTTGTGTATGGACAAATTTTAAAAAAAATAGTATAATATGTCTAGAAAAAAATGAGGAGAAGTATCGTGGAAAATCTAAAGAAAGTAAAAGATGTATTTTTTAATTGTAATATTGTAGATAATAACTTCTGTGATGCAGATATAGAAGAAATAAAATTTTCTAAAAAGCTTAACGCAGTTATACTTAATGCCAAAAGTAATAGTCTTAAGGTATCTTTAAATGATATAGAAAGTTTTGAAAACCAAGCTAAAACTGCTTATGATTTAAGCAGTTTTAAAGTTAACTATACATATACAGGTACTCCTTTTGATATTAAAGTAAGCGATATAAAAGATACACTTTCAAGTATGAATAGTAAATATCAATATACTCAGGATATATTTGAAAATTGTAAAATAGATTTTGATAGTGATACTTGTGCTTTGGATATAACCTTAAATAGACCTTTTTCCGGCTTTGTAAAAATAAAGGGAATTGATAATTATATAGCAAAAGATATTGAGTCAAAATTTGGTAAAAAACTTAAAGTAAATATTAGTGACAATAAAGATTTGAAAGTGGAAAATGTGGAGAAAGATGCTCATAAAATGGTAAAACTTGAAGAATTAATTAATATTTCAAGTAATAGTGTTGGTGCTATGAACCCAAATAAAGCTGATAAAAAACCTAGTTTTGTAAAAAGACCACCTTTAACAGAAGAGGAAAAAGAAGAAAGAAAAAGAGCAAAAGAAGAACAACCCGAAAGAGTAATCTATGGAGTAGATATTTTAACAGATAAACGTGAAAAAGTTGTAGACGTAAATGATAGCATGGATAGAACTTGTATTGATGGATATATTTTTGAAAAAGATATAAGAGAAACAAGAAGTGGAAAGATTATAATGTCTTTAGATGTTACTGATGAGACAAGTACTATATGTTGTAAAATGTTTTTAGATAAGAAAAAGTTTGAAGAAGTAGATGGAAGACTTAAAAAAGGTGCCTTTGTTCAAGTTCAAGGAAGACCACAAATAGACCAATTTACAAATGAACTTACAATAATGGTTAATAACATTATTGAGGGAGAAGCTAAAGATGTAAAGGTTATAAAAGATGAGGCCGAAATTAAAAGGGTGGAATTACATCTACATACTCAGATGAGTGCAATGGATGCAGTAAGCAGTGCAAAAGATATTATAAAGCAAGCAATAAAGTGGGGGCATAGTGCTATTGCTATAACAGACCATGGTGTTGTACAATCTTTTCCAGAAGCTAATCATGTTATAACAGATAATTATGAAGGTTTAGCTAAAGAAAAAACTGGTAAATCTAGGGTAACAACTCAAGATATTTTAGATAATGCCCCTATAAAGGTTATATATGGAGTTGAAGGATATCTTGTAGATGATATAATGGTAAATCCACAATTTTCAGATACTTACTGTGTATTCGATTTAGAAACAACAGGTTTTGATCCCGAAAAGCAAGATAAAATAACTGAAATTGCAATATGTAAAGTAAAAAATGGTGAGATAATAGATGAATATACTACATTTATAAATCCTGAAAGAAATATTCCATACAATGTGCAACAACTTACTCATATAACAGAAGATATGGTAAAAGATGCACCTACAATTGAAGAAGCGTTACCAACTATATTAGACTTTATACAAGGTTCAACCCTTGTTGCACATAACTCAGATTTTGATATTAATTTTTTGAATTACTTTGTAAATAAAGAGGGATATAAAGATAGGTTCAATAACTTAATAATAGATACACTTATGATAGCTAAAGAACTGTATTATTATTTACCAAATAAAAAACTTGGAACTATAGTTGAAGAGTTAGGAATAGAGCTTGAAGGTGCTCACAGAGCTATAAACGATACAAGAGCTACAGCAAAAATGTTTATACGTATGGCAGAAGATTTAAAGAAAAAAGGACTAGATATAAATAATTATGCACACAGTGAAAAAAGTATATCAAATATTATTGGTGAAAAAGCATACCATATAATAATACTTGCTAAGAATTATGTTGGACTTAAAAATCTATATAAACTTGTATCATATTCGCATTTGCATTATTTTAAAAAGAAGCCCAAAATATTTAAGAGTATGTTAAATAGATATAGAGAAGGCCTTATTATTGGAAGTGCTTGTGAACAAGGAGAATTGTATCAGTCTATTTTAAGAAAAGAGCCTAAAGAAAAACAAGAAGAAATAGCAAGTTATTATGATTATTTAGAAATTCAGCCATTAGGAAATAATGCCTTCTATAAACGTGGGGTAAAACTAAAAAATAAAAACTATAATAAATATGTAGATGATAAAGATAAAGAGTTTGAATATATAACTTTAACAGATGAAGATTTAATAAATATTAATAAAAGAATAATTGAAATAGGTGATATTCAAAATAAGCTTGTAGTTGGAACATGTGATGTTCACTTCTTAAAAAAAGAAGATGAAATTTATAGAAGAATACTTCAAGCAGGTCAAGGGTATGATGATGCTGACATGCAGGCACCATTATACTTTAGGACGACAGAAGAAATGTTAAAAGAATTTGATTACTTATCTCCAGAAAAAGCCTATGAAATTGTGGTAACAAATACAAATAAAGTAGCAGATATGTGTGATAGAATTAGCCCTATTTCTGATGAAAAGTGTCCACCACATATAGATGGCTGTGAAGATGAAATAAGAAATATTGCATATGAAAAAGCTCATAAGCTATATGGAGATCCACTCCCGGAAATAGTACAAACAAGACTTGATAAAGAACTTAACTCAATAATATCGAATGGATATTCTGTTATGTATATAATAGCTCAAAGACTAGTTTGGGATTCGAATGATCATGGATATATAGTTGGTTCAAGAGGTTCTGTTGGATCTTCTCTTGCAGCATATATGACAGGTATAACTGAAGTTAATTCATTAAAGGCACATTATAGATGTCCAAATTGTAAATATTCAGACTTTTCAGACCATGGAGTAGCAAATGGTTTTGACCTTCCAGATATGGATTGCCCAAAATGTGGACATAAGCTAGATAAAGATGGTATGGATATTCCGTTTGAAACATTTCTTGGTTTTAATGGAGATAAAGAACCGGATATTGACTTAAACTTCTCACGGAGAGTACCAAGCTGAGGCCCACAAATATACTGAGGTAATCTTTGGTAGAGGAACAACATATAAAGCTGGAACAATAGGTACAATAGCTGAAAAAACTGCATTTGGTTTCGTCAAAAACTATTATGAAGATAGAGGAATACATCAAAGAAGTGCTGAAATAAATAGACTTTCAAAAGGATGTACTGGAATAAAAAGAACAACAGGTCAACACCCTGGTGGAATAGTAGTTGTACCAAAGGGAAGAGAAATATTTGAATTTTGTCCTGTACAACATCCAGCAGATGATCCATATTCAACAATAAAAACTACTCACTTTGATTATCACTCTATTGATAAAAACTTACTTAAACTTGATATACTAGGCCATGATGATCCTACTGTAATTAGAATGCTTTATGATATAACAGGAATTGATCCTACAAAGATACCACTTGATGATAAGGAAACAATGAGTATTTTTTCTTCAACTGAGGCTTTAGGTGTAACAAAAGATCAAATTAATTCTGAAGTTGGAACTTTTGGAATACCTGAATTTGGAACAAAGTTTGTAAGAGGAATGCTTGTTGATACAAGACCTACTACATTTGATGAACTTATAAGGATATCTGGACTTTCACATGGTACTGATGTGTGGCTTGGAAATGCACAGTCTCTTATTGAAGAAGGAACTGTTACCTTACAAGAGGCAATCTGTTGTCGTGATGATATTATGATTTATCTAATCTCTAAAGGTATAGATCCAGGAGCTTCATTTAAAATAATGGAACTTGTGCGTAAAGGTAAGGCTTTAAAAGACCCTGTTAAATGGGCTGAGTATGAAGAAATAATGAGAGAGCATGGAGTACCAGAATGGTATATAGATTCATGTAAAAAAATAAAGTACATGTTCCCTAAAGCACATGCTGCTGCTTACGTTACAAATGCTTTTAGAATAGCATGGTTTAAAGTACATCATCCTAGTGCATATTATGCTGCTTTCATGTCAATTAGAGCAGATGAATTTGACAGCGATTCAATGTTATATGGTAAAGAAAAAGTAAGAGCAAAAATGAAAGAAATAGATTCACTTGGAAATCAAGCAGCACCTAAGGATAAAAACATGTATCCAATACTTGAACTTGTGCTTGAGATGAATGAAAGAGGAATTAATTTCTTGCCAGTAGATATATACAAATCTGATGTTACTAAGTTTATTGTTGAAGGAAATGACTTAAGACCGCCACTTTCTGCACTTACAGGCTTTGGTGAAGTAGATGCTAAAAAGCTTGTTGAAGCAAGAAAACAAGGAAAATTTACGTCAATTGAAGATATGATGATAAAATCTAAAATTGGTAAAGTAGCTTGCGAAACCTTAAAAATCGCAGGATGCCTAGAGGGAATGCCAAGGTCTGAGCAACTTGATATGTTTGATTTACTCTAAAAATCAAAATTATGTTTACATATACACCAAAATGTGGTATAATATAAATAGTTTTTAGTTCGTTAACTTATATAAAAAATAATTTTGAAAAGGAGAGAAAAAAATGAATAATTTCCAAAGATTAAATAAGATTAAAAGAGTTACAAAAAAAATGGATCCTAGAAGGCGGAAGTATAGATATTTAAAGTTCTTAAGAAAATATATATTATTAAATTTTTTTGAAAACGAAATAATAATAGTAATTCCTAAGCAGGAATCTTCAGCGTATTTTCGAAATGTATATGGTAGTAGATGGAGAGGAGAATATGCAAGGATTAATGGAGTGAAATATAATGAAGTGTATTCGCATTTTTCTGAGGAAATCTTTGAGGATACTCTAAAATCTTTAAGTTATAGCATTAACAAAAAAGAAGAAAATTTAAATGAGTGGTTGTATTATATTAATGTAGAGTAAGAGAAAAGATTCAATTCTTTTCTCTTATTTTCATCCAGTTTAGCATTTTTACTTGAAAAAACTAAAAAATAGTGTATAATATAAGTGTGAGGTGATTACTATGAAATTAGATTTAACAGGACTTCATATTGAAGTAACAGATGCAATTAGAGAATTTACAGAAAAGAAAATAAAAAAACTTGATAAGTTTTTTGATGAAAACACAATTTGTCATGTAACATTCACTGACAAATCAAAAGGTAAACAGCATTTAGATATTCGTATAGAATATAAATCACGTACATATCTTGCAGAAGATAATACAGACAATTTATATTCTGGAGTAGAAGAACTTGTATCTAGAATAGAAGGACAAATCAGAAAAGACAAGGCAATGGCTGAAAAAGCTAGAAAAGCTAACTCTGTGCCTGATGTAAATTCTGAAGAAGACTAATATGAATTATATAAAATGACTAGTACGTTGTTACTAGTCATTTTGCTCTTAGAGATGCAATACAGAGTGAATATATATAAAAAGATTGACATAAGTAAAATGAAATGATATAATTATGCAAAATATTTAATATTAAAAATATAATTATATATAAGGAGTGATTTTTTATGTCAAAAGTGAATGTTAGCAATATTAAAGTTTTGCTATATGAGAATAATGTACGGTTAGTAGATATTATAGTACTATTAAATAATATGCATAAACTTTTAAATAAATTGTCTGATTTTGAAAAGTGCATACTAGATGTATTTTTTAAGTATGTACAAAATTATAATAATATTCTAAATGTTAGTTCATGTGATGAATTATTAAGTAAATTTGAAAAAGAAACGTCATTAGATAATGTATTGGAAATTAGACTTTATAAAGAGGGAGAAGATGAAGAAATACCAGATATCTTTATTAAATTTGAAACCTATAAATTATTTTATTATAATTTTTGGCCTGAATTTGTTAAAGCTATCAAAAAAGGAATGGACTTAGGAAAAGAAAAAATAAATTTTAAATATCGTATTCCTAAATCATTCATAAACAGAGTATATAATGAATATGACTATCCGCTTTTAAAGTTTAAGAGTGAAATAGTTGAACTTTTTAAAGTTAACGAAGTTGATATGACCGGAAGTGAAGAAACTGAATTTTACTTGTTAGAAGTAGAAAATTAAATAAAGCTTAAGATAATGTGCTTAGTATAAGCAGTTTTAAAATGTATAAATATATATTTTAGGACTGCTTTTTTCTATTGTCAAGTGTGATATAATATATATTGGTGAGAAAAGTGGAGAAAATAATTAATATTGATAGTAGTATGGACAAAATAGAAGTTAATAAGGTGCTAAAAAAACTAGCATATGAAATAAGGCTTGGAAAGATAGCAATATTACCTACAAGTACAATATATGGAATTTGTACAAATGCATTAAATGAAGAAAGTGTAAGAAAAATATATGAAATAAAGAGAAGAAATAATGAAAAACCTCTAATCGTTCTTGTAAACGGAATTAAAATGTTAAATAAAATCACTTATAGATTAGGTAATTTAGAAGAAAAACTTGTTAATAAATTTTGGCCAGGACCTTTAACATTGGTATTAAAAAAGAAAAAATGCATTTCAAATGTTGTTACTGGAGGTAAAGATACAGTTGGTGTTAGATGGGATGGTAACTATATCATTAATGAAATAATATCAAATGCTAAAGTGCCAATTGTGGCTCCAAGTGCTAACATATCTGGAAATTGTAATGCTGATAGTATAGAAAAAATAGAAACTGAGATAAAAGAAAAAGTTGATTATATAGTAAACGTTGGAAAGCTAAATGATTTAAAAGAATCTACTTTAGTTCAAGTGCAAAATGATAATTTAAAAATATTAAGAGAGGGGAAAATAAAAAAAGAAGAACTTGAACAACTGTAAAATTTGTAATAAAGGTTTTAAAAACTTTACTTTTAATAGCTTTTGTGTAATAATATATATGTAAAAAGGAGTGATAAAAATGATATATATTTTAACAGGAGGACCAGCTACTGGTAAGGGAACAAGATCAGATATTTTAGCAAAGGCTCTAGATATTCCTCACATATCAACAGGTGATATACTAAGAGAAGTAAGTAAGGAAAATAAAGAGATAGCAGAAAAACTATCTAAAGGCGAACTTATCTCTGATGAAATAATTACAGAACTTTTAAGAGAAAGAATTACTAGACTTGATTGCCAAAAAGGTTTTATACTAGATGGATATCCAAGAACTGTAAGTCAAATAAAATTACTTGATGATTTACTTGAAAGTTTAGGAAGAAGTATTACTAAAGTTATAGAACTTACTGCACCTGATGAGCTTGTATTTAAAAGAATACTTGAAAGAAGAAAATGTGAGAAATGTGGTAGAATGTATGGAATAGATTTTCCACCAAAAAAAGAAAATGTATGTGATGATTGTGGTGGAAAGCTAGTTATACGTACAGATGACACAAAAGAAACATTAAAGGCTAGAATTGATACTTATAAAGCTAATTCTAAAGAAATATTAGAGTATTACAAAAATAAAGGATTATTAATGACTGTTGATTCTTCAGGTCACCCTGAAAGAATTGTTGAAGAAGCTTTGCAAGAGTTAAAGTAGAAAGTGTGAAAAATAGAAAATGATAAATATAAAAAATGAACATGAAATAAAATTAATGGAAGATGCAGCTGATGCTTTAAAAGCAGCACTTGAGGCCATTGAAAAAGAGATAAGACCTGGAGTTACAACAATGCATTTAAATAATGTGGCTGAAGCTGCAATGAAAAAACATGGAGCTATCCCCGCTTTTAAGGGAGTACCTTGTCCATACCGTGGTGGTAAAGATTATAAATGGGCTATTTGTACATCTGTAAATGATGAAATAATACACGGAATACCATCAGAAAAAGTTGTGTTAAAAGAAGGTGATATTGTTTCTGTCGACCTTGGAACATATAAAAATGGTTGGTGCTCTGATGCTGGAAGAACTTATGGAGTTGGAAAAATTTCTCCAGTGGCTGAAAAATT
This sequence comes from uncultured Clostridia bacterium, assembly GCA_934132895.1. Taxonomy (GTDB): domain Bacteria; phylum Bacillota; class Clostridia; order TANB77; family CAG-465; genus CAG-465. Next base: position 10,573 of record CAKPAG010000004.1, read on the forward strand.
AATTAAAGTAGCAAAAGATGCTTTCTTTTATGCAGTAGATAAGGCAGTTGAAGGAAATAGAGTAGGAGACATATCTAATGCTGTTCAAACTTATGTTGAAAAAAATGGTTTCTCTCTTTTAAGAGAATACCAAGGCCATGGAATCGGAGAAGATATGCATGAAGATCCAGGTGTACCAAACATTGGAAAAAAAGGAACAGGACCAAGATTAAAAAAAGGAATGGCACTTGCAATTGAACCTATGATATGTGAAGGTAGTCCAGACGTATATGTAAAAAGAGATATGTGGACTGTAGCAACAATGGATAAAAAATTAACAGCATATTATGAAAATACTATTGTTATAACAGATAAAGAGCCAAAAATATTAACAATATAGTATTAATTTTAAAATTTAATAACTTCAATTTAAAATGATTTTAACAGTTTTAAATTGGAGTTATTTTTTGTTTAAAAAAAATAAAAAAATATGTAAAATGTATTGAAAAAAGTTTTTTAATACAGTAAAATTATATAGTATGAGGTGAGATATTTGAAAAAATTTATTGATAAGGAAAGTGGAAAAATAGTAACTGTTTTAAATGTAGACGAAGCCAAAAAAATTCTTGAAATGTATATAGAATATTGCCAAGGAAAACGCGAGGTAAAAAAAGGTAGACTTAATCTTGTGAACTATTTGGGAGATTTTATTAAATATTCAAATGAAAAAGATATGGCTAAGTTTTATGATATACTTTTAAAAATGAAAGATAATCTTGAACTTGCAAAACAAGAACAAAAAGCATATGATTCTTTACTTTCATTCTTTGAAATATACAACAAAATAGATAAGGGTGAATTTGAAGTAAGTAGTGTTACTACTTTTATAACAAACGCTATTTCAAAAAAACAAGCAATAGATGAAAAAATCTCAAATGGTCAAGAATTGAATTTTGAAGAAAAATTAAATAATATATTTTTTAATGAAAATTTTGATTTGTCAATTTTGGCTAAAAATGCTTGCAATAAATGGGATGAGTTATTAAAAGAGAAAATTAATGCATCTAATGGCGAAATCGAAGTAAGTTTAAAAGAAGAAATAGCTTATCAAGATTTATTAGCTTTTAGCAATAAAGATAATATGCCAGTTTCTAATAAAGCTTACGTTGAAGAAGAAACAATTCCTACTGAAACTAACGAAGATGTAAAAGATGAATCTCAAGAAAAAGAAGAGTCAGAAGAAAAGAAAGAAGAATTAAAAATTGATATAAATAGTGAACCAAACGATGAAAAAACAGAAGAACCAAAAAAAGAGGAAGAATTTGTTGGCCCTATAATTGTAAATAGCATTGGTAGTGATTCAAAAAAAGAAGAAAAAGATGAAGTAAAAGAAGATAAAAAAGAAGAAAATAAAGCAAGAAATGATGAAGATGAGATAATAGGTGCAAGTAGCATAAGAGAAGTTACTGAAGATGTATCTTTAAGAGATGCAGCAAATACTTTTAATGAGGCTATTGATGACATCAAAAAAAATAATAATCAATCTAATTCTAATAACGGAACTTCATTTGGAACTTTAAGAGATATGTAATGGAAAGTAAATTTGAAAATTCAATTTCAAAGGTAAATTATATAATTAATAATTTATCGACTGAGGATTATAACAAAATACCTCAAAACGTTATTAGTTTTTTTGATAATAATTCTAGTGATATATTTACACAAAGTGAAGTTATAGGTGTTAAAAACGTTATGGAAAATTTAAATTCAACAGATCTTAAATTTTTAAAAATAGTTGATTATTATATAAATAAATAATTTAAAATTAAAATATAAAAAAACAATAGGATTAAAAAAATTCTATTGTTTTTCTTTTTAATGTAATAGAAGTTCAAAATTTATTCAAAAAAATCATTATTTTCATTGACAGTTTAACATAAATTTGTTATAATATACATGTTAATTGATGCCTATGTATAAATTCATAAGCATCTTATGTAATATGTATAGGAGGAATGCTAGATGGCAAAAGACGATGTTATTGAAGTTGAAGGATTAGTTACAGAGGCTTTACCTAATGCAAATTTTAAAGTTAAACTTGAAAATGGTCATGAGGTTTTAGCTCATATTTCTGGAAAACTTAGAATGCATTATATTAAAATTTTACCTGGGGATAAAGTTAAGTTAGAACTTTCTACTTATGATTTAACTAAAGGTAGAATTACTTGGAGAGGAAAGTAGTCTCTTAATACATTACATGATTTATGCAATAAACATTTAAGTTGAAGCGGCTGTAGAAAGAAAAGCCTAAAATCTTTCTATTTTAATTTAGTGTTTATTATATATTAACTTACTTTTGTTAATAAAATTTAACAAAGCTTTTTAAGGAGGATTTAAAATGAAAGTAAGACCATCTGTAAAAAAAATTTGTGAAAAGTGCAAAGTTATCAGAAGAAATGGCGTAGTTCGCGTTATTTGTGAGAATCCAAAGCACAAACAAAGACAAGGTTAATGTGGGGGTGTAAATAGGAAATGGCACGTATAGTCGGAGTTGATTTACCAAAAAACAAAGTAGCAGAAATTGGACTAACAGCAATATATGGTATTGGTCGTTCTGCATCAAGAAAAATACTTGCTGAAGCAGGTATAGAACCAACAAAAAGAGTAAAAGATTTTACAGAAGATGATGAAGCAAAAATAAGAACAATCATCGAAAGAGATTATGTTGTTGAAGGTGACCTTCGTAAAGAAACAGCATTAAACATTAAAAGATTAATGGAAATTAATTGCTATAGAGGACAAAGACATAAAAGAAAATTACCTGTTCGTGGTCAAAGAACAAAAACAAATGCTAGAACAAGAAAAGGTAAAGCTAAACCTATAGCAGGTAAGAAAGGAGTATAAAAATGGCAGCTAAGAAAAAAGTAGTTACAAAGAAAAAAGTTAAAAAGAATGTATCAACTGGTGCAGCACACATTCAATCTTCATTTAATAATACAATAGTTACAATGACAGATTCACAAGGTAATGTTTTATCTTGGGCTAGTGCTGGTGGACTTGGATTTAAAGGTTCAAGAAAAAATACTCCTTTTGCAGCAGGTCAAGCAGCAGAAGCAGCAGCTAATGCAGCTAAAGAACACGGTTTAAAAAGTGTTGAAGTATTTGTAAAAGGACCTGGTTCAGGTAGAGAAGCAGCTATAAGATCATTACAAGCTGCAGGATTGGAAATAAACATGATAAAAGACGTAACTCCAATCCCACATAATGGTTGTAGACCACCAAAAAGAAGAAGAATATAGTGGGGGTGTAAATAGAAAATGGCAAGATATACAGATGCAGTATGTAAAAAATGCAGAAGAGAAGGAACAAAACTTTTCTTAAAAGGTACAAGATGTAATTCAAATAAATGTGCTATTGATAGAAGATCTTATGCTCCAGGACAACATGGAAAAGCTAGAACTAAATTATCAGAGTATGGTCTTCAACTTAGAGCAAAACAAAGAGCTAAAAATTATTATAGAGTTTCTGAATCTCAATTTAGAAAATACTATGATGAAGCTTTTAGACGTGAAGGAATAACTTCAGATATTCTTTTCGAACAATTAGAATTAAGACTTGATAATGTTGCTTACAGAATGGGAGTAGGTACTTCAAGAGCTGAAGCTAGACAACTTGTTGGATATGGAATGATTGAAGTTAATGGAAGAAAAGTTAATATCCCATCTTTCATTTGTAAAGTTGGAGATGTTATCAAAGTAAGAGATGCTAAAAAAGATAACAAAACAGTAGCATCAGTTTTAGAAGCAAACAAATTAAAAGCAATTCCAGCTTGGATGGAATTTGATAAAGAAAATTTAACTGCTAAAGTTTTAAGAAAACCAGTTAGAGAAGATGTTGACTTAGAAGTTCAAGAAAACTTAATAGTTGAGTTATATTCTAAAAACTAATTAATTAGTTGATTTAATTAAGATCATTTAAATTATATTTTATTAATGCGTGTAATCAGAGCGTGTTAGAAGGAGGAAATAAAATGATTGAAATGCAAAGACCAGATATTAAGTGTGTTGAAGTAGATGCAGACACATATTATGCAAGATTTGAGGTAAAACCTCTAGAAAGAGGTTTTGGAATTACTCTTGGTAATTCTTTAAGAAGAATATTACTTTCTTCATTACCTGGATATGCAATTAACACTATAAAAATAGACGGTATAACTCATGAGTTTTCTACAATACCAGGAGTTAGTGAAGATGTTACAGATTTAATACTTAATTTAAAACAAGTATGTTTAAAATCTGATGACATGGATGATAAAAAATTATCAATAAAAGCAAAAGGACCATGCGAAGTTAAAGCTGGAGATATTATATGTGAAGATTCATCAATGAGTGTTGTAAATGAAGATTTACATTTAGCTTATCTTGATGACGGAGCAGAACTTAATATTGAAATGACTGCTGTTAAAGGCAGAGGATATATGCCTAGCGATAAAGTAAATACTGAAGGAATGAGTGTTAATACTTTACCAATAGATGCAATATTCACACCAGTAAAAAAAGTAAGCTTTGAAGTTGGAAAAACAAGAGTTGGTCAAGATGCTGACTTTGATAGCCTAACAATGGAAATTTGGACTAGCGGTGTAATAGAACCTTATCAAGCATTAAGTATGGCAGCAAAAATACTTAATGAGCACTTAGAATTATTTATTGACTTATCAGAGATAGCAAAAACTATGTCTATAATGTCTCAAAAAGAATTATCTATGAAAGATAAACTTTTAGAAACACCTATAGAAGATTTAGATTTCTCAGTAAGATCATACAACTGCTTAAAAAGAGCAGGAATTCATACTGTTGCAGATATTGTTAATAAATCTGAACAAGAAATGATAAAAGTAAGAAATCTAGGTAAAAAATCTCTAGAAGAAGTTATTAATAAGGTAAAAGAATTAGGATTAGAATTTAAACGTAAAGAAGACTAATTAAAGGAGGAAAATTAAAATGCCAGGAACAAGAAAACTTTCAAGAACAACTTCTCATAGAAATGCAATGCTAAACAACTTAGTTACAGCTTTAATTCTAAATGGTAAAGTTGAAACTACTTTAGCAAAAGCAAAAGAAGTAAAACCTTTAGCAGATAGCCTAATAGATTTAGCAATAAAAGAAAAAGATAACTATGAAGAAAAAGAAAAGAAATTATCTAGAGCTAAATTAGATAAAAATGGTAAAAAAGTTAAAGAAACTAAAACTTCAAAAAATGGAAATAAATATGAAGTTATAGTAAGAGAAGTAGTAACTGAAAAAGTTAAAGTAGATAAACCATCTAAACTTGCTGCAAGAAGAAAAATGTTCAATACATTAAATAAAATCAGTGATTTTGATGGAAATACTGTTGATTTAACAGAAAAACTATTTAATGAAATAGCACCTAAATATGAAGCAAAAGGTGGATATACAAGAATAGTTAAACTAGTAGCTAGAAAAGGCGATGGTGCTGAAATGGCTATTATAGAATTAATATAATAATATTGATTAAAAGAATAAGACTATACCAATTACAGTTTATTGGTATAGTCTTTATTTATGTTTTCATTTAGAAGAATTGACAATATATTTGAAGCAAAAATATCAATATCTAAACTTTGTTTATCAGTTTCATTTAACAAGTTTAATACTTTTGGGCTTATTTTAGTAAGCAAGTTAACATTTGAAATTCTTGACAAGCTTGAAAGCAGTACTTTTCCGTTGGCTGACATACTTAATATATGTGCGTAGTTTATGTTTAAATATAGCTTGTTAAAATCATTTTTTGTTATATTTAAAAGTATATTTAAAATCATTCTCTTAATACTTGATAGAGTATATCTTTTAGATTTTATATTATGAATAAACTCATCATAGCTTCTTGATATACTAAGAGCAGATATAATTTTATTTTCTATACCTTCTGATATTCCATTTATGCCTTGTAAGTTTTGTATATTCTTCATATTATTTAAAATACTAAATTTAATTATATTATAAATATCATCATTTAAGAGTGGTTTTTGTGTTAACATTATTTCGTACATACTATCTGGTACATATTTTTCTAATATTTTTAAATCTTTCTTAAGCATTATATATTCTCTAATGCTCGTTGCACTAGTAAAGTTTTCTTCTTTTTCTATATTAGTATCAGAAATACTATTACCTTTTCTTTTTACAGTATAAGGAATAATTTTACTATTTGTTTTCTTCAATGCTTTAAGATATTCAATTGCAAGAATATTGTTAGGTTTCTGCAATTCTTTTACTTGAGAGGGAGTTAAATAGCTTTTTAAAGCATTTTCATGTGCTTTAGCATATGTTATTCCTTTTTTCATTTCTTCTTTAGTTAATTTCAAAATTTGTTCTTTATTTATTAACTCTATTTTGGCAATATCAGATATATCATTTATATCACCACTTTCAGAACCGAAAAAAACATAATCTATAATATTTAATTTATTTAGCAAATCTATAGCGCCTGTGGCAAAATATTCTCCACTAGATACAGAATAAAGGGTTGGAAGTTCAATTACTAAATCAATTCCTTCTTCTATAGCTGCTTTTGCCCTTTTAAATTTATCATATATAGCAACATTACCATTTTGAGTAAAACTTCCAGACATAAGCACTACTATAAAATCAGCATTTGTTTTTTTCTTTGCTTCTTGAATTAAATATTTATGACCATTATGAAATGGATTAAATTCTGCAATTATTCCTGTAACTTTCATAGTGTATTTTCCTCCTTTACTTGCCTTTTTTATCAATTTATGCTAATATATATATTAACATAAATTTGTAAAGTTTTCAAGTGAGGTGATATTTTGAAAGAAGTAAAATTATATACAGATGGTGCTTGTAGTGGAAATCCAGGTCCAGGTGGGTATGGTGCTATCCTTATATTTAATGGGAAAGAAAAAGAAATTTCAGGTGGAGAAAAGGAAACTACTAATAATAAAATGGAAATAATGGCAGTTCTAGAAGGATTAAAAATGTTAAAAGAACCTTGTGAAGTAACAGTATATAGCGATAGTGCATATGTAGTTAACTCTATTGATAAAGGTTGGATATACGGTTGGAAAAAGAATAATTGGAAAAAATCTGATAAATCTACTGTAAAAAATATTGAACTTTGGGAAGAAATGTTAAGACTTATGAATATTCATAAGGTAAAATTTGTAAAGGTAAAGGGACATAGTGATAACGAGTATAACAACAGATGTGACGCACTTGCTGTAAAAGCAAGAGAAAATTTATAATGTTCTTAAAATCACCATATTAGCATAGGATGTTATATGGTGGTTTTTGTATGAAAAATTATTTAGAAAAATACATAAGTGAAAATATAAAAATAATAAAAATACTTGTTATTTCAGTAGTAGTGGGAATTATTATTGGGATTATGCTAATTCATTTTTTTAATAACGAATTAAGACAAGAGTTCGTGGGGAGTATAAAAGAAACGCTAGATATTGCAAAAAGTGGAAATTTTGAAAATATAAACATAATAAAAAATGGTATAATGTCTAATATTATAGTTGTTGGTTTGATATATTTAGCAGCAATAACTTTAATTGCCCCTATATGTATAACTTTTATAAATTTCTTTAAAGGACTAACTATAGGGATGTATATATCTACACTTTTTTATGTATTTGGTGTGTGGAAGGGACTACTTGCTAGCTTTTTAATTGTCATTTTACCAAATATAATATATTTTCCAGCGTTTATATATATAAGTACAAATGCAATAAAGTTTTATTATGAAATAACAGAAAGTAAAAATAAATTATCTTTAATAGTAAAAGAAACATATAAACTAATAATTGCTATATCTCTTATAATTTTAGCCGTTTTAATTGAACAACTTTCAAGTTTTGGTGTTATAAACTTATACATTAAATGATAGTAAAATCATATAAAATTACAAAAAGCTACAAAAAAATAAAAAACATTACATAATTTTTTCTAAAACTATTGCAAAATTGAATGAAATAGTGTAAAATATGACTAGTGAAACGGAGGACTAAAAAATGAAGATTATAATTGACGAGTTTATTGAAAGTTTAAAATCTAGACAAGCATCTGCAAATACACTTGCTTCTTATGAAAGAGATATCATTCAATTTGATAAATACTTTGCTGAAAAAGGAAAAAAGATTTTTGATTTAACTAAGGATGATATGCAAGAATATGTAAATAATTTAAAAGATATGGGAAAATCTAACTCAACTATTTCTAGAAGTACAGCATCACTTAAGAGTTTTTATAGATATTTAGTAAATAAAAAACTTGCTGAGGAAAATATTGCTGAAAATATTGAAGTACCTAAGGTTGATAGAAAAGAACCTATGATATTAACATCAGCTGAAATAGAAAAACTATTAGAGCAACCTGATTTGTCAGAATTAAAAGGACAAAGAGATAAAGTAATGTTAGAAATATTATATGTAACAGGTATAAGGGTAACAGAACTTGTTTCATTAAGAATTGAAGATGTTAATTTTAGTGGTGGATATATAAGAGTTAAGAAAAAGAACTCTGAAAGACATATTCCTTTAGGAAATCGTTCTATGAAGCTTTTAAAAGAATATATGGAAAAGGTAAGACCTTTACTTATTAGGACTGAGGAAGAAAAATCATTATTTATTAATACAAATGGACAAAAAATGACAAGACAAGGATATTGGAAAATTTTAAAACAATATAAAGAACAAGCTAAAATAGATAAGGATATAACACCTCATACAATTAGACATTCATTTGCGGTTCATATGTTACAAAATGGAACAGAAGTAAAGAAAGTTCAAGAATTATTAGGACATACTGATGTTGCATCAACTATGATGTATACTCAAATGGCTAATTCAATGCCAAAAGATAATTATTTTAAGTTTGAATCTTAAAATATAATATAAATTCATTAAAAAGCTAGATATAGTAAAATCTAGCTTTTTAATAACTAATGTTTCAATGTTATGTAGTTTTTAACATTACAAAATGTTGCTAAAATACATTTTTTATTAAAAAATCTGCATTAATGTTGACATATTATGTAAAATATGTTACAATAATATTGTAAATGTTATTAAATGGAGGAAAATAAAATGAAAAAAATGTTAAATATTAAAAAAATATTTGTAATAGTTAGTATAATAGCTTTAAGTTTTACAGCTTTTTCAACTATAAACTACGTTAATGCATGGGCAGCATGTATGAGAGTTTCACCTTTAAGTAGTAAAGTAGTTGATGAAGGTGGAGAAATAAGATTTACAGTAGGCTATAGTAATGACATAAACCAAATTACTTTATCTAATAATGATTTAGGACTAACTGGTTTTACAGCTAACATAGACATTCAAAGAAATGGAAATGAAAGAGTAGTAATATTATCTAATATACATAACTCAAATTCAAATGCAAATAATAAGAGTATATATATTTCTGAAGGAACTGCACTTTCAAGTAATGGAGCTTTAGCTAATCCAATGAGAACTGCTGAGTTCTCTATTAGAGCTACTACACCAACTCCAACACCTTCTACAGATGATGTTGCACCAGTTGCTAGTATAAGTGGTCCAAATCCAGCTAATGTATATGTTGGCGGAACAGTTACATATAAAGTAACTTATACAGATAATGTAGGAATTAAAGCTATAACTTTAAATGCTAATGATATCGGATTAAGCGGATTTACAGCTAATAAAAGTGTATCTATAAGTGGTAATGTTGCAACTATTACATTATCTAACATTCAAGGAAATCTTGGTGGTAATAAATTCATTAAGGTTACAGCAGGTAGTGCAATTGATGCTCAAGGAAATATGTGTAATGCTGTTACAGGTGGAGCATTTTCAATAGTACAAAAAAATAATAATAACAATAATAACAATAATAATGGACAAAATAATAACGATAAACCACAAGATACAAATAACAATAATCAAAATAATGGAAAACCAAAAGATTGGGTTGCAAATCCAAACACTGGTAAATAAAATTAAAAATAAAAGTGAGGGCCTATATTTAAAAGCATATAAGCCCTCTTTATTTAGAAATATATTCAGGAGAAATTTTGAAAGAAATTAGAAAGGGTGATATTATGAATCTAGATGTAAAAAGTAATAAAAAAACTAAAATATTAATTATAATTGCTATTGTATTAGGAGTTATCCTTATAACATGGGGATGTATATGGTACTTTACAAGTAAATCTAAAAATCTTGGAGATGGAGAACCAGTAGGTGATGTAAATATGGAAGTTACAGAATCTAAAGATGAGGGAAGAAATCTTCAAAATGAAATAAAAGCTATAAATGAAAATTATAAAGATGCAGTTGCTTGGATAAAAGTGCCGGGAACAACAATAGATACCGTTGTATTTAAATCAGATAATAATGATAGATATTTAAGAAATGATAGAGATAACAATAAAACAAAATGGGGAGAAACTTTTTTAGATTACAGATGCGATATAAATAATATGACTGATAAGAGCCATTTTATAATCTATGGTCATAATACAGAAACTGATGACCATTTTACTCCACTTTTAAATTATAAGAAAAAAGAATTCTTTAATAATCACCAAATTATAGAAATGTCAACTTTAAATGGGAACTATAGATGGCAAGTATTTACTGTTTATGTTACAGATACAGAATTTTTCTATATAGATACTAATTTTGAAGATGCCACAGAATATAGAGAATTTTTAGATACTATTAAATCTAAAAGTATGTATAATACAAACCAATCTATATCTGAAAAAGACACAATATTAACACTTTCTACTTGTGATTATTCAAGAAAAAACGGTAGATTTGTAGTACAATGTAAATTAATTAAAGAATAAGCTATAAAAAATATAACCATCAGATAATTTGTCTGGTGGTTATATTTGTAGTATAAAAGAGGTCTGAATATTATGTAAATTGACAAAAACTGCATTTTATGGTATAATTATATGAGTGAAATTTATAAACTACAATCATTAATATGAAGGAGAAGAGGTTATGTTTAATAATATGTTTTTTAGTATTATACTGTATGCTATGATCTTGTCATTTGCAGTATATATACTCAAGTTTAGATTTAAGTTTAAAAAATCTAATGAAATATATGATTTAATTATTGCACACCGGGGGCTTCATATTAATGCTCCGGAAAACACAATAAAATCATATAACGAAGCAATAAAGAGGGGAATATCAATAGAAATTGATGTTAGAAATTTACCAGATGGAAACATAGTGTGTATTCATGATAGATATACTAAAAGACTATTAGGATTTCCTGGAAAAATTTCTAATATGAGCTTTGAAGAAATACAAAAATATAAAGTATTAAAGTCTGAAGAATCAGTACCTTTGTTAAAAGACGTATTAGATTTGGTTGATTCTCAAGTTCCTATACTTGTTGAAGTAAAAGGTACATTTGACAGAGAATATAAAGAAAATTTTATGAAGGCTGTAGGGGACTATAAAGGTGTTATATATTTTCATGTAAAGAATATAGTAACCTATGTTAGATTAAAAAAAATATTTGGTGATAAAGTATTTTTTATACTTAATCCATTTAGAAAAAGATTTGAGTTTATAAAAGGAAAACATTATAAGAAGATAGTGCTTCCTAAACTTGATGATTTAGTATTCTCGGTTGAAACTACTGATACAGCAAAGACTGTTATAAGTAAACTTTGGAAAATATCAAATAGGTATGAAACTAGAACTAAGAAAAAAGAGCATTGGTTATTTAATACACCAATAGCTCATAGAGGTATATGTACTTCAACCATTCCAGAGAATTCAATTGATTCTTTTGCAGAATGCGTAAAGAAAAAAGTAGGTATAGAAGCTGACTTTGTGTATTATAAAGGTGAAGTTAGATGCTATCATTCAGATAGGGCTTCTAATAAATTGGGGCAACCCACATCATGTGCTGCCAAAATTTCAATTGAAAATTCTTTAACTCTTAAAGGGTTCTTGGAAATAGTGAATGGAAATGTACCAGTAATATTTGATATAAAGGATGCTCACTTCTTTAATAGGAGATTAGAGAAACTTCTAATGGAGCAGCTAAAAGACTATAAAGGTGAGTACGTTATACAATCATTTAATCCAAGAGTAGTATCATGGTTTGAAAAGAAATATCCGTGCATTAATAGAGGTCAAGTTGGTCACAGCTTAAGAGGATTAAGAAATAAGGTACCCAATCCTATTTTAGTTGCTGTAAACTTTGTATTATTTTATGCTGGAAAACCTGATTATATAATGTATGACCTTGATGAAAATGTCCACATATTACCAACTTTTAACAATATTATTGGACTTCCTGTACTCGGTTATGCTCCTAAGTCTAAGTCTGAAACTTATGAATACCAAAAATTTTTTGATAATTTTGTGTATGAAGATTTAGAAAATAAAAAGGCTTGGGGAGATTATTTTAAAAAAAGATTTAAAAAAGATATCTAAGAAATTTTCTTGGGTATCTTTTTTCTACAAAATTTTATAAAAATATATGTTAATATATTAATGAGGTGAAAGTATGAAGTATAATTATAATGAGGGAAATTTAACTGTTGAGTTAGAAGAAGAGTTAGACATGCATGCATGTAAAATTTTAAGAAATGTAATAGATGGTTATATCATGAAATATCAACCAACAGAATTTGAAATGGATTTAAGTAAGGTTAAGTTTATGGATAGCAGCGGTATAGGTCTTATTATGGGAAGATATAATCTTGTAAAATTAATGGATTCTAAGTTTGTAATAGTTAACCCAAGCAATAGTATAAAGAGAATATTAGAGTTATCTAATATATCTAAAGAAATAACGTTGAGGTGTAAGTAATATGGAAAATTATTTTGAAATTAAAATAAAAGCAGATCTTAAAAATGTAGCTATAGCAAGAGTAGCTATATCCACTTTTATAGCAGAACTTGATATAACAATAGATGATTTAATGGACGTAAAAACAGCAGTATCTGAAGCAGTCACAAATGCAATCGAACATGGCTATGAAGAAACATCTACTGAAAATAATGAAGATAATTTTGTTATTGTGAGAGGTTATATAAAAAGTGAAGATGAAGATTATATAAAAATTGAAATAGAAGATTTTGGGGTAGGTATAGAGGATATACCTCTTGCAACGACTCCTGCGTATACTTCCAAACCAGAACTTGAACATGCCGGAATGGGATTTACAATAATGGAAACTTTTATGGATGAAGTATTTATAGACTCAAAAAAAGATGAAGGAACAGTTATAAAGCTTACTAAAGTAATTAGAAAAAGAAAAAGCAAAATGATATAAATATTTTATATTTTATTTGTTACGATAAAAATTAGATAAAAAGTATAATAGTATTAAATTTATAAATGCATAATATGATAAAATTGTTGATTTTAACTAATTTAGCCAAAAATCTGAAAACTTAAAATGTAAAAATAGTTGTGCTATAATAGTTACAAAAAAACTAATAAGGAGGTCTAATTATGACATCTACAAGAAGGCAACAAATGAGTGTGTTTAAACGGAATTCGTTTTATGATGTTACATATAAAACGAATGATGAATCTAGAGTGTTAAAAGAAATGATAGGTATGAAACCAAAAATTTCATATAGAGAGCTTAAGGAAAAAATGACAAAAGAAATTAAAAAGAAATAAAACAAGAAAAATAAAAGTTGATAGAAATTTGTAAGTAATGGATTTTTATCAGCTTTTTTCTTGCATATAATATTCTTATTTGGTAAAATATACTGTAGATTTAGGAGAATAATGTGAGATTAAATGGAAAATAAAGATATGTTAAAAAAATATTTAGCACACGATAAAACAGTACGAGTTTTTGTGTTAGATGCTACAAATATGGTAGGAAAATTAAGAGAACTTCATAATATGACTAATACAGCTACTGCAGCTTTAGGTAGAACTTTAGTTATATCTTGTATAATGGCTAGTATGTTAAAAGAAAAAGAAGATAGAATAACGGTTCAAATAAAAGGAGAAGGTGAAATTGGAAACATGGTAGTATGTGGAAATAATTCATTAAAAATGAAAGCATATGCTACTAATCCTCAAGCCGATGCACCCAAAAAAGAAAATGGAAAATTAGATGTATCAAAAATAGTTGGTAGTGGGTATATAAACGTTGTAAAAGATATTGGTTTAAAGGACCCATATGTTGGTGTGTGTAAGCTTGTATCATCAGAGATAGCTGAAGATTTTGCATACTATTTTGCTACTTCTGAGCAGACACCAACAGCAGTTTTTCTAGGAGTAAACTTTTCTAAAGAAAACAAAGTAGAAAAAGCTTGTGGTTATGTAATAGAACCACTTCCTGATACTCCTGCTAATGTTATTGATATATTGGAAAATATTAATAGTAATATTTCTAGTGTAACAAATTTAATGATGGACATTCAAAATATTGATGATGTTGCTAAAACTATTACTGGAGATAATTTCGTAGAATGTATAGAGGAAAAAGAACCTGTACTTGAATGCGATTGTAATATGGAGAAAATAAAAAGCACTTTGGTAGCATTAGGAGAAAAAGAAGTAAAAAAAATAGTAAGTGAAAATGGGGGAAAAATAGAACTTTCATGTGACTTTTGTAATAAAGTATATACTTTAAAAGAAGAGGAAATAGAAAAGTTATTTGAAAGTTAGAAAGGTAATAAAAAGCTTTATGGAGTATATTGTATCAAAAGAAGATTCGAAAAAAAGGTTAGATATCTACTTAGTTGAAAAAAATAAAGATATAACTAGAAGTTATATAAAAACATTGATAAATAGTGAATGTATTTTAGTAAATGGGAAGAAACCTATAAAAGCAGGACAAGTCTTAAAAGAAAATGATAGAATATCACTTGTTTTAAAGGAAAAAGTTCCTGAAAATATAGTTCCACAAGATATAGATTTAGATATAGTCTATGAAGATGATGATTTAATAATAGTAAATAAAAAAAAGGGGATGGTTGTTCATCCTGCAAATGGAAATTATGAAGGAACTTTAGTTAATGCATTAATGTATTCACATAAAGATAAATTGTCATCAATTAACGGTGAAGTTAGACCTGGAATAGTGCATAGAATAGATAAAGATACATCCGGAATATTAGTAGTAGCTAAAAACGATAACACACATAAAGAACTTTCAAAGCAGTTTAAAGTTCATAGTATAACTAGAAAATATATTGCACTTGTAAAAGGCATTGTTAAAGAAGATGAATTTAGCATTGATTTGCCAATTGGAAGAAATCCTAAAGATAGAAAAAAAATGGCAGTTACGCACAAAAATTCTAGAAATGCTGTAACTCATATAAAAGTACTAAAAAGATATTATAATTCAAATATTACACTTATAGAAGCAACTCTTGAAACTGGTAGGACGCATCAAATAAGAGTACATATGTCATATAAAGGGTATCCACTTTTAGGAGATGAAATATATGGTAAAAAGGATACTAAATTTAAAGCAAAAGGTCAAATGCTTCATGCTTTAACTTTAGGTTTCATTCATCCTACCACTAAAAAGTATATAGAATTTACTTCATCTCTTCCAAAAGAATTTAAAGAGTTAATAGATATACTTGAAAAAAGAGAAAAAGATTACTAGCATTTTTTGGCTAGTAATCATCTATATAAACATAAGCTTATGATAATATATATTATGAAATGTGAGCTTAGTTTGTGATGTTAAAATAGATATTTTAAATATATGGAGTTGAAAATGTTGATAAGATTAAATAAGTATATAGCAGAATGTGGAGTTTGTTCAAGAAGAAAAGCAGATGAACTAATAGAAAACGGAAAAGTAAAAGTAAATAAAGTGTTAGTTACAAATTTAGGTGTGCAAATAGATGAATTAAACGACAGGATAGAAGTTAATAATAGAATTATTCATAAAGAAGAAAAAAAGGTATATATAATGCTAAATAAACCTGAAGGATATATAACTACAAATAGTGAACAATTTGGAAGAAAGGCAACTTCAGATTTAATTAAAGAAGATATAAGAGTATTTCCAATAGGAAGATTAGATAAGGATACGGAAGGCCTTTTGCTTTTTACTAATGATGGAAAGTTTGCTAATTATATGATGCATCCAAGTCATATGATAAAAAAAACGTATATAGTAACAACAGATAGTAATATAACAAGTGAAAAGATAAACAAGTTAAAAAACGGTGTAGATATTGGTGGATATATAACTAAAGAGGCCGAGGTCAGAAAGTACTCTTCTAATAAATTGGAAATTATTATTAGTGAAGGAAAAAATAGGCAGGTAAGAAAAATGTGTAAGGCCGTAGGAATAAATGTAAAAAAGTTAGAAAGGGTTAAAATAGGAGAAATAGGGCTTGGAAGTTTAAAGTTAGGTGAGTATAGGTATTTAAAATCTAGCGAGATAAAAAAATTAAAATAAAACGACATTTTATAAAGTAAATATTACACTTTTATTACATTTTAGATATTTTTATTTAAAAAAAACAAAATATGTTGCTTGAAAAAAAATATATATGATATAATTTATACCAAGGAGATTGATATGTATGAAAATGAGTAATTTTAAGTTTAAGGTTAAACCTCTTGAAATAGTTATTGTTGTTGTTGCAATAATAGTTATTTCTACGTCAATAATTTTAATTAAGAATCACGTAAAGCAAGAAGAAATAAATAACCTTTCTATTGCTGATAAAACTAATGTCGTTGATGGAGATACTGTTATTCAGGTAAATAATACCGATTTACAAGAAATGGAAATCAATTCTTCAAACAATGGTGAAAAAACTGATAAAGATAACCAAATGGTAAAAATTGTTATAAAAAAAGGCTCAACAGCAGTTTTGCAAATTCCTTCACTAGGAATTATTGCACAAGTTACAGAAGGTTCTGATGCTGGTACTTTAAAAAATTACGTTGGAGTAGTTGAAGGTTCAGCTCGTCCTGGACAAGTAGGAAATTATTCTTTGGCAGCTCATAATAATATAGATACAGAAATATTTAGAAATCTTCATAAAATTGAAATAGGAGCATTGGTAAATGTCTATACTCAAAGTAAGATGTATACATATAAAATAAATGAAAAATATAACGTAAAGCCAACAGATACTGGTGTATTAAAAAGTAGTGATAAAAAAGAAATTACACTTATTACTTGTAACTATAATGCTTCTGAAAGAATAATAGTAAAAGGCACTTTAGTATCTGAAAAAATGTCTACAAATGTTACAGGAATGTAAAAGAGGGATTATATTATGAAAAATAAATTTTTAAAAATATTAACTATAACATCTATTTTTATTGTATTAAGCTTAGTTGTTACTAAAATAGTATGGAAAAATCAAAGTAATATAGTTGCATCTGAGTCTTCTTTAAGTTTTAATTACCAAGGTGAGCAAAGGTCGCCATTTACAAATAGTGCATATGATTATTCAACAAAGTATAGAAGAGTTACCTTGGGAGAAAATGTAGCCTTTTGCGTTGACTATGGAAGAGAAATAACAAGCAATGGAACTAATTTAGCGTATAAAGGTGATATGTCTCCAGAAGCTCTAGCAGTACTAGTTTATGGTTATCCAAATAAAGACTTAGGCGAATTTGGAATGAGCGGAGAAGAGGCTACAGAAGTACAATATTTAGTTACTCAAATGGCTTTTTGGAATGTAGTTACAAAGACTGGAGAAAATAAAGGATATAAATTTAATTTTAATGATTTAGTTGCTAATTCTGGGTATGAGTCAATAATGTCTGAAATGAAATCTGCAGCTGAAAAATTGGCAGATAGTGCAATGCAATATCCGTACACTCCAAATCCAGCTATAAAAATAGACTCTTCTAATTATAAATTAGAGGAAAAAGGAGACCTATATTTAGCAGGTCCATATAAAATAACAGGATATGATGGAGGTACTAAGACAGACTTTACAGTAAAATCAGTTGATGTTTCTCTTATAAATGCACCTTCAACAGCTCAAATAACTGATGCTAATGGTGCAGCAAAATCAAACTTTTCAATTGGGGATTCTGTATATGTTATTGCTAGAAAATCTGATACTTCTGCTAACTTTAGTTTAGTTGTTAATGCATCTGGCGATAAATTAAATTGTGGAATGTATGGACTAAATTCAAATTCAGGATTGCAAGATTTTGCTACTATAACTACAGAACCAGTTACTGTAAGTGAAAGTGTACCAATAACTTGGTCAAATGATACTGGAAATATTACAATTATAAAAGAGGACCAAGAAGGAAGAAAAATTAAAGATATAAGATTTGAAATAAAAGATTCAAATGGACAAAAGATCGCAGAAGCTGTTACAAATGCTGATGGAAGAGTAGATTTGCTTAATATGCCAACTGGAATATATAGCATAAAGGAAATTTCTGCTCCAACAGGTTATATAATTGATACGACTGTAAGAAGTGCTATCGTAACAGCAGGTGCAACTTCAAATGTTCAGTTTACTAATGCTAAAGTTTCTGGAAAGTTACAGATTGCCAAAAAGGATGAAAATGGTGATCCAATAGCAAATGTTAAATTTAAAATAATGGATAGTAATAAAAAACAAATAGAAACTATAACAACTAACAGTAAAGGTATTGCAACTAGTTCAGCATTAAATATAGGAAAATACTATTTTTCTGAGACTAGCGCACCTGATCATGTTATAATGGATACTACAGAATATAGTTTTGATATAACAGGATATGATCAAGTTGTTACAAGAGAGTTAGAAAATGATATTGTAAAAGGAAGTTTAAAAATAACTAAAAAGGATGAAAATGGAGAGTTATTATCTGGCGTTAAATTTGATATATTAGATTCTAACAAAAAGAAGATTCAAACTATTACTACAAATAACAGTGGAGTTGCCGTTTCAAAAGATTTAGAACCAGGAACATATTATTATAAAGAAACATCTACTAAAGATAAAAATCTAATTGTAGATAGTACAGAGAAAGAATTTGTAATAACAGACTCATCTCAAATAATTGCTAAACAAGAAACTAATAATTACAAAAAAGGTTCATTAAAGATTATAAAAGTTGATCAAAGTCAAAATCCTATTGCAGGTGTTACATTTGAAATATATAATAGCAAACAAGAAAAAATAGACACAATGGTAACAAATAATAAGGGGATTGCAAATTCAAATGTTAAGATGGTATTAGGTTCATATTATTACAAAGAAGTATCAGCACCAGCTAATATTGAAGTTGATCCTCAAATGAAACCTTTTAAAATTACGGAAGATAATCAGGTAGTCGAATTTACAATAAAGAATAATATAATAGAAGGAAAATTAAAAATATTAAAAGTAGATGAGAGTAATAATACTATTCAAGGAGCAGAGTTTGAAATTTTGGACTCAAATAAAAATGTAATTCAAACTTTAACTACTGATGAGATAGGGGTAGCTATATCAAATAAATTAAATAAGGGAACATATTATTATAGGGAAACAAAAACACCTAATCAATATGTATTAGATTCTTCAGAGCATGAATTTACTATTAAAACAGATAATGATTTTGTAGAAGAAAAAGTTGTTAATAAGTTTAAAACTGCCAAATTAATAATTCATAAAATTAATAAAGATGATGGCTCTGCAATGAAAGATATCAGATTTGAAATATTAGATGAAAATAAAAAAGCTATTGCAAGTATTGTTACAGATGAAAATGGTAAAGCTGAAAGTGAGACTTTAAAAAATGGTAAATACTATTACAAAGAAGTATCAGTTCCGGACAATATAGTACTTGATAGTAACGAATATGAATTTAATATTCAAGATGGAGATGTTGAAAAAACAGTATATAATGTACAAAAGAAACTTCCAGTAACAGGTAGTTTGTTTAGTACTAATGTAATTATCGTAATAGTTGTTACATTATCATGTATATTAATATATGTGATTGTAAAGATGATAATAGCATACATTCAAAATAGAAATAATAATTGGTAAAGTTTCTAAAATAACAAAATAGTGAATTAGTAGTTCTAATTCACTATTTTTGCATATTGATAAAAAAACTAACACATACATTTAATATGTGTTAGTTAAAATACATTAGTGTTTTCTTTTTCTTGCAGCCTCTGATTTTTTCTTTCTCTTTACACTAGGCTTTTCATAGTGTTCTCTTTTTCTAATTTCTGCAAGAACTCCATATTTAGCACATTGTTTTTTAAATCTTGCAAGTGCGTTATCTAAACTTTCATTATCTTTTATTTTAATTCCTGGCATTATTGTTTCCCTCCTTCCGATGGGAAATACTTTTATTTTAAGTCTTTTTAAGGACAAGTATTTCAATTAATTACTATTAAATTATACAATAACTTACTAAATATGTCAAGTGTTTAAGACTAAAAACTATAAATAACGGCAGATTGCAAAGGAGATAAATATTTATGAGAAAAAACTAATATGATACTTAAGTGAAATTTGAAATTATTTGATTGACGAATGAATAAAATTAATATATAATTATATAGTAAAGTAAAGAGGGAATAAAAAGATGGAATTTAATAAAGAAAATAATTCAAGAAAATCAAAAATAATTAATGGAGTAATTGTAGCAACTATTTCAATAGTATTATCTGCAATTATTCTTTATTGCTTATATGTAGTTTTAAAACCAGTAATTTTAGATCAAGGAAATGGTGGCTCTGTAGAAAATAAAACAGTATCGTCAACTGACATGTCTAAGTATATGTCTAGGATAAAAGATGCACTTAATATGGTTTCAAATAAGTATGTGGATGAATTAGATATGGATAAATTAGTTGATGGGGCAGTAAAAGGAATCGCTGAAGCTACTGAAGATCCATATACAAGATATATGAGCGAAGAAGAGTATCAAGAAATGCTTAAGTCTGGAAAAGAAGTGTATGGAGGAATAGGAGTACATTTGACTTTTGATAAAGCATCTAATAGTATTATGATACTTGGTATTATGCCAGATTCTCCAGCAATAAAAGCTGATTTAAAAGCAGGGGATTTAATAATAAAAGTTGAAGATACAACTGTTAGTTTAGATACATATAAAGAATGTGTAGATAAAATGAAAGGTGAAAAAGATACAACTGTTAAAATTACTGTAAAAAGAGGAAATGATGAAGTCCTAGAAAAAACATTAACAAGAGCTGAAATAAATTCAAATAATGTAAGTTCAGAAATTTTAGATGGAAATATAGGATATATAAAAATATGGTCTTTTGATAATGATATATATAAACAATTTAAATCACAATATGAAGATTTAAAGTCTAAAAATATTACAGGACTAGTAATTGATTTAAGAAATAATCCTGGTGGACTTGTTTCAGATACAACAGAGATAGCCAAATTATTACTTCCAAAATGTGATATTGTAAGATTAGTGTATAGAGAAGGAAATGAAAAAGTATATAAATGTGATGGAAAAAACGAAATTCAAATACCTTTAGCAGTACTCGTTAATTCTAGGTCTGCCTCTGCTGCAGAAATACTTTCTGGTGCAATAAAAGACTCAGGAAAAGGTATTCTAGTAGGTAATAAGACGTATGGAAAAGGTATAGTTCAGTCAATAGAACCATTAGACGGCAAGGGAGCTTTATCAATTACTACAGCTAAATATTATACTGCTAGTGGCGTAGAAATTCATAAAAATGGTATAGAACCAAATATAACAGTTGATTTACCTGAAGATTTAAAAGACAATATAGCAATTCCTAAACAAAGAGATACACAACTTCAAAAAGCAGTAGAATATATTAATCAAAATAAATAGTTAAAATAAATAATTGTAACAAAAATGTAAAAAAAATATTATAAAACAATCAAATGCTATAATTAATAAGAAAGTACAAAAAGTAAGCAACATAAAAGTGTAATGAAAAGGAAAAACAGAACTTTTGCTCTTTGACTTATCACTTAAAAAATGATATAATTTGACATGTAATTTAGATGACATGTAGGTGATAGTATGGTTTCAAAAGACGCTTTAGTAAAAGTAAAACAAGATGTTGAAGGTTTTATTGGACAAGATATTCTTGTAAAAGCAAATGTAGGTAGAAATAAATGCATTTGTAGAAGAGGAACAATAGATAGTACATATCCAAATCTATTTGTTTTCAAAGAGGCTGAAACAGATAGCAAATTATCATATAGCTATGCAGACCTTGTTACAAATATGTTAGAAATAAGTTTCCCAAATGGGGAAAGTGCAATAAATTATGATTTCTCTACTCCTAAATATACTAGGTTGTAGTAGGCGATTATAAGAGGTTAGGGTGATACTTAAAGTATTGCTCTTTTTTTGTCTTAAAATATTTAAACCGCCTAAAAAGGCGGTAATATTCAAGGAGATTATATAGTATTAAGATATTTATATATATGAGTATAACTTAAAGATAAATTATCTAATGCTAAATAATAAATATATTATTTAACTAATATTATATTATGAATAATTTCTATTAAAAGTTACAAAGTTTAGTAAGTTTAAGAATATATTTTTTTTGTTCTCATATATTGTATTAATAAAAATATAAGGAGGAGAAAAGAAAATGCCAATAAGCACTGTAAATAAATCTTTAAAATTAAATGATGTCGTAATGAATGAAGACATAAGCAAATGGATGGAACAAGATATTATAGTTCCTGACACTAAGCCTGATGCAGTTAAAATAGTAAATGTGACAGTTACACCATATGTTAATAATGTGGAAGTTTTACAGGATAAAATAAAAATATCTGGAAATGTTAATTATTTCGTTATATATAGGGTAAATGATGAAAATTTCAATACTAGAGGGCTATTTGCGTCATATCCATATACTGAGGTATTAGAATTAAAGGGAGTAAATTCTGATATGATAGCTACAATAAAGCCTATTTGCAAGAATGTCATATATTCACTTCCAAATGAAAGAAAAATATCTATAAAATCAGAAATAGTATTTAAAACAAAGATAAAGAAAATACAAGATGTAGAACTTATTAATAAATTTGATTGTGAAA
Organism: uncultured Clostridia bacterium; assembly: GCA_934132895.1. GTDB lineage: Bacteria > Bacillota > Clostridia > TANB77 > CAG-465 > CAG-465. Next base: position 33,596 of record CAKPAG010000004.1, read on the forward strand.
CGCCAATAGAATGTAAAGTATGCAGAAATGACTTTTTCAATATAATTGAAGATAAAAAGAATATAATTGCTTCAAAAGAAGAGTTTGTGTTGCCTAAAGAGGCAGAAGACTTTTATGAAATACTAGATGTAAACACAAGGATTATAAATACAGATTATAAAGAAAGCTATAACAAGGTAATGGTAAAAGGAGATATAGAAATAAATATAATATATCTTACAGAAAATAGAGAAGATTCTGTTAAAAAAACTAGTTACAATTTACCTTTTTCAGCCATGGTAGAACTTAGTAATATAAATGATAACTCAAAATTTGATATAAGTTATATAATGCAAGACTTTGATTTAAGGCTAAATCAAGATATAACTACAACTAAAACGATGTGTGCAGATTATCAAATCGAAGTAAATGTGCTTATGTACGAAGAGGAAGAAGTTGAATATGTAGAAGACTTCTATAGCCAAACAAGAGAGCTAAACTTTAATGTAAATGAGATTGATGGAATAAGAAAGATTAATACTTTAGAAAAAAATGTGAATATAAAAGAAAATGTAAGTAATATATTACCAGAAAATACTAGGGTTTTAGATTATAGATTAGATATAAGTCATTTAAATAGTAGTGTAAATAACAATATCGTAAAAATTGAAGGTGAAGCAAAGGTATATTTATTACTTCAAGATTTAAATAGTTTTGAAATAGAAAGCAAAATCATTGATATTATAGTAGATCAAAATGTAGATATAGGAAGTAACTTAGAAAATAGCAAAGTATTAGTTGATATAGAAGGGGAAAATATAACAGTAACTCAAAATGGTAAAGATTTAGATATAAGGATTGATTTAGAGGTAGAAGTAAAAGTATTAAATTTAGAAAAAATTAATGTTATAGAAAATATAACAGATGATGATTTAGACATAAGTGGACTTGATAGTATTAATATATATATTGTAAAACCTAATGATAATTTATGGAAAATAGCTAAAAAATACAAAACTAGTGTAGAGAAAATAGTAAAAACAAATGATATTCTAAATCCAGATGAAATAAGTGTAGGTCAAAAAATACTTGTAATAAGGTAAGCCTTAAATGCGTCTTAAGTATTATATAACTACAATCAGACAAATGAAATTTAATAAATCATTTGTCTTTTTTGTAGTATGTTTAGTGTCTGTTATTTTACTAATAATCTTAATGTATAATAAAAGTTTGAAGCCTACACTAAAAACTTTAAGTGATACGAATGCTAAAACAATAGCACAAAAATGTAGTAATGAAGCAGTAAAGCTAAGTATTAGTGGAATAAAATATGATGATTTGATAACTTTGCAAAAAGACGAAAATGGGAAAATTACAGCTATTGTAGCCAATACTCCTAAAATGAATGAAATATCAAGCAAAGTTATTGAATTGACTCAAAAAGAAATAGAAGAAACAAAAGAAAATTATATTAAAGTTCCAATTGGCTCTTTTTTGGGACTTACGATATTAGGAGGGCATGGAGTTAAAATAAATCTAAAGACTTTACCTAATGGAACATGCAATGCAAAGTTTAAATCAAGTTTTGAAAAAGCTGGAATAAATCAAACAATACACAAGATATACATAGAGATAACTACTAATATAGAAACGATAGCTCCGTTTTTCTCTGACACTGAAGAGTATAAAAATGAAATAGCAGTTTCTGAAGTAGTACTTGTCGGTGATATTCCTACTACATATTATGATATTCAAGGAGTTACTGATTTAAAAGAAAAAGATACATTAAATGTAACTGGAAACGAGTAAAAATAAAGCTTACAACCATTACAGTTGTAAGCTTTAAAACAAATATAAATACTATCTTTTTGAAAATTGTGGTGCTTTTCTTGCTTTTTTAAGACCATATTTTCTTCTTTCTTTTACTCTAGAATCTCTAGTTAAAAGACCATTTCTCTTTAATACAGTACGAACTTCTGGATCAGTTGTTGAAAGAGCTTTTGCAATACCATGTGCAACTGCACCAGCTTGACCAGAAAAACCGCCGCCTTTAACTGTAGCAACAACATCATATTTTTCCATCATGTTTGCAACTTTAAAAGGTTTTAAAACTATAGCTTTTAAAGTGTCTAAAGTATAAACTTCATCCATATCTTTTTTGTTTATAGTTATTTTTCCAGTTCCTGGTATAATGTTAACTCTTGCAATAGATGATTTTCTTTTTCCTGTAGCATAAATATATTCTTTCTTTGCCATTTTTTACTTCCTCCTAAAATTCCCATTTTTCAGGTTTTTGAGCTTCATGATTATGCTCTTCACCTTTGTATATTCTTACGTTTGTAAGCATTGTTCTACCTAAAGAATTTTTAGGTAACATTCCTTTGATAGCAAGCATTAATGCTTTATCAGAATTATTAGCCATTAAATCACTATATTTAGTTTCTTTCATTCCACCAACATAACCTGAATGATGTCTGTAGATTTTTTGATTTAATTTATTACCTGTTAATATAATTTTGTCTGAATTTAAAACTATAACATTATCACCACAATCTAAATTTGTAGTATAAGTTGGTTTATGTTTTCCTCTTAGTAATTTAGCAACTTCTGTAGCAACTCTTCCAAGTGGTTTGTTAGAAGCGTCTATAATATACCATTTTTTTTCGATTTCTTTAGCTTTTACACTATGTGTAGTATTATTCATAACTAAAATTTCCTCCTAAATTACAAAATTTAGTCACGTAAAACTTTCCGGGGTTTAGTTTAAGTAACTATTTAATACCAATATATTATACATAAAAAAACGTTAAAAGTCAATATATAATAAGAAAGTTTTTGAAAGTTTTGGAATATATATGTTAATTTCAAGATTTTGTATTGCAATTTAGTAAAATTTATAGTAATATTAGGGTGTATATAAATAAAATTTGAGAGGTACGATTATGGAAGATAATGATTATTTTTTAGATGAAATGGATCCGCAAAATATAGCAGCAGATCTTATGGATACAAAAGAAAAGGCTAGAGTTAATTCTTTAATAATGAAATTAAAAATGTACGATAATAACAAACAAGAATTAACTAATATTTATACATCTATTTTAGAAGATGATAATGTAGCATATTTACTTTTAAAATTAAGCCAGGACCCTATTTTTGTAAAACATTTTCCAGAATTTTACGTTAAAAATCAGTATGGTGAAGATGTTATAAACTGCCAACAAAATTCACCTTATCATAAATATGGAGTATTCAGACATATTTTAACTACAATTGAATGTGTTGGAAATCCACAAATTCCAATAGGAAAATGGCAAAAAAAATTATTAAAATGGACAATGTTACTTCATGATATTGGAAAACCATATGTAAAAGTAATACTTGATGATGGAACAGATAGTTTTGCAAAGCATGATGAAAAATCAGTTGAACTTGCTAAAGGAATTTTAGAAAGATTTCAATTTACAATGGAAGAAAAAAGAATTATATTAACTTTAATAAAATATCATGATAAGTATCTAAACGAAGGAGAAATTACATACGATAATATGAAGTTTTTGGCCTCAGAACTTAACAATAGTAAAGAGATGTTTTACCTTTTACTAGATGTAAAAGATTCAGATGCAAGAGCTAAAAATGTAGATGTATATAACAAATTTAAAATTGTCAAGAATAAATATATTGAATTTATAAATAAGTATATGAATTATGATGCTGAAATGTCAAAAGAAGAACAGGAAGAAAATGAACAAATAGCAGGTACTGTAGATTCTAAAAATTCAATAGATAGTATTTCAAAACCAGAACTTGATATGCTAATTGAAGATGTCTTAAATAGAAGAAGGATGAAATCAGTTTATCAGCCAGTTATAGACTTAAAGGCAAAAAAAGTTTTTGGATATGAGTTATTTACAAGAATCGAAAACACTAGAAGCATAAGAATTGTAGATTTTATAAATTATACTAATCAAATAGGTAAGTATGAAAAAATACAGCAAGTTATGATGATTAATTCTATTGAATCTTTTGAAAATTTGGATCAAAAAGAATCTAATATGGCGTTTGTAAATTGTGATTTAAATAGTTATGAAAAATATGTTAATAAACCAAGACTTTACGATATGATGGCAAGGAACAACATAGTATTAGAATTCCAAAATTATGAAAATAAAGATTTCGGTAAAATTCAAGAAATAATATCAAATATTCATAAAAATAAAGGAAAAGTTGCATTAGATAATTTTGGTATAGGAAGATTAACAATTGATGATATTAATATGTTTGATGTAGATTATATAGTTCCTGATATTTCACTAATAAGAGATATTTTAAATGATCCTGAAAAGCAAAAATTCTTGCAAGAATTAGTAACATATTCAATATCTAAAGGATGTAAAATAATTGTTGTGGGTGTTGAAGATATTTCTACATTAAATTTATTAAAAAGAATAGGTGTTGAACTAGTACAAGGATATTATTTTTCTAAACCTGTTGAGGTAGTAAATGACATTAATTTAAATATAAAAAAAGTATTTGCAAATATTGATAATGAAAACATTTGATAGTGCTAAATGAAAAAATAAAAATATTTGAAAAATAACTTGACAAACTAAATTTTAAGTAGTATAATCAATTTGAACAAATGTTCTGAAAAAGATTGAGAGGGGAATTTAAATGATATCTGAAGAAAGAAAAAAAGCATTAGATATAGCAATGGCACAAATCGAAAAAAATTTTGGAAAAGGTTCAGTAATGAAACTTGGCGAAGTTGGAAACGTTAATGTAGATTCTATTCCAAGTGGAGCATTAAGTTTAGATATTGCTCTAGGAATAGGAGGATTTCCAAGAGGAAGAATAATCGAAGTATTTGGACCAGAATCTTCTGGTAAAACAACTGTAGCATTACATGCTATAGCAGAGGCACAAAAACTTGGAGGAATAGCTGCATTTATAGATGCAGAGCATGCACTTGATCCAGTTTATGCAAAAAAATTAGGGGTAGATATTGACAATTTAATTGTAGCTCAGCCAGATACAGGAGAGCAAGCATTAGAAATTGCAGAACAACTTATACGTAGTGGTGCTGTTGATATTATAACAATAGACTCTGTTGCAGCTCTTGTACCAAAAGCAGAAATTGATGGAGAAATGGGAGACAGTCATGTTGGATTACAAGCTAGACTTATGTCTCAAGCATTAAGAAAATTAACTGGTGTTCTTAACAAATCTAAAACAGTTGCAATATTTATTAACCAATTAAGAGAAAAAGTGGGTATTATGTTTGGTAATCCTGAAACTACTCCTGGTGGAAGAGCTTTAAAATTCTACTCTTCTGTTAGACTTGACGTAAGAAAACAAGAAGCAATAAAAATTAATGGAGAAGTAGTTGGTTCTAGAACTAAAGTTAAAGTGGTAAAGAACAAAGTAGCACCTCCATTTAGAGAAGCTGTATTTGATATAGTTTATGGAGAAGGAATTTCAAATGAAGGATGTGTTCTTGATTTAGCAGTAGATTTAGACATTGTAGATAAAAGTGGAGCTTGGTTTGCATACAAAGGCCAAAAAATAGGGCAAGGTAGAGAAAATGCTAAGAGCTTCTTAAAAGAAAATCCTGACATAATGAAAGAAATAGAAAATAAAGTAAGAGAAAACTTTAATTTAGCCTTTGAAAAGAGCATGGGAGAAATAACAGGTGCTGATGAAGAGGAAGAAGAATAGGAGATAATTGTCATGAGCTTTGAAGTAGCAAAAGAAAAAGCTTTTAGATATGTAGCATTATCCAAAAAGACGGCATTTGAAGTAAGAAAAAAACTTCAAAAAAGTGGTTTTGATGATGAAATAATTGAAAAAGTGATTTCGTATATGCAGAATTTAAAGTATATTGATGATGTAGAATATGTAGACGCATATATTAGACAATGTATGCGTCTACAAAACTATTCTATATTTGAGATAAAAAATAAACTTATGCAAAAAGGAATAGACAAATATTTATTAGAAGAAAAACTAGAAGAGTTATCTAATACAGATTATGAAAAAAAATTGGCTCATAAATTATTATCAACTAAATTAAAACAAATGGAGCCTTTAAAAAAGAAACAATACCTATATAGAAGAGGTTTTAAAAATTTAGGAAGCTTAGTGAATTTCGAAAATGAAGATGTAGATTACTATGAATAATAAAAATAATATATGCAAGAAATGAATAAAATAGATTTTATGTTTTAGCAATTCTTGCATAATTTTTCTTCTATTTCTTGCTTTTTTTCCTTAATATGATAAAATATAGATAAATTTAATTTGGGAGTAGATGATATATGATAAAAGTACCAACAGCACATAATGAAGCTAAAAAAGGAGATATTGCAAACTTAGTAATAATGCCTGGTGATCCTTTAAGAGCAGAATATATAGCTAAAAAATTTTTAAAAGATGCGTTTTGCTATAATAAAGTTAGAAATATGTATGGTTTTACCGGGATGTATAATGATGTGAGAGTATCCGTTCAAGCAAGTGGAATGGGAATTCCTTCAATGGGAATATATTCAAAAGAATTATACGAAGGTTATGATGTTGATTTAATTATACGAGTTGGAAGTGCAGGAACGTTAAATGAAGATATTAATTTAATGGATATTATCATAGCAGAAAATGTAGACTCAGATTCAGAGTATAACACGCTTATAGGGCTAAATAAGGATACGAAAATAGTACCTACAAGTGAATTATTAGATATTACAAAGAAAATAAGCGAAGAAAATTTAAAATATAAGAATGATATAAATATTAAATATGGTAAAGTATTTACCTCTGAAATTTTTTATGATTCTAAAGAAAGATTAGAAAAATTAGACAAAGATAACAATATAGCCTTTGAAATGGAAACTTTTGCACTTTATTCTAATGCAATTTTTGCAAATAAAAAAGCATTAAGTTTACTTACTATTTCAGATCATTTACTAAGAGATGAACACTTAACATCTGACCAAAGACAAAATTCTTTTGATAAAATGATAGAAACAGCATTACAGATATGTATTAGATATAACAAAGAAAGGAAAAAATAATGACTGATATTATTTTAAAAAATAAGCAAAGATTTAAATTTACCTTAGAAAATTTTGAGGGACCTTTAGATTTGTTACTTCATTTGATTGTGAAAAATAAAATGAATATATTTGATATATCATTAAGTGAACTTACCGATGAATATATAGCATATATAAACGAACTGAATGATAAAAATATAGAAGTGGCAAGTGAATTTGTAGTAATGGCATCAACTCTTTTAGATATAAAAGCAAGGAAACTGCTTCCTCAAATAACACCAAAAGATGACGAAGAAGAAGAGATAATTACAGAAGAGGATATTATAAAACAACTTATAGAATATAAAAAATACAAAGAAATATCTGGAGTTATATCAGAATTATATAGTAAGAATTTTGGAAGCTTTTCTAAGTCTATGGAAAAAATTAAATTTAAAAAGAAAATTGAATATACAGGGCAAGATTTTAAACCAAATGAAATATTTGATATATATAATGATATAATAAGTAGAAACAAGAATAAAATAAATAAAAACTCTGAAGAGATTAAAAAAATTGCAATATATGAAAAAATCACTGTAAGAGATAAAGTAAAACAAATAGTAAATTATTTAAATGCAAATGAGCAAATGGTGTTTAATGAGATATTTAATCCTGTAAGTTGCAATAATATTGAAGTAGTAACCGCTTTTTTAGGAGCATTAGAGCTTAGTAAATTAAAACAAGTAGATATATCTCAAAACTATCTTTTCTCAGACATTAATATAACCAAAAAACAAGATGCAGTAAACGTAAATTTTGATTTAGCATCATTTACAGAAGAATAAAAAAAGGAGTAAACTATGGATAGTTATTTGGAAAGAATAAAATATGAAAAAATAGGCGAATCCAAAAATGCAGATGAAAAACAACTAAACTGGAATATAGCTTTTGGTTTGCAAGCAGTTGATAATTTAACTCCTTCAAAGTATATGGTTAAGTTGGCTGAAGAAAATATACTGGGCAAAAAAAGCTATAATAAAGTTAAAGATGAGATAAATGAATATTATAACGTAGAAAATAATGAGGGAAGTTTAAATAAAAAAGAGGAAGAAGCAGATAAGGTTTCATTACAAATAATGAAAATATTAAACGATAAGGCTTTTTCTTTTAATTATTTGACATTAAAAAACTACCATAAAAGATTATTTCAAAATATAGATATCGGCATTGCAACAAAATTTATAGGTGAATTTAGAGACTATAATATAACAAAAAAAGAAGATATTTTACGTGGCGAAACTGTGCAATACGCTGATTTTTCAATGATAGAAGCAAGCCTTAAATTTGATTTTGAAGAAGAGTCAAAACAAAAATATACTATTATGTCTGATGATGAAAAGATTAATAGATTATGCACTTTTGTTTCAAACATATGGCAGGTTCATCCGTTTGGAGAAGGAAATACGAGAGTTACTGCAGTATTTATTCAAAAGTATTTAAATAGCAAAGGTTTTAAAGTAAACAATGAACTTTTTAAAGATAATTCGTTATATTTTAGAAATGCTTTAGTTAGAGCAAATTATACTAATATATGCCAAGGTGTAGACGAAGATAAAAGGTATTTAAAGTTATTTTTTGAAAATTTGTTACTAAATAAAAATAATAAATTAGATAATAATGAGTTATACATATAAATCATAGAAAAGAAAACTCACGCAAACTATAAAAAAAACGCGTGAGTTTTTTCTACCTTTATGTGAGTAATTGAAAAAAGCATCAAAAATTCAAAAGTTTTTTCATATTTTTGAAAAAACTTGACTATAATGATAAAAAAGAGTATAATTATTATAGTAGGAGGAATTTTATGGAAAGAATAAATAGAGAAAGTTATTTATCTATATTAAAAAATTTCAAAGACCAACAAATAATAAAGGTTATCACAGGAATAAGAAGATGTGGTAAATCAACACTACTCGAAATATTTCAAGATTATTTAAAAGAAAATGGAATAAAAGAAAATCAAATAATATCAATAAATTTTGAAGATTCAGATTATGAGGAATTGCAAGACAGAAAAAAATTATATGAATATGTAAAAGCAAAATTAGTAAAAGGAAAAAAGACATATGTTTTTTTAGATGAAATTCAAAATGTAAATGAATTTGAAAAAACAGTAGATAGTTTGTTTATAAATAAAGATGTAGATTTATACATAACAGGCTCAAATGCATATTTATTATCTTCAGAATTAGCGACATTGCTTACAGGAAGATATATAGAAATAAAAATGTTACCACTATCATTTAAAGAATATTTATCAAGTTTTGAAGATAAAACAGATTTATCAAGAAAATTTAGAGATTATTTGAGATATAGTTCCTTTCCTCAAGCGGCCCAATTATATAAGATAAATCCAGAAAATATAAATTTGTTTTTAGATGGTATATATAATACTGTTTTATTTAAAGATGTAATGCAAAGAAAAGGAATAACGGATAAAAATGTTTTAGAAAGAATTACAAAATATATATATGACAATATAGGAAATAGAACAAGTATAAAAAGTATAAGTGATAATATAGAAGGAATAGAAAGAAACTCATCATATAATACAATTTCAAATTATGTAGAAGCATTACTAGATAGTTATTTAATATTTAAGGCCAATAGGTATGATATTAAAGGAAAAGAATTTCTAAAAACTCAAGAAAAATATTATGCAGTAGATATCGGATTAAGATATTATATGTTAGGGCAAGGGTCTGGTAGAGATATGGGGCACATATTAGAAAATGTTGTATACCTTGAACTGTTAAGACGAGGATATGAAGTATATATAGGAAAATATGATGAGCTAGAAGTAGACTTTGTGGCAAGAAAACCGGAAAATACCATATACTACCAAGTAGCATTAACAACAAGAGGAGAAAATGAAGGGGACAATAAAATCTTAGAAAGAGAATTAACTCCTTTGAAAAAGATAAATGATAATTATCCTAAATATATTTTGACTTTGGATGATGATTTAGATGCTGATTTTGATGGAATAAAAAAGATAAATGTATTGGATTGGTTACTTGAAAAAAATACTAATTTAAGTATATAATAAAAAAGCAAAATATTAATGTATGATATGTACAGACGTATTTTGCTTTTTTTCATTTTAATTTTTTATCAGCTTTAATTTTTAAGTTATAGCACCTTGTCAAATATTGTAAGATATAATCTAATAAAGAGAGTATTAACATAAACTTCCCAAGTTATAAATATATAAATAATATATCATTATCTATTGTGAAAGTTGGGTGAAAAAAACAGTTATTTTTATGCTATTTATTGAATATACATATTTATTGTGATATAATCTTTTTAGCACTAAGAAGAAAAGAGTGCTAAAATTTGGAGGTGTTATTATTATGTTAAAGCCATTAGGCGATAGAGTAATTATAAAAATAGCGGAAGTAGAGGAAACTACCAAATCAGGTATAGTACTTCCAGGAAGTGCAAAAGAAAAATCTGGAATTGCTGAAGTTGTAGCAGTGGGACCAGGAGGAAATATAGACGGTAAAGAAGTCACTATGAATGTAAAAGTGGGTGACAAAGTTGTTTGTTCAAAATATACAGGAACAGAAATAAAATACGAGGGCGTAGAATATTCTATTGTAAAACAAAGTGATATTTTAGCTGTGGTTGAATAATAGGGGGAATTTTAATATGTCAAAAGAATTATTATTTGGAAGAGAAGCTAAAGAGGCTTTAGAAAAAGGTGTAGATAAACTAGCAGATGCAGTAAAAGTAACATTAGGACCAAAAGGAAGAAATGTAGTACTTGATAAATCATTTGGTTTACCTCTTATAACAAATGATGGAGTTTCAATTGCAAAAGAGATTGAGTTAGATGATCCTTTTGAAAACATGGGAGCAGAACTTGTAAAAGAAGTGGCTACTAAAACAAATGATGTAGCAGGTGATGGTACAACTACAGCTACTGTTTTAGCACAAGCTATGATAAAAGAGGGACTTAAGAATGTAGCGGCAGGAGCGAACCCAGTAATAGTAAAAAAAGGAATTGAGAAAACTGTAAAAGTTGCTACTGATGAAATAAAGAAAATATCTACAGATATTGAAGGAAAAGAAGATATTGCAAGGGTTGCAAGCATATCTGCAAATGATGAAGAAATTGGAAAATTGATTTCTGATGCTATGGAAAAAGTTTCTAAAGATGGCGTTATAACTATTGAAGAATCAAAAACTATGGATACAGTTTTAAATGTAGTTGAAGGAATGCAATTTGATAGAGGATATTTATCTTCATATATGGTTACTGATTCAGATAAAATGGAAGCTATTTTAGATGAACCTTATATTTTGATTACTGATAAAAAGATATCAAATATTCAAGAAATATTACCAGTTTTAGAAAAAGTAGTAGAACAAGGTAAAAAACTATTGATAATAGCTGATGATGTTGAAGGTGAAGCTTTAGCAACTTTAGTTCTTAACAAATTAAGAGGAACATTTACATGCGTAGCAGTAAAAGCTCCTGCATTTGGTGATAGAAGAAAAGAAATGTTACAAGACATTGCAATACTTACAGGTGGTGAAGTTATTTCTTCTGAACTTGGAATGGAGCTTAATAAAGTAGATGTATTACAACTTGGACGTGCAAAACAAGTAAAAGTGCAAAAAGAAAATACAATCATTGTTAGTGGCTATGGTGATGAAGATAAAATTAAAGAAAGAGTTGCACAAATAAGAAGTGAAATAAAAAATACAACTTCTGATTTTGATAAAGAAAAATTAGAAGAAAGACTTGCTAAACTTGTTGGTGGAGTAGCTGTAATCGAAGTAGGTGCTGCTACTGAAACAGAGATGAAAGAGAAAAAACTAAGAATTGAAGATGCTTTGAATGCAACTAAAGCGGCTGTTGAAGAAGGAATTGTTCCTGGTGGTGGAACAGCATATATAAACATACTACCTGTTGTAAAAGAATTCGCTAATACCTTAGAAGGTGATGAAAAATTAGGTGCTAAAATGATAGAGAAAGCATTAGAAGCACCAATAAGACAAATAGCATACAATGCAGGTGTTGAGGGAGCTGTAATAATTGATAAAATTATGAGCTTAGAAAAAGGTATGGGATATGACGCTTTAAATGATAAATATGTAGATATGAAAAAACAAGGTATTGTAGACCCAACTAAAGTAACAAGGTCTGCACTTCAAAATTCTGCATCTATTGCTGCAATGGTTATAACAACTGAAACATTAGTAGCAGAAAAGAAAGAAAAAGACGGATGTAATTGTTCTCATGAAGGACCACAAGGAATGAACCCAATGGGAATGTATTAAAAGTTTGAAAACCTCAAAGATTAAAGAAATGCTTAAGTAGTATAAATTATATTAAAAGAGCTTTAAATCAAAGAAATATACTTGATTTTTAAGCTCTTTTTAAGTTATTATTTTCTTAAGTAAGGAGTTAATTCCTTGATTACAGTACATTGCAAATCAGAAAATGAGACTACTTTTTCCTTTAATTTTTCATCCATTTTAGGATTACTATTTAGTAGTTTTTGGCATTCTATATATCCCATAATAGCACCCTGTATAAGCATTTCACTTATGTGTGAATTGCTACTATCCATTAAAGTATTCATTTGTATTCCTGTCCATCCCATTATCTTTTGAGCTATAGGTGTATCTTTTGGTTCTTCTTTTATACTTTTATATTCTTTGTGAACATTTTCTAGAAATTTTTCGTAAGCTTTTGATTGCTTTTTTAGTACTTTCTTAAATTTTTCATCATCACTTTTCTCTATAACCACAGCGTATGAATCTTCTCCCATTTTTATAGCTTTATTTAAATCGTTTAATATTTTTAAATTATCTTTGTCCATAATGAAACCTCCTAAATATATAAGTATATTATGTGAAGGTAAAAAATTATTATACCAAATAACATTAAGATGTATATTCTTCTAAAGAATAAAAGAGCCAAAAAGAGTAGAAATGTATCAATTAATACATTCCCACTTCCTTGTTATTTTTCACTTATTTTTTTTAGTATTTCATTACATTTATAAATTATTTCAGTTTCATTAACATCTAAGTTTAGTTTTTTATCTTTCATTAAAATTTTACCATTAACTATAGTATGTGTAACATCTCTACCTTTTGCATTGTATACAATATCAGAAAGCAAGTTGTTTACTGGATTTAAAGTAATATCAGATAAATCTACTATAATAATGTCAGCTAATTTTCCAACTTCAATACTACCTATTTTATCATCCATTTTTAAAGCTTTTGCTCCATTTATTGTAGCCATTTGTATAGCAGTAGAAGCATCTAGAACGGTTGGGTCTTCTTTATATCCTTTTTGTATTAATGCGGCAACATTCATAGCTTCAAACATATCTAAATTTGATCCACTACCTTGACCGTCTGTACCTAAACATACATTGATGTTATTTTTTAATGCTTTTTTTATATCAGCAAAACCACAACCAAGTTTTAAATTACTTATTGGATTGTGTACAATATTTGCTTTAACATTTCTTAAAAAATCAAAATCCTTGTCACTTAGTTTAACACAATGAGCTAAAATTAAGTTTATATCGTCAAAGTACTTTTCTAAAACTTCATAAGGTTCCTTAACATTATATATTTTTTTTATATCTTGCACTTCTTTTGAATTTTCGCAAAAGTGTGTATGTAAAGAAAAGTTGTATTCATGGCATAGTTTGGAAACTAGTTTTAAATAATCAGCATTTGTTGTATATAGCCCATGTAGTGCTAATACGTTATATATATTGGTATCAATGTCTTCATCTTTTTTGTTATATACTTCAAGTAGTTCATCAATTCTTGTATTATCTTTTGTGTTTTCTCCCATCAAACATCTAGAAGCTACATATCTTAACGGAATATCATGTGTTGCTTTTATTATACTTTCTGTAAAAAAGTAATGGTCGTTTAAAAGCGTAGTACCAGTTTTGCAAGCCTCTATTAATGATAGCATACTTGTATAATATACGTCATTTGGAGTGAGTTTATCCTCTCTTGGCCAAATCTCTTTTTTTAACCAATCATCTAATGTAAAACCATCTACTAGTTCTCTAAATATACTCATAGGAACATGTACGTGCATATTGATAAGTCCAGGCATTACCACTTTATTATTAGCATCAATTAAAGTAGCATCTTCATCAATGATATTTTTGTCTATTTTAATTATTTTGCTTTCCTCAATTAATATGTCTAATTTTTTTACAACAGTTTGTAAATTACTTCCTCTTAAAGTATATCTAGGGTCAGACATGTCAAGTTTTTCGAATAAAATAACATTTCCATTTTTTATTAATATTTTTTCCATATAATTACCTCATGATAATTATATCAAGAATTAAAATTTTTGTAAATGTTAGTGCTTAAAAAAGTTAAATATATAAAACAAATATAAAATAAGGTTATTGTTATTATTGCAAAAAGGTGGAAAATAATATATAATGTAAATAATAGTGAGGAGAAAAAATGGAAGAATATATAAATAATATAGATTTAGGGACTATATCAATGCAAACTTTAGCATTTATTGGTGATAGTGTATATAATGTATATATTAGGACTTACCTAGCTTCAGTAAGTAACGTACAAACAGGAAAGTTACATGTAAAGTCTATAAAATATGTAAGTGCTAGGGGACAAGCTAAAACAATTGATAAGTTAATGGACAGCTTAAGCGAAGAAGAAATAAATATATATAAAAGGGGAAGAAATACAAATATACATACAGTATCTAAAAATGTTGATGTGGTAGAATACAAAAAATCAACAGGATTTGAAGCTTTAATTGGGTATTTGTATATAACCAAAAACACTAAAAGGTTAGAAGAAATTGTTAAATTCAGTATAGATTATATTAATAAGGAGGGTTAATTTTTATGGAAGAAAATAAAACTCAAGAAGTTCAAGAAGAGAAAAAACTTGATAGTAACACAAAAGAAATAATAAAAAAAGCAAATGCAGAACGTAATTTAAGTGATGCGGAAAAAAAGGCACTTATTCAAAAAATAAACGAAGATTTTAATTTTAGAAAAATGATTAATGAAATTTCACTTTCACATGATTTAAAATTGGATAAGTACGTTATATTTACTAATGGAAAAGAGCAATTATACTATGAAAATGGAGAATTCTTCTTGATATCTACAATTGATAGTAAGGAAGCTAAAAAGAAGATAAAAAGAGAAGAAGCAAGAAATTTATATAACGAATATTATATGGTAACTGTGTTAAATCCATTGTTGAAACAAAAAAACAAAGGTATAAAGCTTACTAAGGCACAAGCAGAAAAAGCTATTATATCTAACGATAATAGTACAAATTCTAATGCTAATGCTTCAGATAGTACTGTAAAAGAAAAAGAAGAAGAGATTAAAACTCAAATAAAGCATAGTAAATTTAATGATATTAAATCTCAGGTAAATAGTGTTGATGAAACAGAAAAAAGTGATAAAGATGAATTAGAAGATATTCAAGAAAAACTAAAAGAATTAAAAGAAAAAGAGAAAAAAATAAAAGAAAAAAGAAAAGAAAATGAAGCAAGAGAAAAGTAATAGGAGGCGAATAAAATGGATAAGAGCCCTAAATTCTGGCTGTTTGCAACAATCTGTTTTTTGATATTTACAGTAGTATATATTTTAAGAGTTGGATTTTTAAATCCTATGACAATACTTAATGCCGTATTATTTCTAATTTGTGCTATAAGTTTAATTGTTATTGTAAATAATAGTAATAAGAACATAAAGAAAAGTTTAAATAAAAAAGTTGTAAAAAAACAAGTAAATAAATAGTTAAATAGCTAATTAATAAAAATATACTAAAAGTCTCTCCACCTTAACGATTGTAAGTTAAAGGGGAGAGATTTTAGATTTTTAAGAAATTGCGTTTTTTACTTGTTCTATATCAGCTTGACCTGCTGGAGCAGCTGGAACATAATATCCTTTATCTTTGTTAATTAGATAAATATTCCATTGAACATTTTCTAATGTGTTTCTTTTGCATATTAGTGTGTCTCTAAAGTTTTTGTTATTAGATTGTTGAATAGCATAGTTAATCATTGTTATCATTGAATTAGTTGATGATAATATATCACTTAAAGCTGTTTTTTCAGTCATTTAAAGCCACCTCCTTAAAGCATTGCGCTAAGATCTGTCTTTAGAGTTGTAAGCTCATTACAAAGCTCATCTAAAGAACCTGTTACCTTAGCGTCATTTGTTAAAGTTTTGTAATATGCGATTTTATCGCAAATGTTTGTACTAGCTCCACATATGTGTCTAATATTTTGAATTTCTATCTGATTTAAACTATCCATAAAAAACCTCCTTTTAAATCATAAACATATTGTGTGTAAAGATAAGATATATATACTATATTTTTAAAAATATTAATTGCTAATTTTTGCTATTTTGCAGTGGGTTTAGCAAATAATGATGCTAAAAAGCCAAATACTACAGCTGCAGCAATTCCAGCAGCACAGGATTTAACACCACCTATAAATATTCCTAAAAATCCCATTTTATCAACAGATTCCATAACACCTTTTCCTAAAGCATATCCAAAACCAGATATTGGAACGGTTGCACCCGCTTTACCAAATTCTACAATCGGTCCATATATTCCTATTGCTGTTAAAATTACACCCATTGTAACAAATATAACTAAAATTCTAGCAGGAGTAAGTTTGGTCTTATCTATCAATATTTGTCCTATACTACATATAATTCCACCTGTTAAAAATACTTTTAAAAGTTCACAAAAAACATCCATTTTAATTACACCTCATTTTCAATTGCAACTGCATGTGCTACACCTGGAATTGATTCTCCTTGTTGTATAGATAGCGGACTCATTAAAGCACCTGTTGCAACTATTAATATTTTATTTATCTTTTTAGTTTTTAAAAGCTCAAATAAGTATCCACTAAATACGCTTGCCATACATCCACAACCGCTTCCACCGCAGTGTGTGTCTTGAGCTTCATGATCATAAATTAAAGCTCCACAATCAGCATGTATTCCTTGCAAATCAATTCCTTGATTTTGGAACTGTTCTACTAAAAGTTCAGATCCCAAAACTCCTAAATCTCCTGTTACTATCATGTCATAGTAATTTGCACTTCTTCCTGTATCTTTTAAGTGGGTAAGGATTGTGTTAAATGCTGCTGGCATCATTGCTGCTCCCATATTTGTCATATCTGTTATTCCTAGGTCAATAATTTTTCCAGGAGTAATATAAGTAATGTATGGAGAAGCTGGTCCGATATCCTTTGGTACAACAATTGCACTTCCACTTGCTGTTACAGTACATTGTGCAGTTGGACTTTTTTGATTACCATGTTCTAAAGGCATTCTAAATTGTCTTTCAGCACTACAAAAATGTGATGAAGTAGCAGCTATTACTTTTGTACCATAACCAGCATTTACAAAACTTGCAGCTAAACTTAAAGATTCACAAAAAGTAGAGCATGCACCATATAGTCCAAAAAATGGTATTCCCAAATCTCTTATACAATATCCAGAAGATATACATTGGTTAAGCAGATCACCTGCAAAGATGTAATCTATATTTTCTGCAGATGTAGGAACTTTTGAAAGTAAATTTTCAATTGATGTTTTCATAAATTTACTTTCTGCCTTTTCAAAGCTTTTCTCTCCAAAAAATATATCATCTATATGCTTATCAAAATACTGACTTAAAGGTCCACTACTTTCTTTTGGACCTACAACACTTGATGTTTGCAAAATTTTTGGAGTATTTTCTAATTTTATTGTTTGTGCACCTAATTTCATTTTGTACCTCCTACATAAATAGTTTTATTATCCAGTAGATAAATCCAATAATTACTGAACTTGTTATACCGTATACAAGAACTGGACCGGCTACTTTAAACATATTTGCTCCTAGCCCTAGTACATATCCTTCAGTTTTAAATTCTATTGCGGGAGCCACTATAGAGTTTGAAAAACCTGTTATTGGAATTATAGAGCCAGCACCTGCGTGTTGCCCTATTTTGGCATATACATTAATAGCTGTTAAAAATGCTCCTATAAATATTAAAGAAATTGTACAAACTGTTGTAGCATCATCTTTTGAAAGTCCAAAACTTAAAAATAAATTGGTTATTAGTTGACCTATTACGCAAATAAAACCACCTACTAAGAAAGCCCAAATTAAATTTTTTACAATAGGACTTTTTTTAGCTTTACTTTCAACATAAGCTGAATATTCTTCATTTGTCATGTTTATATTTTCATTCATAAAATCACCTACTTTAGTATTATCTGTAAAAAAAATAATGATATGCAAATATTCTTTAAAAAATTTGAAATTCTTTAATATTATTCAACATTTACTAAAATAGTGATGTATTTTTAATTGAAATTTTCTCACATTTTTTTGCAAATTTTGTAATATAATGAAAATGAAAAAAAATTGAAAAAAATTACCAAACTGACACGGAAATTTTGGCAAAAATGTAGTAAACTTGGATCTTTTATGATAAAATTAAAAACATAGAAAAATCAAAAAAATGAAAGGAGAAAAAATAATGAAAAAGCAAAAAGCATTACATGTGTTATTTATATTTGGTTTGGTACTTAGTTTAGTATTTAGTTTGAATATAAATAAAGTTTATGCAAGTCAAAAAAATGAAGTTACATTAAATTTTAAAGGTGGAACAATTCATGATGGCTATGTAGAATATAGCAAGAAAGCAAAATTACAATTATTCAAAGGTGATGAGTTGGTTACTAATATTTCAAATAATATGGTAATTGATTTAAACGAGGCAGAGTACAAGTTTGTAATTGAAGAAATTGAAGATGAAAGTGTTTCTGGAGCTAATACACCCATAAAATTAAATATTAATAATTGGTATTATCCTATTACTACATCAATATTAGAGGAAACTAAATCTACATTTAAGTTAGAATCAAGCAAATTTAGTGGAACATTAGATGTTAAATTTGTAAGAACAATAACAGCTATTAATACAAAGGTTGAAAATGTTTATGATGATATAATATCAAAAGGTGTAATAGATTTGACTGATGGAAAAGAATATGTAATTGATTTTTCTAAAAATGATGAGTTAACAGAAGGATTAAAATCATTTGCAGATTTAGATAAAACACTATATTACAAAAGAGACAATGAAGGTCTATTAGCAACAGACAATGAAAGTGAAGCAATTTTTAAAATTGTTGGAAATGTTGATGAAATGAAAGCGACACTTGAATTACTTAATACAAATGGTAAAAAAGAAGAAAACTTTAAAGGAGTTCATACTCAATATACAGGTTCTGCTTTAGAATATGATGGAACTATTGCAGGAGTAATAAATGAAACAAGAACAGATTACTATACTATGTGTTCATATAACTTTGTATTTAAGTATAAAAATGATAGTGCAAAAGAACAAATTCCAGAAGAGAAAAATACATATAAATTTATTGAAGGGGCAAATCAAGTATATACATTTGGTGAGTCTGACAATGCAACATTTAGAATAGATGCAGAATATAGCTTATTTGAAGGTAAAGTATATGTAGATGGCACATTATTAGATAATACAAATTATGATTCAAAGTCAGGAAGTACAATTATTATCTTAAAAAATGAATATTTAAAAACTTTATCTACTGGTAAACATACATTAAAAGTGTTATTTGCAGGTGGAAAAGAAACAGTAACAGAATTTGAAATAAATCAAAAACAAGAAAATGTTACTAATACGAATAGTATTTCAAACCCACAAACTGGAGATGAAGTTATAACATATTTTGTATTTTTAGCAATTTCTGCAATTGGAATTATTACTATAGCAGCAATTAATTCCAAAAAAAGTAAAAATGAAAATAAATTTTAGGAGGAAAAAATGAAAAGTAAAAAAATATTAACTTTTGTAGCAATTATTTTAGCTGGTATATGTTTGTTTTGTTTTTCAAACAGAGTGAATGCCGCAACAATTAGTGATGATGGAAAATATTCATTAGTATTAACTGCTAATGAAGCAACTGCTTGTTTTGAAGGTGAATATTGTAGAATTGTAAGATTTAATGTTGCCGAAGGAGAAACAACAGTTAAATTATCTGAATTAACAAAAGGAATTACTCCTTTCAATGGTAAAACTGAATTTTCACATTGGGAAATGGCAGAAAATACAAAAGCTAGTGAAGATTTAGAAGTATCACTCTTTACTGGTAATGGTAACTTTTATAAGTCAACAGGTGAAGAAGTTAAATATACTAATGGATTAACTCTTAGTGCTAAATTTTCAGATAAAGAATTAAAGAATGGTGACAAATACTATGTGACTTTTGATGCATTTGCGGGTACAATAAATGGTAAAGCAAATTTAACATTGGAAAGTAAAATAACAGAATTTCAAACAATTGATTTGACAAAATATGTTCCAGTAAGAAAAGGTTATACTTTTAAAGGTTGGGATTTAGATGGAAAAATTGTTACTTCTATTAATTCAAGTTCTTTTGCAAAAGACGTTGCAATTGATTTAACTGCTACATATACTAAAGATACTTTTGTCGGAGATGATAGAGTATTAATATTAAATGCAAATGGTGGAACTATTGATGGAAAAACATCTAATAAATATGACTATTTAGGTGGTGGCAATTCAGGAACTTCTATGTCACTTTTACCATATGTTCCTGTAAGAGAAGGATACACATTTACTGGATGGAACACAAAAAAAGATGGAAGTGGAAAAAACTATGTATATATCTATTGGAGACAATGGGATAATGATGGCTCAACAAATGTTGAAAAAGATACAATAATACAAAATG
This sequence comes from uncultured Clostridia bacterium, assembly GCA_934132895.1. Classification (GTDB taxonomy): domain Bacteria; phylum Bacillota; class Clostridia; order TANB77; family CAG-465; genus CAG-465. The sequence goes on from CAKPAG010000004.1 coordinate 54,477, forward strand.
CACTTGGAGCTCAGTATTATCAAAATGTTACTTTATATGCTTCTTGGACTAAAAATTCTGGAGAACCAGAACAACCTATAAAAGACACAGTAAAAGAAATTCAAAGTACAGGTGAAACAAAAGCAAAAATAGAATTTGCAGATGAAGTTAGTAAAGATTACAAACTAGATATTAAACCTGTAGAAGTTAAAAAAGAGTTAACAGACAAAAGTGTTAAATATATAGTTGATATAAATGTGTTAGAAAACGACCAGGTAATTAAAATTAGTGATACTAAAATGAAAATTAGAATAGCTTTACCAGAAGAATTAAAAGGATATAATCAATATGAAGTAGTGTATATATCAAATGATGAAATAAAAGAAACAATACCTGCTATCATAGAAGATGGTTATATAGTATTTGAAACATCTCATTTAAGTCAATATGGAATAGTAGCAAGAAACGTAGTTAATAATCCAAACACATCAGATAATATTATAACAAGTATTGTTCTGTTTGTAATCTCTATAGCAGCTACCGGCTCACTAGTAATAATTAATAGAAAAAAACAACTAAGTAAATAAAAAATATAAAGACTGTTAGTAAAATTCTAGCAGTCTTTTTCAATAGTTAAATTATACTAATTAAAAGTATTAGGATTGCATAAAATATTGATTTTTAAGTTATGTCATGTTATAATTATACAAAAATAATGTAACCGAAAAATAATTTTAAAGGAGAGATTAAAATGTTATTTTTAAAGATTTTATTTGGTATAGGCATAATAGCAACATTGATACTTGCATGCAAATTTTACTTATTTGGAGATTATGACTATTATGATGATTTGGGGAATAATATATTAACAAATGTTTTATACGCTATATCAGTTAACTTATTTTTGGGAATAATCTCAGGCTATTGGTGTTACATTTGCTTTTCTAACCCGGAAGCATCAGTGTTAAAAAAGGTAATTGTTACTATTATTCCAATAGTGTTTATGGTTGTAGTACATTTTTTTCTGTTGGGAGAGGAAATACTAGAAATTCCTGGATGTATTATATATTTTGTTTTATTCGTGTCTCTTACTGCTGTATTTGTTAATTATATTAATAGCTATAATAAAAATGTAGAAGTATTAACCGAAACAGAGGTAGTTGATACTACGGACTTGCAGCTCATTGCATTTAATAATTATATTATTCCAAATGTTTCTGGTGATGTTTCAGGAACAGCAATTCTTGGAAGTGGTAATGTAAATGGAAATATATCTACATCAGCCGAAGGTGTTGTATCATTTTGGTATGAAGATGAAAATAATGAGGGGACTTTTGAACAAGTAGATGCTTCAAATTCAAAAATTAAGTTCATTGACGATAATGAAAAAGCTCATGTTGAAGTTACTTCATGTATATCTAAAAAGGTGAAAAAAGACCATAACAATAACAAGGAAAAAGTGCTAAGTAAGAAAGAATATAAAGAGTATAAATTTTATTTGCCTAACAGTCTAAAAAACTATACTTTGAAATAGTAAAGTATGAAATGAGAAAAAGTAACAGTAGTATTTAATATGTACTATTGTTACTTTTTTGTATATTTTGGCTTTTGTAATTATTCATATAGTAAAATGTTACATATTAATTAAATTATTCAAAAAATATTGAATTCTTAAAATAATTTTGGTATAATGATGATATCATAAACAAAATGTAGTAATAGTGGAGGTAATATTAAATGGAGAATGAAAAGAAGTTTAGTAATGAGATGTTTGGGTATGATAAACAAGAGGTTGAAGACTACATTAAAGATTTAAAAGCACAGTATGAAAGTAAACTTCAATCAGAACGTTCTGATTCAAATAGAGTAGCAAATGAACTTACCATTGTAAAAAAGAAATTAGAAAGGTATGAAGTAGAATATATACAAAAGCAAGAAAAAGTAGCTAATGCCCTTATTACTGCTGAAGATCAAGCTAAAAAAATAGTTGAAACTGCTAGACAAGAAGCAATGCAGGAAAAAGATAGAATTGAACATGTAATAGAAATGGAAAAAGAAAAATTATTAGATATTAAAAAAGAAATATTAGATTTAAAAGAGAAAACTGTAAAATTACTAGAAAAATATAGCGAGGATATGAATAGTTTACTTGATTAGTCATAATAACAAAATGGACGTAATAAAATAAAACGAAAGGTGATGTTTTATGAAAATTACGGCCACTTTTTTTGGAGAAAAAAAAGAAAGCCTATTAAATATAGAAAAAAGCAGTAAAAAGTTGTTAAATAATATATCAATATATATATACATTGTTTTTGGAATATTTAGCATAAGCTTTTTTGCTAAATATATTAGTATTTCTCCTAAGATTTTAAACTTTGCAACTAATTTTAGACAAGCAGATAAGAAAGAATTTGAATTAGCAGATGTATTGAACATTTATAGCGTATATAACAAAGACAATTATATATTAGCAGAAAATCAGATTTTGGAAAAAGCAGAAGAAGAAAAAAATCCTTTGCAAAATTCTTTAGAAATAATAGATGGTGAGGCAAATGAAAAAACTGAAGAAGAAGTATTTGGAATAAAAAAGCCAGAAGCTACTATAACTAAAGAAAATGATACTCTTCAAAGGGTTACTCTTGGCACAATGAATATACTAAATTATTCTTCTAAAAGAGATTTTAATTTTTCAGAACTTGGAACATCAAGCATAACTTTTACTAAAAAAACAGATAAGATTTTGTTATATAACACACATACATCTGAGTCATACACAAATAGTGAAAATTACAAATTTGAGTATACTGGTACAATGAGAACAACGGATGCAAACTACAATATGCTTTCTATTGCTAAAGAATTAAAAAATAATTTGAATGAAAAAGGTTTTGAATGCACTCACGATACCACTCCACATGATTATGGAACATATACAAGTTCTTATGCAAGATCTAGAATAACTGTAAAAAATGCTTTGCAAAATATGGGAGGAGCCTCTATCTCAATTGATGTTCATAGAGATGCTGTAGCTGATTTAACATATGCACCGTCTACGGAAATAAAAGGGATAAAGGTGGCACAACTTATGTTTGTTATGGGTGTTGGAAGCGATACAACCAAAAATCCTATAGCGGAAGATAATTTAAGATTAGCACTTAAAATTCAACAAATAGCAGATAAAGTATATCCAGGACTATTTAAGCCGATGATAATAAGGAATTCTGTATATAACCAGGACTTAAATAAATATTCATTGTTAGTGGAAGTGGGAGCAACAGGAAATACGATAGAGGAAGCAAAACTTGCTACTAGATGTCTTGCAAATTTATTAAATATAGTGTATAAAGATTGATATAACTTGAAATATGTGGTATAATGACAAACTGTAATGTGAAAGGAAAGGTCTTCATATGGCAAATAAATTAGTAATTGTTGAGTCACCTTCAAAAGCAAAAACAATAAAAAAATATTTGGGAAGTGATTATGAAGTAATTGCATCACAAGGTCATGTAATAGACTTGCCAGCAAGTAGAATGGCTGTTGATGTAGAACATAACTTTAAACCAGAATATATAACTATGAAGGGAAAAGCAAAGATAATAAATGAAATAAAAAAACAAGCAAAAGGAAAAGAAAAAATATATCTTGCAACCGACCCCGACCGTGAGGGAGAAGCAATAGCTTGGCATTTAAAAAATGTGCTAAATATTCCAGATGATGAAAAGTGTAGAATTACTTTTAATGAAATAACTAAAACAGCAGTTAAAAAAGCTGTTAAAGAGGCAAGGAACATTGATGAATCATTAGTAGAAGCACAACAAGCAAGAAGAATTTTAGATAGAATAGTGGGATATAAATTATCACCTTTGCTTTGGAAAAAAATAAAAAAAGGACTTAGTGCAGGGCGTGTTCAATCTGTTGCATTAAAAATAATAGTGGATAGAGAAAAAGAAATAAGAGCATTTAAACCTGAAGAGTATTGGTTGCTTTCTGCTAAATTGGATAAACAAAATCAAGAGGTTATTGCTAAGTTTTACGGTGATAAAAGTGGAAAAATAGATTTAAAAAATAAAGAGCAAGTGGAAAATATTGTATCAAAAATAGAAAATAAAGATTATATAGTAGAAGATATTAAAAAAAGTGAAAGAAAGAAAAATCCGCCACCACCATTTACAACATCTTCTTTGCAACAAGATGCAGCAAGAAAATTAGGTTTTACTGTTAAAAAAACAATGATGGTTGCTCAAAGACTTTATGAATCAGGATATATAACATATATGAGAACTGACTCTACTAGGATTTCTGATGATGCAAGAAAAATGGCAGCTGAATATATAAAATCAACATTTGGCGATAAGTATTATTTAAATAGAGTATTTAAAACTAAAGATACTGCTCAAGATGCACACGAAGCTATAAGGCCTAGTAATTTGAGTAATAAGGATGAAGTTTTAAATAGTACAAGTAAAGATGAACAAAAATTATATACGTTAATATTAAATAGATTTCTAGCAAGTCAAATGGCAGTGGCAGTATATGATACTACTAAAGTAACACTGAATGTTAATAATTACATATTTAATATTAATGGTAGCGTTATAAAATTCGATGGATATATGAAATTATATATCGAGTCTAAAGACGAAAAAAATAAAGAAAACGATGATAATAAAATACTACCAGAGTTTAGTATAGGAGAAGTGTTAATTCGGTAAAGAATTAATAAAAGAGCAAAAATTTACTGAACCTCCTGCAAGATATACAGAAGCAAGTTTAGTAAAAGTAATGGAAGAAAAAGGAATAGGGAGACCAAGTACATATGCTCCAACTATTTCAACTATAATAGATAGATTATATATTGAAAGACACGAAAAACACTTAGTACCAACTGAACTTGGTGAGATAGTTAATACCTTAATGGAAAATAATTTTAAAGATATAGTTGATGTTGGTTTTACAGCTGATATGGAACATAAACTTGATATGGTAGCTGAAAACAAAGAAAATTATATTGAAATGCTAGATGAATTCTATAAACCATTTATAAAAAATCTAACAGAAGTTGAAGATAAGATAAAAAAAGTGGAAATACCTGATGAAGTATCAGATGAGGTATGTGAACTTTGTGGCAGAAATATGGTTATAAAACAAGGAAGATTTGGAAAATTTTTAGCATGTCCTGGATATCCAGAATGTAAAAATGCCAAACCAATTATTCAAACAATTGATGTACCATGTCCAAATTGTGGTGGAAAGATTTTAGTAAAGAAGACTAAAACTAAAAGAACTTTTTATGTTTGTGAAAATAACACAAATAAAGAAGATAGTAAGTGTGATTATATTTCTTGGACTAAGCCTAAGAAAGGAAAATCTACTAAAAAGGAAAGTAAATAAGTATTAAATAACCGGGTATATTACCTGGTTATTTCTCGTAAAAAATAATTGAGTTTGAAAGGATGGAAATGTTATGGATTTAAGAATTAAGACCTAGCAATATTAAAGATATGTTAATAAATAAAAAGTATATTAATGGTTTAATACATATTGTAAATAAATCAAAGTAATGAAATAGTATATATTTAAAAATATAATAAGAAAAAAGAAATAAGAAAAATATTAAATCTTCTTATTTCTTTTTGGTGGAAGTTATTTTATCCTAATATAGAAATGGCATGCTTAATCATATTAGAAATATAGCTTGAAACTGTTTCATCAGATTGAATCATTAAATCCTTATTAGCTATTATGTCGAAAATTTTGTCACAATATTTGTGCGTAATTCTTTTTCTAGGCGAAATATCTTTAATTAAAGGATAAATATCAAAATTTTTTACTTTGTTAGAGGAAAGTAAAACTTTAATAATCATCTGAGGCCTTTTTCCTTTTTTTAAAGAAAGTGCATTGCTATTAGAAGCTATTAATTCTATTTTTGATTTTGTAATATTGGTTATGTCATATGGAGTGTAGTAATATCCTGTAATTATAGCTTTTATATCTTCATACATAATTTTAATCCTCCTTTTAGTTGTCTATTCTTTCAACTGATTCCTTAACAAGTTCTGATACTTTCTGATATATATAAGTTGATACTCTCTCGTCTTCAGGTATTGCAATTTCTATACCGACTAATTCATTGAATATATCATTGCAATATTTCTTAGTAATTCTAGCTCTTGATGTATAGTCTTTAATTATAGTATAAATATCAAACTCATAATCTTTATTGTTTGTAGTATTTATCTCAAGAATTACTTGTGGAGGATCTCCTTTAATAACAAAACTACCATTACCACCCGTAATGGCACCACTTGGAGTCCGATTACCTTTCACGCCTTGTTTGATATAAGAAGGCGTAGAAGGAACATAATCATAATTAATAATTGTTGCTGTAAGTTCTTTATTCATAGAACATACCTCCTCTTAATTTAATTAAATTTTATTAATATATTATTAATATGCAATAAGTATATCACACAATCTAAATTATGTCAATTTTTCATTTGAACTTTGACTATTTTGATGCAAAATTAGTTATATGAGTGAATATGAAATTTAAGAATACAATAATTACATATTGCTAATTTGTAATTTATTTGTTATAATTTTTTTAAAGAGAGGTAACATATGGAAGAGGGAATAAACGCTCAAAAATCAAAAGTAAATGTAGCAATATATAAAAAATATAAGTTGTTTTCTTATGATTTACTTTTTTATTATGCTATTGAAGTGTTATTTTTTACTATAGTAAAAAAGTTTTCAGTAGCAGATATAATGTATCTTAGTTCTATATATACTATTTCTGGTTTCTTTTGGCAATTAATAGGCGGAAGTATAGTAGAAAAGCTAGGATTAAAAAAATCGATTGTAGTTGGAAATATATTTGTAGCATTTAGTATATTTCTATACATTATTTCTAATACATTTTATATGTATGCTATAGCTAACTTCTTCTTAGCACTTGGATATTCTTTAAAAAGTTTATCAGAAGGTAGCCTTTTATATACTTCTTTAAAGAAATTAGATAGAAGAAAAGAATTTGCTAAAATTGAAGGAAGAGCTAATGCTAAGTATTATTATTTTGACGCTATATCTTCAGTACTTTCTGGTTTTTTGTTTGTAGTAAATGGATATTTACCATTTATCCTCTCTTTTGTATGTGCTTTAATTAGCCTAATAATCTCTTTTAAATTCAAAGATTTAAAAGAAGAGAAAGACTATGAAGAAAGTTTAAGTTTAAAAGAAACTTTAAGAGCAACGAAAGAAGTAATATCTAGCAAAAGAAGTAAAGCAATTTTAATTTTTGCTTTTGCATTTTGGGGAATGATTTCAGTTGTAAATACATTATACAAAGCTATATTATTAGATATTGGAATTAAAGAAGAATATAGCACAATTATTGTAGCTATTGTGACAATCTTTGTTGGTTTAGGAGCAAGATGTGTAAATGGAATAGAAAAAAGATTAAAAAATAAAACATTGACTACATTTGTATATTTCTTTTTTATTTCATCAATCATGCTTGGAATTCTAGGAATATATAGTAAGTTAAATTTAACTACTCTATCATTTATACTTATTTCTTTATGTATTATTGGAATAGTACAAGGAGCATATAGAGTGGCAATAAAAAAATATGTGCTAAGTTTTACAAATCACAATATACGAATAAAAATAACGTCTGCATATTATGTTTTTGAAAATTTAGGAAAGGCAATTACTCTTTTTGTAAGTGGACTTATGCTTGAAATTATGAATAATTCTGTGACTTGTTTAGTATTTTCATTATTAAGTTTTGTAATTATGATTTTAGTATTAAACTATTTAAAAGGAAAACTTGGATTAAAACCTGAAGAGTATAGTAAAAGAGATATTAATTATACCAAAATTTAAAGTTAGGAGGAGATAAATTTGGAAAGTATAAATTTAAAAGTAAATGGAATGCACTGTAGTGGCTGTGAATCAAGAATAAAAAATTCATTAGAAAGTATAAAAGGAATAAAGAAAATAAAGGCTAGTCATAAAAGCGGTACTGTAGATATTTCATATGATGCAGGTAATATTTCTTTAGATGATATAAAAGAAAATATTGAAGATTTAGGCTTTGAAGTAGTAGAGCAAGGAAAGTAAAAATTGAAAAAAGTAATATTAAAAATCGAGGGAATGACCTGCAGTGCTTGTTCTAATGGATTAGAAAAATATTTAAACAAACAAGTTGGAGTAAAAAATGCCGTTGTAAATCTAATAATGAATAATGCAAGTATCGAGTATGAAGAAGATAAAATTGATATTAAAAAAATAGAAGAGTATATAAAAAAAGCGGGCTTTAAAAGTTTAGGTATTGATGATTTAAAAGGAGAAGAAAAGAAGGGGAAAAAGGAAAAGAACAATGTTATACTAATTGGAATAATCTTTGTTTTGACTATGTATATATCAATGACAAATATGTTAGGCTTAAGTCAGATATCTATTTTAAACATGCATCAAAACCCAGTTCTGTTTTCAGTAACACTTTTTTTGCTTGCAACAATAGTATTATGTTTAGCTAGAGACATATTAAAAAATGGATATAAAAATCTGATACATGGTACTCCTAATATGGATACTTTGGTTGCACTTGGATTGCTTAGTAGCTATATATATAGTGTATATAATACGTATATGGTACTAAGAGGGGGAGCAATGTATGCTCATAACCTATATTTTGAAGCGGTAGTTATGATAGTCTTTTTTGTAAAACTAGGAAAACAAATAGAAACTAGAAATAAAGACAAAAGTAAAGAAACTTTAAAAGGACTTGTAACTATTACACCTCAAAATGCAACCTTAATAATAGATGAAAAAGAGAAAGTTGTAACAATTGATGAGATAAAAAAAGGTGATAGAATTATCTGCAAACCTGGTGAGAAAATTTCAGTAGATGGAAAGATAGTATCTGGACTAACGCATGTTGATGAGTCTTTTATAACAGGAGAAAGCAAACCTGTTTTAAAGAAGGAAAATGACAATGTTATAGCTGGAAGTATAAATTATGAGGGAAGTATCATATATGAAGCAGAAAAAATAGGTAAAGATTCAACAATATCAGAAATTGTAAAAATGGTATATGAAGCTACTAATACTAAAGTACCTATAGCTAAAGTGGCGGATAAAATAAGTGGAATATTTGTACCAGCTATCATTATAATAGCTATTGTTTCATTTTTGTTAAGTTTTATATTATACAAAAACTTTGCTCAAAGTATTAATATTTTTGTATCAGTATTAGTAGTTGCATGTCCTTGTAGTTTAGGACTTGCTACACCACTTTCTGTTATTATAGCAAGTACTGAGGCAAATAAAAAAGGTATAGTTATAAAACAAAGTGAAGTACTAGAAAATGCAGCCAAAATATCAACAGCAATTTTTGATAAAACCGGTACATTAACAAAAGGTACTTTAACTGTATCAAAAATATATAACTATACTGAGTTTGATGAAAATGAAATATTAGAAATACTAGCAAGTGGAGAAAAAAAATCTTCACATCCAATAGCATTAGCAATAGTAAATTTTGCTAAAGAAAAAAATATTAAACTTAAAACTTTAGAAGAATTTGAAGAAATTCCAGGCAAGGGTATAGTTATAAAAATAGAGGGAAATAAATATTATATAGGTAATAAAAAACTACTTGAAGAAAATAATATTAACTTAATAAATGAAAAAGATTTAGATAATGTTTTAAAAGAGGGAAATAGTATAGTATTTCTAGCAAATGAAAGTAAAGTGTTGGCTTTAACTTGCGTAAAAGATGTTTTAAAAGAAAGTACTAAAGATGTTATTTTAAAACTAAAAAAAGAAAATATACATCCAGTAATGCTTACTGGTGATAATGAAAAAACTGCAAAAGTTATAGCAGATGCTGCTGGAATAGAAAGCGTTGTTGCAAATGTAAGTCCTAAAAGAAAATCTGAAGTAGTTAAGGAGTATAAACAAAAAGGTATTACCTTAATGTGTGGCGATGGAATAAATGATAGTGTGGCTTTAAATTATGCTGATGTAGGAGTATCTTTCTTTAATGGTACTGATATAGCTGTAAATAGCAGTAATGTCATTTTAATGACAGATAATCTAGAAAGAATACTTGACCTTATTCTCTTAAGCAAAAAAACATTAAAAAATATAAAACAAAACTTGTTTTGGGCTTTTATATACAATACTTTAATGATACCTGTTGCCATGGGACTATTTTCTAAATTTGGAATTGTATTAAATCCAATGATTGCATCTTTTGCAATGACAATTAGTAGTTTGACTGTTGTTTTAAATTCATTAAGGCTTAGAAAAATTTGGAAAAAATAAATTAAGGACAAAAATGACAGGCAAAAATATTAAGAAAAAGCATAAATTATACTAAAAGTTTGGGGGTATAGTTTATGCTTAGTTTTTTAAGTAATATATTATCATATATCTTTTGCCTTTTTGGGTATATTTCAAGTAATAATCTTTTTCCTGAACCATTAAGCAAGTCAGAAGAAGAATATTATTTAAAAAAATATTTTGAAGGAGATAAAGAAGCTAAAAATAAATTAATAGAACATAATTTAAGATTGGTGGCACACGTTGCTAAAAGATATGCTTCAAATGAACAAGAGCTAGAAGAACTGATTTCTATAGGAACTATTGGCCTTATAAAAGCCATAAATAGTTTTAGCTCAGACAAAGGATTTAAGATAAGTACATATGCTAGTAAGTGCGTAGAAAATGAAATACTTATGAGTATAAGGTCAAATAAAAAATTAAAATCAGAAGTTTCAATGAATACAATTATTGGAACAGACAAAGATGGCAATGATATGGAACTTTTAGAAACATTAGATTCTGGAAGTGAAGATACTGTTGAAAAAATATATAACAAAATAATGTCCGAAGAAGTAAAAAGATATATTGACACTAAACTTCCTGAAAGAGAAAGATATATTATGAAGTTAAGGTATGGAATTGGAGGAGAAAAAATGAAAACCCAACAAGAAATTGCTGATGAACTCGGAATATCTAGGTCATATGTATCAAGAATAGAAACAAAAGTACAAAACAAATTAAAAAAATATATAAAATGGGAGTAAATAAAGAATTAAACATTTTCATTTAATTTTCATATAACTCTCATATAATTCACATTAAAAAAGTATATACTAAACCTAGTGGTATAAAAAATAAAATATACAAGGAGATGATTTTAGTGAAAAAAAGTATAAAAAACATAAGCATAAGTTTATTATCAATACTTATGATAGTTGCAATAATTGTTACAATAAACTTAGCCAAAGGAACTAATAAAATGACAGAGGGCAGTAATACTCCACCAGAAATGCCACAGGGAGAGATTCCAAATAGTCAAAATGGTCAGAATATGCCAAGTGGAAGTACGGAAACTCCACCAGAGAAACTATCAGGAGATAATAACAAAAATAATCAAAACAATCAAAATGATGGTACTACTCAAGATAATAGTAATAACATGACACCACCTAGTATGCCACAAGGAAATGGAAGTAATCAAAATGGTATGCAACCTATGAATAATATGGAAAGTATGAATGGTGAAGATAATCAGATTTCATCATATTACTATGTTGCATTTGGAATAGAAGGATGTATTTTAGCACTTTCTTTAATGTATTTGGTTATGTCTAACTTAAATAATAAATCATTTAAAGAAACGTTTTCATCTAGTGACAAAACCGTTATATATCTACTAGCAGTTACTGTAATAACAATTATACTAGTATTTGTAGCCTCTAGTGTTACTAAAAATTTAAATAGTGATGAAACATCTAACGGTAATCCAAGTAACATGCCTATGGGGCAAAATTCAAATAGTAATATAACTTATTCTTCGGTTAAGGAAGTTACAGAAGATGAAGATATAACAAGCGGTAACTTTGAAAGTAGTGAAAAAGATCAGAATGCATTAGGAGTAAATGGAGAAGTAAATGCAAATATATCAGGTGTAACTGTTAATAAAACAGGAGATTCTGATGGAGGAGATAATACTAGTTTTTACGGTACTAATTCAGCTATTATTGCAAGAGGAAAAGCAAATCTTATTTTAAAAAATATAGAAGTTACAACAAATGCTACAGGTGCTAACGGAGTATTTTGTTATGGAGGTTCAGCTACTACAAATAATCAAAGTGGTGATGGTACTAAAATTGTAATAAGTGATTCTAAAATAACAACTACTAAAGACAATTCTGGCGGAATTATGACCACTGGAGGCGGAGAAATGGAGGCTTCTAATTTAGAGATAAATACAGCAGGAGTGTCAAGCGCAGCTATTAGAACAGATAGAGGCGGTGGTAATGTAACAGTAAATGGTGGTACATATACTACAACAGGTCAAGGTTCTCCTGCCATATATTCCACAGCTAATATAAAAGTTAGTGACGCAAGTTTAATTTCGAAAGCATCAGAAGGAGTAGTAATTGAAGGAAAGAATTCTGTTTCATTAACAAATTGTAAATTAGTAGATAGTAATACTAAATTAAATGGTCAGTCAACAACATACAAAAATATATTTTTGTATCAGTCTATGAGCGGCGATGCTGCAGAAGGAACATCTTCATTTGTAGCTAAAGATAGTGAAATTACAACAAATAATGGAGATTTACTTTATGTTACAAATACAACTGCAACAATTACTTTAGAAAATAACAAATTAGTAAATAATGATGAAAATGGAAATTTCTTAAGAGTACAAAAAGACTCTTGGGGAAATAGTGGTAGTAATGGAGGAGAAGTTACTTTAAATTTAAAAAATCAAGAGGCTAAAGGAAGCATTGTAATTGATAGTATATCAACTCTAGTTATGAATGTTACTGATAATTCATATTATGAAGGAACAATAAACAACGAAAATCAAGCTAAAAGTATAAGCTTAAAACTAGATAGTTCTTCAAAGATAAAACTAACTAAGGATACATATGTGTCTTCATTTGAAGATGAAGATAGTTCATATAGCAATATAGATTTTAATGGATACAAGCTATACGTAAATGGTAAAGCAATAAATTAGTAAAAAAAAATTAAAACTTAGAATTTACTAGGTTTTAATTTTTTTATATCATACTTTATATTTAAAAATACAAAAAATTTACGGTACACCGTAAAAACATATTAAAATTATAAAAAGTTTACGCTGTAGCGTAAAAAGATGACAAAAATGCAATAGTATAGTATAATATTTTAGTAATAAATTTATCATAATAAAAAGGAGAAAATATATATGTTTGAAAATAAAGAGGAAAATGAAAAAGCAGTCATTGTTGGTGCAAATATAAATGAAAAATATTTTGAAGTGAAACTAGAAGAGTTAAAAGAATTAGCTCTTGCTTGTGATATAGATGTTGTTCATACAATTACCCAAAATTTAGAGCATATAAATTCAGCGTTATATATAGGGACAGGAAAGGTAGAAGAAGTAAAAGAATATATAGCCAATAATCATGTAGATTTAGTTATTTTTGACAATGAACTTTCACCATCACAAATAAAAAATCTACAAAATGTTTTAGATATAAGAATTCTAGATAGGACAGCTTTGATATTACAAATATTTGCAAGGAGAGCGAAAACTAAAGAGGCAAAATTGCAAGTAGAAGTCGCTTCTTTAGAATATATGTTACCAAGACTTGTAGGTCTAAACTCATCTCTTGGTAGACAAAGTGGAAAAAGTGGTTTTAGTAATAAAGGAACTGGGGAAAAACAAATAGAACTTGATAGAAGAAAAATAGAAGCTCGTTTAGTAGAATTAAATAAAGAACTTAAAAACATTGAAAACGAAAGAAAAATTCAAAGGAGAAAAAGAGAGGTATCAGATATTCCACTTGTATGTTTGGTAGGGTACACTAACGCTGGAAAATCAACAATTCTTAATATGTTAATTGAAAAATATATGAAAGATGAAAGCAAAAAGGTATTAGAAAAAGATATGCTTTTTGCAACCTTAGATACCTCAGTAAGAAAAATAACTGTAGAAAATAACAAAACTTTTTTGCTTTCTGATACAGTTGGATTTGTAAGTAATATTCCACATAATTTGATAAAAGCTTTTAGGTCAACGCTAGAAGAAGTAAAAAAAGCTTCACTTTTAGTTCATGTAGTAGATTATTCAGATGAAAATTACTTAAAAAATATAGAAGTAACAAATAATACATTAAAAGAAATTGGTGCAGAAAATATACCAATTATATATGCTTTTAATAAATCTGATCTTATGCATATAAAAATCCCGAAGGTAGAAGAAGATATTGTATATATGTCTGCCTCAAATAAAATTGGAGATATTGAGTTAATTGAACTAATATCTAAAAAAGTATTTGGCGATTATATTAAAACGAAGATGTTAATACCATATGATAAAGGAAATATTTACTCATATTTAAAACAAAATGCTATTATTGAAAAGACAGAATATATTGAAGAGGGAACAATGCTCATTTTAAAAGTAAAAGAGAAAGATTATAACAAATATAAAGAATATGTATTAAATTAAAAATATTAACTAAAATTATTGACATGCTAAAGTTTGAGTGTTATAATTTCGTAGTAAATAAATTACTAAAATATAAAATTAATATTTTTTAAAGGAGGAATTATTATGAATAATTCTAATTTTTATTTTAAATCCCGGGTCGAGTATTTAAAGGAAATGCCAAAGGATGAAGGTTTTTATGAATATTTAGCTGATTCATATGATTATGAGAAAGAAAGAGTGTTAGCTGATATAAAAGATGAAGATGAACTTTTGGAAATGGCATTAGACTATAATTTAAGGCTTGATACTGATTTCTTGGAGAAGGTAATAGATAAAATTACTTCTGAAGAAAAGTTACTTGATATTGTAAATAAAGCTTATGCTGAAGAGTGTAGAAAATATGCTTTAAGCAAAATATCTAATCAGAAAATATTGGAAAAAATAGCTTTAGAAGATAAAAGATGGGGAATGAAGTTTGATGCCATAAAAAGATTAGAAAGTAAGGAAGTACTTGAAAAAATAGCTGAAAATGATAAAGATTTTGATATAAAGGTACTTGCTTTAAAGAGGCTTATAGGCGAAGGAGAAAAAACTGGTTTTAAAGACGAAATTATATTAGATTTAGTTGAAAAAACCACCAATCAAAAAATATTGGCAAATTTTGCTCAAAAGGACTCTTATATACAAGTTCGAAGTGTAGCTTTAAAAAGATTAACTGATAAAGAACTTTTGAAAGAAGTAATATCTAGTTATATCGGTGTTGAAAATGAAAAAGATGATTTCTGGATTTTAATTTTTTCAAAAATACAAGAATTAGATAATCAAGTTGCTTGTGATTTAATAAAAAATATAAAGAAAAAATCAGAGGATTGGTATATTAAAAGATTGTGTGATGACATGTTGAAAAACGTGTAAAAATAAAAAAGCTTTAAGGGTTAAAATAACCTTTAAAGCTTTTTTTGGTTATAAAATCTAAAAATATTTTTAATTTAAAAATTCATAAACTAAAAAAATATACAAATAATATGAATATGATATATTTTATTGGAATTTTAGTTGGACTTTTAAATGGTCTTTTTGCATCAGGTGCAGGCCAGATTTTGGTTTTTTATTTAATTTTTATTTTAAAAAAAGATACTCATATGTCACGTGCATTAAGTGTTTCACTTCTTTCTATTTCAAGCATATTTGCAATATTTGGATATTCAAAGCTTGTAGATTTAAAGATTGATATAATTATAACACTTATATTTATTGCAATTGTTTCTGGGCTGATAGGTACAAAGTTAATGAAAAAAATTCCTGCAGATATTTTAAACTTGATTTCAGGAGTTTTAATAGTGTCACTTACAATATATAAAATGATATCACGGAGGTGTTTGATTTGTATTTGAAACTTTTGCCTATAGCACTTTTTAGTGGAATAGTTGCGGGAATGGGAATCGGTGGAGGAGGAATATTTATTCTTTTATCTACTATATTTAATATACTTAGTCAAAAAGAAGCACAAAGTTATAATTTGATTATGTTCATAGTAGTTGGACTAAGTAGTACAATCGTTAATTTAAAAAATAAAAATATTGATAAAGAAAATTTTAAAAAACTAATAATTCCAGTATGTCTAGGAAGTATTGTAGGAGTAATACTTGTAAGATTTATAGATGAAAAAATTTTAAAAATTATTTTTTATATATTTATGGTATTAATAGGAATATATGAAATTATTTCTAGTTTAAAAAATATGTATAAGGCAAAAACTAATAATGGATGAAAGGAGGAAGTAATATGAATTTTGTAAAGGGAGCAATGATGGGAATAGTTGCAGGTGCAATTGTTGGTGTTATGAATAGTGATAGTATAATGAAAATGTTTAACAAAGGTTCAAGACAGGTTAAGAAAATGGCTAAAAAGTATGCATTATAATTAATGTTTGAAAGTATCTTATGTATGTAATAAATACATAGGATATTTTTGCTATAACTAATTAAAGATTTTTAAGGACTTAGGTTTTGATACATAATTAAAAAATACATGAAAAGATAATATGATAAGGTAAGTGGCTTGAAAATTTAAGGGAAATATTGAAATAGTATTTTAAAAACAATACATATACTTCATGAAGACTATACTTTGAACTAAAAAAATAATAATATTGGCTGTAACATGAATATGTTAGGGCCTAAATTTTTACTTAAAATAATATAAAAATCTTTTTTTAAAAATATTGTATTTTTTTGTAGATTATTATATAATACCAAAGAAAATAAAGGAGGAAAAATTAATGGAAGAAAATAAAGCATGGAGAGATTTTGTAGATGGAAATTGGAAAGAAAATGTAAATGTTTCAGAATTTATCAAGCTAAATTATACTAAATATGAGGGTGATGATAGCTTTCTAGAAGGACCAACAGAAAATACAACTAAGTTATGGGATGAAGTTGCATCACTAATGAAAAAAGAAACAGAAAATGGTGGAGTACTAGATGCAGATGAAAAGATTATTTCAACAATAACTTCACATGATGCAGGCTATGTAGACAAGGATTTAGAAATAATTGTAGGTCTTCAAACAGACAAGCCTTTAAAAAGAGCAATGATGCCAAATGGAGGCGTAAGAACTGCCTCAACTGCTTTGGAAGAATATGGCTATAAAATGGATGATGAAGTAAAAGAAATTTTTACTAACTACAGAAAAACACATAACCAAGGAGTTTTTGATGCATATACACCTGAAATAAGAAGATGTAGGAAAAACGGAATAATAACAGGACTTCCAGATGCATACGGTAGAGGAAGAATTATTGGAGATTATAGAAGAGTGGCTCTTTATGGAGTAGACTTTTTAATTGAAGATAAAAAAAGACAAAAAAAATCATTAGAAAATGTTGTCATGGATGAAGAAAATATACGTACAAGAGAAGAAATGGAAGAACAACTTCATGCTTTAAATGAATTAAAAGAAATGGCTTTAAAATATGGTTACGATATATCTGTTCCAGCTTCAAATGCTAAAGAGGCAATACAATGGACATACTTTGCATATCTTGCAGCTATTAAAGAGCAAAACGGAGCAGCAATGAGCTTAGGTAGAGTATCAACATTTTTAGATATATACGTTGAAAGAGATATAAAAGAAGGAATACTTGATGAAAAGAAAGCTCAAGAGCTAATAGACCAGTTTGTTATAAAATTAAGAATGGTAAGGTTTATGAGAACTAAAGCGTATAGTGAATTATTTGCTGGAGATCCAAACTGGGTAACAGAATCAATAGGTGGCATGAGTTGTAATGGTGAAACTTTAGTTACTAAAAACTCATTTAGAATGCTAAATACATTATTTAATTTAGGACCAGCACCTGAGCCAAATTTAACAGTACTTTGGTCAAAAAGATTACCTGATGGCTTTAAAAAATTCTGTTCAAAAGTTTCAATAAAAACAAGTTCTATTCAATATGAAAATGACGATTTAATGCGCGAATATCATGGGGATGATTATGCAATAGCTTGTTGTGTATCCGCTATGAGAATTGGTAAACAAATGCAATTTTTTGGAGCAAGATGTAATTTAGCTAAATCATTACTTTATGCAATAAATGGAGGTAAAGATGAAATTAGTGGTGTTCAAGTAGGACCAGAAATAACTCCTATAAAAGCAGAATATCTTGATTATGATGAGGTAATGAAAAGACTTGATGAAGTATTTGAATGGGTTGCTAAAGTTTATATAGATGCGTTAAATATTATTCATTACATGCATGATAAATATGCATATGAGAGAATTCAAATGGCTCTTCATGATAAAGATATACATAGAACAATGGCTTGTGGTGTATCAGGACTTTCTGTTGTAGCAGATTCACTTAGTGCTATAAAATATGCTAAAGTTAAACCAATATATGATGAAAGAGGAATTGCTGTTGATTTTAAAACAGAAGGAGAATATCCATGTTTTGGAAATGATGATGATAGAGTTGATGATATTGCACTAAAAATTCAACATATGTTTATGGAAAAATTAAGAGTACAAAAAACATATAGAAATGCTGAACCAACAATGTCAATTTTAACTATAACTTCAAATGTGTTATATGGTGAAAAAACAGGTACAACTCCAGATGGAAGAAAAAAAGGAGAGCCATTTGCCCCAGGTGCAAACCCTATGTACCATAGAGAAACAAAGGGAATAATTGCTGCATTAAATTCAGTTGCTAAACTGGAATATGAAGATAGTATAGATGGTATTTCATATACATTTTCTCTTGTACCTGCAGTTCTAGGCGAGACTGAAGAAGAAAAAGAAGATACATTAAAAATATTATTAGACTCATATTTTGAAAAGGAAGGACATCATATAAATATAAATGTATTTGATAGAAACGTATTGCTTGATGCTATGGAACATCCTGAAAAATATCCACAACTTACAATAAGAGTTTCAGGATATGCAGTAAATTTTGTTAAATTATCTAAAAAACATCAATTGGATGTTATTGCTAGAACATTTCATGAAAAAAGATAAAAGTTATGTAAAACGAAATGGTAAAGTAGTATTGACAATTAATAAATTGTGTGCTATTATTTAAGCAAAAGAATTAAAATAAAAAAATCAGGTCAATTGAAAAATTAAAATCCATTTAGAAAAAGTAATTTCTAGTTACAAATAAAAAGCTAGATAAAGGCAAACAATTTGTATCAAGAGGTTGCTTTTTTGTAAAAAGTAGTGTAAAATTAAAGTATATTGATAGAAAAAACTGCATAACAAAGGCTCAAATGGAAATTCCTCAAAATTTTGTGTAAGGTTAACTTCTATTCGAGAAAAAGGATATTAATTTTTAATATGTAGGTGTTTCTAGAGATTTAAATTTGTGTTTAATTGTTTTTTAAAAGGTAAGGTTTCAAGGTAACCTTATCTTTTTGTATCTTTTGTATATTCAATTTTTTAAGAATGTTTTCATCATAAAAGAAAGAAAACGCTTCATATGGAGTTTTCTCGCCTAAAGACTTTCTAGGAATAGAATTTATGTGAGAAAACATTAAATCTACTTTATCTTGAGTTAAGTGATACCAATCAATTCCGTTAGGAAGAATCTCTCTAACAAAATTATGATTGTTTTCAACATGAGGTTTTTGACTAGGTGATTGAGGATCACAATAAAAGAAAAAATGGTGGAATCTTGTCAAAGAGAAAAATTTATGAAAAGATTTCAGATTTTTTTATTGGTGTATTGTATAGTAATGCTGACTTTGATTTGGGCAGCCCCAATTATCAAAGGAATAATATTTAATACTTTTTTCATATTAGGACTAGTTGCATTTTTAAATTATGATTTTATGGTAGTACTTGAAAAAAGTATTCGAGGTAAACAAGAAAAAATAAGTTTAAAAAAGATAGTATTAAGTAGTACAAGAATTATACTTGAAGTGTTTTTGGTATTATCTTATATAGTATATTTTGTATTAGTTGATATTTTTAAAGAATATATTTTGATGCTTACAATTATTTTAATATTTAGTATGGCTTTGCTAGGGTTTATTGCCTATGTAATATCAAAAAAATTTAGAGATAGTTAAAAATGAAAAAACATAAATAAAAAGTTTTAGATTAGAGTTATAATTGATTTTAATCTGAGACTTTTTTATTCTTTAACAGCTCATTTACTTTAAGTGCTAGTGTTTCATGTTTTTATAGTGTAAATGTATATCATCTTCAAATATAGAGAGTTGATTTTAGATAATTATCTGGAATAGATAAAATATATTGATTAGAATGTATAAGTTGACATATTATTTAAACTATGATATTATAATGTAGTAAAAATAAAAGCCAAATCTTTATTAATAATTTAATTTAGGGGGATTGTTATGTGTGAATTAAAATTTTATTTGTTAAAATTACTAATGAATAGGAAAAAAGCTACAGCATTTAGAAATATTATTTTTATTCTGTTTTTAGCAATAGATTTTGGTATAGTAGCCTCTTTAAGAAATACTGGTATTTCGACATTAAGCGTAATTCTTATTATATTATTTACAATTTTTGGTATGGCAGTTAATATATATGAAGCGTTATATAACAGGGAAATAGAAATACTTAAGAAGAATAGTTTGAAAAATATAGTGCTTGCTGAACCTTCTATACACGAGATGTATATGATTAGTATATATACTTTAGTAGTTTTATGGATGTATTATAGAAATAGTGCAAATGGAATAGATTTAAGTATACTTTGCTTTATTTTATTGATACTTCTGTATATTTTTTCGATATTTATAAGTAGAAAAATTTCTGAGTATTATGAGGAGAAAATAAATAAATAAAAAACAATGAAAGATAAAATTTAAGGTCTACTTAAGATTTAGTTGATTTTGAATTTTATCTTTTATTTTTAATTAGAGCTATTGTAATTTATGTAAAAGGTATTATGCAGGAATAAATAAAAATTAGCTTTAAAGTGTTGAAAATATTAAATAGTTATGTTAAAATTTATTTTTAGAAAGGATACTTTTTTAAGTATTTGTGATACATATGAATTATTATGAAATATTAGAAATAAGTAGAAATGCTTCAGAAGAAGTTATAAAAAATGCATATAGGGCATTAGTAAAAAAATATCATCCAGATAAAAATGGCAATAGCATTATTACTGATGAAAGAATGAGAAAGATTAATGAAGCCTATGAAGTTTTAAGTGATAAAGAAAAAAGAGCTATTTATGATAATGAACTTCTATTTAAAGAACAAGAAGAAAAAAGATTAGAAGAAGAACGTTTATATCATGATATTATAGATAATAATACACACAATATAAAAGAAGAGTATGTGGATAAAAATAAGGAGAAAAAGAGTTTAAAGGAAAGATTTGAAGCATTAAGTGAAAAGCAAAAAAAGAAAGTTATTTGCATAATAGCAGTGATTTCATTTTTTGTAGTATTTTTATTTACATTTATTATTTCTTCTTTATGTACTCCATCAACTAAGAAGGAAAACGAAGAGAAAAAAGATGAATTTGTAGAAGACGATACAAATTATGATATTAATGAGAATTACGTTAATAAAGGAAATGACTATGATTATGATGTTAAAAACTTTCATGACGAAGAAGTAATTGAAAAAGAAACTGAAAAAACTACAGATGAAAGTAAAGAAAAAGATACAAAAGATAGCCAAAACAATGTAGATAAGAATAAAGATTCTGAAAAAGATACAAAAAAAGATAATATAGTAACAATATATTAAATAAAAAATAATAAGTAATAACAAAAAGTAAAGAGGAGAATATATGCTTGGAAGAATACACTCAGAGGTGAGTTTTAGTAAAGTAGATGGACCTGGAATAAGATATGTTGTATTTATGCAAGGGTGTAATTTAAGATGCAGATTTTGCCACAATGTAGATACATGGAGTACAACTAGTGGAAAGCTGATTGATTCTCAAGAAATTGCTAAAAACATATTGAAAGCATTACCATATATTAAGAATTCAAATGGTGGAGTCACTATTTCAGGAGGAGAACCATTACTTCAAATAGAGTTTCTAATAGAACTTTTTAAAACATTGAAAAAATACGATATAAACATAGCTTTGGATACTGCAGGAAACTTTGATACTGATGAAAAGGGATTAGATGAACTTCTTAAATATGTTGATTTAGTACTTTTTGATATAAAACACATTGATAATGAAGAGCATAAAAAATTAGTTGGTTTTGAAAATACTAAAATCCTTGAAATGGCAAAATATATATCAAATGTAAAAAAAGTTCCAATGTGGGTTAGAATAGTTTATATACCTGGAATTACAGATAAAGATGATTCGTTTGAAAGATATAAAGAATTTATAAAAAAATTAAAAAGTGTAGAAAAAATTGAAGTACTTCCTTACCATGAGCTTGGTGTATATAAGTGGAAAGAACTTGGTATGGAGTACACTTTAAAAAACATACGCATTCCAACTAAGGAAGAATGCAAGAAAATAGAAGATTTCTTGCATTGTTATGGATAATTGTTATAAAGTTAAGTAGAAAACTTTGAGTAAATTATATAGTAAATTTGAACTAAATTAAAAATAACTCAGAAAACTTGGAAGATGCATCTTAGTGATTATTGCGTTATTTTTTATAGTATATTTATTAAAGATATTTCAGCCCTAAAATTACAGTAAAGCTGTTGCAAGAAATTTAATTTTGATATATAATTTAAACTATATATATAAGAATTTTGAAGATAATAAAAATATACAAAAAATCAAAATTAAAAGGAGAGAAAAAACTATGAAAACTAGAAAAACTAGTGAAAAAAGTGGGATATCATTAATAGTGTTAGTAATAACAATAATTGTAATTATAATATTGGCAGTAGCAGTAATATTATCAATTGTAAATAACAATCCAATTGAAAATGCAAAAGAAGCAGAATTTAAAAATGACGTAAAAACAATGCAAGAAGAACTAGATTTATTAAAATCAAGTAACTACGCTAAAAATAATGGAGAGAACTATAATAATTTAGACGGAACACCAATAACAATATCACAGTTACAATCAGCAAGTAAATATCAAGGCGATTTTACAGTAAAATATGGAGGATTATACATAAAAAGTGAAAATAATTTAACAGCAAATGAAACAATATTAGCAGATGAGTTGGGAGTAGTAAGATTAATAAATAAAACTGATTCAAAAGTTGGAAGTTATGCAGACATAAATGGAGATGGAAAAGTAGATGGAGTAATCTATGCAGACTTAGCAGAAACTGTAAGTGGTCAGTGGGGCGACAGTACTGTAACATTCTCATATGAAAAAGAAGAAGAAACAAAAGATTATTATGTGAGTGGAAGTTATAAAGGAGTATTTTCAGACGACGAAAAAGAAGTAATAAGTGTGGTAGATAGCTCAATAGGAAAAGAAAGATTTTATGTAATGACATTAAATAGTTTTTATACAGAAACATCAACGACTTTCTATTGGTATAAGGGTGCATGTGAAAAAGGAATAGTTGATTGGAGAAAGCTGACATTAACAGAATTTGGAACAGGAAAAGAAAATACACAAACTATGATAAAAAAATGGAGTAACAGTGAATATGGTGGAAAAGATGCTGGACAACAGCCAGATATGTGGGGAGTAATAAAAGAAGAGGTAGATAAAGGATGGTATGTACCATCGAAAGGAGAATGGGCAGCATTTTTGTGTAATTTAAGTATTACATCAGATAATTATATAAAAAAAGGTTTGCCGGGGTATTGTTGGTCTTCTTCACTGGGGGATAACAGCTATGCTTGGATCCCTTTCTTTAGCAATATGTCAATGGGACTTAGTCGCATCGATAATTACGCATATCTTTATTTGAGTACAACTTTTTAATTTTATAAAAAATTGGTAGTGATATGTGAAAGTTGTGGAGGACATTTTAACTTAGGACCAATAAGATTTTGTAAAAAGTTATTAACTTTAACTAAAAATATATGTAATAACAGAAAAAGCATTAAACAAAAGCAAGTATTGATAATAAAAATCAAAAAGGCAAATCAAGAAGTATATTATAAATAAATTATGTATTTTAAAAAAGGTATAAAAATAAAAAAAATAACGTAAGGGAGCTTAGATAATATATCTTAGTCTTTCTTGCGTTTTTAATTTAATTATAAACAGTAACTCAAAATTTTAAAAAAGAAATAAAAATTTAAAATTTTATGTATTTAGTTATTGCTATTTGATTTAGTTTATAGTAAAATATATAGTATATTAGTATAATTAAAGAAAATTAGAGAGGAAATTATTATGGTTTACAAAAAAATAACAATAACCGCAGTAGTTATTGCAATAATAGCTGCAGTAGTTAGTAATTTTACTTTTGCAGCAGTAGATATAACTACAAATGATAAAATAATGGATTCAACAATGAATATTTTAATATTTTTACAAAAATATTCTTGGCCAGTTGTAACTTTAATATTCATTTATGCACTGTACCAATTTTATGTTGCAGGTTCTGAGATATTAGAAAGTAAAATAATAGGTCAAAGGTTGATAGTGGGAATAGCAATATTTATGGTAATATTGCAATGTTTACCACTTGTTTATGCATTTTTAACCGTTAAGTAGATTTACGTAGAGGGAAGAAGAGGTAAAAAACATATGAAGGTTCTTTTTGGAATAAATAATGATGATACTGTAAAAGGTATAGTGTCTTTTTATAACGAAAAATATAATGAAAAGTTAGAATATAAAAATGTATATTATTTTAAACAATTTATACAGGAATTAGCAAATGGCGGATATGATAGAGCAGTTCTTTTAGAAGAGCTTGAAAAATTTCCGACAACTAATTATGCACAAATAGATGACTATCTTTTTAAAAATATTGACAATATGACAGATGTTTATGATGCTAAAAGCATTGTATATATTGCATCTGATAGAAGAAAACACGGTGATGAATATCTTTCTAAATTATTTAACTTAGGAATGTATACCGTTCTTACAGGTCAAGATAGAACAAAAGGAAAAGTTTGTGAAGCAATTCATAAACCACTTTTGAAAAAAGATGTAAAAAAATATTACGAAGATGTTGTAGGGGAAAATGTATATAAAAGCGCTGAAGTATCAGAAATTGAAATTCAAAGAATAATATCTTATTATAAAAATCAAAATGGAAATACAGATAAATATAATGAAATATTTGATAGAATTTCTACTCAATATACAAACGAACAATTAAGAGTAATATGCAATTTCTTACCTGTTGACGTTAAACAATATCTTGCTATGAACAGTGAAAAGTATAAAAACATTATGATGCTTCCGGATAATTATTCTGTTCAAGTAATGGAACCTCAAGCAGGTGAACGTAAACCAAAGGAAATATTATCAAAAGATAGAGATGCAAATGCAGTTCAAATCAAAAAAGATTCTAATATGGCTGAAAGAATAGTAGTACAACAAGTTCCTCAAGAAAGAGTTGTTACTCAAGTGGTTGAAAAAGAAGTACTAAGAAATGTATATGAGGTACCTAAAGATTATAAGAAAACAGTTTGTTTTGTGGGAGCACCAAAGGTTGGAACTACATTTTGTATAAACGCAATAGGAACGTATCTTGCACGTAATAAGGTAAAAACAGCAATAGTTGATTTAACTAGAAAAAGAGATACATATACTATTTATACTTATGATAGTGAAGGAAAAAGACATATAGCAGCTGAGAGTTTAAAATATGCTTCAAATGGACTAAATGAACCTTTGGTATATGATAAACTAAGCATATATACTGGAATGCCAGGTGAAGATAGAAAAACATACAACTCTAGTGTAGTAATGGAAACTGTACTTCAAAATAACAACGCAGTTTTAATAGATACAGACTTTACAACACCTGTAGATTATTTTAGACAATGTCAAGAAATATATATTGTTCAAGATATGGATATATTAAACATTAATCAACTTACTATGTTTTTAAGGAACCTAAAATCAAAGGGTATTTCTATGCAAAAGCTAAGGGTAATAATTAACAAGCATGTTAAATGTGTACTTACTGCAAAAGATATTTTAGATGGAATTGCTACATACACAAGTTATGATTTAAAAATGTATGATGAGTTATTCAATTCATCTTCAATTCCATATTACATTTTACCTTTTGATATTGATAACTATAGAAAGTATGTTGAAATGGTATATAAATATTCAAATAAATTTGCTACTTTCTCAGATGACTTTAAACAAAATTTAGAAAAAATTATAAATTCTATATATCCTGTATCTGGTAGAGTTAATGTAGGTACTAATAATACTTATTCTAGCCAAGGTTCAAGAAGAGGAATATTTAGAAAATAGTAAAGAATATAACGAACATAAGAAAAGGGGATAAAAAAATTGAATTATTCAATATGCATATTATTTTTAATAATAATAGTACTAGTTATTATGGTATTGGCTATTGATTATGATTATAAAAAGAAATTAAAAAAAGTTTCAAGTGATTCTAATGTATTATTAAATTATTTGTCACAAGAAATGCTTAAAATAACAAGCCTAGATATTAAGGCAATAGAAAAATTAGAAAAATTTAATAATATTTTAAAAACTAGATTGAAAGTAGATTATTCTACAATATGTTTATATGATGGGAATAATTTTGAAATTAAAGCAAGTAATATAGATGAAACATATAGAGATTCTATAAAAGATATAGTTGAGGATGCAAATTTTAAATATGCAATTTTAAAAAGGAGTGTTAAATATCTTACAGTAGATAACGATAAAACATTGTTATATAAAAGTGCTATTGAAAGAAATATAAAAACAGCAATACTATTACCACTTTGCTTTGAAAATAATTTCTTAGGATTTGTGTTATTGGAGTGTAAGAAAGCAAATGTTTTAAGTGAAATAATAGATGAAGATTTAATAGAACTTAGTAAAAACATTTCTAATTTTGTTGAGAATGTTGAATTTCAAAATACAATAGAATCAGCAAATGTTATTGATACTCAAACTTCATTTTATAATAATGTATATCTATATACTAATGTAAGAAAAGTTTTAGCTTCATATAATACATCTGCAATGGTAGTTGTTAAACTTTCAAATTTACCTAATATAAATGATATATATAATAGAAATGTTGGTAATCTTTTACTTGTAAAACTTGCTAATACTACTAAAGATATACTAGGAGAAGACAATATATACATAAGATATAGCGGCTTAAGATTTATAGTATTTGTCAAAGATTCAAATGCTGAGGCAGTACAACCAAAAGTAGAATTATTATTATCAAAATATAAAAATATATACGAGTATGTTGATGATGAAAAGGTATCAATAGATACTCAAATACTTATACATACTTTAAGAAAACAGAATAACATTGAAAAAGAAATACAAAAAACAATGTCATATATTGATTGGATGAAAGCATCAAATACAATAAAAATAATTTAATATAAATTTAATGTATATTAAATTAATTAAAAATATATTATATATAGTAAAGGAGTGATTTTTTATGGATCAAAATACAACAGTATTTACACCACAAAAAGATGAATCAAAAAGAGTAAGAGAGATAATGGAACAAGTAGTTGCTGCATTAAAAGATAAAGGATATGAACCTGTAAGTCAAATTATAGGGTATATACTATCTGGTGACCCAACTTACATTACATCTCATCAAAATGCTAGAGCTTTAATCTGCAAAATTGAAAGAGATGATCTTTTACAAGAAATGATTAAAAAATACTTAGGAATATAACTTATGAAAAGAATACTTGCAATAGATTATGGTGATGTAAGAGTAGGTTTAGCTGTTTCTGATGTATTACATATAACAGCTCAAGGAATAGATACTTTAGTTATAAATAAAAGTGATAAGAAATTTATTTCTGGAATAAAAAAGGTGGTTAGTGATTATGATGTAGATACTATAGTAATAGGATATCCTAAAAATATGGATGGAACCTTATCAGAAAAAGCTAAAAAAGTAGATACATTTATCCCAGTATTAGAGGGGATTGTTCCAAATGTATATAAATGGGATGAAAGACTTACTACTGTTTCAGCATATAAAACAATGAGAGAACTTAATATATCTCAAAAAAATAAAAATACGTATGCTGATAAACTAGCAGCAACATATATTTTAGAGGGATATCTTTTAAAAATTTCGAATAATAAATAAATTTAAGGAAAAAATATATACAAAATACATATTCTAGTGTATAATGTAACTACTAAAGATTAGGAGGAATAAAAAATGGATAAAGAAGAATTAAATGGTTGCGCAGCTGGATGTGCTAGTTGTGCAGGATGTGGACATGATCATGGACATGACATGGAACTTCCAGATGATTTTAGTCCTGTAATAACACTTACAGATGAAGACGGTCAAGATGTTCAATTTGAAATACTTGATGTAGTTGTAATGGACGATGAAAAAGAATATTTAATCGTTTCAGAAGCAACTGATGAAGAAAAAGAAGATGTAGAAGTTGTAATTCTTGAAATAAAACAAGAAGATGGTGAAGAAGTTTACGATACTGTTACTGATGAAGAAATAGGTAAGGCAGTATTTGATAGATTTGTAAGCCAACAACAAGAACTTGATAACGAAGAAGAATAAATTTTAAAAAATATCTTGTGCTTAAATTATATTGCATAAGATATTTTTCTTTACTTTTGAGAAAATTATGGTATAATACTGTAAATAAATATATAAATACTTGTTTAATAAAAAAGGAGGAAAATTATTATGAAATATTTTAAAAAATTAGTTGGAGAAAGAATATACTTATCTCCACTTAGTACAGAAGATTATGAACAATATGTTGAATGGTTAAATGATTTTAAAGTATCAGATGGAATAGGTTCTAGTGCAAATGTTGCCACAATTTCTTCTGAAAAAGAATGGCTTGAATCAAGTTCAAAGTCAAATAATTATCCTTTTGCAATTGTAAGTTTAAATGAAAATAAACTTCTAGGAAATTGTGGCTTGAACAATGTGAATTTCATTCGTAGAACAGCTACACTCGGTATATTTATAGGAAATGAAGAAAAAAGAGGCTTAGGAATCGGTAAAGAAGCAATAAATTTAGTACTTGATTATGCCTTTAATTATTTAAACTTAAATAATGTAATGTTAAATGTATTTTCATTTAATGAAGGAGCAATAAAATGCTATAAAAGTGTAGGCTTTAAAGAATTTGGTAGAAGAAGAGAGGCGTACTTCTTAAATGGAAAATATTATGATGATGTGCATATGGATATTTTAAAATCTGAATTTAAAGGAAGCTATATATTAAACAAAAACATATAAAAAGAAAAACTGAAATGGTACTTTTATTTACTATTTCAGTTTTTCTTTTTTGTTTGATAGCTATAAAATAATAATAATCTAATATATTTAATAAAACAATCAAATTAAATAGAAATTTTCATCAATCTAAAATCTAATTAATTTGATCTTTCTTTTACACAATATTCGAGCATATTTACTACGATATTATTAAAAGAAGAATTATTTTCTCGTGCAATACTTTCTATCTTTTCTATTAGGTCATCTTTCAAATATATAGATTTATAGCTAGCTTTTACTCTATCTTTTTTATAATCTAAATTTATGGCCATAAAATATACCCCTTAAATATTGTACAATATAGTAGAATAAATTAATATATGAAAATTTTCTATTGTATTTAAAACAACACAAAACCAAAAAATTACCATATTAAAAGTAAGGAAAAAGATATGTAATATCAGTGAAAATTTAGTGAAATTGGCTTGATTATGTTCACAATGAATAATCATTATGGTATAATGTACGTGGTGATAAAAAATGGAAGAAGTAAAAAACTTTTTTAATATATCAGATAATGTGATTAAAGAAACTTTAAATTCTGAAGAAAATATAAAAGAAATATTTAAAGATATTGATAAAAAGGCAATGTATAATACAGCAAAAGTTATGAGTGCATTTAAGAAGTATAATCTTTCTGCTATGCATTTCGGTAAAACAACAGGATATGGGTACGATGATCCTGGGCGTGAGGTAATAGAAAAAATATATGCTGAAATATTTAATACGGAAGATAGTTTAGTAAGGGTACAGTTTGTAAATGGAACACATGCAATTGCAACAGCTCTTAAAGCATTACTTATGCCAAATGATACAATGCTTGCAATATCAGGTAGACCTTATGATACGCTTTGTGAAGTAATAGGAATAAAGGAGAATTCCTTATCTCTTAAAAACTATGGAGTAAAATATGATGAAATAGAACTTCTAGAGGATGGGAATTTTGATGAAGAAAAAATACTTGAATATTTAAAACATAACAAAGTAAAACTAATACATATTCAAAGATCAAAAGGATACGCTTTAAGAAAATCGCTATATATAGCAGATATTGAAAAAATAATAACAAAGATAAGAATGATAGATAAAGATGTTATAATCATGGTAGATAACTGTTATGGAGAATTTGTGGAAGAAAAGGAACCAACAGATGTAGGGGCAGATATAGTATGTGGTAGTTTAATTAAAAATATTGGCGGTGGACTTTGTGAAACAGGTGCATATATTGCTGGAAAAGAAAATTTAATTAAATTGTGTGCTGAAACTTTAACTTGTCCAGGTATTGGGAAAGAGTGTGGAGCAACTTTAGATCAAAACAGGAACATATTACAAGGATTATTCTTAGCTCCATCTGTTGTAAAGAATGCATTAAAGTCTGCGGTATTTGCAGCTAATTTGTTAGGCAATTTAGGTTTTGAAGTATATCCTAAATATGACGAAAAAAGAAGTGATATAATTCAGGCTATAAAATTAAATGAAAAAGAAAAATTAATAAAATTTATTCAAGGTATACAGTCTGCATCTCCAGTAGATAGTCATGTTACTCCAATGCCATGGGATATGCCAGGATATGAAGATCAAGTTATAATGGCAGCAGGAACATTTATCGATGGAGCCTCTATTGAACTTTCAGCAGATAGCCCTATAAGAGAACCATATGTTGCATATATGCAAGGTGGCCTTACATATGAATCAGCAAAACTTGCTATATGTATTGCGGTAGATAAAATGTTGGAGGAAAAATAGTAGTGAAAGTAATAGTAGTTGGAGGTGGAGCTGCACGGAATGATGGCAGCTATAACCGCAGCAAGAGAAAATAATGAAGTTACTTTAATAGAAAAGACGTCTTCACTTGGAAACAAAATAAAAATAACTGGAAAAGGTAGATGTAATTTAACCTTTGATGGAGATTTAGAAGATTTTAAAAGAAACATTGTAAAAAACTATAAATTCATGTACAGTTCATTTAATAATTTTACTAATAAAGATGTAGTAAGTTTCTTTGAAAGTCATGGAGTAAAGACAAAAGTGGAAAGAGGCGGAAGAATATTTCCAGTTTCAGACAGTGCTTTAGACATAGTAAAAGCTTTAGAAAAAGAACTAAAAAAACAAAAAGTTAACATTTTATTAAATACTAGTATTAAAGAAGTTTTAACTTGCAATAATATAGTTACAGGGATAAAACTTGAAAATGGGAAAAATCTAGAATGCGATAAATGTATAATTGCAACTGGAGGAAAAAGCTTTCCTAAAACAGGAAGTGTGGGAGATGGTTACAAGTTAGCTAAAAAACTAGGAATAGATATTGTAGATATAACACCTGGGCTTGTACCACTTAGAAGTAATGATAAAGAAGTAAAAGAGTTACAAGGACTATCTTTGAAAAATGTATCTTTTAAATTAATAGATGAAAACAAAACAATTTATGAAGATTTTGGAGAGCTTATGTTTGCACATTTTGGACTGACGGGACCAGTTGTACTTAGTTCAAGTAGTGTTTTAAATAGGATAGATAACTTAAAAGAAAAATTAAAGTTAGGTAAAATATTTGCTATAATTGATTTAAAGCCAGCTCTTTCTTTTGAAGTATTAGACAAAAGAATATGTAGAGATTTTGAAAAATATACAAATAAGGAGTTTAAAAACAGTTTAAATGATTTGTTACCACAAAAGCTAATTCCAGTAATAATTAAGAATTCAGCCATAGATGAAAACAAAAAAGTAAATCAAATAACTAAAGAGGAAAGAAAAAGATTAACTGAATGTATTAAAAATTTAAGGGTTAATATATCAGATTTAATGCCTTTAGAATTAGCTATAATTACTTGCGGTGGAATAAATGTAAAAGAAATAAATCCTAAAACTATGGAATCTAAAAAAATAAGCGGGTTATACTTTTGTCGGAGAAATATTGGACATAGATGCATACACTGGAGGATATAATTTACAAATAGCTTTTTCTACTGCAGTAGCTGCTGGTAAAAATTAAAAGGTAAAACAAATATATTATTTAAATAAAAATTAGGGAGGTTATGAAAATGGAAGAAAAAATAATGTTTAGTGAAAAAAAATCTACACCAAAAATATTAATAGTATTAGTTATAGCCGTAATTGGAGGTTTGATAGGAAGTCTTTTTACATATGTAGCTTTAGATAAGAAGATTGAAAATCTAACTGGTACAAATTCTAATGGAACTACAAAATCATATGAGATAAGTAGTGTAGAAAACCCAGTTGTAGCTATTGCTGAAAATGTTGGACCATCAATTGTTGGGGTAAAAGTAAATTATGTTTCTCAAAATATGTTTGGTTCACTTTCAGAAGCTGATGAAGAAGGTTCTGGAATTATATACAAAGAAGATGGATATATTATAACAAACTATCATGTAATAGAATCTGCTATAAATAATTCTACCGCTAAAGTTGTTGTAACTTTTGCAAATAGTGAAGAAGAGGTAGATGCTAAAATTATAGGTGGAGATAAAACAACAGACTTAGCAGTTATAAAAATAGAAAAAACAGGACTTACAGCAGCTAAAATAGGTAAATCATCAGACTTAAAAGTAGGTGAATTAGCAGTAGCAATTGGTAACCCTTTAGGTCAAGAGTTTGCAGGAAGTGTAACTGTTGGATATGTTTCAGCTTTAAACAGAAAAATTACAACTGATGGAAGAACATATAAACTAATACAAACTGATGCAGCAATAAACCCTGGAAACAGTGGAGGCGCTTTGGTAAATTCTAAAGGAGAAGTAATAGGAATAAATACTGTAAAAATTGGTGCAACAGAAGTAGAAGGTCTAGGGTTCGCAATTCCAACTGATGATGCAATAACAATAATAGACGAATTAATGTCAAAAGGACAAATTGAAAGACCTTTAATTGGTATATCAGGAATAGATCTAGATAGTACTACAGCTAAAAGAAATAATTTACAAGAAGGAATATATATAGCTCAAGTAGCTTCTAATTCCCCAGCATCACAAGCAGGACTTCAAAAAGGTGATATAATTATAGGAGTAGATGATAAGGAAATAAAAACTATGGAGCAACTTAATGAGTACAAAAATACTAAAAAAATTGGTGATAAGATAAAACTAAAAATAGTTCGTGCTTCAAAAGAACAAGAAGTAGAATTAACTTTAGCAAGTGACACAACAGTTACATTTAATACTTCAACAAGTTCTAATAGCAGATAATATAACAAATAAACCAGTATGCCAAAAAACATACTGGTTTAAGTTTTACATTAAAACTTTTTTCGTAAACGAAGAAGTTGGGATATATATTCCTCTTCAGTTAGCAAAGTTTCTTTTTTATCGTGACAGCCAATGTTATGAACAAGATACTTATCTTTAGTTCTTTTTAAAAATTCCCTAAATAAAATATTTTGTTCAAAAAGCTTATCATAAGCCATAGTGATTAAATCTGTATAATCGAGAGCCTCTCTTTTTATTTCCTTACCAAGCCAAAAAACAGTTTGAGTTTTCCTCCAATCTCTAAGCATACGCCTCATTTTATATGCCATCATGCCAGAGTATTCAGAATATATTTTTTCTTGTATAAGAATATCTGGCTCACGTAGAGATTGAATAAAACTTTCCATAGAAAGACAAGTTAGGTTATCATTTTTACCCCCAATTTTGAATTTGTGTGGAAATAAATTTGAAAGTGGAGCTGTCTTTTCGTCTTTATACGATATATCAATCGTATCATCATCTGTACTTTTCCAATCACAAACGGTACAACTGAAATTACGTTTTACCATTGAATTATACATTTCTGTAGCAGTACATCCACATTTTGGACAAATTTTAGCCATAATATAATTTCCTCCTTTAATTAAAGTTTGATATATAAATATTTTTAAGTATTATATCACAATTTTATGAAAAGTCAAGATGACTTTTGTTAAGTATTTTCTGCATTTTTAAATTAAAAAAGTGATAGTACAAATATTATTAAATAATTAGCACTAACACATCTTTAATTAATTACATTATAACATAAAAAATGATTTTTTATTTAATTTCTTCTTTTAAGTCAGGATATGCCTTGATAAATTCTATTGTTTTACCTTTTCCATTTTCATCTTCATAATAGTAAATATATGAATCTTTTGTTTCTTTTTTTAATCTTACATTTATTAATCTGACAATAGAACAATTACCGTTATATATTTTATTAAAGTTTTTATCAATGTCTTTTATAAACGGTGCATTTTCTTTTCTTGCTTCATTAAATACTTTTATATAAACATCAGCAATTTCTCTATTTTTATTTAATTCTTCTTGTAATTTTTTATTTATTTCTAATTTATCTACGTTGTCAACAGAAGATAAGATAGAAGTGGATGTATTTATATTTACAGCACTACCTATTTCTGGAATAAATGTTAGCTTTACCGCCCAATAATTATCACCTTCTTTTATAACTGCAGTTTGCTTAGCATATTCATATTTTGATAACCATTTAATTAAGTTATATATACAATATATTATATAAGTTATAGCACCAACCAAAATAATAGGCCATAGAAAATCTAGTAAATCTCCTAATCCTATTAAAAGTAAAAAAATGGGTCCGAATAAAGCAATGCAAAATGCTAATGATATGTATATAATCACCATTCTAATTTTTGTATTAGGATCTTTATCAGTATAGCAGTTATTCTTTATTGCTTCTTCTTTATTATACATAAATACTTTCATAAATTACACCTCCACTATAATTATATCAGAAAAAAAATTGATTTACAATCTCCATTAGAATTGTCAAGTATGTAGAGATTATGCATATTTAAAATAATGGGCAATAAAATAAGTTCCCTTTTTAAAGAGAACTTATAAAAAATGTTACCATTTTTTCCGTCTGTGTGGTTTGATATGAGGTGGTCTAAATTTAGGAGTAGTTACCTTAGCAATGCCTATTATCATATTAAATACAATACATACTAGCTTATATAGAAGAAGTCCAGGTAAAGAAAGTACATAAAGGCAAGTATTTAATATTATAGTTTTCTTGTTAGTAGCTTTTAAGTTATTTTTGCTATACATATTTGAGTATAAAATTGATATTGGTACATACAAAAATAACGAAAATGTAGTCTCAGAAATGTTAAAGATTATTGTGCATATACTCAGTAATGAAACTGCCCCAAGAACTACTTTGAACCATATTGTGTCCACAACCATTTTTTTGAAATCATTCATTTCAAATTCCTCCGTTTTTAAAATTATAAAAATTTAATAAATATATTATATAGTTATATTATATCATTTTTTAAAAATTATGTCAATTTTAGCTACAATGTATCAAAATATAATAGATTTAAGTTAAATTTGATATCAACTTTAAGAATTTTTTCTAAAAAATATTGCATAGTTTGAAATTATGTAGTATACTATTTTTAGTATAGAGTTATTTTGGTAATTGTCTATACTTTAAAGAAAGGTGTTAAATTTCAAAATTAAAATTTAAGGAGTGTATATTAAATGGTAAGTGATAAAGAAGTAAAAACTGTAGTTTCACCATTTGCGGTGAGAGAAAATGAAGTAAAAGTTTTTGATGGGAAAGAAGGATTTGCCTCAATTAATCAGGTAGTATTCAAAATGGATATGGGCTATATAAACGAATACCATATAAAAGCATTAGAAGTTGTAAATGAATTTGGTTTTGTAACTTCTAGACAAGTAACACAAGTACTTGATGTAAGAGGAAAATTAAACGATATTGAAGAAGATAAAAAACAAAATAAAGTAGCAAAGTGGTTAGAAGATTTAACAAAATCTAAAGTAATAGCTCGTTATTTCTTCCAAAGTGAATCTGGAAAAAGTTCATATAGAGCATATGCTATGGATAAGATTGCAACATATATATTAAAACAAAGAAATATTCCTACAACTTGGCAACCAACAGATAATACAAAACCAGCATATGCTGTAAAAAGGAAATTAGCTGGTAACCAAATTATAATCGCATATATGCAAAAAGTTGCTGCTTTTGAAGAAGTTAACCCAAATATATTATTATTTTCAAAAAAATATAATGTAAAATTTAAACCAACTGGTGGAATGGTAACTTTAAAAAATGGTGCTGATGAGTTAAACTTTGTATTTGAAGTTGTAAGAAGAAATGAAGATTGGCAAAATATGTTTGCTGAAAAAGTACAATTATATTCTGATTTTTATGAGAATTTTGCAAGAAATGACGCAGGTTTTTATAACCCACCACAAGTAGTTTTTGTTGGAGAAGATGTTCAACATATTGCTGAAATGTTTAGAATTATAAAAAAGGTAAGTACAACTTTGAAGGATGAAGATATGTATTTTACAACTGAACTTAAACATTTGGAACCAACTTTAGAAAATTCAATTAGTGTCTTTGAAGTAGATAATGATAGCAAAAAATATAAACTTGTTACAAAACATTTAGATATATTAAAACCAGGTGAATCTACTACAAATGGAAATAAACTAAATACTGATATGAAATTTAATTCTAACATGATAATTGAATAAAATAATAGTTTGAACTTTAAGAGTTAATTCTTGAAGTTCTTTTTTCTTTAATTTATTGGAAATTTTTGTCTAAAACATTGAAAACTTGAAACTATTGTTGTAAAATAGAAGTATAATTCATTAAGGAGGTATTTTGTATGATAAAAGTAGGAATAAATGGATTTGGAAGAATTGGAAGACTTGTGATGAGAGCATCACTAGAAAGAGAAAACGTAGACGTTGTGGCAATCAATGATCCTTTCATTGATTTAGACTATATGAAATATATGCTTACATATGATACTATTCATGGTAAATATGATGCAGATATTGAAGTTAAAGATGGAAATTTAGTTATAAACGGAAAAGAAGTTAAGGTATTTAACTGTAAAGATCCAAACGAAATTCCATGGGCTGAAGCTGGAGCAGAATATATAGTTGAGTCATCTGGTGTATTTACAACTACAGATAAAGCTTGTGCTCACTTTACTGGTGGAGCTAAAAAAGTTGTTATTTCAGCACCATCAAAGGATGCAAAAATGTTTGTAATGGGAGTAAATGAGGATGAATACACATCTGATATGAAAATTGTATCAAATGCATCTTGTACTACAAACTGTTTAGCACCTCTTGCTAAAGTAATAAATGACAATTTTGGTATAGAAGAAGGATTAATGACAACAGTTCATTCAACAACTGCAACACAAAAAACAGTTGATGGACCATCACATAAAGATTGGAGAGGTGGAAGAGCTGCTGCTGGTAACATTATACCATCTTCTACAGGTGCTGCTAAAGCTGTTGGTAAAGTTATTCCTGAACTTGATGGAAAACTTACTGGTATGTCATTTAGAGTTCCAACTTTAGATGTTTCAGTAGTTGATTTAACTTGTAGACTAAAAAAAGGTGCTTCATATGAAGAAATTGTAGCAGCTGTAAAAAAAGCTTGTGATACAAATCTAAAAGGAATAATGGATTGGACAGACGAAGATTTAGTTTCTTCTGATTTTATACACAATCCACATACTTCAATATTTGATGTTAAAGCAGGAATTGCTTTAAATGACAATTTTGTAAAACTTGTATCTTGGTATGATAATGAATGGGGATATTCAAACAAAGTTGTTGATTTAATTGAGCATATGTATAAAGTTGATAATAAATAGTTATAATGAGAATAAAAGGCTGGCTTTTGTAATTTAGTCAGCCTTCAAATTAATAAATGGAGGCAATATATGTTAAATAAAAAAAGTGTTGAAGATATAGATGTAAAATCTAAAAAAGTACTTGTAAGATGTGATTTTAACGTTCCTTTAGATAAAGAAACAGGAGAGATTACAAGTGATAAAAGAATAGTTGAATCTTTAAAAACTATTAAATATTTGATAGAACATAACGCCAAAATTATTCTTTGTTCACATATTGGAAAAACAGGACAAGGCAAGAGTTTGGAAAAAGTATCTAAAAGATTATCAGAACTTTTAGATAAGCAAGTTATATTTATAAAAGAAATATTTTCTGATGAAGCAAAAGATATAATTTCAAATATGAAAGATGGAGATGTTGTACTTTTAGAAAACACAAGAATGTTTGAAGAAGAAGAAAAAAATGATCCTGAATTTGCAAAAAAACTTGCTTCATATGCTGAAATTTTTGTAAATGATGCATTTGGAACAGCTCATAGGGCACACGCTTCTACAGAAGGAGTAACTCATTTTCTTCCATCAGTATGTGGCTTTTTAATAAAAAAAGAAATAGATGCTTTAGATGGTGGAATAAACAATCCTAAAAGACCACTTGTAGCAATTGTAGGAGGATCAAAGGTTTCAAGCAAAATAGATGTATTAAATGCATTACTTGATAAAGTAGATACTCTTTTAATAGGTGGAGCTATGACTTATACTTTTGTTAAGGCACAAGGTGGAAAAATTGGAAAATCACTATGTGAGGATGATAAACTTCAAGTTGCTTTAGATATATTAAAAAAAGGACTTGATAAAAATGTTAGAATTTTACTCCCAGTAGACAATGTTATAGCTACTGAAATGACAAATGATGCAGATACTTTAGTTACAAGTGTTAGTGAAATACCAGATGATTATATGGGACTTGATATTGGACCAAAAACAATTGATTTATATAAAGAGGAAATTAAAGTTGCTGGTACAGTTGTATGGAATGGTCCAGTCGGAGTATTTGAAATAGATAAATTTGCAAATGGAACAAAAGAAATTGCAACAGCAATGGCAAACTCTAGTGCTGTAACTATAATAGGTGGAGGAGATAGTGCAGCAGCAGTAGAAAAAATAGGACTTGAAGATAAAATGTCACATGTTTCTACTGGTGGTGGTGCTTCTTTAGAGTTTATGGAAGGCAAAAAATTACCAGGAATTGAAGCTTTAGAAGATAAAGAGTAGGAAGGTATTACTATGGAAAAAGAAGTAAAAAAAGCTAATAAAGATAGTAAAAAAATCGTTATAAAAGATAAAAAAAGATTTGTTATAGCATTAGCTATAATTGCTTTGGCACTGTTAATAGTTATATTAATTTTTGCGAATAAGAAGCAAGATATAGCTAATGTAGATGATTATTCTAATTTAAATGCTAAAAAGTATTCCAATGAACTTTTTGAAAAATATAACACAGAAGAAAGTAAAAATAAGTTCTTAGATGACTATGATTTTATTCAAGGTGCAATAGGAATATATATAATGAATAATTCTACATATTCACCTGATTCTTTTACTAATATAATTAAAGATTTAAGGTTAGAATTAAGCCAAAAAACTTGGACTAAATTAGATTATGAAAGACCTACATTTTGGAATGGTGAATTTAGCGTAGATGATAAAGGAATATTAAATTTTAAATTTAGTAGTAAGTCAATAGAACCTTCTTGGATAAATGATGAAGAACTTGAAGGAAAAATTATCTTAAATTAGTATTAGTAATTTTATGGGAGGAATTAATATGAGAAAGAAAATTATAGCTGGAAATTGGAAAATGAACTATACGGTTACTGAAGCTGACAATTTTGTGAGTGAAATAAAAGACCTTGTTAATACTGATGAAGTAGATGTAGTTATCTGCCCTAATAATGTATCTTTAGAAAGAGTTTCAGATATAATAGATGGTAGTAATATAAAACTTGGAGCTCAAAATGTATTTTATGAAGATAAAGGAGCATATACTGGTGAAACAAGTGCAGATATGTTACTTGCTCTTGATGTAAAATATTGTATTATAGGGCATAGTGAAAGAAGAAAGTATTTCCATGAAAGTGATGAAATAGTAAATAAAAAAGCTAAAAAATTGTTAGAGAAAAATATCTTCCCTATAATTTGTGTTGGAGAAACATTAGACCAAAGAGAAGATGGAAGTTTTTATGAATTTGTAGCTTTACAAATAAAAAATGCACTTCAAGGTATTGCTGAAGATGACGTTAAAGAAAAAATAGTAATAGCTTATGAACCAATTTGGGCAATAGGTACAGGAGTTACAGCTACAAAGGAACAAGCTGAAGAGATGTGCAAATATATAAGAGAAGAAGTAAAAAAATTATATAATGACTCTACTGCCGAAAGTATTAGAATACAATATGGTGGAAGTGTTAAGCCATCTAATGCAAGTGAAATCTTAAATATGGAAGATATAGATGGAGCATTAGTAGGAGGGGCCTCTCTTACAAAAGATTTTGTAGCCATTGTAAATTATGATAACAAGTAGTGAGAAATATATAATAGTATAAATTAGTTTTGTATAAATTCTAATTTATGCTATTTTTCTTTGCATAAATACTGTCATAAGGAAAATAATATGTATATGTAACTTAAGTCTTTTCCTTTGTTACAAAAATGTAACAAAAAGGTAAAATTAGGCAAAAAATAGAACTTTATCTATTGTAAATTGCTATACAAAGTGATATAATAAAAATACTGTATAGCAGTAGAAGGAGTAGGAAAACTATATGAAAAATAAACAATATGTACTAATGATATTAGATGGTGTAGGGTTAAATGATGAAGAAAAAGGAAATGCATTTAAGATGGCAAATACTCCAAACTTGGATAGATATGTAGAAAAATATCCTAACACTTATGTGCAAACTAGTGGTATGGCAGTAGGACTTCCAGAAGGTCAAATGGGAAATTCTGAAGTGGGACATACAAATATAGGGGCAGGAAGAATTGTATATCAAGAATTAACAAGAATAACAAAAGAAATAAATGAAGGAAAATTCTTTGAAAATCAAGTGTTATTAAATGCTATGAATCATGTAAAAGAAAATAACAGCTCATTACATCTTTTAGGTCTTGTATCAGATGGTGGTGTACATAGCCACATAGATCATTTATATGCTCTTTTAGAAATGGCAAAAAGAAATAATATTGAAAAAGTATATGTTCATGCAATACTTGATGGAAGGGATACTTCTCCAACTTCTGCAGTAGATTATTTAAAAGAATTAGAAAACAAAATGAAAGAAATTGGTGTAGGAAAAGTTGCAACTCTTGCTGGTAGATATTATGCAATGGATAGAGATAACAGATGGGATAGAGTTGAAAAAGCTTATGATGCAGTCGTAAATGGAAAAGGAAATAGCTTTAAAACTGTTCAAAAAGCAATAGAAACATCATATGAAGCACAAGAATTTGATGAGTTTGTAAAGCCAATAGTAATTGTTGATGATGAACAAGAGCCAGTTGCTAAAATCAGTGAAAATGACAGTGTGGTATATTTTAACTTTAGACCCGATAGAGCAAGAGAACTTACAAAGGCTATTACTATGCCAGATTTCGCGGAATTTGAAACAAAAAAATTAAATAACATATATTTTGTTACTATGACAAAATATGATGAAGTATTAAAAAATGTTGAAATAGCATATAAACCAGAAAATTTAAAAAATACTTTTGGGGAATATATATCAAAACTTGGATATACTCAGTTAAGAATAGCTGAAACAGAAAAATATGCTCATGTTACATTCTTCTTTAATGGTGGAAGAGAAGATAAATATGAAGGTGAAGATAGGATTCTTGTACCATCTCCAAAGGTTGCAACTTATGATTTAAAACCTGAAATGTCTGCATATGAAGTAACAGATAAAACAATTGAAGCAATAGATTCTAAAAAATATGATGTTATAATCATGAATTTTGCAAACGGTGATATGGTAGGACATACTGGAAACATAGAAAAAACAATTGAAGCTGTGGAAGCTGTGGATAAATGTGTTGGAAGAATAATTTCTAAATTAGAAGAAATAGGTGGAGAGGCAATCATTACAGCGGACCATGGAAACTGTGAATATATGCTTGATCTAAAAACTGGTGAGCCAATAACATCACATTCCACATTTGATGTACCAATGATAGTGGTATCAGAAAGAATTAAAAGTATAACTAACGGAAGACTTTGTGATTTAACTCCAACTTTACTTACTTTGATGAGTGAAAAAATACCTGAAGAAATGACAGGTAAATCTTTAGTAGAACTAAGATAGTCTAAGGGGTTTGAAGTTTATGGCAGAGGAAAGAAAAACAAGAGCAGACTTTGATACAGATTCTGAATGGTATACATATCTTGTAACTCATCCTGAAAAGGAAGAAGAAGAGGAAGAAGTAAAAGAAGAGTACCAAAAAGGAATTTTCTTGTGTGAAAAGTGTGGATACATTATAGATGAAACAAGCAAAGATTTTGATAAAAATGAGAACAAAAAAATAAAAAGAGATGAAAATGGAAATATATTAAAGTGTCCAAATTGCGGAGCTCTAGGAAAGCATTTAAAGAGAATTTCTAAAGAAGAAAAAGAGAAAGAGCTAAGAAAAAGAATAATAAAAAAAGAAAAAGAAGAAGATAGAAAGCTAAAAATTGCTAGAGGAAATATTAAAGATGATATGCTTGATCTTCTAGAAGACTTAAGATATAGGTTAGAAAATGATGAGATAAGCATAAAAAGATTTATTGCACTTTTTATTAATTTATCTAAAAGGATAATAGATAGAAATGCTAAAGA
Source organism: uncultured Clostridia bacterium (assembly GCA_934132895.1). Taxonomy (GTDB): domain Bacteria; phylum Bacillota; class Clostridia; order TANB77; family CAG-465; genus CAG-465. Next base: position 97,346 of record CAKPAG010000004.1, read on the forward strand.
TATAAATATTGATTGGTTAGAGTATAGAAGAGCAATATTTGGTATGGCAGATGCAGTAATAGATTTATATAATGTAAAGACTGATGCTGAAAGTATAATAGAAGATTATGATGAAAATATCGAAGAGGACAAACTATACATCGCTGAGTATAAATATTATATCGAAGATGATAAATTTGCTATTTCAGATTATGAAATGCAGGAAAGAATTAAAGAATATGATAAGATGCAAGATAATCTATTTAAAGAAGAAAGAAAAAAAGCTTTAGAAGAAGAGTATCAAAAAAGAAGAATAGCTCTTGAGAAAAAAGCTGATGATAGAATTCAAAGAAGAATTGAAAGATCACTTTAATATATAAATAATATTTACTAATAATTAAGCTATTTCCTACTTATTTATAGTAGAAAATAATATATAAATGATTTGTTTTTAAGGAGGAATTTTTTATGAAACAATATTTAGAAATCGAATCAATATATGCAAGAGAAATATTAGATTCAAGGGGAAATCCAACTGTAGAAGTTGAAGTAGAAGTTGAAGGAGGATTTATCGGACGTGCAGCTGTTCCATCAGGAGCATCAACAGGAGCTTTTGAAGCTGTTGAATTAAGAGATGGAGATAAATCAAGATATCTTGGAAAAGGTACTTTAACAGCAGTTGATAATGTTAATGATATAATAGCACCTGAAATAGAAGGAATGAATGCATTAGATCAAGTAGCAATAGATGAAGCTATGATTGCACTTGACGGAACTCCAAATAAAGGAAAATTAGGAGCAAATGCTATACTTGGAGTATCTTTAGCAGTTGCAAGAGCAGCAGCTGAAGCTTTAGGTGTAAGCTTATACAATTACTTTGGTGGAGTTAATGCTAAAAAATTACCAGTTCCAATGATGAATATATTAAATGGTGGTAAACATGCAGATAACAGTGTAAACATTCAAGAATTTATGATTATGCCAGTAGGAGCTGAAAGTTTCAGAGAATGTTTAAGAATGTGTGCAGAAGTATTCCACAATTTAAAATCTGTATTAAAAGCTAAAGGTTTAGCTACATCTGTTGGTGATGAAGGTGGTTTTGCACCAAACTTAAAAGAAGATGAAGAAGCATTACAAGTTATTGTTGAAGCAATAGAAAAAGCTGGATACAAACCAGGAGAAGACTTTAAAATTGCTATTGATGCAGCAGCAACTGAAATGTATGATGAAGCTAAGAAAAAAGGTGAAGAAGGAAAATATTATTTCTGGAAATCTAACAAAATGTATACATGCGATGAAATGATTGAATTTTGGGCAAATCTTGCTGAAAAATATCCAATAATTTCACTTGAAGATGGTCTTGCTGAAGAAGATTGGGAAGGTTGGAAAAAACTTACTGAAAGACTTGGAAAGAAAATACAACTTGTTGGTGATGATTTATTCGTTACAAATACAGAAAGACTTTCAAAAGGTATTGATATGGGAGTTTCAAACTCAATTCTTATCAAACTTAACCAAATTGGAACAGTTACAGAAACTTTAGATGCAATTGAAATGGCATCTCGTGCTGGTATGACAGCAGTTGTATCACATAGATCAGGTGAAACTGAAGATACAACAATTGCCGATCTTGTTGTAGCAACAAATGCTGGACAAATCAAAACAGGTGCTCCATCAAGAACAGATAGAGTATGTAAATACAACCAATTGCTAAGAATTGAAGAAGAATTAGGATCATCAGCTATATTTGCTGGTAAAGATGCTTTCTTTAATTTAAAATAATAAAATAAAAAACTAATAAAAAATAATGTTAAAAAGTGTTGGAATATCTATATCTATTCTAACGCTTTTTTTATATTTTAACAAATTTATAGCTTTATTCATAAAATAGAAAGAGAGATTATATTTTTCATATTAAAAAGGAGGAAGTTTATGAATAATTGCTGTAATAATCATAACTGTTGTTGCAAAATAATTGGTCCAAAGGGAGAACAAGGCCCTGCGGGACCACAAGGTTCTGCGGGATCACAAGGCCCTACAGGACCACAAGGCCCTACAGGACCTACTGGTGCAACAGGATTACAAGGAATAAAAGGAGAAAAGGGAGAAGTCGGACCAGTTGGCCCACAAGGTGAAAAGGGAGAAAGAGGTATACAAGGTCCATCAACCATTAGTGTTGGTGATACTGAAACAGTATCTTCTAACATGGTAGCTGAAGTGACAAATGTCGGTACAAAAGAAGATTTAGTATTAAACTTTAAAATACCAAAAGGCGAAAAAGGAGATAAAGGAGATCAGGGAGAAAAAGGTGATGTTGGTCCAAGAGGCTTACCTGGGGAAATTGGAAGAACGGAACATATTTCAATAGGTGAAACAGAAACTATTGGACCTGGTGAACCGGCTCAAGTTTTAGATGATTTCGAAAATATGGTACACAACCTTACATTTTATATTCCTAAAGGAGAAAATGGAGGAGGACCTACCTCGTTTAGTGCAATAGTATTTGCTGAATACGATGATACAAATGAATCCAAGCCTTTAACAATAAACGAAAAAATATTATTACCAGAAGCAACACCTATATTTAAAGTTCCAAATTTAACAGATATAGATGTTCTAGTAACTGGAATTTATGAGATAATGCTGTGTGGAAAGATTTCAGGGGTAACTCAGGCTAATGGAGCTAAATTTTTACTTTTGAATAAAACAACAGGAACTGTTATAGATAACTTAACGTTTGAGTTAAAAGAAGGAATAACTTCAGACATGACATTTTCAGGAACTACTGTGGTACAAATTTTTGCCCCAGCTTCTTTTGAGGTAAGAAGTACGATTAGCAATGATCCAACTACTGCTAAAATTGCATTTTATGATATGAGGCTAACAATGAAAAAATACAATGTTTAAAGAATAGATGATTATTTTGTCAAAACTTGTGGCTTTAAAAATAAAAAAGAGCTATTAAAATACACTAACGCAGTATTTAAACTAGCTGATAAAGGAAAATAGAGTTAAAAAATATAAATAAAAAGGTATATGAGTATATCGTAGAGTTTTTTTGTTTTACTTGAAATTTTCTCTAAAAATTAATGATATACTCATATTATATTTGGCGTAAAGGAACCCCCAAAGTTATATGAAGTGAACTCAAAAAGTGTCTAACTTTTTGGGTTCACTTCACTATGCCGGTGTATAATTATTATCTCCACATCTAAACTTAAGATTAGTTTTTAAGTATCTTGAAGAATTATTTGACCTGAACTAATTGGTAAATTAACAAAATTTACATCTACTAAGGTAAAAGTACGTTCAGGAGCAGGTGGATTCTTAATTTCTACGGTTTTAGTGCTTTCTGTCATAGTAACTTGTTGAACTGTAGCTTCAAAAGTGTGACCACCATCACTAGAAGTTTGTTTAAAATATATTACTGGACTTTCTGTTTCAGCAAAAGGTACATTATTAAATACAGCATTACCATCGGATCCTGTTGTTACAGGATCACCATATACTGTACCAGAAGCATCAGTTCTTACAAATGTAGATCCAAATACAGCGCTACCTGTGCTTTCACCAGTATCAGTAACATGAAGAGTTAAAGTACCATTTGCAGCTATTTTAAATTCATAATTATTTGTACCTTCGACTAAAGTAACATTTTTAGGATATAATGTTGTTGCATCATACCCTTGAACTAAAGCAGTTGCAGAGTATTGTCCATCAATTAATTCTATACTACCTTTTCCATTTGTTATTGAAATAGTGTGTCTTGCCATAAATTTAAATTCCCCCTTATAAACTATTGTTATATTTAATTTATTAAAAATTAAAAAGTTTTTAAAATAGTATCTTTTTATGATTCTAATGTCCAAATAACTTTAGTAGAGTATTCTTCTTTAAAGTTTAAAATACTTGTATCTGCTAATTTTAATAATAGACCTTTTTCAGTTGAAAACGTTATATTACTAACTTCTATATTTCCTCCATTGTCGCTGCCTGAATATACTAAGATAGGAGTTGATTTTAATATAACATTTTCATTGTTAAATTTATTGAAAATTAATGCATCTATTAAAATTAAACCACTTTCTGTTTTCATTGGGTTTACAAAGTTTATATATAACTTCCAAGGTTTGCTATTTAATCTACTATCTACAATAGTTACTGTATTTGAAGATTTCTTAGGTAATGTTACACTTGAACCTGAAAGTAAACTATTATCAAACGTTATATTTCCGAGATACTTTTAGAAGTGTTAATTCTCCTTCAAAAGGAGTAGTTATTTTTCTAGTAACATAAATTCCACTTAAACAAGTGGTTAGTTTTATCTCTGTGTTATCAGGTATGGTAGAAGGTAAACTATATTCAAATAATCCATCAGAGTCCACTTCAACTATTGTACTAATGTTTCCATATTCTATTTTTACATTTGCTAACTCCATTGTATGTCCTGATATATTACTTGAACTACTTGTTATTGGATGAATATTTACTTTAAAACTTCCAATCGAAAAAATTTTTCTACTTTGAAATGAAAAGTTACTTATGTCAGGTAAATTGCTTAATTCATTAGAAGTAAAATTGTGGCTGGTTATAGTTGTTGTATTATTAGTAATAGTTCCATTTATTGTTGCTAAATATTTATCTTTATACCAAGCCAAAGTCGGTAAATCATTTATTGTACAAGCAGTTGTAAAATCTTCAGCATCTATCCACATATTTATCCTACTGAACTTGAAAGAAAATTCCAAAGGATTGTTTGTATATAATACATTAGCATTTTTAGTATATATATTTACACTTTTTGGATTGTTTAAAATTAATTTTTGGTTAGTTCCTTTAAAATGTATATTATAGTTATCTGATGGTGTATTCATATATGTGTTAAGTATTTCAACACTTGCTCCTTCGTTTACAATAAAATCTCCATAGATACTCCACATTGGTATCCTTTGATGACTTTTTTCTATAAAAGTAAACTTAGCCCTTTCATCAATTAAAACATTTGAAACGCCATGTGTAGTGATAGGTGCAAATCCATTTCCAGTTATTAAAGTTACATCTGCATCGTGTAAAACTTTTAATTCTAATTTATTAGAATTAATCATAATTTCTTCACTTGTAGTTATATTTATATTACTATATGATAAAAAAGTAAGTGTACAATTTAGGTTAGCAATGAAACGAAAAAGTGGATTTGTAGTTTCATTACTTATTAATAAAGATTTACCGCCAATTTCAATATTGCAAGAATCACATAATCTTTGAGGTTCAACTCCATTTACTTTTCTTATTTCGATTATTGAATCTAATATTATTGTTTTTCCGTAGGGATTATATGAAAGCTCTATTCCGCTAAAGTTTACTTTGGAATATTCAACACTCACATTACTATATAAATTACTAGCTTGAGTACTAATTACTCCGAGTGAATGAGAACTTTCTATTTCGATATTTTTAACTATTATTTTTTTATTAGTTGGACTTGCCATAATAACATCTGTTAATTCACTTAGTGTGTTTGTATAGGTATGTTTGGTATTTAAATAAGTTCCGTCTATAACAACATTAGATTTATTTTCATTAATGGTAAACCCACCTTCTAAAGTTATGTCATTTCCTAAATAAATATAAACATAACCATTGTCCTCACTTAAAGCAGTCTTTAGCTCATAACTTGTTGTTACAACAACAGTAGTACTATTTAGTATTTGCATATATTCACATCCTCTATTATTAATTTATGAAACAAGACTATTAAAAGTTACCAAAAATTAATATATCCTAAAAAGAGAGGATATAATTAAAATTAATGTTGAAGTATAGATGTATATAACTTCAACATTAATATATTAATTTGCAGTTAATGTAAGAGTTCCATCAGAAACAGGTAAATTAGTATAATTTTTGTCAGTGATTAAAAATTCTCTTAAAGCAGCTTCCGGATTTTCGATTTCCACAGTAGCAGTTTGAGTGTTTAAAACAGTATTTTTTAATGTATTGTCAAAAGTATGTGAACCATCAGATCCAGTTTGTTTAAAATATACTGTTATATTATCATCTGCTGAAAATGGTACGTTGTTAAATACCGCGTTCCCATCAACATTGCTTGTTACCTCATTACCGTAAGTCTTTCCATCAGCATCACAACGTATAAAAGTTGCACCTTTTATAGGTACTCCAATATTGGTACCATCATCTGTGACATGTAGAGTTAAAGTTCCAGTAGCCTCAATAGTAAAATTATACTGAGTCACTCCATCTACAATGTTTACTTCAGTTGGCATTAAAGTAGAATTATCATATCCTTGAACATCAGCTGTTGCATTATAATTTCCAACAACTATTTCTTTGCTTCCTTTACCATTGGTAATAGGAATATTATGAGTTATTGCCATAATATTAATTCTCCTTCCTTTATTTTTAAATCAGGATAATGTTTATCTAGTAATTCAAAATTTGATAAAATCAAATTAGGATCTTTTTTAAGAAAATAAAACACAAGATTTTTACAGGTATTTTCTTCTAGAAATATATCAGCAATATATTTGTGTGGTATTATGTTCTTGTTTGTTAAGACTATTAACCTGTAATTTTTGCAAGTTAAAAGTCTTAAAGTAATAAAATCATTTGAATTTAAATATCCCTGATATATCACTTTATTATTATAATAAAGAAAAATATAATAACTACATTCTTCTAAAGAATTATTTAGAACACATTTTATATTTATTCGCTTTTTCACTTTAACCTCCATATATATTATATAGTATATGATGGATATACAAAGATGTGAATTGTATATAAAAGTTAATATGGCATTTGCATAAAAAACATTTATGATTAAAAATCAATAATAAATTTTATATAAAGCTATTTTTCTTATTTCTTGATTATTAATTAATACATATAAAAAATTTGTTACTATTCAGACTATAGTCAATTGAAAACGCAAAATTAATATCTAATAGCACTATAATATACATAATAAATTCAATTTTGTGGTTTTTTATAAATTAGCAATATTTGCTTTAAAGCGGCTTATACCAATGTTTTGACACGATTATTTTTATCTTTGACTTTTACCTAGTATGAATAGTAACAAGATTTTATACGATTGCCATAAAAAGTTAATAAATTTATTGTTATTTTACATTTTTTAATATATAATATATAAAGTTAATATGTGTATAATTTGGGAGGTTAAAATGGCAAAGTTATATTTTAGATATGGAGCAATGGGATCTGGAAAAACAATTGATTTATTAAAAGTAGCATATAACTATGAAGAAAGAGGACAAACTGTAGCAATATTTACTTCAAGTTTAGATGATAGATATGGAGTAGGTAAAATTACAACGAGAGTAGGACTTCAAAGAGATGCTGTAATTATTAATAGATCATTTAATATATATGAATACGTAAAAAAATTAGAAAAAAGACCAGATTGTGTTTTAATTGATGAGGCAAATTTTTTGACAAAAAAACAAGTAGATGAATTAACTGATATAGTAGACTTTTTAAATATACCGGTAATTTGCTATGGGCTAAGATCAGATTTTAAAATGAATTTTTTTGAAGGTTCACTATCTTTAATGGAAAGAGCTGACAAAATTGAGGAAATAAAAACAATATGTGAATGTGGAGCAAAGGCTACTGTAAATATGCGATTTATTGATGGAAAACCAGTGGTAAAAGGTGAACAGATCTTTATTGGTGGAAACGAATCATATAAATCAGTTTGTAGGAAATGTTACAAAAAGTATATAGGATACAAGGTAGAATAATTATATATATAGTGATAAATATAGTGATAAATATAACAATTAATTTATCACTATTATTTTATGTTTGAGATTACATAAATAATTTAAAAAGATATTGACTATTTATGTAAAATATGTTATAATTAATACAGATACGAATGATAAATGAAACTACACTAAGTTTCATGACATTTGATAATTATCTTTTTAATATTGTATAGATAAAAAAATTTATACAATTTTAGATATATATATTACTTTAATTACTCTTGCAGGGCAAGGTTTATATATTATTTTTTAATTTTTATATAAGGGGGATTTCAAAATGAGATCTAAGACTATGGGCAAAAAAGTATTAACTAATAAAGGAGGAAGACAAACAATGAAAATGAAAAAAATAATGGCAATGTTAATTGCAGCAGTTATGTTAATGGTTACAGGTGTACAGGTATTTGCTGATTATAGCAATTACGGATACAACTCAAATTATGGCAACTATGGCTATAATAACACGAATTACGGTTATATTCAGGGACCTTATCAGTATAATGTTGACTCATATGTTGAAAACAGTATGAGAAATAACTATTCAGTAACGAGTAGGTATTATAGCGGTATAGCAACCAGATATGAGGCAGTAAAGCATTATATGGCTTTCTATAACAATAATGGCTACAATACAAATTATAACTATGGTTATAACAATGGTTACAATACAAATTACAATTATGGTTATAATAACGGATATAATATGGGTTATGGATATTCAAATCTTCAGCAGTTTGCTGATTATAACATGGTTTCAAGCAATTATTCCGCAGAAGATTTGCAAATAATGCAGCAGGCAGTTCAGATCGGACTTTTAAGAGGTATTGAAGAAAATGGATATGTTTATTTGGCTCCTTCAAACAATTTAAGACGGTGTGAATATGCGGCATTTACTAATCGTGCAATGCAGTTGATGAATGTACAGATTTATGGAAGCTATCAGGTATATAACTTTAATGATGTACCTAATTGGCATTGGGCATATCAGGATATTCTTTCAGTTTGCTCAAGAGGTATAATGTCTGGATATTCAAACTGGACTTTTGGAGTAGATGATACATTCAGAAGTCAGGATGCTTTAATAACTTATTACCGTATATTCTGCGAAGAATCAGGAAGATTTGATACAGAAACTTTTAGAAATGTTGTAAACTCGGTTGGATATTTTTGGCTTGAAGTATCAAATAGAGATGGAAGCAGATTTGAACTCGAAGATTTAAGTCCTATGAAAGTCGGAGATTCGTACAGCATAAGAGTATATACTGATTTATCAGGATATTCGGCAAGCAAAGCATCGTGGAGTTCATCTAATCTTAATGTAGCAACGGTTAGAAACGGTAAAGTTACTGCAGTTGGTGTTGGTACAGCTACAATCACAGCTTCGTATAAAGGATATAGCGATAGCATTATAGTTACAGTAACTGGTAATGGCGGATATGATCCTGTGACACCGTCTGGAGATACGCTGGCATTTAATGAAAGTGAAATAACTATCCAGAAGGGTTCTACAGAAAACCTTGATAATCATCTTGTTACAAGACTTTCAGGTGTAAGCTATTCTACTCAGTATACACAGTATATAAACATTGTTAATGGAAATTGTGTTTATGGTGTTCAGGCAACCAATTCGGTAGCATATGAGGTAATCGCAAGGTATGGTAATCAGACTGCTACAATAAGGGTTAAGGTAACAGACAATAACAAACAGCAGACACTTGCAGGAGTAAAAGTAACATATGGGGCATATAACGAAGTGGCACAGAGCTTAAACGTTACTGTTACAGGATTGCCGGCAGGATATTCAGTAAAGGCAAATGATGGTTTCTATTCAGTTGATGAATATATGAATACTCATGTAGATGTTAAAATTGCTAATTCAAATGGAATAGCTCAGCTTAACATTCATGGACTGTATGAAGCAGATGGAAGAGATTCTGTAATAATAAATGTTTATGATGCAAGTGGTCAGCAGGTTTGGGAAGATCCCAATGGAGCATATTGCCCGCAACTTAATGGATACATTAAAAATTTAAATTTCTAATGTACCAGAAAAGACTCGGAAAAATTTCCGAGTCTTTTACTATGTTTTTTTATGTAAACGATTGCTTTTTCATAACTATTGTGATATAATATATGTGTAAAAAAATATATACCAATAAATAATTATTTAAAAGGAGATGTTTTTAATGAAAATTATGAAACGGAAAAAAATAACTGTTATATCATTTACTTTAATTATTGCTTTAATAGTAAATGTATTTCAACTTTTAGTAGTTGCAGGAGATAATTGGAATTCGGGTTTAAAAATCAATTTTACTCCTGCCAGCTATGATAAAAGATATGATGTACCAGAATGGGTATGTGGAGATCAAAGTGACTTAGGTCTTGAAGCTTATGAAGATTTATCTGAAAATAATATAAAATGGAACATATTTGTTGGTCCATTAAGAGTATATCAAAATTATTTAAAGGTAAATAATATGCAAGCTTTAACATCAAATGGGGCATCTATAACTAATTTTAAAGATTCAAGTTCTTTGGATCCTGGTACACCTAAATCTGAAGCTGAAATTTTAGTTAGGTTAGGCGTTTTAACTGGAGTCGATGAAGATGATGGAACATATATGTATATGCAAAATTATGTAAAAAGAGGTGAGGTTGCTAAAATACTTGCAGTATTTTATGAAAATCTACTTCCTGAATCTCAGGTTATAAGAGAAGCTCATGACTTTGAGGATACGTATGACCATTGGTCCAAGCCGTATATAGATTATTGTTATGAAAGAGGAATACTTGATGGTAAATCAGAATCGAATTTTGATCCGGAAGGTTATGTTACAAAAGCTGAATCTATAAGATTACTTTGTAATATGATGAATGGTCAAAATGCATTAGTTGTACAAAATATTGCTAAGTCAATAAATGAAACATATAAATGTACAACTGTATATGATGAAGATAATAATTCAAATAATAACAATAATAATTCTCAAAACAATTTATTGATTACCCCTGATAAATGGTATTACACTGTTTTGCCTAATAATACAGTAAATGTTGAAGTTAAATGCAATAATATGTACAGAAAATTAGAATTTAATTCTGTTAATTCTAATATAAGTATTACGAGAACTTCCTCTAATTCAGGTAAATATGTTATAAGTGTAAAAGGAATTTATGAGGGAGTAGGCTTTATTGCTTGCAATTATTCAACTGGAACTTCAGAATTAAACACTGTGTATATTCCTATTTTTGTTAAAGGGTATAATGCTTATAGGGCTTCAAATATAACAATAAGAGATAGCAATTTATCCTTAAATGTAGGACAGCAATATTTACTTTCGAGTGACGTTAGTATTACTCCAAGTTCAGCAAGCTATAATGGTATATATTTTTCATCTACAGATCCAAATGTAGCATATGTTAATTATTTAACAGGACAAATAATTGCAAGAGGTAATGGCACTTGTTATATAAATGTTATGACGTATGCGATGAGCAAAAGAGTAGCAGTAAAAGTTTCGGGATATAATTATGATTACGGTAATGGAGGGTATGTAAACTTAAATTTACAAGTTGGTAAGACACTCGATCTTAAAAACTATATTTATGGTGCTGGGTATAATAGCACATATCACTCAAACAATACTAGCGTAGCTACTGTTACAAGTAATGGAATAGTTACTGGAAGAAGAAGTGGAGTTACGCAGATAATTGTATCTTCTGGTTATAATCAAACTGTAGTTAATTTATCGGTAGGTAATAGCAGTTATGATTATAATTATGAGGTGAGAAACATATCACTCATAAATAATTCTATTAGTATTCTTAAGAATGAAGAGTATGATATGTATGATAATATATATATATACCCTGAAAATGCAGATATAAGTAGCTTAAAATTCTATTCTGAAGATACTACGGTAGCAAAAGTTGGAAAAAGAGACGGTATTGTAACGGGCATAAAAAAGGGAGTAACAAGGATAAGAATTGTTTGTAATAATATCACAAGATATTGTACCGTGTATGTTGGGAATGAATCCTATGAAGATATTACTGTAAGTGATATTTATATAGATTTACCAAATAACAAGCTGACATTAACAAAAAATCAGACATATTATTTGGAAAATAATATAACTATATATCCTACAAACGCTTCGAATAAAAAAATATATTATTCGGTAGATAATACTTCTGTTGTTACAATTGATTCTTATGGTAAAATATCAGCTATATCTCAAGGTGATGCTATTGTTACAATAAAATGTGGGGATATTACTAGATATGTGTATATAATAGTAGATGATTCTCAAATTTCTCCAACTCCTTCTCCGGCCCCGACAAATTCTCCTACTGATAAAAGTATAAGATTTTTAAGTAGAGATGCTGTACATTTAAGTGTCGGACTAGATTTTAATCCATATTCGATACTTAATATATCTAGTGGAGTTACATTTACTCTTTCGGATTATTCAAAAGCAAAGATTCAAAATGGAAGAGTTATTGGAGTTGAAGCAGGAAGAGTTACTCTTACAGCAACGTATAACGGTAATAGTGATAGTATTGATATAATAGTTAATAATTGATAATTATTATAATTATATTAAAAAATCAAGAAAAGAAGCTGTCTATATTTAGACGGCTTCTTTTCTTGCAAATTGAGAAATAATTTGATATAATGCACTTGTATAAGGAAGGAAATTATATGAATAAAGAAGAGAGATTTTTGGATTCATCTTCTACCATAATACTTGGAGGATTACTTTTAGTTTTGGGAACGCTCCTTATTATTGGTAGAAATGATTTTGTTGATATACTAGCATATGCTGTGTCACTTATTTTAATTATAATAGGAATAGTAAATTCAGTAAAAAATATAATATCTAAAACTGATAAGGTAATTACTATGAATTTTATATATTCAGTGATAAATATATCTTGTGGTGCCCTTATATATTTTTATCCTGGAATTTTTGTAGCTATATTTCCGATGCTTTTTACTTTGTATATTTTAATTGAAGCGGTAATTAAAACAGCAGTTTTTGTTATATATCAAAAAAATGACATAGATGAGAGATTCGCTCCACTTATACGAAGCATAATATCATATATATTTTTCTGTATAATGGCCTTTTTTCCATTATTTAGAGAAAATGTTACATATATACTTGCGGGAATATATTCTATTTTACTTGCAAGTTCATACATAATAGCAGGTATTGAGAGTATGATACCTATAAAAAAAATGAATAAATTCAAGAAGAAGATAAAAATCCCTTTACCTATATTTATTGCAGCTTTTATACCAAGACAAGCATTAAAAGAAATAAATATGGCTTTTGCACCATATAAAAACAAAAAAGAGATAGAAATAGAGAAGGAAAATGAAGAAGGAGATATTGAAGTCTTAATTCATTTAAAAGAAGGCTTCTTTGCTTCATTTGGTCATGTTGACCTTTATTATAAAGGGAAAGTAATTTCATATGGCTCATATGATGAAGCAAACGTAAAGTTTAGTTTTTCAATTGGTGATGGAGTACTTTTTGAATGTGACAAAGATAAATATTTAGAATTTTGTAATACTCAAGTAAATAAAACTATTGTTGGATTTGGAATTAAACTAACAGATGCTCAAAAACAAGCAATAGACAAAAAAATAGAAAGTGTAAAAAATGATAATACATATATATGGTATCCAGAAAGTAAACTTAAGGGAAAAGGAAAATTTAAAGATTATGCAAGTAGACTTTATGATATGACCGAAGCTAAATTTTGGAAATTTAAAAGTCGGTAAATTCAAAACATATTTTGTATTAAATACAAATTGTGTATTACTTGCAGATACAATACTTGGTACATCTGGAATAGATATTTTAAAGGTATCTGGACTTATTGCACCTGGAACTTATTATGAATATTTTGAAAGAGAATTTAAAAGGAAAAGATCAAAAGTAGTATCTAAAAAAATATATTTAAATAGAACAAAAAAAGATATATAATATTTTGTAGTAAAAGTACAAAATATTTTTCTTTTTTCTTCACAAATGCTAAAATATATTGTATAATAATATCGCAAGGTGGTTTGATTTTATGATTAAAGAATTAAAAAGATGTATGATTATTGTTTTGCTTTTTTTAGTGGTATTAGGACTTTTTTATACAACTAAAGCAAATCAATCTAAAATAAATAGCAAAGAATCCAATTTGGTTGTGTTTGGGGATAACGTGGATCCAAAAAACAAGCCATTTGTTGAAAATAACGGTATATATATTTCTACTGATACTATAGGAAAATTAATAGATGAGAATATATATTATGATAAAGTTGCAACTAAGGTTATAGTTACAACAGATACACAAGTTTTGAAAATGAAAATAGACGAAAAGAAAATGTCTAAAAATATGGAATATGTAGATATTGAAAATCCAGCAAAATCTGTAGATGGACAACCTTATGTAGATATCAATATTTTAAAAGATGTATACAATATAAAAGTAGAGTATAATAGTGATACTAATACAATTTCTATTGATAAAAAAGATACTTCTGACTTAAAAGTAAAATATAACAGAGTAAATGTATATAGTGATATTTCTACAAAGTCAGCAGTTATTTCAAATCTTAACACTTCAAATACTTTAACTGTATACGTAGATAGTTTAAAACATAATAGATGGTATAAAGTAAAAACTGATTCTGGAATTATTGGGTATGTTTCTAAAAATAATGTAGATGTATTAAATAATGAAGAAAAATCACCCGAAAATAATGCTACAAATAATCAAGAGCAAAATAATGAAACTTTAGCAACTGATAAGTTAATAATGTCTTGGCAATATGGAAGTGATTTGGATGTACTTGGAAAATCAAAAATAGATGGGGTATCAGTTATTTCACCTACATGGTATGAACTTAAAAATTCGAGTGGAGATATATCTTCAAAATATACCAGTGCATATTATACACAAGCTAAATCACTTGGATATCAAATTTGGCCTATTGTTACAAATGGAATAGATTCAACAAGTTATACTGCAGGAGATACATCAGCTATGTTAAATAGCGAATATAACAGAGAAAACTTTATAAAAAATCTATTAAAAGAAGCTAAAGAAGATAAAGTTGATGGAATAAATATTGATTTTGAGGCAATGAAAACAGAAGATAGAGATGTATATACACAGTTTATACGTGAACTTGTACCAATATTTAGAGAGAACAATATAAAAGTATCAGTAGATATGTATTTTGTGGTATACATTGATAGAAAAGGAGTTGGAGCTGCAGCAGACTATGTAGTGCTTATGGGATATGATCAAAGAGGCGCTTGGTCTAATGAAGCAGGCTCTATAGCTGAAGTATCATGGGTAGAAAAAAATATAGAATCTTTAATAAATGATTCAAAGATTCCATCAAATAAAATCATTTTAGGAGTACCATTTTATACAAGACTATGGATATTAAAAGATGGAGAAAGTAAGTCAACTACTAAAGTATACACTATGAAAAATTGTCAAGAATTTTTATCTAAATATAAAGTAACTCCAGTATATGATGAAAATGCAGGACAAAATTACGTAGAATATAAAGAGGGGACACTTACATATAAATTGTGGATAGAAGATGCCACTTCTATAAAAAGGAGAACAGAAACCGTTAAAAAATATAATTTAGCAGGTATTACAACTTGGAGAAAAGGTTTTGAAACGAGTGATGTTTGGAAAACAATTAATGAAAATTTAAAGTAAAATAATAAAGAGTAGTTCATGTTAAATATGGTTCTAAGTCAATAGTTGGGGTGGAAATTTCAAAAATTACTTAGAAACTATAGCAAAAGGGTGAACTTAAGAG